>NZ_JAMYSV010000005.1:0-331744 GCF_040322115.1 Mesorhizobium sp. M0195 | reverse complement strand
GCCATTGAGCTTGACTTCGGTGCCCGACCACTTGCCGAACAGGATGCGGTCGCCGGCCTTGACGTCCAGCGGGACGAGCTTGCCGGCCTCGTCGCGGGCGCCGGAACCGACGGCGATGATCTCGCCTTCCTGCGGCTTTTCCTTAGCCGTATCGGGGATGATGATCCCGCCCGCGGTCTTGGATTCGGATTCGACCCGACGAACGACCACGCGGTCATGAAGCGGGCGGAACTTCGACTTTGCCATTTTTTATTCCTCGATGAGAATGGTGAGAACAGTTCCTCCGTCCGGCGGCGCCGGACATGTGGTTAGCACTCATCTTGGGGGAGTGCTAACGTGGCGCTGAAATAGGCTGGCAACTCGCGCGAGTCAAGGCATCCGGTGAGCATCCTCAGGACAATTGCTTCAAATGGATACTTGACTAAGTCAACTAAATGGCTGATCTTGCCGGACAGGAGGATGCCATGACCATTCATCATCACCCAGGCAAGGAGCGGATCGACGCGGTGCGGGCCTTCAACCGCTTCTACACCCGCCAGATCGGGCTGCTCGACGAAGGGCTGCTGAAAAGCGACTTCTCGCTGACCGAAGCCCGGGTGCTCTATGAGCTGGCGCATCGCGATGGCCTGACCGCCACCGAGCTTGCGCGCGATCTCGGCCTCGATGCCGGTTATCTCAGCCGGCTGCTGAAGAAGTTCGAGGAGCGTGATCTGGTCGAGCGTGCCACGATCGAGGCGGATGCGCGGCGCTCGTCGATCGCGCTGACCAAGGCCGGGCGGCAGGCCTTCGCGCCGCTGAACCAGGGTTCGCACGAACAGGTCGCGGCTTTGCTCGAACGGCTTTCGGCTGCCGAACAGGACAGGCTGGTCAGGGCCATGCAGACGGTGCAGCGTCTGCTGGGCGGAAGTGCCGAGCCCAAAGTTCCCTATATGCTGCGGTCTCTGCAAGTCGGCGACATCGGCTGGATCATCCATCGCCAGGGCCTGCTCTACGCGCAGGAATATGGCTGGGACGAAACCTATGAAGCGCTGGTCGCCGAAATTCTCGGTGCCTTCGTCAAATCCTTTGATCCGAAATGGGAACGCAGCTGGATCGCCGAGCGGGAAGGGGAGGTCGTCGGCTCGGTCTTCGTCGTGCGCCAGTCGGACGCGGTGGCGAAGTTGCGCCTGCTCTATGTCGAGCCTTCGGCGCGCGGTCTCGGCATCGGCAGGCGGTTGGTCGAGGAATGCATCGGCTTTGCTCGAACCAAGGGTTACAGAACACTGACGCTGTGGACCAACGACGTCCTCACCTCGGCGCGCCGCATCTACGAGGCGGCCGGGTTCAAGCTGACCGACGAGGAGCGCCACCATTCCTTCGGCAAGGATCTGGTCGGCCAGAACTGGAATTTGGAGTTATAGCAGCGCCGCAGAATTTCGAGCATCGGCCTGCGGCGGTCGCTCAGGTCGCGGGCTTAATGTTTTGGTTCAAGCGAAAGAGATTGGTGGGGTCATACTTGTTTTTTAGCGCGGCCAGCCTCGGATAATTCTCGCCGTAAGCCGCCAGAACCCGATCAATGCCCTCTTCGCCGAGATTATTGGCGTAGACGCCGCCGGTCGAGAACGGTCTCATTGCATCCCACAGGTCACGCGCCCATCGGATGTGCGTTTCGTCGTCAGACGGATTGTCCCAGATCGATATCGGGAAGCAATCGTAAAGAGCATCTCGGTTGGCATAGGGCGTTCCGTCCATCGGTACTCGCGAGATGGCGCCGCCAACCTGCTGCAGGACCAGAAGCGACTCGCGGGGTGCGGTCATGTAAGCCGCAAGCATGGCATCGATCGCCTGATCTGCGATTTCGCGCATGAACTGCGCCTTCCAGTAGTAGCGCCGCCCGCGCGGAAAGAGGCTATCCCCGGCCGATTGGATTTGAACATAGGGGACAGGAGCAATCTGGCACTCAACCGGCGTGCCATATTCTCTCAGAGGTTGAATGATTTGCTGGCCCTCGTCGAGTGGGCCGATGTAGCACGCCGATATGCTGAAGAAGCGTTCGCCCGAGGGCGCCGTCACAAGTGCTGCATCCAGGCTCAGCTCATCCGGGGCGCCGCTCGAGAATGCATGATAGAACCGCATCGCATCGCGTGCCTCTTCGTAGCGGTATAGCATCGATCCCGCGATGAGGAGCGGACCCACGGGATGGAGCTTGTATTCGAAGGTCGTGACTATTCCGAAATTGCCGCCGCCGCCCCGGATGCCCCAGAACAAATCTGCATATTCGGCCGCGTTTGCCGTGAGCAACCGGCCGTCCGCCGTCACGATTTCGACAGCGACAAGGTTGTCGCAGCTCAGTCCATGTTTGCGGCCAAGCTTGCCGAACCCCCCGCCGAGTGTCAGTCCGGCTATGCCGGTATCCGCGTTGACACCCATGGTCGTCGCAAGACCATGGACCTGAGTGGCTGCGTCGAACTCGCCCAGGTTCAAGCCGGCTTCTGCGCGCGCAACACGGCGGATCGGGTCGACTTCGATCCGCTTCATGCGGGACACATCGATCACCACGCCGCCGTCGCATACCGAACTGCCGGCGACGTTATGGCCACCGGCGCGGACGGCGACGAGGAAGCCTTGCGATCGGGCGAAGTTGACCGCCGTGACGACATCGCTGGATTCGGCGCAATAGAACACAGCCGCCGGCCTCTTATCGACCATGCCATTCCAAACTCTGCGCGCCTGGTCATAGCCAGGGTCGTCCCGAAGGATCAGATCGCCGCGAATCGCCTGCCTGAGCCGAGCGATGTCCGGCGCCTGCAACGTCGGCTCGGAACCGTCCATAAGCTTGAACATGCTCATCGACCCTTCGTGATCCGGCACGGTTGGACAGGCCGCTTTCGTTCACCGACATGCGCCGGACCACAATGATCTCATGCGGCGCCATTCGCTGCAAAATCGAATATCTCAGTCGCTGGATGAGCTAAATTCATCTAAACTGCGTGGATGAGAAAACTTCCGCCGCTCGGATCGCTTCGCGCCTTCGAAGCCGCTGCCAGGCTGATGAGCTTCAGGAAGGCCGCGACGGAACTCGGAGTGACGCCGACGGCCATCAGCCACCAGATTCGATTGCTGGAGGAGGTCTGTGGGCAACTGCTGTTCCGGCGGCGCCCACGACCGCTCGTGCTCACAGGCGTGGGCGAACGGCTGTTCCCGGTAATTTGCAGCGGCTTCGACGCTTTCGCTGCGGCAATCGCATCAGCCTCGGCCGGTGTTGGCCAACGCCCGTTGCGCGTGACGAGCCCAAATGCATTTGCCAGCCGATGGCTTGTTCCGCGCCTGTCGAAGTGGCGCGAACAGCATCCGAACATTCCATTGGAGATCATCGGGACAGACGCCGTTCTGGACCTGCAAGCCGGTGACGCCGACGTTGCGATCCGCTATGCGCGCAGGATGCCGCGGGACGTTCCCGCGCAGGAAATTTTTCGGGACGCATTCTTTCCGGTATGCAGCCCGGATCTGTTCGCAGGAGGCGACCGACAGATCGAGCGCGCCGCCGATCTGCTGCAATACCCGCTCATCCATTTCAATTGGACGAACCGCGACCCGGAAGCGCCGACCTGGCAGCGATGGCTGGCGATCGCACGCTCGATCGATCCCAGCATCCCCAATGCGAACCGGGCATGGGACTTGAGTTTCCGCGAAGAGCTGCACGCGATTGACGCGGTAGCGGCAGGCCAAGGCATCGCTATCTGCAGCGATGTGGTCGTCAGTGGCGAACTCGAGGCTGGCAGGCTGGTCAAGGCACATGATCTCTCTCTGCCAGGCTATGGCTATTACCTTGCCGGCGTAGCCAATCACCCCCGACAAGCGCATGTCGAAGCCTTTTCCGCCTGGATGAGATCGATAGTCTGAGCATCTGAACGCCGATCTTCCGCATGCTCGTCACAAGCGCCCGGCGTAATAAATCGCTAACCACTATCGCCCTGCACTGACTGCAATGCACATTTGTCACCCTCTGGCACAATCGGGCTCCTTGAATTATGAGCACGCTTATTATATATGTCGCTCATGGTTTCCGACGGCATCGACAGATTGGGCTTTTTGATCCACGACGTGCAGCGCCTGATGCGCAAGCGCTTCGAGGCGCGCGCCAGTGGTTTCGGCCTTTCTTCGGCGCAATGGCGGCTTCTGGTACGTGTCGCCAAGGAGGCGGGTGTCGCGCAGGCGCGGCTTGCCGAGCTTCTCGAAATCGAGCCGATCAGCGTCTCGCGTCTTGTCGATCGAATGGAGGAGGGCGGCTGGATCGAGCGCCGTCCCGACGCAACCGACAGGCGAGTGCGCATGATTTTCCCGACCGCCAAGGCGAACGCGGCCTATGCCCACGTCAAGAGCCTTGCCGGCGAGGTCTATGAGGAATCGCTCGTCGGCGTTTCGCCGGAAGATCGCCGCGTCCTGGTCAAGGCGCTGGAGATAATGGTGCAGAATCTTGCAGATGGTGAGACGCCGCCCTCGGAAAAAGTGAAGAATACGGAAGGCGCAGCAACATGAACGCGGTAGCCAAACTAGATGAGAATGCGGCCAAGCTGGAGATGGAAGCTCCCGCGAAGCCGGCGGCAGCTCCGGTAACGGTCGCTCCGCAGGTAGCTCCGGCGCCGGTGGTGCCGAAGAAGAAGCGCCGTGCCGGCCGCTTCCTTTTGATGTTTGTGCTGCCCGCTGCGTTGATCGCCGCCGGCAGCTATGTCTGGGTGACCGGCGGCCGCTATCAGGAGACCGAGAACGCCAATCTGCAGCAGGCCAAGGTGTCGATAGCCGCCGATACGGCGGGCCGCATCGTTCAGGTCGACATTTTCGACAACCAGTCTGTCAAGCAGGGCGACGTGTTGTTCGCCATCGACCCCGAGCCCTATCGGATCGCGTTGGCCCAGGCCGACGCGGCGGTGGCCGGTGCGCGGCTCAATGTCGAGCAGCTGCGTGCGGCCTACAGCCAGGCGCTGGCGCAGGGGAAGTCTGACGAAAGCCAGGTCCAGTACGCGCAGTCGCAATATGACCGCGCCGCCGACCTTGCCCAGAAGGGCATCAACGCCAAGTCGTCGCTGGACGAAGCCAAGAACGACCTCGACAAGGCCAAGCAGCAGCTGGCCGTAGCCCAGCAGGGGATCGTCAGCGCCAAGGCGGCACTTGGCGGCAATCCCGACATCGAAACCGACAAGCATCCGACAGTAATGGCGGCGCTCGCCGCACGCGACAAGGCGGCCTACGATCTGGTCCAGACCAAGGTCAAGGCGCCTGCCGACGGCATCATCAGCCAGGCCGCTTCGTTCAAGGTCGGCCAGTATGTCGGTTCGGGCACGCCGCTGTTTTCGCTGGTCGAGACCGGCGACACCTGGGTCGACGCCAATTTCAAGGAAACCCAGCTCACCAACATGAAGCCAGGCCAGAAGGCCGAAATCGTAGTCGATACCTATCCGGGCAAGACCTTCGAAGCCACCGTCAAGGCGATCGGCGCCGGCACCGGGGCCGAGTTCTCGCTGCTGCCTGCGCAGAACGCCACCGGCAACTGGGTCAAGGTCACGCAGCGCATTCCGGTCCGCCTGGAATTGGCCGATGCCGACGCCAAGACGGCGCTGCGCACCGGCATGAGCGCGACGGTCACGGTGGACACCGGCGTTTCCCGCGGGCTGCCGAGCATTTTCCGCGGCGCCACGGCAGGCCAGGCCAAGTAAGGAGGCCGAACAGCGGCCGCATAGCAAACAGTGAGATGGATGCAGGATTGGTCCGAAGAAGGCGCAGGAAAAGTTGAATGCGTAAACGGACTGCGCTGTAGCCTGCCTGAGCAGACAACTCCGCGCAGGATCTTCGGTCCTCAGGTTTCCGGGCGGCGGGCGCCCGCTTGTCGAGACGCTCAGTTGATGTAACCCCCACATCGATGCTCGCGTCCCACCGCGATGAGGGTCTCTCTACGGCGAGGGCCTCGCCGTCCGGAAACCTAATGTACACGTTTTTGTTACCTGCTGGAAGTTTTACGTCATGAGCAGCCCAGAACCCTTTCGCGAAGTACCGCACCGCGGCCTGATCACAGTCGCGCTCATGCTTGCGACGATCATGCAGGCGCTCGACACGACGATCGCCAACGTTGCGCTGCCGACCATGACCGGCGATCTCGGCGCCTCCCCCGACAACATCAACTGGGTGCTGACCTCCTACATCGTTGCCGCGGCGATCATGACGCCGGTGACCGGCTGGCTGGCCGACCGCTTCGGTCGCAAGGAGCTGTTCCTGACGGCCGTGGTAGGCTTCACCGTCTTCTCCATGCTGTGCGGCATCGCCTGGAGCCTGGGGACCATCGTTTTGTTCCGGCTCATGCAAGGCGTGTTCGGCGCCGCCATCGTGCCGCTGTCGCAAACCTTCCTGCTCGACATCAACCCTAGGGAACGCCACGGCCAAGCCATGGCCATCTGGGGCGCCGGCATCATGCTGGGACCGATCCTTGGCCCGACGCTGGGTGGCTGGCTGACCGAGAACTTCAACTGGCGCTGGGTGTTCTTCATCAACCTGCCGGTCGGCATCATCGCCTTCCTCGGCATGGCGGCGTATCTTCCCAGCGTCGCCCGGCGGGTGCGCAGCTTCGATTTCTTCGGCTTCACCATGCTCTCGCTCGGTGTCGGCGCGCTGCAGCTGATGCTCGATCGCGGCGGCGAGGTCGACTGGTTTTCCTCGATCGAGATATGGATCGAGCTCGGTCTTTCCATCACCGGCTTCTGGGTGTTCACCATTCATACACTGACGGCCGAGCACCCCTTTATCGACCCGAAGATCTTCCTCGATCGCAATTTCGTCACCGGGCTGGCGTTCATCTTTGTCATGGGCGTGCTCATCTTGGCGAGCATGTCGCTGCTGCCGCCAATGCTGTCGACCATCTTCGGCTATCCGACCCTCACCATCGGCATTGTCCTGGGACCGCGCGGTGTCGGCACGATGATCGCGATGCTGTTCGTCGGGCGGATCATGCACAGGATCGATGCCAGGATCCTCGTCGTCATCGGCTTCCTGCTGACCGCGCAGTCGCTCTACACGATGTCCAGCTTCTCGCCGCACATGGACGACTGGCTGATCCTCAGTTCCGGCGTCATCCAGGGCCTGGGAATGGGCATGGTGTTCGTGCCGCTGTCGACTGTAGCCTTCGCCACGCTCGACGCACGCTTCCGCACCGATGCCACGGCGTTGTTCAGCCTGGTGCGCAACCTTGGCTCGTCGATCGGCGTGTCGGTGGTGACGGTTCTGCTGGTACGCAACACGCAGATCAACCATGCCGAGCTTTCGGCCTACATCAATCCGTTCAATCCCAACCTCTGGGCGGCATCGCCGGCAGCGGCGGGCGGCGATGCGACGGCGCTGTCACTGATGGATCGCATGGTCAATGTCCAGGCGATGATGATCTCCTACGTCAATGACTTCAAGCTGCTGATGATGATGACACTGCTTGCCGTCCCGTTTGTTTTCCTGCTGCGCAAGCCAAAGGCCGCACCGCCCGCCGGTGGGGCGCCTGCCGCGCATATGGACTAAGCCTCAGGGCTTACGGCAACCGCGACCGGCTCGAGGCTTCCGTTGGCTGTCCCGGTCGCGTCGGCGTTGAGCTGGGTTCACCTGCCATTAGTATATCCGGACCAATATGCACTCGCTTTTGGGTTGAAGGCGAGCCTCCATTGCTTGCCTCAAGCATCAGCGGGAGGAATTGTGTTTGGCCACGAAATCATCCAGGCAAACCGCCGAAGCGCCCGAGTCCGCCAATCTGACGACGCTGGCAAAACTGGCGACCACCTCGTACGAAGTCCTCGAGCGCGAACTTCGCTCCACGATTGCGGCGCTTCAGGACCAGGCATTGCGGTTCCAGACCGCGATAGAGAACATCTCGCAAGGCATCTGTTTCTTTGACGCCGATGAACGGCTGATCCTGTGCAACCGACGCTACGCGGAAATCTATCGCCTTGCACCGGAGCAATTGCAGCCGGGTGTGGCGCTGCGCGAAATCGTCGAGCGGCGCGTCGCTGTCGGGACCTCGGCAATGAATGCGGACGCCTATCTGGGGTTGGCCCGGGCGGTCAATTCGGGCACGGCTTCGGGGAACTGGACAGCTGAGCTCGCCGATGGCCGGACAATTCAGGTCTGCCATCAACCAATGCCTGACGGCGGCTGGGTGGCCACGCACGAGGACATCAGCGAGCTCAGCGCCAATCGCTTGGTCGTTGACGAGCGTATCTCCTTGCAGATGCTGATCGACCTGGTGCCTGACTACATGTGGGTGAAGGACACCGAGAGCCGCTTCGTCGTCGCGAACCGAGCCATTGCGTCCGACAGCGGTCGGGACAGTACGAGCGACATGATCGGTCTGAGCGACTTCGACCTTCATGCGCCGGAACTTGCGCAGAAATTTCGCTTCATCGAGCAGCAACTGATGCGCGACGGACAACCGATGATCGACGAGGAAGAGTTCGTCATCGATGCGTCAGGCACCGGCAAATGGTTCCTGTCGACGAAACTGCCGTTGCGCAACGTTCAAAACAACATTTTCGGCCTCGTCGGCATTGCCCGCGACATCACTGCGCGCAAGCAGGCCGAAATCCTGCGCGACGGGCAGGCGCATATCCTCGAGATGATCGCAAAGAGCGCTCCCCTCGAAGATGTGCTCGAGCGGCTCATGCGTCTGGTCGAATCCCAACTGGCGGGGATATTCGGTTCGGTCTTGCTGCTCGACAAGGATGGCAGCCACTTGCGTCACGCCGCCGCGCCCAGCCTGGCGAGAGACTACACCGACGCCGTCGACGGCGCCGCGGTCGGCCCCGGAGCAGGGTCTTGCGGAACCGCAGTCTATCGGCGCGGGCCGGTGATCGTCGCTGACATCATGCGCGATCCGCTTTGGCAGGATTATCGCGAACTCGCGCGGCCGCACGGTTTGCGTTCATGCTGGTCGACCCCGATCCTGTCGCATCAGGGCGCCGTGCTTGGCGTCTTTGCGATGTATTCGATGACGGTGCGCGAACCGACCGAGGCCGAGACTCGCCTCATCGATTTCACCACGCGCATCGCCGGGATCGCCATCGAACGCAAACAGGCCGAAGACCGGATCCACTTCATGGCCAACCATGACGTGCTGACCGGGCTTCCCAATCGCGCCTTGTTGGAGGATCGGCTTTCACAGGCGGTCTTGTACGCCCAGCGATACGATCGCTGGGTGACGGTGGTGTTCATCGATCTGGACAATTTCAAATTCGTCAACGACACGCTCGGCCACAATGCCGGCGACGAGCTTCTGAAGACCGTCGCTAGTCGCATGGTCGACTGCGTAAGGGCGACCGATACCGTCGTGCGGCTTGGCGGTGACGAATTTGTCATCGTGCTGTTCGACCAGCCGGCGAACGTTGATCTCGTTTCCGAGACGTTGCAAAAGCTCAGGGCTGCACTCGCCGAGCCGGTTCGGCTCGGAGCACATCTGGTGCGGGCGACGGCCAGCATCGGCATTGCCAATTATCCCAAGGATGGAACGGATCCCGATACGCTGCTGGCAAATGCCGATGCGGCCATGTATCGCGCCAAGGAGTTCGGCCGCGACAATTTCCAGTTTTACGCTCCCGAGTTCAACACCAGGGCGCATGAAAAATTCGTGCTTCAGGAAGAGTTGCGAAACGCCTTGGCGCGTTCGGAATTCACGCTGCTCTACCAGCCGCAGGTGGACCTTCGGTCAGGTCGGATTTTTGCGGTCGAGGCGCTGATACGCTGGAACCATCCAACGCTTGGCACGGTAATGCCGACGATGTTCATCCCGACCGCCGAGGAGACAGGTCTGATCGTACCGATCGGCGACTGGGTTCTGCATGAGGCGTGCCGGCAGAACAGAGCCTGGCAAGACGCTGGACTGCCGCCCTTGACCGTTTGCGTGAATGTGTCGGCGCGGCAATTCAGGGAGCGCAACCTGATCGATCGCATCGTCAGCGCGCTGAAGGACAGCCGCCTGGAGGCTAGGTATCTCGAGCTGGAGGTGACCGAGAGCCTTATCATGCAGGATATCGAGCTGGCGGTCGCCACCATGAACGCCCTGCAAAGCCTGGGTGTCCAGATCTCGATCGATGATTTCGGCACCGGCTATTCCAGCCTCAGCGCTCTCAAGACCTTTCCCGTGGCGCGGCTGAAGATCGACAAGTCCTTCATCAAGGATCTCGCCGCCGACGAGAACGATCAGGCTGTGGCCAGCGCGGTGATTTCATTGGGGCAAAATCTCAACCTGAGGGTCATCGCCGAGGGCGTTGAGACAGATGATCAGGTCGCTTTCCTGCGCAGGAACAATTGCGACGAAATGCAGGGCTATCATTTCAGCAGGCCGGTTTGCGCGCAGGACATCGAGGAATTGCTCGGCGGCGGCCGCAAAGGCTGACGGATCGGTCGCCAGCAGGCTTCCGCCGACCAAATGGCGGAAGTTATCTGCCGAGCACAAGGCACCAGTAGCGAAGCGTGCTGTCGCGGCCGTCGCGCACGTAAGCGAGACCGAAGCGGGTGAAGCGCGGGTCGAGCATGTTGCGGCGGTGGCCTGGCGAATGCACCCAGATGTCAAACAGCTTCTGTTGGTCGAAGCGGCCTTCGGCGATGTTTTCGGCGGCAGCGCCGGCAATGCCATTGTCTTTGACGCGCGAGGCAAAGTCCTTGCCCCAGCCGGTGGTGTGGTTCATTCGGCGGCCGCGCGCCATATAGCCGGCCTGCTGCAGCGCTGCCTGCTCGAGCTGCGCATCGGGGACAAGCGGCCCGAGACCCGCCGAAGCGCGGATGCCGGCCAGCGTGCCAGCGGCGGAGGCAGAGACACCGGCGGCTTCGCCAGTGGGCAGCACGGTGGCGCAGGCGACGAGCCCGGCAAGAGCGCCAAGGCCGGCAGCTCTGAGCAGCACGCGCCTGCTTAGGCTTGGTTGGGCCCCATAATTTTCGATTTTCATAACGGTCATGCCCGCCTGACATAAGCGCGATCATGGCTTTTGCCGGGCAGGGCGGTGAAAATGCGTGATGATGGTTTCCGGCTCGATACCAGTCGGGCATTCACGGACAGACAGTTTCTTTTGCCCCATCTCTGCGGCTTCACGAGCGCTGACGAGGTATCCTCGGTTGCAAATTTTCTCTGGGGGATATCGCTTGCAGTGACGACCGCAGCGATTCGTACGCCTGAGCACCAAGCAGCCTCCGGTATTGGTCTTCGAGACGCTGATTGAAATCGTGGACGATCCGGATCACCGCAAGCGCCGCGTCAGTTGCAACGATTAATTTGGCCCGTCGGTCGTTCGGATCATGCGAGCGCCGAACATAACCGAGGCGCTCCAGTTCATCGATCAACTCACCCATCGATGCTTTGCCAATGCCCGCACGCTCCGCGAGGACGCTGGGTCGGGTTCCCTCCGCGTCGATGTTGGCGAATACAGCGCCGTGTTTGGGCTTGATTGCCGAATGGCCGCTCTCCCGGAGAACCTGGACCAAAGCGCTCGCCGACGATTGATAAGCATAGAGAAGCAGAGACTGCGTGTATGGCTGATTATCCATCTTTCCAAACTTATATGGTATCCATATAGTATGGCAACCGAACTATATGACAGGAGGTCAGTATGGCTATCGGCAACGTCCGCACTGAAGGGGTGGAAAGTGTCGCGCACAGGCTGATCGACGCTTGGAATCGTCACGATGCTCGCGCCTTTGCCGCCGTATTCGCGGCAGATGCCGAATTTACCAACGTCTTCGGTATGCAGGCGACTGGACGTGACAAGATCGAGCAGTTCCATGCCCCAATTTTTGAGAAGATGTTCAAGCACAGCCACCTATCCGCCGAAAGCGTGCGGAACAGGCTTGTTCGCCCGGATGTTGCCACGCTCGACCTGCGGTGGTCCATGACTGGCGCGCTCGATCCGATGGGAAACGAATGGCCGCCTCGGCACGGATTAATCAGCGTAGTGGCGACGCGGGATCATGATGAATGGTTGATTGCAACGATGCACAATATGGAACTTGGGGACGATCAAATGGCAAAGTCTCAGGAGAAACTTCAAGAGGATAAGTAGGCTCTTCATTCACGTCAGAATCGAAAGCGACAGCCATCCAGCATGGTCAGCCGATCTGATCGGGCAATGAGATCGAACGGCGGGTCAGGTGAATCGGGATTGGCGAGCCATGCTACAGGAGTTGGTGCTGGATGGCCCGCGCCTTGCCCGGTTTGGCCGGCCACAATGGCGCGCCCCATAAGCCGGCCGCTTGGTCTTGCGGCATCTAATGTATGAACGGCTTGGCGCGCGCTGGGCTCTCGCCGGCAGTTCTTTGCGGCGCGGTGATCGCCGCTCGGCTATTCCGCCGCCACGAGTTTGGTTTCCGGCGTCGATGAAACCCGGCCGGCCCGATCGTCTTCGGTATGTTCCCACCAGTCGCCCAGGGCGTCGATAAGCGGCACAAGCTTGAGGCCGGGCTCCGTGAGGTCGTAATCCACACGGAGTGGATAGCCGGCATGCGCCGTTCGCCGCACGATCCCGGCTTCCTCCAGTTTGCGCAGTTCCAGCGCCAGGATGCGGTGCGACACTGCCGGGTTGTCACGCCTCAAATCGCTGAAGCGCTTGGTACCATCCTTGAGATAATAGAGCAGCAAGGTGGGCCAACGACCGCTGAGCACACGCATGGTCTCCTCGATCGGGCAGCGTGAGACGACATCTTTCATGGCGGGGACCTGGTTACAGAATAGTGCCTAATTTACATGGGGCGACCAGCGTTTAGGGTCAAGTTTCGCTGCGCAGCGTGACCCCTAACATGGAAGAGACAAAGAAATGGAACCTATTCTCCTTTACGGCTTCCCGCTGGGAAGTTCGATGGGGCTTGTCGCTGCTTTTGAACGCCTCGGACAACCCTATCGCCTGTGTCGTGTCGACATGCTCACTGAGATGAAGAACGACGCCTATGCCAGCATCAACGGCCGTCAGGAAACGCCGGTGTTGATCACGGAGGAGGGCAGGGTGCTCACCGAGACCATGGCGATTGCCGCCTGGCTCGAAGCCCGCGATACGCAACGCCGTATCAGCTTCGATCCTCGCTCGCCGGAGGCCGACCGGATGCACCAGCTGGTCGCCTTCATAAACACCGGCTTCACCGCCGCCTTCACCCCGCTCTGGGCGGCATATGAAATGGAGTCGGCCGAACCGGTGCTGCTGGCGACCTTGCGTGATTTCGGCCGCAAGGTCGTTACCAACCGCCATAACCAGCTTGAGGCGATGATCCTCGACACGGATTTCCTGATCGGCGAGCGGCTGACGCTTGCCGACACCACGTTGATCGGCGTGGCGCGCTGGGCGGAGTTCCACCAGGCGGTCGACGGCGCCGCTTACCCAAAGTTGGCGGCGCTACGCCGCCGCATCGAAGCCGATCCGGCCGTGCAATACGCGCTCGCTGTCGAGGCTGGCGAAAAGCCCGCCGGGTCAGGCGCTTGCTTCGGTCACTTGCCGCTGGCCGAGGTGATCGATCGCTTCGCGGCGTAACTGTTCGCTCAGCGCCCGGCGCCCTGGCGCCGGGCGCTGGCGACAAGCACGCCCAGATCGGCTATCATGTCACCGTTCTTGAAGTGGCAGCTGCGGGCGGCCATCCTGGCGGTGACCGCCCCGACACACGGGAGAAAGGTTATGGCCGGCTTTCATGTCATGGCTGATGCACGTGGAATGCATGTACAGCCCACGGTGCGCCGCATCAGCACCGAGGATCTGATCGATGCGCTCCGTCTCGGCGTCGAGGATTTCTGGGCCAAGCCGTCGCATTATGTGTTCCTGTGCCTGATCTATCCGGTGGTCGGCCTGATCCTGACCCAGTGGACCTCGGGCTCGAACGCCATCCAGCTCATCTATCCGCTGATGTCCGGCTTCGCTTTGGTTGGTCCGTTCGCGGCTATCGGCCTTTACGAAATCAGCCGCCGGCGCGAGTTCGGCATGGATACATCCTGGTGGCATGCGCTCGACGTGCGCCACTCGCCGGCGCTCCCCGCGATTGCAGTCATCGGTATCATGCTGCTGGTACTGTTCCTGCTCTGGCTGTTCACCGCGCAGTCGATCTACACCAGCCTGTACGGCAATCAGCCTCCGGCCTCTATTGCCGGCTTTATTCGCGAGGTGCTGACGACCAGCAAGGGCTGGACGCTGATCCTGCTCGGCAACCTGGCCGGGTTCGCCTTCGCCGCGATCGTGCTGGCGACGACCGTCGTCGCCTTTCCGCTGCTGCTCGACCGCGATGTCGGCGCGGTCTCGGCAGTCGAGACGTCGGCGCGCGCCGTTCTGACAAACCCGCTGCAGATGGCGCTGTGGGGCCTGACGGTCGCCGTGCTCCTGGTCATCGGCTCGATCCCGCTATTTGCCGGGCTTGCCGTCGTCATGCCCATCCTTGGCCACGCGACCTGGCATCTTTATCGCAGGGTGGTCGAACCGGAGCGGGCGGAGCAGGTCAGGCGGCCGATGTAGGACCGATCAGCGTTGCGCGTCGGTTGCCATCTTGACGGCCAGCGCGGTCAGCACCGTGCCCATCATCCAGCGCTGGATCACCATCCATAAGGGCCGCCCGGCGAGGAAAACGGCGATCGAGCCGGCCGTCACCGCGATGATGGCGTTGACGGTCAGGCTGATCGCGACTTGCGTGGCACCGAGCATCAGAAGCTGCGACAGCACGTGGCCCTTGCCGGGGCTGATGAATTGCGGCAGCAGCGACAGATAGAGCACTGCCACCTTCGGGTTGAGCAGGTTGGTCATCAGGCCCATGGCGAACAGCTTGCGTGGCCTGTCTTTCGGCAGTTCGCGGATCTGGAAGGGCGAGCGCCCGCCGGGCTTCACCGCTTGCCAGGCGAGCCACAGCAAATAGAGTGCGCCGGCAAGGCGCAGCACGTCATAGGCGAACGGCACGGCAAGCAGCAGCGCGGTGATGCCGAACGCCGCCGACAGCACATAGAACAAGAAACCGAGCGCCACGCCGCCCAGCGAGATGAGCCCGGCCTTCGGCCCCTGCGACAGCGAGCGCGAGATCAGATAGATCATGTTCGGGCCGGGCGTCAGCACCATGCCGAGGCAGACCAGCGCGAAGGCAAGGTGGTTGGCGGGTTCAGGCAAGAGCGCATCTCCGGATGGGAACACTCACCACATGCTTCCATCATCCGCAAGGGCATGAGGGCAGGAGCCTTTGCGCCAGTGCGCCGGGCCTCCTGCCTTAGTTCCCGGACGACAATCTTGCGGACACAATGAAAGCTGGTGACAGGGCGAAGCGCTTCGGTTAATCCGGGCCGGCCGCTACGGACCGTCGGTCGCGGCACTTGCAAGCATCATGGTACAGGGACAACGGCATGGCGGATTCGCCCGACATCATCGGTTCGCTCGCAGACTTGTCGGGAGCCTATTCAGCCATACTGTGCGACGTCTGGGGCGTGGTGCATAATGGCGAATGGCATTTCCCGGCGGCGGCTGCCGCGCTGATCGCTGCTCGCGCGGCGAGAATACCTGTCGTCCTGATCACCAATTCGCCGCGCCGCAGCGCCGACGTGGTGGCGCAGATGAACGCCATCGGCGTTCCTCCCGCCGCCTACGACCGTGTCGTAACGTCCGGCGACGTTACCCGCGATCTGATCGCCGAAGGGCCGCGAAAGATCTTCCATATAGGCGCCGATCGGGATTTCACGCTCTATGAGGGCCTCGACGTCGAGCTCGTCGAGGAGTTCGAAGCATCTGGCGTGGTCTGCACCGGCCTGTTCGACGACGAGGTGGAGAAGCCGGAAGATTATGCCGATCTTCTGCGGCGGCTGCGTGCCAGGAACCTGCCCTTCATCTGCGCCAATCCCGACATCGTCGTCGAGCGCGGCGAACGCATGATCTGGTGCGCAGGCGCTTTGGCCCGCGAATACGCACAGCTTGGCGGACGCACGCTGATCGCCGGCAAACCCTACGCGCCGGTCTATGACGTCGCCATGAAGGAGGTCGCCGTCATTCTCGGCCGCCCGGTCGAGCGTTCGCAAGTTCTGGCCATCGGCGACGGCATGATGACCGATATCAAGGGCGCGGCCGACAATGGCTTCGACGTGCTCTACGTATCGGGCGGCATCCATGCCCGCGATTACGGTGAGACGCTGCAGCCGGATCCGGCCAGGCTCGCGGCCTTTCTGGAAAAATACGGCTACAGGCCGGTCGCGGTGATTCCCAGACTGCAATAGGTTCAAGCCATGACGGCAATGTTCGAACGCATTTCCGCAACCGCACCGCTGCCGGCCCATCTGCGCGGCGGCGTGGTGGCTATCGGCAATTTCGACGGTGTCCACCGCGGCCACCAGGCGGTGCTCGAACGCGCGCGCGCCGAAGCGGAGCGTCGCGGCGTACCAGCCCTGGTGCTGACCTTCGTACCGCATCCGCGAAAGGTTTTCAGGCCGGACATGCCGTTGTTCGTGCTGACGCCGCCGCCGATGAAGGCGCGGCTTTTGTCGCATCTGGGCTTTGCGGCGCTGGTCGAGCAGCCGTTCACACGCGAGTTCGCCTCCTTGTCGGCGGAGGCTTTCGTCACCGGCGTGCTCGAGCGCAACCTCGGCATAAGCCACGCCGTCACCGGCTTCGATTTCCATTTCGGCAAGGACCGCCAGGGCGGTCCGGCCTATCTGATGGCTGCCGGCGAGCGCCACGGCTTCGGCGTCACGCTGGTGGATGCGTTTCGCGACGAAAGCGCCGAGGTGGTGTCGTCGAGCCGCATACGCACGCTGCTGTGCGAGGGCAATGTGGCCGAGGCCGCCGGCTTGCTCGGCTACCGTTTCACCGTCGAGGCGGAGGTGATCGGCGGCCAGCAGCTCGGCCGGACACTCGGCTTTCCGACCGCAAACATGAGGCTTTCGCCGGAAGCCACCCTCAAGGAAGGGATTTATGCCGTCCGCTTCCGCCGCGCCGACGGTTCCCTTCATGATGGCGTCGCCAGCTTCGGCCGCCGGCCGACGGTCGACGACAATGGCGCGCCATTGCTGGAGACCTTCGTCTTCGACTTTTCCGGCGACCTCTATGGCGAGATTTGTGCCGTGTCCTTCTTCGGCTACCTGCGCTCGGAGGTGAAGTTCGACGGGCTTGACGCGCTGGTCGCCCAGATGAAGCGTGACGAGGCCGAGGCGAAGGCACTGCTCGCCGGCGTCAGGCCGCTTTCCGGGCTGGACCGCGCGATCGCGTTTTGACAACCCGCGCCGTCGTCGTCCGCGTCGCTTCGCCCTGGGATGACGAAGCTGGGGATTTCAGCCAATCTCGAAGGTATGCGATAGAAATGAACGACGAGCATTACCTGTCGGCGTCCTGCAATCCGCCATGTCGATCACAATTTATCTCTTCAGCGCCAGGCCGACGGCAATGAAGGTCCAGCCTTGGAAAATCAGGTCGACGGCCAGGAACAGGCCGAGCACCCACACGCTGTTGAACGGCCAACCCATGGCGATGACCAGTCCCGCCAGCGCGCTGATGACGCCGGCCGTGACCACCCAGCCCCAGCCCGGCTGCGGCCGGTGGCTGTAGCCGACCCAGGCCCTGAGCACGCCTGAGGCAAGCAGCGCGACCGCCAGGAGGAATGTCAGCACCGCCGAGGCCAGCAGTGGATTGTAGAAGGCGAAGAACCCGGCGACGGCGTAGAGAAGCCCGCTGAGCAGCCAATAGAAGAAGCGGCCCCATGTCTTCACGCCGAAGGCATGGATGATCTCGACAATGCCGGCCATCAGCATCAGCCAGCCGACGACATAAACCGAGGCGACGGTTGCGATGAACAGATTGCCGAAAGCAATGCCGCCGAAGATGAGCAGCAGCACCCCGAGCGCGACGAACCATCCCCACTTCGCCCGCGTCTGGCCAATGGCGTCTTTCATGGCATCGCTGTGCACGGTCATTGCCCTTCTCCGTCAAGGTTGCCTAGCTTCTTTGTTCCGAAAGGTAGCGCCGATCGCCTTGCCCGTCCAGCGAGCAGGGTGTGAGCGCCACACTCCCGAGCGATCCGCTTGCCAGACCTTCGCTTTTTATCCGAAGCGGCCAAATACCAGATGGAATATTCGATCGTGTGCAGGGGTGGGCCAGCGCTAAAAGATGACAAGCGGGTTTACGGGCGACCCCCGTCGTCCCGTGTATTCGCCATGGCGCAAGTGAAACGAAAAATTGCCAGCGCTGGCATTGGCCCCTTTATCGATGACGTGCGGCTGCTGCTGTATACCGTTTTCTACGCTTGATGAGGCTGGGGAAGCAAAATGAGCGATATGGACGAACACCGCGATCTGCTGGAGATCAACGCCGTCCGCAGGCTGTTGACGTCAAAACCACGAACGGTCCGCTGGGACGAACGCCGGGCACGGCTCGACGAAGTCGGTTCGGTCTGGCCGGTCGCGGAGGACATCCGATGCGAGCATGCGGTTTTCGATGGCCTCGAGGGAGAGTGGTCCCTGGCGCCTGGCAGTGACAAGGATAAGATTCTGCTCTTTTTCCACGGTGGCGGCTACTGCTCCGGCTCTCTTAAAAGTCATCGTCGAATGGTGACCGAGGCAGGTCGGGCAATGGGAATGCGCACCCTCGCGATCGCCTATCGACGCGCGCCGGAACATCCTTTCCCTGCGCAACATGAAGACGCACTCACGGCATGGCGCTTTCTGAGGCGGCAGGGCATTGCGCCGGATCGCACCGTGGTTGGGGGAGACAGTGCGGGCGGCAACCTCACCCTGTGCCTGGTCAGTATATTGCGCACGGCAGGCGAGCGGTTGCCGCGATGTCTTTGGCTGTGTTCGCCCTGGACGGACCTTTCGATGTCCGGCGCGACACTATCAACAAAGGAGGCAATCGACCCTATCATCCACCGGGCGTATTTGGGGGAACTGG
Organism: Mesorhizobium sp. M0195; assembly: GCF_040322115.1. Classification (NCBI taxonomy): domain Bacteria; kingdom Pseudomonadati; phylum Pseudomonadota; class Alphaproteobacteria; order Hyphomicrobiales; family Phyllobacteriaceae; genus Mesorhizobium; species Mesorhizobium sp. M0195. The sequence continues at coordinate 312,878 of NZ_JAMYSV010000005.1, read as the reverse complement.
CAACCGCCTATGTTCCCAATGGCGTTGATCGGCGCGATCCGCTGATCTCGCCTTTGTTCGCCGATCTGAGCGGATTTCCCCCAATGCTTATACAAGTCGGTTCGGCCGAGACGCTGTTGTCGGACGCAACTCGGCTCGCGGAAGCCGCTGGCGCGGCTGACGTCAAAGTACGTCTCGAAATTTGGCCGCATATGATTCACGCTTGGCCGGTTTGGAATGCGGGGCTGGGTGCCGGTCGGCGCGCTCTTCACAGCGCGGGCATGTTTGCGCGCGAATATTTATAACGCCTGCCGAGGCAGCTGCCGGCGCATTCCAAACGTCTTGATCTGGAATCTTGGTGCGCCAGTACAATTCGCTGCAATGCGGAAAACAGCCCGGCCAACGCTGCCAAGGTTACGGACATTAAGTCAAATTTTACCGAACTGGCGCCATGGCTTGGATGAAGGCTGATAGTGTTGGTCAACGCGTTCGACGTATGGAGTAATAATGCGGTCTGTCCCGACGGTCTTGGCCGCATTCATGCTCGGCACCTGCGGCGTTGCCAAGGCAGGCGAGGGCACCTTCGGCTGGATGTCCGGAGACTGGTACCTGACGGTCGGCGCCACCGGCATGGTTGCCCCGAATTTCGAAGGCGGCAAAAAGTACCTGCTCAGCGCCTCGCCGATCATCTCGCTCGGCAAAGCTGGTCCCGCGGCGCGCTTCACCTCGCGCAACGACAATATCTCGTTGGCATTGATCGACGATGGCGGCGTCCGCGCCGGCCTGACAGGCAAGTTCCTGTTTTCCCGCGACGGTGGTGATGCCGACGAGTTGAAGGGCCTCGACCCGGTGCGCTGGGGCGGCGAGGCCGGCGGCTTCTTCGAATTCTATCCTTTGGATTGGCTGCGTGCCCGCGCCGAATTGCGGCATGGCATTCGCGCCCATAACGGCTTTGTCGCCGACATCGCCGCCGACGCCTTTTACGATGTGACGCCCGATGTCAGGATTTCGGGCGGGCCGCGCGTTTCATTCGCCTCATCGGACTATTTCGACGCCTATTACGGCGTTGATGCCGAGGAGTCCCTGGCCTCGGGGCTCAGCGAATATCATCCCGGTGGCGGGGTGAAGTCGGCGGGCCTGGGCGGCGCGGTGACCTGGAAGGTGACCGAGCCGATGACGGCCAGTCTGTTCGGCGAATATTCCCGCCTGATGGGCCCGGCCGGCGATTCCAGCCTGGTCAAGGAGCGCGGCGATCGCAACCAGTTCACGATCGGCGTGTCGACAACCTACCGCTTCGATTTCTCGATGTGAGCGGGCGGGCGTCGGCTCATTTGATCAAACGGCTGTCGAACGGATAATGGTATAGGCCCGCAATCGTAATGCGTGACGCATCGTCATGGGTCGGGTTGAGCAGATAGTTGTTTGCCTTGCGCATTATGATCGAAGGAATTTTCATGAGCGCGTAACGATTGGCCGAGAGAAAGTCCGTGCCCTGTCGCCGTGTCGATTCCATGTCCTTGTCCCAGCCGTCCTGGATAACCGGTTCGGTCATTTCTATTCCGTCCGGAACGTCGATTTCGATAAGCTGGTAGGTTTCCGGAACGGTTTCGCGCGTCGCATGCACCAGTATCTCCAGCAGTGCCGTCGAAGGGTGGTCGGTGCAATAGACGATGGGCATTCCGCGCCTGTTCCATCTTCCATCAACGAGCGTTCCGCCACGACCCGAGAGATCCGCGAAACTGGAGATGCGCCAGATGCGCATCGTCAGGCAAGCATGCCAAAGTCGATACGGATAAGCTCTTCGGAAACGACGTGGGCGCCGGTCTCTGTCTCAAGGAGATCGATCGGCCTTGCACCATCCAATGCTATGATCTCGCTTCTCAGCCAACGCTGGGCTTTCTCATGGCTACCGAATACCCGATCCGCCTGCTCGGCGATGCGTTCAAGGCGCAGGGCGCGGTCGGATTCAGCTGGCGAAAGCGGCTCGGCATGTTCCTTGCGACGCGCCAGCGTGCGGCGGGGGGCAACGATACGATAGAGTTCTTCGCTACTGAAACCCAGACTGCGCAGATGATCGATCTTGTCCGTAGGGACGGAAAAGTCGCGTGTTGCGCGAATTGCCCTTGCTGCGACCGACATGAATTGTTTCCTTGGCACTGCAGGCCATTTGCCTACAAATGTATGCGCAATTGGCACCTAACGCAAGGAAGCATCAGAGTTCGGGCTTTTCAATATCGCCTGTCTCGGTTAAAAGCCCAGCCATGACGAGCTTTTCGCGCCTTCTCGCGACTGCGATACGAATTACAGGCCCGGTGTTCCGGGCGGCTTGACCGCCGCCGGGGCCGCCGGGAATCTTGCGCGCGGCCTCTCGCGCTTTTTCCAGATCATCAACGCATATCGCCCAAAAGTGGGTCCGGTTTTGGGAAGACGATATGCGTCAAAGCGAAGAACTTCAACGCCCGGCTCTTTTGCCGCCGGCAACGCATATGGCAGACGAATGACTGATACCGAGACCGCCGAGACGATCGACTATTCCAAAACGCTCTACCTGCCGCAGACGGATTTCCCGATGCGCGCCGGTTTGCCGGAAAAGGAACCGCTGCTGGTCAAGTGCTGGCAGGACATGGACCTTTACCGCAAGTTGCGCGAAGACGCAGCCGGCCGCGAAAAATACGTGCTGCACGACGGCCCGCCTTACGCCAATGGCAACATCCATATCGGCCACGCGCTGAACAAGATCCTCAAGGACGTCATCACCCGCTCGTTTCAGATGCGCGGCTATGACTCGAACTATGTACCCGGTTGGGATTGCCACGGCCTGCCGATTGAATGGAAGATCGAGGAGCAGTACCGCGCCAAGGGCAAGAACAAGGACGAGGTGCCGGTTAACGAGTTCCGGCAGGAATGCCGTGAGTTTGCGGCGCACTGGATCAAGGTGCAGGGTTCCGAATTCCAGCGCCTCGGCGTCGTCGGCGACTTCGACAATCCCTATACGACGATGGCTTTCCACGCCGAGGCGCGCATCGCCGGCGAGCTGCTGAAATTCGCCATGTCCGGCCAGCTCTATCGCGGCTCCAAGCCGGTGATGTGGAGCGTCGTCGAACGCACCGCGCTGGCCGAGGCGGAGGTCGAATACCAGGACTATGAGTCGGACACGATCTGGGCGAAGTTTCCGGTCGTCAGCCTCGCTCGCCAGGTCATCAACATCGAGGATGGACAGCCAGCCCTGGATCCCAAGCTGACGCAGACGTCGCTCGATCTGCTTGATGCCAGCGTCGTCATCTGGACGACGACGCCGTGGACAATCCCCGGCAACCGCGCCGTCAATTACTCGCCGCGCATCAACTATGGTCTCTATGAGGTTACGGCGGCCGAGAACGCCTTTGGTCCCCAGCCCGGCGAAAAGCTGATCTTTGCCGAGAAACTTGCAGACGACGCTGCCGCGAAGGCCAAGGTCACCCTGAATCGGCTTCGCAACGTTGGCGCCGAAGAGCTTGAAAATCTTACGCTTTCGCATCCCCTCAAAAGTCTGGGTGGCGGCTACGATTTTCCCGTGCCCATGCTCGCCGGCGATCATGTCACCGACGATGCCGGCACCGGATTCGTCCACACCGCGCCGGGACACGGCCGCGAAGACTTTGACGCCTGGATGGATGCCGCCTCTGACCTTCGCCAGCGCGGCATCGACACTGCGATCCCCTTCACCGTTGACGATGCCGGCTTCTTCACCAAGGACGCGCCGGGCTTCGGCCCGCACCGCGAGGGTGGAGCGGCGCGCGTCATCGACGACAATGGCAAGAAGGGCAACGCCAACCAGGCTGTCATCGACGAGCTGATCAAGCGCAACGCGCTGTTCGCGCGCGGCCGCCTGAAGCACTCCTATCCGCATTCATGGCGCTCGAAGAAGCCGATCATCTTCCGCAACACGCCCCAATGGTTCGTCTATATGGACCAGGAGCTTGGCGACGGCACGACGCTGCGCGGCCGCGCGCTGAAAGCCATCGACGATACCCGCTTCGTGCCCGCCGCCGGCCAGAACCGCATCCGCGCCATGATCGAGGAGCGCCCCGACTGGGTGCTGTCGCGCCAGCGCGCCTGGGGCGTGCCGATCGCCGTCTTTGCCGATGCCGACGGCAACGTGCTGCGCGACGAGGCAGTCAACCAGCGCATCATGGACGCCTTCGAGAAAGAAGGCGCCGACGCCTGGTTCGCCGCCGGCGCCAAGGAGCGTTTCCTCGGCAATCACGATGCCTCGAGATGGCAGCAGGTCATGGACATCCTCGATGTCTGGTTCGATTCAGGCTCGACGCATGCCTTCACGCTTGAGGACCGGCCCGACCTGAAATGGCCGGCCGATCTCTATCTCGAAGGCTCCGATCAGCATCGCGGCTGGTTCCACTCGTCGCTGCTCGAAAGCTGCGGCACCAGGGGCAGGGCGCCCTATGACACCGTCGTCACCCATGGCTTCACCATGGATGAGGAGGGGCGGAAAATGTCGAAGTCGCTCGGCAACACCGTCGTGCCGCAGGACGTCATCAAGCAGTCCGGCGCCGACATCTTGCGGCTGTGGGTGGTGACGACCGATTATTGGGAAGACCAGCGGCTCGGCAAGAACGTGCTGCAGACCAATATCGACGCCTACCGCAAGCTGCGCAACACCATCCGCTGGATGCTGGGCACACTCGCCCATGACGACGGCGAGGAGGTGCCGCTGGACAAGATGCCGGAGCTGGAGCGGCTGATGCTGCATCGGCTCGCCGAACTCGATGAAGTCGTACGCTCGGGCTACGACGCGTTCGAATTCAAGCGCATCACCCGCGCGCTGCTCGACTTCATGGTGGTCGAGCTGTCGGCCTTCTATTTCGACATCCGCAAGGACGCGCTCTACTGCGAAGCGCCTTCCAGCGTGAAGCGCAAGGCTTCCGTGCAGGTGGTGCGCCATCTCTTCGACTGCCTGGTAAAATGGCTGGCGCCGATGCTGCCCTTCACTATGGAAGAGGCTTGGCTCGACCGTCATCCGGATGCCGTCTCGGTGCATCTCGACCAGTTCCCGAAAATCCCGGCGGACTGGAAGGACGAGGCGCTGGCGGAGAAGTGGCGCAAGGTGCGGCAGGTCCGCCGTGTCGTCACCGGCGCGCTGGAAATCGCCCGCGCGCAGAAGGTCATCGGCTCTTCGCTGGAAGCGGTGCCGGTCGTCACCCTCGATGATGCCGCGCTCGAAGCGGCGATCGCCGATGTCGATATGGCCGAGATGGCGATCACCAGCGATCTGGTTCTCGTGCACGGCAAGGCGCCGGCGGGCAGCTTTACCCTCGACGACGTCAAGGGCGTCGCCGTGGTCGTCGAGAAGGCGGAGGACCGTGGCCTGGTGAAGTGCGCGCGCTCCTGGCGCTACACCGCCGATGTCGGCTCAGACCCGGAATTCCCGGATGTTTCGGCCCGTGACGCCGCTGTCCTGCATGAACTCAAGGCTTTGAGCCGCCTCTAAGGCGGTGCACAAATGCCACGGCGGGCGGCCGATCGGCCCCGGCGCGTTGCCCTTAACGAGTGGTTGAGGTAAACAAGCGAAACTCCGGACGACAAATTGTCGCCGGAATTCCGTCGGAAGAGCATAGGCGACGGGGACCGGACCTTTCTTTGGCCGGCGGCAATCGAGAGGCTGTCTACAGTGGGACTTTTTGGCATGACCGAGAGAACTTACGCGCGCGTTGCGCTGCTGGCGCCGCTTGTCGTATCGGGCCTCGCCTTGTCCGGCTGCATGGGCTCGCCCACTTACGGGACCGACAAGCCTGCTGCCTCGCAGCTTGCCGACGACCTCACGGGGGCTTTTTCCTTTGCACCCAAGCGCAAGAACAACATCGACTACAAGCCGCGCCCCACGCTGGTGAAGCCAGGGCCGGGGCAGAAGGAAGTGTTGCCGCCGCCCCAGGAAAGCATCGAGACGGCAAGTGCCGAATGGCCCGAATCGCCGGAGCAGCGCCGTGCCCGCCTGCGCGCCGATGCCACCCTGCATCAGGACGACCCGGCCTACCAGGCGCAGATTGTCGACGACGTGCAGGCCGACCCGGTGGCCGTCAAGGCCGCGATGGCGCAGTCGGCTTCGAGCCATCCGCCGGCCTGGACTCCAGCGGATTCGGACAACGGCCGCGCCGCGGAAGTTAAGCGCCGTCAGGCTGAAGGCAAACAGGGCGACCCGACCACCCGCAGATATCTGAGCGAGCCGCCGGTGCAATACCGCGCCGCCGCCCCCACCGCGCCGGTGGATGACCTCGGCGAGGATGAGTACAAGAAGGAACGCCGCCTCAAGAAGGAGGCGGCCGCCAAGAGCAAGAGCGGCGGCATGTTCGACTGGCTGCCCTGGTAGACTGGCTGGGCCAGAGACGTTCTTGCCTGGATTGGCTGGCTGGATTGGCTGACTTGGATTTGGACCGTCTGCCGGACCGGAAAATCAGGGTCCGCGTCGCTCGCGAAAAAAGTCTTTCAGCAGCGCTGCCGCAGCGTTCTCGGCCATGCCCGGATAGATATCGGGCACATGGTGGCAGGTTGGTGACGTGAAGAAGCGAACGCCGTTGACCACTGCGCCGCCCTTCTCATCGGCAGCGCCGAAATAGAGCCGGCGCAGCCTGGCGAAGGAGATGGCGCCGGCGCACATGGCGCACGGCTCCAGCGTCACGTAGAGATCGTGGCCGCTGAGCCGCTCGCTGGAAAGCTTGCGGCAGGCCTCGCGGATCGCCAGCATTTCGGCATGGGCAGTGGGATCGGCGAACTCGCGGGTGCGGTTGCCGGCACTCGCAACGACCGTATCGCCGCCGACGACGACCGCGCCAACCGGCACCTCGCCACGCTGGGCGGCGGCTTCGGCTTCTTTCAGCGCCAGCGCCATGAAATCCTGCCGCTTCACGCGGTTTCCATTCCGATTATCTCCTCGCCACTAGAGCGCGATCCTGTTACTACCCGCGCAAACGAGCAAAGGCCACATGGACGACAAAAACAAGAAATTCCCGCGCAAGGCCGGCCCGAAACCGGCGGGGCCGCGCGGTCGCGATAACGCTCCCGGCAAGGGCGGCAAGCCGTCCTTCGGCGCCAAAAAACCCTACACTCCGCGCGGCGACCGGCCGCCGGCGGCCGAAGGCGAACGGCCGAAGCGCGACTTCAAAGGCGACCGGCCATTCAGCAAAGGGCCGCGTCCGGAAGGCAAGCCTTATGAACAGCGCGAGGGTCCACGCAAGCCGTACGCACCGCGCGGCGACCGGCCAGCGGCGGCCGAAGGCGAACCGCCGAAGCGCGACTTCAAGGGCGGCGACCGGCCGTTCAGCAAAGGGCCGCGTCCGGAGGGCAAGCCTTATGAACAGCGCGAAGGTCCGCGCAAACCCTACGCGCCGCGCGGCGACCGGCCGGCCGCTGCCGAAGGCGAGCACGGTGAAAGGCGCTTCGACCGTCCCAAGCGTGACTTCGGCGATCGTCCCAAGCGTGATTTTGGCGGCGATCGGCCGCAAGGTGCACAAACGGCACGGGCGGCGTCGGACGGCGGCTTCAAGCCGCGCCCGCGTCGCGTCGAGCTAACGGAAGAAGCCGGCGAACGCATTGCCAGGCGGCTGGCGCGTGCCGGCCTGGCCTCGCGCCGCGATGCCGAGGAATTGATTGCGGCAGGTCGCGTCAAGGTCAATGGCAAGGTGTTGTCCTCGCCGGCCTTCAACGTGATGCCCGGCGACATCATCCATCTCGACGGCATGGAGATCCCGCCGATCGAGCGCACCAGGCTGTTCCTGTTCCACAAACCGGCCGGCGTGGTCACCACCAACCGCGATCCCGAAGGCCGCAAGACCGTCTTCGATGTGCTGCCCCCCGGGCTGCCGCGGCTGATGACCATCGGCCGGCTCGACATCAACACCGAAGGCCTCCTGCTGCTCACCAATGATGGCGGCCTGTCGCGCGTCCTCGAACTGCCGGCCACCGGCTGGCTCAGGCGCTACCGCGTGCGCGTCCACGGCAAAGTCGAGGAAAGCGCGCTTGCCGGCCTGCGCGAAGGCCTTGCCGTCGACGGCATCTTTTATGGCGCCATCGAAGCGACGCTCGACCGCGAGCAGGGCTCGAACGCCTGGCTGACACTCGGCCTGCGCGAAGGCAAGAACCGCGAGGTCAGGAACATCCTGGGCTCGCTCGGTCTCGACGTGACGCGGCTGATCCGCATTTCCTACGGGCCGTTCCAGCTTGATGATTTGCCGGAAGGTCATGTGCTGGAGATCAAGGGCCGCGTGCTGCGCGACCAACTCGGCGAGCGTCTGGTCGAAGAGTCCGGCGCCAATTTCGACGCCGATATCGCCAAGCCGTTTTCCAACAAGCCGGTCAGGCGTGAGCGGGAGGAGGAGCCCGAGCGGCCGAAATTCACCCGCGACGGCGAACGCCGGCCGATCGGCGAGGGCGGCCTGATCAAGAACCGCAAGCGTCGCGAAGGCAGCCGCGACGAAGCGCTCGGCAAGCTGTCGACAAGCCCCGACAGGAGCTTTGGGCCGAAAAAGAGCTTTGGCGAGCGTGGCCCCAGACCTGAACGCAGCGACTTCGGGGACAAACCCCGTGGCGACAAGCCGCGTGGCGGCTTCGGTGGGAAGAAGTCCGAACGCGAGCAGCGGCCGATCGAGCCGCCGGGCCAGCGCAAGGCCAATGTCTGGATGGCGCCGGGCGCACGGCCGATCGGCAAGGGCAGGGCGGAGGCAGACGCCGCCAAGGCGGCAGAAAACAAGGCGCGCAAGGCCTCGTTCAAGCCGTCTTACGGCAAGCCCGGCGGCAAGCCGCAAGGCGGCGGTGCAAAGCCGTTCGGAAAGCCACGCGGCGAGCGTCAGGATGGCGGTGGCGACCGGCCGCGCGGCGGCCCGAAGGGAAGCAATGCGGATCGTCGGCGGTGAGTTTCGCGGGCGTCCGCTGGCGACGCCCCGCACCTTTGCCATCCGCCCGACGACCGACCGCACGCGTGAGGCGGTCTTCAACGTGCTGGCGCATCGCTTTCCCGAAAGACTGGACGGCGCGCGCGTCCTCGACCTGTTCGCCGGCACCGGTGCGCTCGGCCTCGAAGCGCTGTCGCGCGGCGCCTCCTACGCTGTCTTCATCGAAGAATCCGCCGAGGGGCGCGGCCTGATCCGCACCAATGTCGAGGCCTTCGGCCTCACCGGCCGCACCAAGATATTCCGCCGCGACGCGACGGCCCTGGGCGAGGCGGGCACCATCGCCGCATTCGGCCTGGTCTTCGCCGATCCGCCCTATGGCAAAGGCCTTGGCGAACGCGCCTTGCGCTCGGCCAAGGCCGGCGGCTGGCTCGCCCCCGGCGCGCTCTGTGTCGTCGAGGAAGCGGCGGCGGCGCCGTTCGAGGCAGGGCCGGGCTTTTCGGTTGTCGACGAGCGCAACTATGGCGAGACGGTCATCCGGTTCATCGAGGCCGCCTGAATTCGGTGTCCGCGATGGCGCCTTCAAAATGACGCACAATTCGCTTTGCCTCGACCAGCAACCCCGCCTATCGTCCGACCACCAACCGGAGCCATCTATGACATTTCAGGCTGAATGGCTGCGCGCAACGCTCTTGGGGCTGGCTCTGGTGATGGCCGCGCCGGCTCTGGCGGGCAACAATCCCGACGACGGCGTCGTGACCGATTTCCTGCTCGACAACGGCATGGAGGTCGTCGTCATCCCCGATCACCGCGCCCCGATCGTCACCCATATGGTCTGGTACAAGATCGGCAGCGCCGACGAGCCGCCGGGCAAGTCCGGCATCGCCCATTTCTTCGAGCATCTGATGTTCAAGGCGACCAGCAACCATGCGGCGGGCGAGCTCGACCGCGCCGTCGCCGCCATCGGCGGCTCGGACAACGCCTTCACCTCCTACGACTACACCGCCTTTCACGAGACGGTGGTGCCGCAGGCGCTCGGTGAGATGATGGGCTTCGAGGCCGACCGCATGCGCAATCTCATCCTCAACGACGACGTCATCAAGACCGAGCGCGACGTCATCCTCGAGGAGCGCCGCTCGCGCATCGACTCCAATCCGCAGGCGGTGCTCGACGAGGAAGTCGATGCCACGCTGTGGCAGAACCAGCCCTACCGCATCCCGGTCATCGGCTGGATGCAGGAGATGGAGAAGCTGAACCGCACCGACGCGATGGCCTTCTACAACAAATATTATACACCCAATAACGCCGTGCTGGTGGTGGCGGGCGATGTCGAACCGGAAACGGTCAAGGCGCTGGCCGAAAAGACCTATGGCAAAATCGCGCGCGGCCCGGATCTGCCGCCGCGCATCCGCCCGGTCGAGCCGGAACAGAACACCAGGCGTACGGTGACGCTGACCGACGGGCGCGTCAGCGTGCCGAGCTTTACCACGCAATGGGTGGTCCCGTCCTATCACACGGCAAAGCCCGGCGAAGCCGAAGCGCTCGACGTGCTGTCCGAAATCCTCGGCGGCGGCAACCGCAGCCGGCTCTACCAGGAGCTTGTCGTCAGGCAAGGCATCGCCGCGGCGGCCGGCGCCTTCTTCCAGGGCACCATGCTCGACGACACCAATTTCACCGTCTACGGCGCGCCGCGCGGCGATGCCAAGCTTGCCGACGTCGAGGCCGCGGTCGACGCGGAGATCGCCCGCATCGCCAAAGACGGCGTCACCAGCGACGAGCTGGAAAAATCCAAGGACCGTTTCGTACGCTCGATGATCTTTGCCCGCGACAAGCAGGAGGACATGGCCAACATCTATGGCTCGACGCTCGCCACCGGCGGCAACGTCCAGGACGTTCAGCAATGGCCGGACCGCATCCGCAAGGTCACCGCCGACCAGGTCAAGGAAGTCGCTGCCCGCTATCTCAATCTCGACCACGCAACGACCGGCTATCTTCTGCCGCAAACCCAGGCTGGGAATTGATTTGATGATGAACCAGCACGGTCCCGCTTTGTCTTCTCTCCTCGTGGGCTCCTCCCCTTCTCCCACAAGGGGAGCCGGCCCGCTTCTAGCGACCCTGTTCCTCTCCCTCGTCTTCCTCGTCTTGCCGGCGCTTTCCGCTCGCGCCGCCATGAACATCCAGGAGGTGACCTCGCCGAAGGGCATTACCGCCTGGCTGGTGGAGGATTATTCGGTGCCGATCGTCGCCATCCGCTTCGTTTTCGATGGCGGCGCGACGCAGGATCCGCCCGGCAAGGAAGGGCTTGCCAATCTGATGAGCGGCCTGTTCGACGAAGGTGCCGGCAACCTCGACAGCGAGGCCTTCCAGATCAAGCTCGACGAGGTCGGCGCCGAGATGAGCTTCGACGCGCAGCGCGACGGCATTTACGGCTCGATGCGCATGCTGGCCGACCAGCGCGACGGCGCCTTCGATCTGCTGCGCGTGGCGGTCAACCAGCCGCGCTTCGACCAGGTGCCGATCGACCGCATCCGCGCGCAAATCCTGTCCGGCATCATCGCCAGCGAGCGCGATCCCGATACGCTCGCCCAACGCAAATGGCTGGACGCGATCTATGGCAGGCATCCCTATGCGCGACCCGACCAGGGCACCAGGCAGAGCATCGCGACGATCACGCCGGCCGATCTCAGCGCCTTCCACAAGGCAAATTTCGCCCGCGACGGCCTGCATGTCGCGGTGGTCGGCGCCATCGATGCCGAGACGCTGAAGCAGAAGCTCGACCTGGTGTTCGGCAGCTTGCCGGAAAAGCAGGCGCTGACGCCCGTTCCCGACATCGACCTGAAGCTTGGTCAGCAGCTCGAGGTCGTGTACGACCAGCCGCAGGCCTCGCTGCAGCTCGCCTATCCCGGCGTGAAGCGGAATGCGCCGGATTTTTTCGCCGCGGTGCTGATGAACGAGATCCTCGGCGGCGGCACCTTCACCTCGCGGCTGTTCGACGAGGTGCGCGAAAAGCGCGGCCTGGCCTACAGCGTCAGCTCCGACCTCGTCGACCACCAGCATTCCGAGGCGCTGTCCATCACCACCTCGACCCGCGCCGACAGGGCGGCCGAGACGCTGGCCGTGGTGCGCGACGTGGTCAAGCGCATGGCCGAGGAGGGGCCGACCGAAGCCGAGCTGGCGGCGACCAAGAAATACATGATCGGCGCCTATGCCATCAACAATCTGAATTCCTCGGGCGCGATCGCCTCAACGCTGGTCGAGATCCAGCTCGGCAAGCTCGGCATCGACTACATGCAGCGCCGCGCCGCCCTGATCAACGCGGTGACGCAGGACCAGGTGAAAGCGGTGGCGAAAAAGCTGCTCTCCGCCGAGCCGGCCGTCATGGTGGTCGGGCCGAAGCTGGGCGCGGCCAACAAGGGATGAGCCCTAGCTTCGGCATCGCCTTTGGCGGCGGCGGCGCGCGCGGGCTGGCGCATATCCATGTCATCGAGGCGCTCGACGAGCTGGGCATCAGGCCGGCGGCAATCGCCGGCTCGTCGATCGGCGCCATCATGGGCGCCGGCATGGCCTCGGGTATGACCGGCAAGGACATCCACGACTATGCGCGCTCGATCCTCGGCCGGCGCGCCGAGGTGGCGACGCGCATGTGGCGGGCGCGGCCCGGCACTTTTGCCGAGGCAATGCAGGGCGGCCTGCGGGTCAGCCAGTTCAATGTCGAGCGCATCCTCAAGGCGTTCCTGCCGGATGCCATTCCCGAGACCTTCGCCGAACTCAAAATACCGCTGAAGGTGACGGCAACGGATTTTTATGGCCACAAGCTCGCGGTGTTGGCCGAAGGCGAACTGCCTTCGGCGCTGGCCGCCTCGGCGGCGATTCCGGCGGTGTTCCGCCCGGTGATGCGCGACGGCAGGATGCTGATCGACGGCGGCATCTACAATCCCGTGCCATTCGACCTGATCGAGCTCGACGCCGACATCATCATTGCCGTCGACGTGGTCGGCGCGCCGACCGAGGCGGGCCGCAAATTCCCGACCTCCGTCGACCTGATGTTCGGCGCCACGCAGCTGATGATGCAGTCGATCATCGCCAGCAAGCTGAACCAGAGCCGGCCCGACATATTGGTCCGGCCGGCGGTGTCGAAATACCGGGTGCTCGACTTCATGAAGGTCGAGGCGCTGATGGCCGAGACGGTTGCGATCAAGGACGAGCTGAAGCGCGAGGTGGAGCAGGCGCTGAAGGCGAGGGAAGACGCTGCGGTCGCGGGCAGGCAGCGGACGGTGTAGGGCGCGTGCCGGCAGCTTGAATCTCAGATGCCTACGTTCCTTCGCGCCCCCCTCTGTCCTACCGGACATCTCCCCCTCAAGGGGGGAGATTGGCAGCTTCCCTCACACCGCCTGTTCTGCAACGTTGAATGTTGGCGAAAACCGGCGTGACATCCAATCTCCCCACTTGAGGGGGAGATGCCCGGCAGGGCAGAGGGGGGCGCTGCCCGACTTATCGATGAAAGCGCAACTGCACCGAAGCGCATCACGCCATCCCGGCCGCATACTCCAGCGCCACCACGCCGTTGCTGAATTGCGTGGCCGAGATCAGCTCGAGCGGCAATTGCGCGCCGGGCGGGAACAGCAGCTTGCCCTGGCCGACGGCACCGGGGTAGCTGAGCAGCCTGATGCGGTCGACCAGGCCGTTGCGCAGCAATTCCTGCGCGACGCTGAGGCTGCCATGCACATAGATGTTGCCGCCGCTGCCTTGCTTCAGCCCTCTGACCGCTTCCGGCAACGCGCCCTGCAGCAGCTCGGCCGGCTGCCAGTCGAGCGCCTGCAAGCTGGTCGAGGCGATATATTTCGGCAGCGCGTTGAACCGGTCGGCGAAGTCTCCTGTCTCCTTGGGCCACGAGCCGGCAAAAATCTCATAGGTCGTGCGCCCCAACAGCATGGCGCCGCTGTCGGCAAGCTCGTCCTCCTTGAATTTCTGCATCTCATCGTTCCAGGCGACGCTCGGCAGCTTCTCGACCTCGGCGATGCCGTCGACGCTGATGAATTCGGTGACGATGAGTTTTCGCATGGCGGGTTCCTTTCTGCCGAGCGCGGGTCTTGTGCGAACTGCTCCGTCAACTAGCGCGGCGCTTTTTCAGGGGGAGGGCTTTCCCTGTTCAGATTCGGTCTGCAATAACCGCCCCGCTGAGCAATACCAGTTTCCTGGCCAGTATCCGCGCCACGTCGAAGCATGCCTCGGCGACTGGATCATCTACCATGAGCCCAGCAAGGTAGAAGAGAGCCGAGCTATTTCGCCGTGGCTAAAGTCCAGCTTATCGCCGATCGCGCGTGTCACGGGCTGCCTACAGGTTGGCAATACCGGCTTTCAGCAGACCTTCGCGGATGTGCTGCACATCGGACTCCTGGGCATAGTGCAGGGTGGCGATGAATGAATCGAGGTCGAATTTCGGATCGAGCGTTCTGATCTTGCCCAGATGCGCCGCGGCCGCGATTTCGTCGCCGAGCCACCCGTAGCAGGCAGCGGCGAAGGCGTGCTGAACCGAGTCCATGGTCGACAGATGCATGAAAGCTTCGATCGCCTCGCCATACTGGCGCGCGGCGAAATGCGCCTTTCCCAGATGGCTCCAGAACCTCTCCGGGTGGTGCGGGTTCAACTGCATGGCCTTGCGGATCCATTCAATTCCCTCTTCCGGCCTCCCCAGCCACGTCAACAACTCGCCTTGCTGCACCACCACGAGGTCGTAATTGGGATTGAGGGCCAGCGCCCGCTCCTGATGGTAGCGCGCTGTGGTCAGCTCATTGTTGTTCACGTTCACTGCCGCGAGAATGCGGTGGACATCGGCATCGTTGTTGTCCAGCGCCAGCGCCCTGTCCAGCGCCGCCATGATGTTGTTCCAGACGGCATCCCTGTCTTCGCACCAGTTATGGACCCAGGCCTGGCCAAGAATGCAGGCCCGCCAGGCATGGGCATGGGCATAATCGGGGTCGAGCGCGACGGCCCTTTCTATCAAGGTTCGCGCGCGTTCATTATCCGCAATCGTGCTTCGGTGATGCAGCACTTTGGCAGCGAGCACACATTCATACGCGGCCATGTTTGCAGGTTTCGCCCGCGCGAGCTGGTCGCGCTGAGCCGCCTCGACACGACCGGGCAGCGTGGCCGCGATCGCCGCCGTCACCTCATCCTGAATCGCGAATATGTCGACCAGCTTCCGGTCATACTTGTCTGCCCAGATATGAGCGTCATTCGCCGTGTCGATGAGCTGAACCGTCACGCGCACCCTCTCGCCGATCTTGCGGACGCTTCCCTCCACCAGGTATTGGACCTCGAGTTTCTCGGCCACCTCGCGCACATTCACGGCGCGGTTCTTGTAGACGAAGCTGGAATTGCGCGAGATGACGAACAACTCATGGTGGCGGGACAGTTCGGTGATGATGTCCTCGGTCAGTCCGTCCGCGAAAAATTCCTGCTCGGGGTCGCCGCTCATGTTGGTGAATGGCAGCACTACTATCGAAGGTTTCGAGATGGATCGCTTTGCCTCGACTTCCGGCAGGACAGGACTGTCAAGCCCGATGCGGTAGAGGCGAACCGGGCGGCTGATGTTCTTTAACGTCTTCTCCCCCAGGTCCTCCATGGCAATTTCGAGACGGTCGGCAATTTGGGTCGCCACCGCTGCGGTCACGCAGATGCCGCCGACGTCGGCGAGTTGCTCGATGCGCGAGGCAATATTGACGCCGTCGCCAAAAATGTCCTCATCGTCGAAAATGATGTCGCCGAGATTTATGCCGATCCTGAATTCGATACGCCGTTCTTGCGGCACATCCGAATTGCGCCGTTTCATGCGCTGTTGGATTTCCACGGCGCATTTCACGGCATCGGTCACGCTCTGGAACTCAACGAGCATGCCGTCTCCGGTGGTCTTGATGATCCGGCCCTTGTTCTTAGCGATGGCGGGATCGACCAGTTCTATGCGATGGGTCCGAAGGCGTGCGAGCGTGCCGGATTCGTCGGCCTCCATTAGCCGGCTGTAGCCCGCCATATCGGCAGCCAGAATTGCGGCTAGTCTCTGTTCCATCGCTGAACCAAAAACCAAGCCTACGCTTCCTGGGCTGCCAAATCCAGCAATTTGGGCTTGTGGCTGGATCAAGACGTCATCCTGCCGCGGCAGCAAGAAAGGGCGGATCAGAACGCTCTGCCTAGTGACTGCGAACTCGATCGCATCAATGGTGGGAGGCGGCGTCGAGCTCGTCGACGCGACATATTTCGGCAGCGCGTTGAACGGTCGGCAAAGTCTCCGGTCTCCTTGGGCCACGAGCCGGCAAAGATCTGATAGGTCATGCGCCCCAAAAGCATGGCGCCGCTGTCGGCCAGCTCGTCTTTCTTGAATTTTTTTGCATCTCATCGTTCCAGGTAACGCCCGGCAGCTTCTCGACCTCGGCGATGCCGTTGAGGCTGATGAATTCGTCGCGTGCTCGGTTTCATAAAACTTGACATTCTGATCAGCAAGACGCTGCTATCAAGGACGAGCTGTAACACGGGAGGGGGGAAGGTGGTGGAGGGGTGGAACAAGGACGGGACGCGGTCGCTCCCTGGTGCTTGTTTTCTAAAACTGCGATTAATTTACACGCACCGCCAGCGCTGCATCAGCGGCGATACTGGGCTACGCTAGCGAATAAAATGGGTGATTCGCGCGGGCTGATATGAATCAGGAACAAATAGAGCACGATTTATTTCTAGCTGCATTCAACCAGAATGCAGAGCATTTTCGTTCATTGAATACTTTGATGTGGCAAGTGCCACTCATTGCGATGACGCTTACAGGCGGCCTTTGGTACGGCGTTTCGACTTCTCCGTCATCTAAAGTTATTCAGATTTGCCTACTTGGATTGGCTATCATCGGAAATTTTGGGCTGTTTGTTGCGTTAAGTCGAATTAGGTTCATCATGGGGTGCTACCTTGAATGGTTCGAGAAAAGCTACCCAAGAGGCTACATCAAAGCCGAGGGTAACGGAAAAATTCGGGGTGATGGACTCTTTTCGGGCCGCAAAATCGTTCAGCGTGTGTTCCAATGCGTGCTCGGCGCGGCAGCAGCGTTAAGTCTAGTGCTGCTGGTCATGACAGGGCTTGAGATGTACTCTACGAATTCGCGTTCGATCAACTACTACGACAAACGCGCGGAGGATTTAGCTGACGCTTATGAGGCTATTTCCTTCCAACAAGCTCATCCTGAACTCTATCGAGCGCTTGTGAACTTGGCGCCTATCGACGTACTAGATATTGGCGCAGGCACCGGCCGTGATGCGGCCTGGATGGACCAGCAGGGACACAAGGTAGTCGCTGTTGAACCTTCAGGGAGCATGCTACAACTCGCCAGGACCCTTCATCCTTCGGCATCCATCGCTTGGTTTCAGGATAAGCTTCCGAAACTTGCTGACGTGGCGGATCGGAAGTTTGATCTGATCATATTGAGTGCGGTGTGGATGCATCTCCCAACTGCCGAACGCGGCGATGCGATCCGACGGCTGTCCCAATTGCTAAAAGACGACGGCCTCCTATACCTGACATTGCGTCTCGGACCATCAGATGACGAGCGAGGCCTTTACGCTGTATCCTTCGACGAACTTCAGCAAGCAGCAGGAAAGGAGGGACTAGCCGTTTCAGCCATCAGCGAGGCGCCAGATCTGCTCTCCAGATCTGGCATTCGGTGGCAGCGGGTCGCAGTTGTAAGAATTGGTCAGCAATCAAAGCTGGTCGAACCTAAACAATAGACTTAGGTTGGAGTAGCATAACGTCCACTTGTGATGGTTCCTGACCATATACGGGCGGCTTAAATATGCATTTTTTTGTCAGAATTGAGCGTTTAGAACCATGAGCGTGGCATTACTTGAACACAATCCGGCAGCCTCTATAGAGGAGATCTGGCGCAATACGTTGGAGCACATCAAAGAGGAGTATCTGACGCAGAATCAAAACTTTCCTTGGATAGTCGGTTTTTCCGGCGGCAAAGACAGTACGCTGGTAACTCACGCCATCTTTGAGATGCTGCTGGAAATTGCGCCTTCTCAACGGACCCGGCCCATTCACATCGTGTCCAATGACACGCTTGTCGAATCGCCTCTGGTCATGTCGCATCTGAACACCGTAACGCGGCAGATTGAGGATGCGGCAGTCGCGCTCGGCTTGCCGATCACGGTTGCGCGCACCCACCCCGACCCCGACAAGACTTTCTGGGTTCTTTTGATCGGCAAAGGCTACCCCAGCCCGAACATGACTATGCGATGGTGCACCGACCGACTCAAGATTCAGCCCACCAGCGGCTACATTAAGCGCCAGGTTTCAGCCTCTGGTGCAGCGATCGTTGTGCTGGGCGTGCGCCGCGATGAAAGCCAGAGCCGCCAGCGCTCGATTGATCGCCGCCGCAATGTCCGAGGCGAACACCTGTCCGAACATGATCGCCTGCCGGGTGCTTTCATCTTCCGTCCGATCATCGACCTCAGCATCGATGATGTGTGGGAAATTCTCGGCACGAACTTCGCACCTTGGGGTGGCGATCATGTACCCCTAATTCAGCTTTACCGAGACTCTGAGGGTGGAGAATGCCCGGTTGTTCTCTCGGCCGACGAAGCACCCGGATGCGGCACGTCCAATAGCCGCTTCGGTTGCTGGACCTGTACAGTTGTCGAAAAGGACAAGAGCCTTCAGGGGTTCGTTGATTCGGGAATGCTGCATTATCAGCCACTCATAGAATTTCGTGACTGGCTAAAATCGGTCCGCAACCGTGCGGACATGCGTCAGGCCTTCCGGCGTAACGGCCGCTTGACGTTCGATACTAATGGCAAACATATTCCGGGGCCTTTCACCATTCAGGCTAGGAAAGAAATATTTGACCGTCTGCTAGCTGTACAGCAGAAGTTTGAAGGCGCGCTAATCTCTGATGTGGAGATTCGGCAAATCCGCCAGATTTGGGCGGACGAATTGCAAGCAATCGGGAGTCTCGCAAATGTCTGACACAACTGCTGCCGCCGAACTCGCGCTTAGCGATCTGCCCTTGTGGGCGGATGAGGATGCGCGTGAGGTGCTGGATCGCATCTGTGAGCAGCACGACGTGCCGGTTGACGTGCTGACGGAACTGGTCAGTCTACAACGTGAGCGCCAGCACCAAGAGCGGGCCTCGGGAATATATCCCCGCATCGAAGAAATCTTGGGACGTATGGACTGACTGGCAGGAGAGAGGGGGAGGCATGTGGGTATCCAAAATCGAACTGGTCTGCTTTAAGTCGTATCAACATCAGGAGTTCACTTTTCCCGAGCCAAGTAATGGCAAAAATGTCGTCCTGATCGGCGGCCTCAATGGTTATGGGAAAACGTCGATTCTGGAGGCGCTGTATCTTTGTCTTTACGGCAAGGATGCCCTAGCCCACCTCGCGCGCGCCGGTCTGAAGACCGACGACGTGCGGGGTTATCCTACTTTTCTCGAAAAGGCCTTCAATGGCGAGGCGCTGCGGGATAGCCGCGACACCATGCTGGTGCGCGTAACAGTACATCGTAGCAAGCTTAAAGCTATTGAGATCACGCGCAAATGGTATTTCCGAAGCAACGGCAGTTGGACTGACGAGGAAACCACTGTGCGAGCGATTACCCGGAATGTGCCCGAGATGCCGCGCTCGGATGGTAAGAACGGCTTTAATCTGGCCGACATGCTGGACGATTTTTTCGTCCCTGCGCATATCGCGCCGTTTTTCTTTTTCGACGGTGAGGAAGTGAAGAAGCTCGCCGATCAAAGCCGAATCGAGCAGGTCAAGCAGGGACTCGAAGGCCTGCTTGGCGTGGTGCTGCTGCGATCGTTATCGGATCGGCTGCGGCAGTTCGAGCAGTCACGGCGGCAAGGCGTGGTTACCGTTGACGAAGAGCGGCTTGCGGTTTTAGAGCGCAGTCTGCGCGAGAATGAAAGGCTGGAACGGGAAGTCGTTCAGCAGATCGAAACCGCCAAGGAGCAGAAACGGCTTCTCACGGCCGAGTTCCAGTCAATTTTGGAGCGCGTGACGTCCGCCGGCGGCGGCGGAGGGGACACCGCGACTTATAAAGAATTGGTCGAGGAGCGTGAACAGTTCCGGAATGCCCAGCGCGAGAATTTACGTGCGCAAGAAGAGATCCTTTCCGGTCGTCTGCCGTTTCATCTGGCCTCAAAGCCCATATTGGAGACGATGCGCCACCAACTCGAAGCTGAGGTGCGTTACTTCAAGTGGGAAGGTGAGAAGCAGGCGCTTGAACCACGGAAAAACGAATTCCGTACAGCACTCGACCGACAGGTGCTCCCTTCGATCGATCCCCCGTTGTCCGACAGCCAGGGGGCCGCGCTCAATGCGCGCATCGACGCTGCGTGGGGCGCGCTGTTCTACCCCCCACCCGATGAGTGCGCAGACAGAATCGTTCATTCGTATTTATCTCCCACCGACCGGACTAAGACGCTTGAATTTCTTGATTCGATCGCGGTCAGCCACCGCGAGGTGCAGGACCTGTTGTCCGAGCACGGACATCTCACCCAGCGTATCGATGACCTCGGCCGTAAGATCTCGAAGTTGGAAGGCATTGACCGCGACGGAACGCTTGCGGCTCTGACCCAGGAGTTAAAGGCTGTTCAGCAGAGGATTGAAAAATGCGACGAGGACATTCGTACTGAGGAGCGCCGGAAGACGGCGCTCGAGACGGATATCGTCCGGCAGCGCGCGGATTTTGAAAGAGAGAAGAAGAAGCTCGATGAGTCCTCACCGCTCAGATCGATCATCACAAAGTCGGAACGCATCCGAGCTGTGATCGAGGACCTGGTCCCGGCTCTTTTCCCTCTAAAGGTTAAGGAACTCGGCAGTTCCATGACCCAGGTCTACCGGCAGCTTGCGCACAAGGATCAAGTCTCGCGCATTGTCATCGCCAACGATGGCACGTCCAAGATATTGGGAAAGTCCGGCAAGGCCATAACTTTCGACCGGTCTGCTGGAGAGAACCAGATATTTGCGACGGCTCTGATCGCGGGCCTCGCTAAAGTTTCTGGCATCAATGCGCCCCTTGTGGTGGATACCCCATTGGGCAGGCTCGACAGCCGCCACCGCCACAACATTCTGCAATTTTGGACGAATGATGCAACCCGCCAGGTAATTCTTTTGAGCCAGGACAAAGAAATTGACCCTGAGTTTCATCGCCGGATCGCCAGACACGTTTCGAAGACATACCTTCTGGAGCACATGGATGTAGGTGACGGCGTAGGGCGCACTAGCGCCCGCGAGGATCGCTATTTTGTGGAAGCGGCCGAATGACAACGCTCACGGTCCAGCAAATTATGTCATCGCGTTTCCGAACTAGTGCCCACGCCGATGCAAAAACAAAGGCGCTGATGGAAGGACTTGCCCTTTCTACCAAGGCCAATGTCGCCCGGCTGGCCATTGGGCGGTCGCTGGCTGCAGGAGCGCTACCAGATGACACTGTTGACGCAAAGGGGCTTGAAATCCCAGCCACCTCGCTCTTTACCCAGGTCGACGTGACGACGTGGGTCGGTCTCCTAGCCACACATGCATCGATTCATGGCGGTGGGTCTTTCGACAGCATGGATAGTTTTAGAACTGCTGTTCGGCGGCATTGGCATCGCGGCGCCAGCCTTCTGATGAATGACTGGAAAGACGTGAATGAGGATTATGATGCCTTCATCGGGATCTTACTGAAACGACGTTCCGATCTGCCCGATACGCGCGCTGACAATGGCGTACGCGCACTCGGAGATATGGTTCCCGCCGCCGCAACGGAGGATATTTCCAAGCTACTGATAAAGGCTCTCTCCGATATTGGCGTGAGCGCTGACGTCAAAGGCGTCGTGCATGGGCCGCGCGTGTCGCGCTACAAAGTGCTGTTGCGGGACGTCAATCAGCTTGACAAGCTTCGAAAAGGGCTAGAGCGGCTGGCTCTCGCCCTGAATCTACAAAACATGATGCCCACGCTTGGCACTTCCGATGAGGCCAACACGCTTGCTCTAGACATTCCGCGCCCAAGAACGACGTGGATCAATGCCGGGCGCAAGGATCTCGAAGCGGCGCTCGATTCAATACCGCGCAAAGACAGCACGCTGGAAGTATTCCCCGGCCAGGGCGTTACGGGTCAGAACGTCCACTTTGATCTCGCCACCGCACCGCATCTGCTTGTTGGTGGAGCGACCGGACAGGGTAAAAGTGTATGCATGCATGTCCTAATAGTTTCGCTGATCACGCGCCACACGCCGGACACACTGAAACTTTGTCTTATAGATCCCAAGCAGGTAGAGTTTGCGGTTTATGAAGGCAGCAAATACCTCTGGAACAACGAAGTTGCATCCGGCGTAAACCAAGCCCGTAATGCGATTGATGCCTTAGTCATCGAGATGGACAGCCGCTACGTCCAGCTCAAAGCTCTGGGCGTGAATAATGTGTTAGATGCACGCCGGAAAGCAGGCGGATTTCCGTTTATTGTGGCGTTCATCGATGAACTAGCCGATCTTATCATTCAGGATCGGACCGTTGAGTCGAAGATCGTACGGCTCGCTCAAGCCGCCCGGGCGGCAGGTATTCATCTAGTGCTGGCAACTCAAAGACCTGACGCCAAGACGTTCAGCGGCCTCATTCGCAGCAACATTCCGTCCCGCATCGCGCTTACGGTCCAGAAGAGTACAGAATCGCAGATCATTCTTGACGAAACTGGGGCCGAAGATCTTCTCGGCAAGGGCGACATGCTTATAAAGCGTCCCGGCGAAGAGCTGGAACGAGCGCATGGGTTCTTTCTTAGTTTAACGGATGTGGAGGCGATGATATGAACTGTTCCACTACAGTTTCGCCGCTGTCCACCACCACCGAAGTAGATACGCGCGGCTTAAATTGTCCTATCCCTGTGCTGAAGGCTAGGCGAGCGGCGAAGACATTGATGCGGGGGTGCACCATGCTGGTCAGATGCACGGACCCCATGGCCAAAATCGACATCCCGCATTTCGCCAGAACCGATCATCATGGGGTGATCTCGTCTGGTGAGGAGAATGGCGAACTCTGGTTTCTTCTCCGGATTGGTGGCGCGTGAAAGCGTCGTTCGTTCAATAGACGCATATTCCGCCCCAGACGGGTCGCGCAACCTGCCCCTTGCCATCCCACATCCTTCCCTTAATCTCCTCCCTGAGAAAACCTTTTTCCCAACCCGCCCCGCACCCGCTGACCTCACCAATCAGCACCCCGCAGGCCCATAAGAGAAAGGCTTCTCAACCGGGTGGATCATACCCAAATCATGGCGTCCGATGCGCAGCCAACGCCTGTCAAACAACCCGTCACCCTGCGTGAAGTGGCAGCCCTTGCCGGCGTTAGCGCTGCCATCGCCTCAAAAGCGCTGAACGGGCAGGGCCGGATGACGGCCGCGCCGCGGAGTTGGATTCGCGAGACGGCGCAGCGGCTTGACTTTCGCCCGAACAGCCTGGCGCAGAGCCTGTTGCGGCGGCTCGCTTACCGTCGGGCCCGCTGGCCAACGACCTATCGCCGCGCCTTCGGCGCGCATTTGTGACGGTCGCCGCCTTCATGAAGCAACTCTGATCCCAAATATCGTCATGCGATGCCAAGCCGTTGCGTGAGCGGATGCGGGTAACATCGGCAAAGTGGAACAATCCGGCAGCCGGCGGGTTTGTAGGATGAAGGGCGATCTGTTTCGGAGGAAGATTACGATGAAACGCGTCCTTGCCCACCATGCGGTGCGACTGATGCTGGGCGGCGTAACCGCGTGCCTGCTCACAGTTGTCGACATTCCCAACCCAATTGCGCCATTGTCGCTTGTGTCCGAGGCAAGGGCCGC
This sequence comes from Mesorhizobium sp. M0195, assembly GCF_040322115.1. NCBI lineage: Bacteria > Pseudomonadati > Pseudomonadota > Alphaproteobacteria > Hyphomicrobiales > Phyllobacteriaceae > Mesorhizobium > Mesorhizobium sp. M0195. The sequence continues at coordinate 289,185 of NZ_JAMYSV010000005.1, read as the reverse complement.
CACCACCGTTTCGATCAGCACATTCTATGAAGACCTGTCTTCTTACGGCGATTGGGTCTCGTATCACGGAGCGACCGTTTTCGTGCCGGTCGATGTGCCGGACGATTGGCGTCCGTATACGCTTGGACACTGGGTCTACACCGAGCAGTATGGCTGGCTCTGGGTGTCCGACGAGCCATTCGGCTGGGCGACGTACCATTACGGCCGGTGGGGCTATGCCGACGATATCGGCTGGTACTGGGTTCCGGGCACTCGCTGGGCGCCAGCATGGGTGAGTTGGCGTCGTGACAGGGAGCACATGATTTGGGCTCCGCTGCCGCCGCGCCGCGATCCGGATTTGATTTCAATCGAGGTGACCTTCGACACGACGCCGGATTATTACTGGGTTGTGGTCCCCACCCGCGAATTCCTTGCCGCGGACATTTCTACCGTCGTTATCCGTGATGAGCCGGAATTTGTGCGCATCGTCGAGGCGGCCGAGCCGGCTGGCGACGTGACGATCCGGAACAACGTCGTGATCAACAAAGTCATCGATGTCGATGTGATCGAAAAGGAGACGAACCAGAAGGTGACTGCCGTCAAGGTCAGCAAGACCGACGCGCCCGAGCGGTCCGGCAAACTGGAAAAAGATACGGTCGCTGTCTTTGAGGGCGAGGTCAAAGCCGATCCTAAGGCCAAACCAGCCAAGCTCAAAGACATCGAGGAGGTGAAGCAGGTTCAGGCTGGCCGCAAATCGAAGCCGACCGAAGGCGCTGCAACGACCGAGCAGGCCAAGCCCGAAGAAACCGCCAAGCCTGAGAAGCCGAAGGTCGGCGAGCAGCCGATCACCGAGCAGCAGGGCGAGCCGGAACAGGCGGCCAAGCCTGAGAAGCAGAAGACCAAGAAGCAGCCCGCCGCCGAGCAGCAACAGGCCGAGCCGGAACAGACGGCCAAGCCTGAGAAGCCGAAGACCAAGAAGCAGCCCGCCGCCGAGCAGCAGGCTGAGCCCGAGCAGGCGGCCAAGCCTGAGAAGCAGAAGACCAGGAAGCAGCCCGCCGCCGAGCAGCAGCAGGCCGAGCCCGAACAGGCGGCCAAGCCTGAGAAGCCGAAGACCAAGAAGCAGCCCGCCGCCGAGCAGCAACAGACCGAGCCGGAGCAGGCGGCCAAGCCTGAGAAGCCGAAGACCAGGAAGCAGCCCGCCGCAGAACAGCAGCAGGCCGAGCCCGAGCAGGCGGCCAAGCCTGAGAAGCGGAAGGCCAAGGAGCAGCCCGCCACCGAGCCGCAGCAGGCCGAGCCGGAACAGGCAGCCAAGCCCAAGCCGCAGAAGCAAAAAAACAAGGCTTGCGATCCGCAGACTGAGAGCTGCTAGCCTTGCGGGTAGACTACGGCACCGCGATCATTCCATCGCGGTGCCGCTGAGCGGCCATTCCCCCCTTGCCATCGCCACATCCTTCGTCCTAATCTCTCCCTTGAGAAAACCTTTTCCCAACTCGCCTCGCATCCGCTGACCTCACCATTCAGCACCCCGCAGGGACATAAGAGAAAAGCTTTTCCCACCTGGGAGGATCATATCCAAATCATGGCGTCCGACGTCCAGCCAACGCCCGCCAAGCAGCCCGTCACCTTGCGTGAGGTGGCCGCCATCGCCGGCGTCAGCGTCGCCACCGCCTCGAAGGCGCTGAACGGGCAGGGGCGGATGACGGCCGAGACGCGGACCCGGATTCGCGAGACGGCGCAGCGGCTCGGCTTTCGCCCGAACAGCCTGGCGCAGAGCCTGCTCAGGCGGCGCTCCTTTACCGTCGGGCTTTTGACCAACGACACCTATGGTCGCTTTTCGCTGCCGCTGATGGCCGGCGTTTCCGATGCGCTGGTCGATGCCGGCGTCTCGGTGTTTTTGTGCAATGTCGAGGACGACCCGCGCCTTGCCCAGCTGCATGTCGATGCCATGCTCGACAAGCGCGTCGACGGCATCATCGCCACCGGCAAGCGCATCGACCGCCATCTGCCGGTCGACCTCGCCAATCTCGGCATTCCGGCGATCTATGCCTTCACCGAGCCCGATCCAAACGCCATCGCTTTCGTGTCCGACGATGCCGGCGGGGCGCGGCTGGCGGTCGAGCACTTTTGTCGGCTCGGGCGGCGGCGCATCGCCCATGTCAGCGGTCCCGCAAGCTTTGCCGTGGTGCATGCCCGCGCCGAGGCCTATCGCGCGGTGCTGGCCGAGAACGGCTTGCCGGTCATGGAGCCGCTGCTTGGCCACTGGTCGGAGGCCTGGGGGCATGAGGCGGTCAAGACGCTGTTCGACCGCGAGGGGTTTGACGGCACGCGCGAAAAACCGGACGCGGTGTTTTGCGGCAACGACCAGATCGCGCGCGGCGTCATCGACGCCTTGCGCGAGCGCGGTATCGGCGTGCCTGACGAAGTCGGCGTCATCGGCTTCGACAATTGGCAGATCGTCGCCGAGGCTACCCGCCCGCCGCTGACCTCGGTCGACATGAATCTCGCAGCACTTGGCCGCGAGGCCGGCCTTGCCTTGCTTTCGCTCGTCGGCGGCGAACCCGCTGTGCCGGGCATCAGAAAACTGCCGTGCCGGCTGGTGGTGCGTCAGTCATGCGGCCGTCCGCCGGACGGCTGAAACGAAACGGGCCGTGTCGATAGTCACCCGCTTGGGAGCGCGGCCGAGTTAAAACCATGTGGAGGAGAAGCATGAGAACCACCATTACCGGGCTCGCCATCGCCGCGAGCATTTTCGGCACGCTGGCGACAGTCGGCTCGGCCGCCGCCGACACCGCCAACATCTGGGTGCGCGCCGACGGCTCGAACTTCATGCCGCGCATCGTCGACGCCTTCAACAAGGGGCATCAGAACCAGATCAAGCTGGACATCATCCCCAATGCCGAAATCATCCCGAAATACGGCGCCGCCGCCGCCGGCGGCACCGCGCCGGATGCACTCTCGCTCGACCTGATCTACACGCCGTCCTTCGCCGCCGCCGGCCAGCTGGAGGACATCACCGACTGGGCGAAATCGCTGCCCTATTTCGCCAGCCTGTCGCCGGCGCATGTCAAGACCGGCACCTATAAGGGCCGCATCTACGGGCTGCCGTTCTCGGCGGATTCCTCGGTGCTGATCTGGAACAAGAAGCTGTTCAAGCAGGCCGGCCTCGACCCGGAAAAGGGCCCGACCAACTGGGCCGAGATCGAGAGCGACGCCGAAAAGGTCAACGCGCTCGGCGGCGACATCAAGGGCTTCTATTTCTCCGGCAATTGCGGCGGCTGCAACATCTTCACCTTCACGCCGCTGATCTGGGCCTCGGGCGGCGACATCCTGACGGAGGACGGCTCCAAGGCGACGCTCGACACGCCGCAGATGCGCGGCGCCATCGACCTCTACCGTTCGATGGTCAAGAAGGACCTGGTGCCTTCAGGCGCACAGACCGACACCGGCTCCAACTTCTTTGCCGCCTTCGCCACCGGCAATATCGGCATCTCGCCGTCCGGCGCCTTCGCCATCGGCGCGCTGAACACGCAATATCCGGATATCGACTACGGCATCACCTTCCTGCCCGGCAAGGACGGCGGCTGGTCGTCGTTTGCCGGCGGCGACAATTTCGTCGTCACCAAGGGCACCACCAAGGTCGCGGTGGTGAAGGAGTTCCTCGATTTCGCCTATTCGCTCGAGGGCCAGACCATCCTGGCGAAATACGGCAGCCTGCCGGTGCGCGGCGACATCGCCAATGAGGCGTTGAAGGACCTCGACCCGCGCTACAAGGTCGCCGCCGAAGCGATGGCCAAGGGCCGCACGCCCTATTCGGTGGTGTTCAACGACCTGATCAACTCGGCCAACGGTCCGTGGAACCAGATGATGAACGAGGTCTTCTTCGGCGAAGACGTCGACGGCGCCATCGCCAATGCCCAGGAGACCATGCAGTCGATCATCGATTCGGCGCCGCAGAAGTAAGCGCCGGCGCCCACCTCCCCCTCGAGGGGAGGTCGGACCGCAGGTCCGGGTGGGGTCGTTGCGGCAGTGCTCGACAGAAAGAAACGTCGGCGCACTTCGCAGAGGACCCCACCCCCGCAGCCCCTTAACCTCCCCCTTGAGGGGAGGTCGGACCGCAGGTCCGGGTGGGGTCATCGCGGCAGTGCTCGACGCTCTTTTGATGTCGGCGCGCTTCGCGGAGGACCCCACCCCCGGCCTTCGGCCGGACCCTCCCCTCAAGGGGGAGGGGGACGTCCCGCCAATGGAAAAACAGGCATGACCACCATCACAGCAACCACCGCCGCGCCAGCGCGCGCATACAAACAGGTCGGCGCCGGCCGCCGGCAGTGGATCGGCCTGCTCTATGTCGCGCCGGCCGTCGCCCTGGTCGTCGTCTTCTTCATCGTGCCGCTTTGCATGACCGCCTGGATGTCGCTGCACAACTGGCCGCTGATGGGCGCGCATAGCTTTATCGGGCTCGACAATTACTGGGCGATCCTGCGCGACACCCGCTTCTGGAACGCGCTGAGGTTCACCGGCTATTACACGGTGGTGGTGACGATCGCGATCTTCGCCGTCGCCTTTCCGCTGGCGCTGTTCATCGAAAGGCCGCGGCAGCTGACCGGCTTCTACCGCACGTCCTTCTTCATGCCGGCGGTCATCGGTTTTGCCTCGGCGAGCCTTTTGTGGTCGTGGCTGCTCAACGTCGATTCCGGCCTGTTCAGCCCGGCCGCCTTCGAGCTTGGCCTGACCGAGAAGAAATTCAACCTGCTGGCGACCTTCCAGCCGGCCTTCTGGTCGATCATCGCCATGGTCGTGTGGAAGGTGGCGGGCTTCACCATGATCATCCTGATGACCGGCCTGCAGTCGATCCCGCCGGACCTGCAGGAGGCGGCGATGATCGACGGGGCAGGGCCATTCGCGCGGTTCCGGGCGATTACCTTGCCCTTGATGCGCCGCACGCTGGCGCTGGCGCTGATCCTGTCGGTGGCCGGCTCGATCCTCGCCTTCGACCAGTTCTACATCATCCTGCGCGGCGGCCCGCGCAACCAGACGCTGACCGCCGTCTACTGGATCTTCAACCAGTCCTTCGTGTCGTTCAAGCTCGGCTATGGCGCGGCACTTTCGATGGTCCTGCTGGTCATCCTGGTGGCGCTCAGCCTCATCCAGCTGCGGCTGCTGCGCCAGCCCGAGGGGGTCGACTGATGGCGCAGGCAAGGAGCCGCAACCGCCGCATCGGCATGCAGATTGCCGAGCACTCGACCGGCATCATCGCGTCCATACTGTTCCTGGCGCCGATCGCCTGGACGGTGCTTTCGGCCTTCAAGCCGGCGCAGGAAGCGCGCCAGCCGCCGCTGCCGCCCTGGCCGACCAGCGGCATCTCGCTCGAGAACTACGCCACGCTTAACACCTTCGGCGATGGCCTCTGGCTGCCGGCGCAAAACAGCATCTACGTCTCGGTCATGACCGTGGTGCTGTCAGTGATCGTCAGCGTGCTCGCCGGCTACGGTTTCTCGCGCTTCCGTTTTCCGCTGAAGAACCTGCTCTTCGTCGTCATCCTGTCGACGATCATGATCCCGTTCCAGTCGATTCTGACGCCGATCTTCCTGGTGCTGACAAAAATCGGCCTGCACAACACGCTGACCGGGCTGGTCTGCGTCTATGTCACGCTGCAGCTGCCGTTCTCGATCTTCATGATGCGCAACGCCTTCGACGCGGTGCCGCGCGAGATCGAGGAGGCCGCGCGCATGGACGGCGCCAATAATGTCACCATGCTGTTGAGGGTGATGCTGCCGCTGGTCTGGCCGGGCATCGTCACCATCGCGCTGTTCGCCTTCCTCGGCGCCTGGAACGAGTTTCTGGCGGCCCTTGTGCTGATGACAGACCAGTCCAAATTCACGCTGCCGATCATGATGACCGCACTCCAGTCCGGCCGCTTCGGCGCCATCGACTGGGGTGCCGTGCAGGCCGGCGTCACCGTCATGATGGTGCCGTGCCTCGTGCTCTTCCTATTGCTGCAGCGCTTCTACATCCGCGGCCTAATGGCAGGGGCCGTGAAGTGACCAATCGAACCGAACCGGAGTGAATTGATGACCGCATCGCAATCCGCCAGTCAGGGCGTCAAGCCGAAACTCGCCTTCCGCCCGCTGCCGGTGCCGCAGGTCGACGTGCGCGGCTTCTGGGGCGACCGCGTCGATGCCGTCGCCTCGAAGACCGCCGGCATCCTCTATGACCGCTGCGTCGAGGCGCGCATGCTCGAGCAGATCGACCCGGACCGGCCGTCGCCCGGCGTCGTCATCCCGTTCCACTCACCCTCGCCGGACGAGGCCGCCACCGCCGGCAACGAGTTCACCGGATCGACGGTGACCACGCAGATGTTCTGGGACTCCGATTGGGGCAAGACCATCGAGACTGCCGCCTATTCGCTCTACCGTCGCCGCAACGAGGAGCTGGAGAAGAAGATCGACGCTGTCATCGATATGTACGGCAAGCTGCAGCAGCCCGATGGCTATCTGTCGAGCTGGTACCAGCGCATCCAGCCCGGCCTGCGCTGGACCAATCTGCGCGACTGCCACGAGCTCTATTGCGCCGGCCATCTGATCGAAGGCGCCGTCGCCTACTACCAGGCCACCGGCAAGCGCAAGCTGCTCGACATCATGTGCCGTTATGTCGACCATATCGCCGAGACGTTCGGTCCCGAGCCCGGCAAGAAGAAGGGCTATTGCGGCCATGAGGAGATCGAACTGGCGCTGGTCAAGCTGGCACGGGTGACCGGCGAGCGCAGATACATGGACCTCGCCAGATATTTCATCGACCAGCGGGGACTTGAGCCGCATTATTACGACGAGGAGGCGCGCGCCCGCGGCGCCGACCCCAAGGCGTATCATTTCAAGACCTATGAATACAACCAGTCGCACAAACCGGTACGCGAGCAGGACAAGGTCGTCGGCCATGCGGTGCGGGCGATGTATCTCTATTCGGGCATGGCCGACATCGCCACCGAATATGGCGACGACACGCTACGGGTGGCGCTCGACCGGCTTTGGGACGATCTCATGACCAAGAACCTCTACGTCACCGGCGGCCTCGGGCCGTCCTCGCACAATGAGGGTTTCACCGCCGACTACGACCTGCCAAACGACACCGCCTATGCCGAAACCTGTGCTTCGGTCGGCCTGGTGTTCTGGGCGAGCCGCATGCTCGGCATGGGTCCCAATGCGCGCTATGCCGACATCATGGAGCGGGCGCTTTACAACGGCTCGATCTCCGGCCTGTCGCTCGACGGCTCGCTGTTCTTCTACGAAAATCCGCTCGAAAGCCGCGGCGCCCACCACCGCTGGAAATGGCACCGCTGCCCGTGCTGCCCGCCCAATGTCGGGCGCATGGTCGCCTCGATCGGCAGCTATTTCTATGGCCTGTCGGACGACGCACTCGCCGTCCATCTCTATGGAAACGGCACGGCTCGTTTCGATATCGCCGGCCGGCAAATAGAGCTGACCCAGACCAGCAATTATCCCTGGGACGGTGCGGTCTCGATCTCCGTCGAACCGGAAGCGCCGACCGCGTTCACCTTGCACCTGCGCCTGCCGGGCTGGTGCCGCAAGGGAACGCTCAAGGTGAACGGCGCCGATGTCGATCTGGCTACTGTCACCAGCGACGGTTATGCCGCGGTCCGCCGCGAATGGCGCAAGGGCGACCGCGTCGAGCTCGACCTCGAAATGGCGGTCGACCGTCTATACGCCAACCCCCAGGTGCGGCAGGATATCGGCCGCGTCGCACTGGCGCGCGGGCCGCTGATCTATTGCGTCGAGGAGACCGACAATTCCAGCCAGCTGCACCGCATCGCCCTGCCGCGAACGGCCGACATCGAGGCGCATCAGCAGCCGAATCTTCTGGGCGGCGTCGTGACACTTTCGGCGATCGCCAAAAAGGCGGCTTTCGAAAACTGGCAAGAGGGGCTCTACCGCACCGAACCGCCGGCGGTCGAGGAGGCAAAAGTCACCGCCGTGCCGTATTTCGCCTGGGACAACCGCGACCCCGGCGAGATGCTGGTCTGGCTCAGGGACGAATGAAGCCCGGCGGCAGCGCCCGACCGATCTCCTCGGCCACAAGTTCCTGCAGCTGCCAGAGATTGCGGTCGCGGATGCCGCAGGCGTCGAGATGGCGAATGGTCTCGAACAGATATTCGGCGCCCGAACCCCAATGGCCGACGGCCGTTGCCAGGGTCGCCGCTATCGCTTGCTTTTCGAGCTTTCCTGCATAGCGCGGATTGGCGCGATCGACAACGAAACCAAGCGCTTGGCCCATGCCGCCGCCCGTCCTGACCTGCAGCCAGCGCGGCACGTTGACGGAGGGCAGGATGGTCATCTCGCGGCGCAGCAGCGCCTCGAGATTGGCCGCCACGGGCTCGGCGGTCTCGAACACCATGCCCTGGCATTGGCCGCCGCGGTCGAGCGCCATCATCAGGCCGGGCTGCTCGACGGTGCCCCTGAAGCGCTGCACCGTAAAACAGAACGAACGGTGCCAGCCCGTCGCCACGGCCCGTTCGCCACCTCTGACCTCGCCGGCCGGCTTCCACAGCAGCGAGCCATAGGCGAACAGCTTCACCGGCCTGGCCGGCGCGCCGGCCAACACCTCGTCGCGAATGCGCGCGTAATCGGCATCGGTCATGTAGACCATGCCCGGTGTCGGCCCGGCATCCTCGACCGCACGCAAAGTGCGGGCGACCAGCGCCTCGGTCAGCGCCATCGGTGTCTTGCGCGGCGAACGCCGTGATGCGGCGGAAATGACCTTGCTCATCCTCATGCTCTCAGCCTTGCCGCCATGTTGCCGAAGGCTGAAAGATTCTCAAGGGCCGAGTACACCAGCGCGGTATCAGGATTCGAACTGTCGTGTACAACAGCTTGACTGCACAAATACCTACGCGACGGGTTAAACGCGTCGACTGAACCCATTTCAACGTGATGCAGCGAGATGCTGGTCTGGCTCAGGGACGCCGGATCGCTGGTATCACCAATTTGAGCCGCCAAATGCATGCCTTGAATTCGCCCGGGCGCGCGTCATCTAGCTTTGAGTGGCGCCAGTCACTTGAACGGGTGGAGGCAGATTGTGGCGCTCGAAGCTGTCGCGCGTCCCGGCGGTCGCTATATTGCGGTCGCCGTCGTGGCGGTGCCATTGCTGTTCGTCGTCGGTGGACTGGCCATTCGCTATGCGGCATTTGCCTCGATCTCGGCGGAACCAGGCTTCGCAGCCTATGCCCAGGCGCTCTGCCGGTGGGATTGCGCGTGGTATGTCGACATTTCCGAACACGGTTATGAGCGCTTTCCCATTCCAGGCCAGAGCAATGTCGGACGCTGGGGCTTCTTTCCGCTCTATCCGATGCTGGTGGCGGCAATCCGGTCTGTTTTCCCTTTGCCGACGATACTGCTCGCGTCGATCGCATCGATTGCGTGCAGCTACGCGGCCTGTCTGGTGGCGTGGCCGCTGCTCGAGAAGAACATGCGCGCTTATGTGCTGTATTGCGCCTTTCTGCTCAGCGGCCCGTTCTCCTTTCACTTCACGACTTTCCTGACCGAACCTCTTTTCGTGCTCCTGACGTCGTGCGTTTTTCTGGCACTCAAACGCTCCAGCTATCTGATCGCGGGGCTGTCATCGGCTCTGCTGTCGGCAACCAGGCTCGTCGGAGTGCTTGTTGTATTTGCGACCGTCATTCAGATGTTCAGGGATTACCGCGCAAAGGGCGGATCGGCGCTTTCGTTCCCACGTTGGGTGCTTGGCCGACCGGATCTGCTCGTTGCAATTCTCATCTCGCCTGCCGGCTTGTTCGCCTACATCCTGTTCCTCTATCTGACGGTCGGGGACGGCTTTGCCTTCCTGCACGTCCAGCGCGCGTTTGGACGGGTGGCGGGCAATCCGCTCGCCTTCATATGGGATGGACTCTCGGCCGTTCCGACGACTGGATGGCTGCCTACGGCGCCGCAATGGAGCGCGCTCGCCGCACTCATAGGACTGGCATTATCGGCGGTTCTGGCGGTTCGCAGGCAATATGGCGCCGCGCTGTTCTGCGCCTGCTGCATCATCCTGCCGCTGATCACGAACCTGGCCTCCATGGTCAGATACGTCATTGGGCTTGCGCCTCTGACAATGTTGCTGACCACGTTGTTGTCGGCGTCGAAGCTGACTTTTCTTTCGGCTCTGGGTCTCTTCCTTGGCGCCTGCTATTTCATGACGGTGGCATGGATCGGGGGCTATCTTGCCCTGGTCTAGCACTCCGGGCCCGCATCGGCGCGCGGCCTCGCTTGGCGGCTACACGCTGGCGGCGGTTCTGGCCGGGGCGGAAGTCATCATCCTTGCGCTTGCTGTCAATCCAAACGTCAATGCCGACTATCGCGCCTATTACATCGACTGGATGACAACCTGCCTCAATCGCGATGCGGTCGGCAGCTACACCCTTGGCCAGACGGTGTCGTTCCGGTCCGACGGAGCCAAAAAGGCAGCCGGCATGAGGGTCTGCGGCTGGTCGGGACCGGTAGCCGACGGCACCCATTCGCTGGGCGAGACCTCGCGGCTTCGCCTGAAGATACCGCCGCTCCGCGACGGCCTGACGGCTACGCTGCAAATGGCCGCCGTCATTCGCCCGCCACAGGTCACGCAAAGGGTCGTGATCTCGGTAAACCGCGTTCGGGCGCATGCGGTCACGCTGTCCGGCAAAGAGCCACGAACGGTCTCGTTCGTTATCCCACCGGCGGCTCTCGCCGAGGCTAAAACACTCGACATCGCTTTCGACTACCTCGACGGCATTCCGCCAAGTCCGGCCGCCAGCAACATCTACAAGCGCTCCATCAAATTGTTGTCGCTCCGGCTCGATCCCATTGAGGCGGATTAGGGCAGGCGATCACGCTGCTGGCCGCGTCTTCGCTGCGCGAAAACCCAGCGGTCGAGCATGAGAAGATTGACCGCCGGAACAAGCAAGCATGTAACCAGGATGGCGATGATCGGTGGAAGGCCGAATTTCGCGGTCAAAAGTGCCGGCGCCGCGTAGGCAACGGCGAAGCCTGTCGCCGTCAACAACAGAAAACGCGGAGCCTCCGATCGATGCGATCCGCTCGACGCGAAGGTCACGAACTTATGCGCGAGATAAGAAAACAGGGCGGCAGCGGTATAAGCCGCGAGCGAGGCACCGACCGGCGAGAGGCCGAACCGTTGCCATTTGACCAAAGCGGTGGCCATCACTGCATATAGGATCGTTGCAGCAATGCCGACCGACCCGAAGCGCGCCAGCAGCCTCAGCCCAGCGTCGCCGGTCGAACGGCGCTCAGACATGCGCACTGCACGCATACTGCGCTCCAAGCGGCAGGGCGGAAAGCAGGCGCTCGACCTTTTTGGCCAAGGGCGTTGCCGAGGGTAGCAGCAGAAAATGCTCGGAGCGGATGTCCCTGAAGCCTGTTTCCTGAAAAAGGGACCTTGCTTTAGCGGCGTTGAGCAGGACTGCCTCGTGATCGAACGGACACCGAAACACCGCAAGACGCGTCAGTGGATTGTAGGGATTGTGCTCGATGATGCAGGCGACGCCGCCCGGCCGCACGACGCGGCGCAGTTCCAGGAAGAAATCCAGCCAGACAGCGGGCGAGACATGATGGACGACGCAGCTGGCGAAAGCCAGATCGAACGTGCCGTCCTCATAAGGCAGCCGCTGCGTGCTGCAGGTCCTGTAGGCCACACGCGAATTGTCTTGGCTAGCACGCAAGATCGATTCTTGCGAGACGTCGCAGCCATCCAGGCTGTCGAAAGCACCTTCGAGGTAGGGGTGGAGCGAACCGACGCCGCAGCCGACATCCAGCGCCCTTACGGTCGCCCCACCCTGTCCAAGCTTTCGCTCGACGAGCAGACGCCGCAGCAGGTCCGCCTTGGCGACAAGGAAGAAGTCGTGCCTGAGTCCGGAAAACCGGATGGACCCTTCGACCGCCTCGCCATAGTTGGAATTATAGCTGTCGAAGAGTTCGCCCATTGGCGGGGACTCCACTCCTGGGCTTGTGAAACGATCGGCGGCGCTCACCAGAGACGGCACGCATCGCCTCGTCGAAGCCGGTGAGCCGATCGATCACATACAGCGGGCGGCGTTTCACCTCGGCGTGGATGCTGCCGACATAGAGTCCGACCACGCCGGTCATGAAAAGGTTGATGCCGCACAGGAGCGACACGATCACCACGGTTGATGTCCAGCCGGCAATGATGCCGGTTTCAAAAAACCAGGCAAAGATGGCGTAGGCACCAAAGACCACCGCAAGCGCGGAAATGGCCAATCCGCCCCAGAGGGCCAGGCGCAACGGCTTCTCGGAGAAACTAACGATGCCGTGAACCGCAAGGTGCATCATCTTCCAGAATGGGTATTTGGTCTGGCCCAGGGTTCGGGCGTGGCGCTCAAATGGCACTGCCGTCTGCTTGAAGCCCATCCAGCCGAACATGCCCCTGACGAAGCGGTCATGTTCGGGCATATGCTTGAAGGTTTCCAGCGCCTTGCGGCCGACCAGGCGGAAGTCGCCGACGTCGCGCGGAATATCGACCGACGTCATTTTCTCCAGCAGGCGATAAAAAAGACTTGCCGTAAAGCGCTTGAACCAGGATTCGCCCTCGCGCTTGACTCGGCGGGCATAGACGATCTCGAAGCCTTCCTTCCACTTTGCCACCAGGTCGAGAACGACTTCCGGCGGGTCCTGCAGGTCTGCATCCATGACGATGACGGCATCGCCCGCAGCGGCGTCCATACCGGCGGTAATCGCCACCTGGTGACCGAAATTGCGGGAAAATTCGATCAGCCGAAAGCGCGGCTCGGCGGCAACCACCTTTTGGAGGTATTCGACGCTTCCATCGAGGCTTCCGTCATCGACGAAGATGGCCTCCGTTTCGCCGTCCAGCCGGCCGATAAGCGAACTGATCCGCTCGATCAGCCGAGGAAGCACCTGTTCTTCATTGTATACGGGCAGGACCAGCGAGTAGCGAGGCGGTGACCTGTTCACCGTCATTCCAGGGTCGTGGACCACAGACTCTCGCATGCGGTTGAAAATGGAACGAAAGCTACAAAGTTCCAAAGGCACTTAAGAAACTGCTAATTTATCTAGTTCTGGAGGGAGTACCGGTTCTCGATAAGCACTTGGAGGATGTCGTCGTGAGGTCGGACGTCCACATCGAGGCGTAAACTATCGGTGGCTGCCGGCGCGATCGGGCTGGCGAGAAGCAGTCGTTGAGGCATAACGCGTTGACCGCGAGGCCTACTCTCCCGGACTTGTCGGTTGAAGCGGGGCTACGGGTGACCCTAAGGGTGCGGGCCGACCGCTTTTGACGCATGCCGGACATCGCTCATGGAACACGGTCGGCGAGCGCGGCCGAGTGTCCCGCTGGCAGGCCAGCGAGCGCCCTAACCGGCCGCCTTATCGTACCGGCCAAGCCTCAGCTGGCCCGCAGCCGGTACGACACTTGCCGGCCTGGCCGGTCGCCGCCGTCAAGCAGCCGGCCGGATGTTTTGGTTCACCCGGAAGAGGTTGTTTGGGTCGTATTTCTTCTTCAGCGTAGCCAGGCGCTCATAATTGTCGCCATAAGCCGCCTTGAGCCTTGCATCGCCCTCGTCATCCATCATGAAGTTCAGGTAGGCGCCACCCAGATCGAACGGATGCACAGCCTCCCAGTAGGCCTTGGTCCAGCGCGTCACCGGCCCGGCTTTCTGTGGGTCCGGATCGATCCCGGCGATGACCATCGACCAGGTCGCATCCCGGTAATTCCAGGGTGTCTCGTCTTTGCCGACGCGATGGACCGCGCCATCGATAGGGTAGAGGTGCATGAGCGATAGCTCGCTCGGCGTCTTCGCCGCCTGCTCGAGATGGGCGTCGATCGCCTCGTCGGACAGCGTCTTGACGAAATCGCCCCGCCAGTACCACTGCATTCCCTTCGGGTAGAGCCCATCGAACATGCTCTGCACCGCGGGATAGGGCATCGTTCCCATCCAGTTGAACCAGGGCGCGGGCAGCGCATCGAGCAGCGGGGCCAGCGCCTCTCTGCCCTTTTCCTCCGGGCCGTTGTAGCAGCACATCAGCAGGCACATCCGCTTTCCCCAAAACTCTTCCGGGAACGGTGCGCTCGAGAGGACGGTCTTGAGCCCGAGAAAGATCCCGAGTTCCTCGGGCGCATTCGGCAGGAACTCGCGATAATGCTGCATGATGGTGCGGGCGTGGCGCTGATCCCATGCGATCGGCCCCGCAAAGACCATGCTGACCTGGTGGAGCTTGAACACAAAGCTGGTGACGATGCCGAAATTGCCGCCGCCGCCGCGAAGCGCCCAGAACAGGTTGGGGTTCCGCTCCTTGCTTGCTGTGACGAAGCTTCCATCGGCAAGCACGACATCGGCCTCGACCAGATTGTCGATGGTCAGGCCATATTTGCGCGTCAGATAGCCATGGCCGCCGCTCAGCGTCAGTCCGGCGACCCCGGTGGTCGAGATGATGCCCGCCGGTACGGCCAGGCCAAAGGCATGGGTGGCGTGGTCGACGTCGCCCTGAGTGCAGCCCGGGCCTACCCGCGCCGTACGGGCATCCGGATCGACGCGCACACCATTCATCGCCGACAGGTCGATCACCAGACCGTCGTCGCAACTTCCCAATCCTGGTCCGTTATGGCCGCCGCCACGTACCGCAACCAGCAAATTGTCGTCGCGGCCGAAATTCACCGCTGTGATCACGTCGGCGACGTCGACACAGCGGGCGATGATCAGCGGCCGCTTGTCGATCATGCCGTTGTAGAGCTTGCGGGCCTCGTCATAGCCGGCGTCGCCGGCGCGGATGACTTCGCCTCGCAGGCTTGCTGCGAATTTGGTGATGTCTTCATCGTTCATGACATTCCTCCCTGTTATTGGACCTGTCGGCCGGCCGACGAAACGCTAATCCCGTCCGCTGTTCCCGCAAATGTCACATCGTCCATTTCTGTTGCCCGATCGTTCAGAGTAGGATTAGACCGGATGGATGGTTGCTCGGGCGGCCATATTGCCGGATAGTTCGAGATGCCTGGCGGAAAAACTCGTTGTCAAAGGGAGTAGCCGATCGTTTCCGGAGGTGTAGTGCATGGATGTCCTTTCCGATGTGCTCCGGGCCGTTCGCCTCACCGGTGCGATCTATTTCGACGTCGACGCCAGTTCTCCCTGGGTCGGCGAGTCGCCGGGCACTGCCGACATTGCCGCCGCCGTCATGCCGGAGGCAGAGCACATCATCTCTTTTCATGCCGTGATGTCGGGGTCGTGCTGGGCCGCGCTGGCAGACGATTCCGTCCCCCCGGTGCTCGTGAACGCTGGTGATGTCGTTGTCTTCCCCGGTGGTGTTCCGAATGTGTTGAGCTCCTCGCCGGGGGCGCGGGGCGAACCCAATATGGCGATGTATTATCGGCCGATAGACGAGAGCCTGCCGTTCGCGGTGATCCATGGGGGCGGGGGAGACGAGCGGACCCGGTTCATTTGCGGGTATCTTGGGTGCGATGCGCGTCCCTTCAATCCTCTCCTCGCCGCATTGCCGGCCATCCTGTGTGCCCGCAAGCCCGCCGATGGAAGCAGCTGGGTTATCGACCTTTTTCGGCTGGCGCTGGCAGAAGGTGGCAGTGGGCGGGCGGGCTGTGAAACGATCCTTGCCAAGCTGAGCGAGCTAATGTTTGTCGAGATCATCCGCCGCCATCTCGAGACCCTCCCCGACGATTCGCGCGGCTGGCTGTCAGGCCTACGGGATCCACATGTCGGCGAGGCGCTCCGGCTTATTCACGCTCGCCCCAGGGAGGAATGGACATTGGACCGGCTCGCCCGCGAAGTGGGGCTCTCACGCACGGCGTTTGCGAGCCGCTTTACCCACTATGTCGGGGTTTCGCCGATGCACTATCTTGCTCGCTGGCGTCTGCAACTGGCGGGACGTCTGCTCGAACGGCCCGGAATGAGCATCGCGCAGGCGGGTGCCGAGGTCGGCTACGAGTCGGAAGCCGCCTTCAATCGCGCCTTCAAAAAGTTCGTCGGCATTCCACCTGGCACCTGGCGAAAGGGACGGTCGGCATTGCTCGAGGCTCACAGATTGCCCGCTGGCGTCGTGCAATAGGAAAGAACTGGCTGGGGCGTTGACGCTTCGGTCTGCGTGCAGCGTCCCAATACTCGAAAGCCCCTGGCACAAAGCGGTAGACGATGACCGGCCGCCGCGACGCTTTCGGCGAGCTTCGCGCCTCAATCCTTCGCGCGCTCGACATAGGCGCCATCGGCCGTCATCACCACCACGCGGGTGCCGGCGCTGATGTGTGGTGGCACCAGGGTGCGCACGCCGTTGGACAGCGTTGCCGGCTTGTAGGATGAGGATGCCGTTTGGCCCTTGGTCACCGGCTCGGTCTCGACCACCTCGAAAGTGGCGCGCTGCGGCAGCACCAGCGAGATGGCGATGTTGTTGTATTGCGAGATCTGTACCGGCATCCCTTCCACCAGATAAGGCGCCATGTCGCCGACCACGCTTTCCGGCACCGCGACCTGATCATAGGTCTCCGGGTTCATGAAGTGAAAGCCTTCGCCGTCGCGATAGAGGAACGTGTGCTCGCGCTCCTCGACATAGGCGCGCTCGACCTGCTCTGTGGTGCGATAACGCTCGGAAACCTTTACCCCGTCGGAGATGCGCCGCATGTCGAGCTGGGTGACCGGCGTACCCTTGCCAGGATGAATGTTTTCGGCAAAGAGGATCACATAAAGCTTGCCGTCCTTTTCGACGACGTTGCCTTTACGTAAGGAGCTGGCGATGACCTTCACGGGTTTCCATCCTGATAAAATTTGTTGGCGCAAATCGGCTGGAGAGGCCGTTGCGTGCGGCCTAGCGCATCTTGGCCGCAATCGCCAGCCCTCTGTGCAATTCCCCTGAAGCCGATGACCGCCGCTTCGCCGTGGTGGACGCCGCATGTCCACGCCGACCGCCGGCCGCGGCTGATTCTGCGCAACGCCATTGCCGCCGGCATGCGCGACTGGTTCGCCCGCCGCGACTTCGTCGAGGTGGAGACATCGGCCCTGCAGGTCTCGCCCGGCAATGAAGCGCACCTGTCGGCCTTTGCCACCGAGGCGATCGGGCCGGACGGGCAGCGCCAGCCGCTCTATCTCCATACTTCGCCAGAATTCGCCTGCAAGAAGCTGCTTGCTGCCGGCGAAGAGCGCATCTTCAGCTTCGGGGCTGTGTGGCGCAACCGCGAGCGCGGCCCCTTGCACCATCCTGAGTTCACCATGCTCGAATGGTACCGCGTCGGCGAGACCTATGAGAGCCTGATGCGCGATTGCGCCGAGCTCGTCGCGCTGGCGGCCGAACGGGCGGGCGCAAAGCGTCTTAGCTTCCGCGGCCGCGAGGCCGACCCGTTTGCCGAGCCGGAACGGTTGAGCGTCGCCGAGGCCTTCATGCGCCATGCCGGCATCGATCTGCTGGCGACGGTAGCAGCCGACGGCAGCACCGACCGCGAGGGCTTGCATGCCGCCTTGGTCCAGGCCGAATTGCGGACCGCGCCCGACGACAATTGGGCCGACCTGTTCAGCCGGGTGATGGTCGAAAAAATCGAACCGGCGCTGGGGCAGGGGTGTGCCACAATCCTCTACGGCTACCCGATCTCGGAGGCGGCATTGGCCCGGCCGAGCGCCGACGATCCACGCACCGCCGAGCGCTTCGAGCTCTATTGCTGCGGCGTCGAGCTCGCCAACGCCTTTGGCGAATTGACCGATCCGGCCGAGCAGCGCCGGCGCTTTGCCGCCGAGATGGACGAGAAGCAGCGCGTCTATGGCGAACGCTACCCGATCGACGAGGATTTCCTCGCCGCGCTCGCCATCATACCGCAGGCGAGCGGCGCCGCGCTCGGCTTCGACCGGCTGGTAATGCTCGCCA
This sequence comes from Mesorhizobium sp. M0195, assembly GCF_040322115.1. NCBI lineage: Bacteria > Pseudomonadati > Pseudomonadota > Alphaproteobacteria > Hyphomicrobiales > Phyllobacteriaceae > Mesorhizobium > Mesorhizobium sp. M0195. Next base: position 271,315 of record NZ_JAMYSV010000005.1, on the reverse strand, counting down.
CCGGCGCGCTCAGGGTCGACGACGTGATCTGGACGCCGGTGGCTGGTCCCTGACGATAGGTTGGGCTGACCGACGCGTCAGATTTGGACCAATTACATGTCAGGCCAGGCCGCCGCTGGCTCCGTCGGCCAGAAGATTAGCGACGACGAACATCGACAGACCCATCATCAGCGTGCCGGCGGCGGTGATTGCCGGGAGAGCTTTTCGCGCGGCCGTTGGCACTGGCCGGGAACTGCACCACGACGACTGGTCATGGGCGAAGCGCTGCAACCGTTCCGTGTGTTGCCGCGATCATGGTGGGCCGGCATAGTGCTGGCGGAGTTCGCGGCGCAGCGGAGCTAGCGGCCAGCGTACTCAGAATGGGCCTGGGCACAATGCCAGACAAGAACGCGCTGGACGCAAAGCATGGCGGCGAATGGACAATGTCCTGGCGCTTGGTCATACTTGCGGCCGCAGCGATTAACGTTGTGATGCTCTTGGCAGCGCTGTTCGTCGCGCAAATTCTTGGTCTGGACGCTACGATCTTCTATCGAGATCCATCTGCAGCCGCCGACGTCGGCTTCTATACGGGGTGGATTTCGTCTCTAGGTGCCTCATTATGGATCGGCACCGGCGCTGCGACCCTGTTTGCTGGTCGGCTCACGCGCCGATGGGATTGCACGTTTCTCGGCGGCCTTACCCTGGTTTTGGGCCTCGATGACCTGTTGTTGATCCATGAGGACGTGCTGCCCGTTGTTGCGATACCAGAGATTGTTCCCATGATTGCCTATGCCGTCGCCGGGTTGTTCTGGTTCTTTCGGCTGCGACGGAAGACATTCGAGGGCACGATCGTATTTGTGGCCGCAGGCTTCCTACTCGCGATGTCAGCAGCCATCGACCAGCTGGGAGAGCTGTTTCCAACCTCGGATTCGGCGGTCGACATCGCCGAAGACGCCGTCAAAGAGCTTGGCATCTTTCTTTGGGCGGCAGGTGCCGTCGGGTACGCGGCGATGGTGACACGATTGGGCCGCCCGTGGGTGGATCCAGCCGATCCCAACTCTACAGGCTGACTGCCGCACATGCTATGAGCCAACGGCGGTGATCACCACCGGCACGATCAGGGGCGACAGCAGCAGCGGCATGACGATGCGGCGGCCGGGAAACTTTTCGTCGGAAAGCGCAATCGCTGCAAACGTGCCGAGTGTCGTTGCGATCAGCGTCGTCCCGAACGCAACGATCAGGCTGTTCCCGATCGCCGATTGCCAGCGTTGGGTGCCGAGCACGACCGCGTACCAGCGCGTCGAAATCCCCTCCAGCGGAAAGATGAAGAAGGCGCCGCTGTTGAACGATAAGGGAACCGGAACGAGGATCAGGAGGAGAAACAGGATCATCATGCGAGGCCCTTGGGCACGGAGGCGATGAGGCAGGCGAGGGGGAAGCCCAGTATCAGCGTGGCCAGCGTCTCCGCCGCGGCGACGAAGAATGTGGGCATGAACACCTGCAGGAAGATCGCCTGCTCCGGCGGCACTCTTTCAATGCCTCCAATTCGTGCGCCAATCGCTTCCGGCGGCCACCCGCGCCAATGCGCTGGCGCTCGCCGGTCTGCTGGCCGAGCCCCTGACGGCCTGGGAGGAGGTGGTGGCGGACGCTGACCTGGCAGACTTGCCGCGCTCCAACGGCTGTCTCTACTTGTATCGTCGCGAGAGCGATTTCGCCAAGGCCGCTGGGGGCAGGGCGCTGCGCGCCGGGTTTGGCGTCCATCAAGAGGTTCTGATGCCGGAAGCGGTGGCCGCGCTGGAGCTCGGCCTGCCCGCGACCGGGGCCAGCGGTCTGTACTTCCCGGACTCGATGAATGTCACCGATTCCCGGCCGGTCATCGGTCCGTCGCCTCCAGGGTGATCCATGCCTTCGGTCATGGTCATCTCGGCCTGACACTCGCGCCGATCACCGCGCGCCTAGTCGCCGAGCTGATCACTGGTCGCGGCGAGCCAGCGCGTCTCGCGGCGTTTTCGGCTGATCGCTTCCGCGCCTGATCGATCGAACATTTCGCCGTCGGGTTGCGATCAAGTCGCGCCGACCTGGGCTGGATACCCCCTGATTGTCCGCTTCTCCCATTGCAGAAGCCGCACCGGGACAATAGATGGTGCAGCAACGGCTGCCCTTCTGCCGGCCGGAAATAACAGGATCATGCGCATGACCGATACGCTCGACGCAGCGAAACTGACCGATCGCGTCGCAGCCCTGGTCGAGGCTGCCAAACGGGCCGGCGCCGATGCCGCGGATGCGGTTGCGGTGCGCGGCCGTTCGACCGGCGTGTCGGTGCGGCTCGGCAAGGTCGAAGGCACAGAGGCGTCCGAGAGCGAGGACGTCTCGCTGCGTGTCTTCGTCGGCAAGCGGGTAGCGAGCGTTTCGGCAACGGCGGCATCCAACCCCAATATGCTGGCCGAGCGTGCCGTCGCCATGGCCAAAGTGTCGCCCGAAGATCCCTATCAGGGTCTCGCCGATCCGGCCTTGCTGGTCAAGACGCCGCGCGACCTCGATCTGTTCGACGCCACTCAGGTATCGGCCGACCAGTTGAAGGAAGCAGCCCTTGCCGCCGAGGCGGCGGCGCTTGCCGTCAGGGGCGTCACCAATTCGGCCGGCAGTAGCGCCAGTGCCGGGCTGGGCGGCCTTGTGCTCGCCACTTCGCATGGGTTTGTCGGCCATTATGTCGCGTCGCGCTTTTCGCGCTCGACCAGCGTGATCGCCGGCGAGGGCACCGGCATGGAGCGCGATTACGAATTCTCTTCGCGCCAGCATTTTTCCGATCTCGACGCGCCGGAAGACATCGGCCGCAAGGCCGGCGAGCGCGCCGTACGCCGTATTGGCGCGCGCAAGGCTGCGACCGGGCCGGTCGACGTGGTGTTCGATCCGCGCGTGGCTCGCGGCATTGCCGGCCATCTCGCCGGTGCCATCAATGGCGCCGCCGTGGCGCGCAAGACCAGCTTTCTGCGCGACATGATGGGCAAGAAGGTGGCTTCGGCCGCAATTACCGTCACCGACGAGCCGCTCCGGCGCCGCGGCCAGGCCTCGCGCCCGTTCGACGGCGAAGGCGTCGAGGGCGAAAAACTGTTCATGGTCGACAAGGGCGTGCTCAACCACTGGTTCCTGTCGACCTCGGCAGCGCGGGAGCTCGGCCTTGTCACAAATGGGCGCGGCTCGCGCAGCGGCTCGTCCGTCTCGCCGTCATCGACCAATCTCGCAATCGAGCCTGGCGAACGGACGCCGGAAGAGCTGATCAAGTCGCTCAAGACCGGCTTCTACGTCACCGAAGTGTTCGGCCAGGGCGTCGACATGGTGACAGGCGAGTACAGCCGCGGCGCTTCCGGCTTCTGGATCGAAAACGGCGAGCTGGCCTATCCCGTCGCCGAGGTGACCATCGCCTCCAATTTGAAAACCATGTTCCTCAACATGGTTCCGGCGAGCGATCTCGATCGCAATTTCGGCACTGCCGCGCCCACGCTTTTGATCGAAGGAATGACCCTTGCCGGAGCTTGATCCGGCCGTCTCGGCCGGCGCTACTGAAGACCTGCAGCTGCTGCGCGACGCGGCCCGCGAGGCAGGGCTCATCGCCATGCAGTACTTCAACAACAATCCGCAGGTGTGGATGAAGGGCGGCACCTCGCCGGTCAGCGAAGCCGATCACGCCGCCGACAAATATCTGCGCGAAACCTTGCTGGCGGCCCGGCCGGACTATGGCTGGCTGTCGGAGGAAACCGTCGACGACCCGGTAAGGCTTATCGCGCGCCGCACCTTCGTCGTCGATCCGATCGACGGCACGCGCGGCTTCCTCGAGGGCTTGCCCACATGGTGCGTCAGCGTAGCGGTGGTCGAGAACGGCCGCACGCTTGCCGGCGTGCTCGACTGTCCGGCGAAGGGCGAGATCTATTGGGCGCTGCCCGGCGAGGGCGCGTTCCTGAATGGCAAGCGCATCAGCGTGCGTCCGCCGTCGGAAACGGCCGAAATCGCCGGACCGAAGCCGATGATCGACCTGCTGCCGGCGAAATGGCACAAACGGCTGAAGCGGGTGCCCTATATTCCTTCGCTCGCCTACCGGCTGGCGATGATCGCCGGCGGCCAGCTCGATGCCACCTTCGTCAAGGCCAACGCGCATGACTGGGACATCGCTGCGGCCGATCTCATCCTGCGCGAGGCAGGCGGCGCCGTGCTCGATCGGCACGGCCGCGCGCCGCTCTATGCCGGCGAAGTGATCCGTCACGGACCGCTCGCCGCCGGCAGCGGCGAACTCCTCGCCGTGCTCGCGGGCGTCATCGCCGGGCTGGACAATTGAGCGCTATCAATAGTTCCAAAGTCGGCGGCTTTGGTCTAGACCTGTCCCAAACTCACGATATGTGAAGGATCGACATGGCCGCTGAAGACGGAAAGAAACAGCTTTTGCACCTGGTGTTCGGCGGCGAACTCAAGAAGCTGGGCGGCACCGAATTCCGCGATCTCGACGCGCTCGACATCGTCGGCATTTATCCGGACTACCAATCGGCGCACGCCGTCTGGAAGGCCAAGGCGCAAGCTAGTGTCGACAATGCCCATATGCGCTATTTCGTCGTTCACCTGCACCGCCTGCTCGACCCCGAAAACAAGGCTGTCGGTTGACATCGATGAACCATGAAGCGGTCAAGCGTTCAGCCCCGCGGTCGGCGGTCAGACGTCGCAAGCCGAAGACGTTCTGGCGCAAGATCCGCGAACCGCTGGCGCAGTCGCGATTCGTCAAGAATGCGCTTGCCGCGCTGTTTGCGTATTTCGTCCGCCTTGTCCGCTTGACCAACCGCATGGTCGACGGATCGGCCAAGTTTTCCGGCGGCGCCTATGCGCAGCTCGAGCCTGGCATCATCGCCCTCTGGCACGGCCAGCATTTGCTGACCCCGGCCTATTATCCCAAGGGACGGCCGCTGGTTGCCATGGTGTCGCGCAGCGCCGATGCCGAGCTCAACGCGCTGATGGTCGAGAAATTCGGCATCGAGGCGGTGCGCGGCTCTGGCGGGCGCCAAAGCGCAAGGCATCTCGACAAGGGCGGGGCCAAGGCGCTCATCGCCCTCAAAAAGTCGCTCGCCACCGGCAAGAATGTCGCCATGATAGCTGATATTCCCCACGGAACGCCACGCGATGCGGGGCTGGGTGTCGTCCTCCTGGCGCGGCTGTCCGGCCGGCCGATCCTGCCTGCCGCGATAGCCACCAGCCGCCGCAAGGTGATCGAGGGCAGCTGGGACAAGACGACGATCAACCTGCCCTTCGGCCGCTCCTCGATTGTCGTCGGCACGCCCGTCTTCGTGCCGGCCAACGCCGACGCCGCGGAAATGGAACGCAAGCGCCAGGAGGTCACGGCCTCGCTCAATGCCGCGACCGCCGAGGCCTATCGGCTTGTGGACGGTTCGAAATGAGTATGCGCTGGGCGCGCGCCTTCCTGACGGCATACCGTTTCGCCGGGGCCGCCGCCTACCCGCTGGTCGGACCTTACGTCGCCTGGCGCACTTCCAGAGGCAAGGAGGACCGCATTCGCCGGCGTGAACGCTACGGCGTCGCCGGACGCGAGCGCCCCGAAGGCCCGGTGATCTGGATCCATGCAGCCAGCGTCGGCGAGACCATCGCCGTCGTGCCGCTGGTCGAGAGCATTCTCGATTACGGCGTCAACATCGTGCTGACCACAGGCACCGTCACCTCGGCGCAGGTCGCCGAAGAACGGCTGGGCGACCGCATCATCCACCAATATGTGCCGCTCGACCTCAAGCCGGCGGTCAGCCGCTTCCTCGACCATTGGCAGCCGGACCTGGCGATCATCGCCGAATCGGAGATCTGGCCGATGACCATCCTGGAACTCGGCGCCCGCCGCGTGCCGCAGGTTCTGGTCAATGGCAGGCTGTCCGACCGCTCTTTCAAATCCTGGAAGAAGCGCGCCAACATTGCCGAAGCATTGTTCGAGAATCTCGCCCATGTCGTTGCCCAATCGGATCTCGATGGCGAGCGCTTCCTTTCGCTCGGCGCCCGGCCGGTCACCGTGTCCGGCAATCTCAAGGTCGACACCGCGCCGCCGCCGGCCGACGAGCGAGCACTGGCGGCGCTGAAACGCCAGATCGGCGGTCGCCCGACCTGGGCGGCGATCTCGACCCATGATGGCGAAGAGGCGGTCGCCGCCGAAGTCCACGCCATGCTGCACAAGCGCCACCACGGGCTTTTGACGATCATCGTGCCGCGCCATCCCGATCGCGCCGGGCAGCTGGCCGCCCAGATTTCCGGCATGGGCCTGAAGCTGGCGCAGCGCAGCAAGGGCGACAGGATCACTGCCGACACCGATATTCTGCTCGGCGACACGATCGGCGAGATGGGGCTTTATCTGAGACTGACGGAAATCGCCTTTGTCGGCCGTTCGCTGACTTCCGAGGGCGGCCAGAACCCGCTGGAACCGGCCATGCTGGACACGGCGGTGCTTGCCGGCCGCAATGTCCAGAATTTTCGCGAGGCCTATCAGCGCCTGCTCGATAGCGGCGGCGCCAAGCTGGTGCGCGACCGCGATATGCTAGCCGGCGCCGTCAATTTCCTTTTGACCAACGAGGCGGCCCGCCATGAGATGATGGCGGCCGGCGCGGCGACGGTCGACGAGATGCGCGGTGCGCTGGCACATACGCTCAGGTCGCTCGAGCCCTATATCCAGCCGCTGGTCGTCAAGTCGCGCCTGAAGGGCGCGAACGGGCGCTGACGTGACCTCGGAAGCGCCGCCCTTCTGGTGGGAAGAGCCCGACTGGCGGGTCACGGCGCTGTCGCCGCTCTCCGCCATCTATGCGCTTGTCGCCGGTCGCCGCATGCGGCATGCACCGCGCGAAAAGGTCGAGGCGCCGGTGCTCTGCGTCGGCAACTTCACCGTCGGCGGCACCGGCAAGACGCCGGTGGCGATCGAATTGGCCGAGCAGGCCCGGCGCATGCAGCTCAACCCGGGTTTCCTGTCGCGCGGCCATGGCGGCTCCTTCGCGCAGCCGCATATCGTCGATCCGCGCCACGACGCCGCCAAGCATGTCGGCGACGAGCCGCTGCTTCTGGCCGAACACGCGCCGGTCGCGGTGACGCCGAACCGGGCCGCCGGCGCCAGGCTTCTGCTGGAGAAGCTCGGCTGCGATTTCCTGATCATGGATGACGGTTTTCAGAGCGCGCGCATCCACATCGACTATGCGCTCGTCGTCGTCGACGCGCGCCATGGCATCGGCAATGGCTGCGTCATCCCCGGCGGGCCGCTGCGGGCAAACATCGTCGACCAATTGGTCTTCACCAGCGCCTTGCTGAAAATGGGCGAGGGCACCGCGGCCGATACGGTCGTGCGCCAGGCAGCGCGCGCCGGCAGGCCGATCTTCGAGGCGCATACCGCGCCGAGCAGCAAGGTGACGCTGGCCGGCAGGCGGTTCCTGGCGTTCGCCGGCATCGGTCATCCCGACAGGTTTTTCGACACCGTAAGCGAGGCCGGGGGCGAGCTTGCGCTGACCCGACCATTTCCTGACCATCATTTCTACAGTGCGGACGAGCTTGCCGAATTGGCGGCGACAGCACGTAAAGCCGGGCTTGGCCTCATTACCACCGCCAAGGACGCTGCCCGCCTGCGTCACGGCGCAGCACCGCCGGAATTCCTCGAAGGACTCGATGTGCTGAAGATCGACACTGTGTTCGAGCTTGACCACGTGCCGCAGCGCATTATCGACGAGACGCTGGATGCCTGGCGGCAGCGCAGGCTGAGGGGCCGATCAGCAGCTTGAGCACCGAGGCGATGTAGGACTGGAATTTGCAGCTTTCCGCCGGTCGAGCGTATTTTGTTCTTGCTTTGTGCCGGCAGCTATGCTACTAATTTGAGTATGGTGATGATTCGCCGGTGACCCGCCTTCGAGCGCGAGGCGGGTTTTTTATTTCAAGATAGCCTTTAAGGTTTCGGCGTTGCCGGCCTGACGCGGCGGCAGAGGGCGCAGGGTCGCAACGGGGCGACTCTCCATTTGCGCTGGACTAGCGTCGGCGGCGCAGTTCCGGATGCGCTTCGATCTCGCGGCGCAGCGAGGCGGCGGCATTCACATAGGGTTCCTGCCTGGCGACACTCCAGTATTTAAGCTCGTCGAGCGGGATGCTCTCGCCGGTCACCGCGCAGCGCACGAAGGCGCCGGGGCTGGTCACCTGGAAGTCGCCATCGAGATAGCGGATGCGGGCTTCCTTGCCGCCGGGTCCTTCGAAACGGTTCATCATGGGGTGGTGCCGAAATTCATGACGATGTCATCGCCACAAATTGCGGCGAGGTCAAGCTTGGTTGGCCTTGCCTGGTTCTGTTTCTGGCGACACTTGCTCAAACAAGCCGGCAAAGCGAATGCCAATGCATGTCGCGCAAAAGTGTGCGGCGGTTTTCCGCGACATGCATAAAGACAAGAACCTGAAGCACGTCGCATGATGCCGGTCGAACGCGACGCGCCTTAGGCATCTCATTCCTCGGCCGTGATAAACTGCTCGATCTTTTCCGCTGGCAGCCCGGCCTGGACGGCGATGCGCCGGGCGAGTTCGGCGGCGGCTGCGCGCGGCCGCCCCAGCGGCCGGTCGAGCCAGTAGGATATCGGGCTGAGAACGCTGCGTTCGTCGACGGCGACGATGCGGCCCGACTTCAATTGGTCCACCGTCAACGGCGGACGTGCCAGCGCAATGCCGAGCCCGTGCGCGGCGGCGTCGAGCACGAGGTTGTAGTCCTCGAAACGGCGGTCGTGCGGCCGCGGCCGATAGTCCATCTCCTGCGCCGCAAACCAGGCGCGCCAGGCCGAAGCGTCGGAATCGTTGATCACCGGAAATTCGAGCAGCCGGGCAGGATCTCCGCGGCCGATCTCCCTGGCCAATTCCGGCGAGGCGACCGGGAACACATATTCTTCGAAAAGCTGCACCGAGACCCGGCCCGGAATGCGGCCGCGCCCGCAGCGGATCGACAGGTCGATGCCTTCGTCGGCAAGATCGCCCTGGCGGATGTCGACGTCGAGCATGATGCGTAGCTTGGACGGGTGGTGCTCCAGCGCCGCCATGCGCGGCATCAGCCACAGCCCGCTGACTGAGGGGATCGAGGTCAGCCGCACCACCGCCGTGCCGCGCGGCTCAACCCAGCGATCCGAATTGCTGGCGATCAGGGCGAAGGCTTCGGTGGTGCGCAGATGCAGGCGGTTGCCCTCGACGGTCAGCGAGACGCCGCGCGCGCCGCGATCGAAGACTTTCAGCCCGAGCCAACCCTCGAGCTTGGCGATCTGCCGGCTGACGGCGCCATGGGTGATATTGAGCTTCTCGGCCGCAGCCGAAAAGCTGCCGGTCCGAGCCGCGGCGTCGAAGGCGCGCAGCGTTTCGAGCGGCAGCATCGGGTCTAAGCTGTGATCCATAGTCACAGGTGATCCTCGATTTGTTCGTTTGTCAACCGACCCGCAATAGCGTTTCTCTACTTCATGGCATTGGATCGCGAGGACACCCAGATGAGCGCTTACACCGGCACGTTGAATACGACACAGCGCATGGATGCCGCGGCTGCCATCGCGGTGGCGCTGACGGTGGTCGGCTGGGCCTCGGCCTTTCCGGCGATCCGCGCCGGCCTTGCCGCTTTCGGGCCGCTGGAACTTGGCGCGCTGCGCTTTGCCATCGCCGCGGTTCCGGCGGCGATCTTCCTCGCTGTCAAGCGGCCGGCACTGCCCAGGCTCGATGAACTCTGGCGCTTTGTCTTCGGTGGTGCCGTCTTCGTCGCGCTGTACACGGTGATGCTCAATTTCGGCGAACTGACCGTTTCGGCCGGTGCGGCCGGCTTCATCATCAATGTCAGCCCGATCTTCACCGCCATCATGGCCATGGCGCTGCTCGGCGAGCGCTTCTCGGGCCTGGCCTGGGCCGGCACATTCCTGTCCTTCGCCGGTATCGGCATCATCGCCATGGGCGAGGGGCAAGGGCTGCATTTCAACAGTGGTGCGCTGCTTGTCCTCGGCTCGGCATTGTGCTCGGCCGTCAACACCATCGTCCAGAAGCCGCTGTTTGGCCGCCACCACCCGCTGACGATCTCTGCCTCGAACATGGTGCTTGGCGCGCTCTGCCTGTCGCCGTTCCTGCCGAGCGGTCTGGCGCAGGCGGCCGTCGCCGATACGGCCGGGCTCGGCGCGGTCATCTTTCTTGGCATCGTGCCCAGCCTCATCGCCTATGCCGCGTGGGCAACAGCACTTTCCCGGCTGCCCGCCGCGCGCGCTTCCAATTTCCTCTACCTGGTCTCGCCGGTCGCGACGCTGATCGGCTTCTTCTGGCTGGGCGAGGTGCCGACGCTGCTCGGCATCCTCGGCGGCGCGCTGGCGCTTGGTGGCGTCATCGTGGTGAATTTGAAGAGATGAATCAGTTAGTTGAGGCCTTTTTCCCGACTCAAACCGGCTACTGACGGCCATTGCGATGCAGACACGAGCCAGGCGGGTGTCTATGTTGATCGCATTGGCGAAGCGCAGTAAGGGTCGACATGGGAATGCAGTTTATCTCCGCAGTTTTTTTCGTGTTGCTGCTCAGCCAAAAAGCCGCCGCGGGTTGGTATAGGTCGAAAATTACGAAGGTTTCATTGGGCCTAACCCAGTCCACCTGTCGCTGCAGAGGAATGACAGTTTCGGCAGCGGGATTACGGTCGAGGGGAGCTATTTCTACGACGCGAAGCAAAGCCCGATAGCAGTGTACGGCAAGATCAACGGCACCAGCGTATCCCTTTGCGAGATTGCGGACGACAAGGAATTCGACCGGGTGCTGGTCATGGGATCGAAAACGCCCGTCGACACCACTGGATGCCCATTTTCTTTCGACATTGATGAAAGCGGCGCAACAGGAGCCTGGAGCAAGGGTGCGGACAACCATCCCGTTACGCTCAAGAAAGTTGCGAGCCTCGACGATACCGGCGACGGGAAGATTGACGGAACCGTTGAGATCCCGTTCTGGGCGCAGACCGCCACCGATAGATTTGCGAGAATCTACGCGAAAACCGACGCCGGCATTTGCATGGAAAAGTTGCTAGTCATCAGCAAGCGCAGCAAGAAAGTCGTTCAAGAGATCGCTTTCGATGACGAAGATTGCGACGCGGGTATGCTGATGACGCCAATCTACATGAACGTTCAAAAACAGACGGAAAAAACCGTCGAGATTATTTCGGTAAACTTTCGCGGCGGCGGTGCCGGCTGTAGCATGGACTATGCTTTCTCTCCTAAAACCAAAAAGTATCATAAAATGGTGAACTGAGCGGGTGCCCGCTTGGCATTGCGCAGGGTAAGGCTTACCGCCTGCCGAACAGCCTCTCGATGTCGGCGAGCTTGAGCTCGACGTAGGTGGGGCGGCCGTGGTTGCAGGTGCCGGAGCCGGGCGTCGCCTCCATCTGCCGCAGCAGCGCGTTCATCTCTTCCGGTTTGAGCAGACGGCCGGAGCGCACCGAGCCGTGGCAGGCCATGGTCGCGGCTATTTTGTCCAGCCGCTCCTTCAGCGTGTCGACCGTATCGTTGTCGGCGATCTCGTCGGCGAGGTCGCGCACCAGCTGCTGGACGTTGGTCTCGCCGAGCATCGACGGCGTCTCGCGCACCGCGACGGCACCGGGACCGAAGCGCTCGATGCCGAGCCCGAAGCGGGCCAGCGTCTCGGAGTGCATGGCGAGCCGTTCGGCGTCTTCCTCCGACAGATCGACGATCTCGGGCAGCAGCAGCATCTGTGACGGCACCGCGCGTGAGTGGAGGGCGTTCTTCAAGGCCTCATAGACCAGCCGCTCATGCGCCGCATGCTGGTCGACGATGACGAGCGAATCCCTGGTCTGGGCGACAATGTAGTTCTCATGCACTTGTGCGCGCGCCGCGCCCAATGCCGTGCCGAGCAGCGTCTCTGCCGCCTGGTCCTGTCCGGCGCGCGCGTCGGCACTGTGCGGCGGCCCGGCGCCGAAGGCCGCCTGCTCGTCCTCGCCAAAGCCGCCGCCCATATCGAGCGGCCGCTGCGGCGAACGGGCCGGATCGAACCCGGCAAAGCCTGAGGCCCGATAGGCGGCCTCGTAACTGCGGTGACCGTTGGCCGGCCCGCCATGCGCATAGGATGCCGCGCCTGGCCGGAACGCCGCCATCATGCCGGCGGCCCCCGTGGTGGCGGCGCGGATGCCGGCATGGGCCAGTGCTTCACGGATGGCGCCGACGATCAGCCCGCGCACCAGCCCCGGGTCGCGGAAGCGCACGTCTGCCTTGGCCGGGTGGACGTTGACGTCGACGATCGCCGGATCGACCGTCAGAAACAGCACAGTGACGGCATGGCGGTCGCGCGGCAGCACGTCGGCGAAGGCGCCGCGAATGGCGCCGGCGATCAATTTGTCACGCACCGGGCGGCCGTTGACATAGGCGTATTGCTGTAGCGCGTTGGCGCGGGTGAAGGAGGGGACCGAGACATGGCCGGCGAGATGCACGCCGTCCCGCGTCGCGTCGATGGCGATCGCATTGTCCGGAAAGTCGGCGCCCATCACCTGTGCCACCCGGCGCAGCCGGCCTTCCGGGCTGTCGTCGGTCGCCGGCAGTTCCAGCGTCGAGCGGTCCGGGCCGGCCAGGGTGAAGCGCACGGCGGGGAAGGCGATGGCGATGCGCTTGACCACGTCGCCGATGGCCGAGCTTTCGGCGCGCTCGCCCTTCATGAACTTGAGCCGCGCCGGCGTGGCGAAGAACAGGTCGCGCACCTCGACCGTGGTGCCGCGATTGGCGGCGGCCGGCCTGACGGCGGAGACGCGACCGCCGTCGATGCCGATCTCGGCGGCGTTTTCACTGGACGCGGTGCGCGAGCGGATCGACAGCCGCGCCACCGAGCCGATCGAAGGCAAGGCCTCGCCGCGAAAGCCGAGCGAGCGGATGTCGTGAATGTCGTCGGCGAGCTTGGAGGTGCAATGGCGCGCGATCGCCAGCGCCAGTTCCTTTTCCGGAATGCCCGAGCCGTCATCGCTGACGCGGATCAGGTTCAGCCCGCCGCCGGCGGTGACGATCTCGACTCTGGTAGCGCCGGCATCGAGCGCGTTCTCGACCAGTTCCTTGACCACGCTTGCCGGACGCTCGATGACTTCGCCCGCGGCGATCTGGTTGATCATCGTTTCGGAAAGCTGGCGGATCGGCATGGCAGCACTATAGGCGGATTCGTGGCCGATACGGGAGGGGGAGAATAGCGTTGATTGTTGCAAGGCAGGGAGACTGCTCCGTTGCGCTCCGTCCCACCCCCCTCTGGCCTGCCGGCCATCTCCCCCGCAAGGGGGGAGATCGGATGTCGCCTCGGCCTCCGCCAGTCTCCAATGTCTCAAAGGTTGGCGGGACGCATGAACCGCCAATCTCCCCCCTTGCGGGGGAGATGGCCGGCAGGCCAGAGGGGGGTGCTGTCCCGCCACGATGTAGAGATAGGAATATTGTTGAAGTGAATGGGCTTGGCCCCCAATTGACTTAGTGGATTTAGTCGGGCGAAGGCCAAAATCTGGAGCGAATGGCCGTTGGAGGCGACATTTGGACGTCATCCTAGATTACTTAATGGTAAACTTCGCTCGATGGATACAGCGTCGAAAAAGTCGTATTGCAAGAGTAATTTTGTTCACTATTTGGACGATTATTTCGATATCGCTAACAGTTGTTCTGGTTTACCTTCTGTATTTTCGAAATCTTACCATATAGACTATTGTTCAATCGTCGGGTCGTTCTCGAGGAAATCCACGCAGCTGACCGCGAGCGCGTTCAACTCATGAGCTTGGGCAGCGCTGCCGCCAGTGCATCGACGGCAAGGCGGACTTTCATCGGCAGATGAGGCGTCTGCAACCAAAGGGCATGAACGTCGTAGAGAAACCGGGATTGTTCCGGCAATAGCAGGACAAGCGCGCCTACCTGGATGCGCCGGCGAACCAGCCAGTACGGCAGCCAGGCGAGCCCCATGCCGGCGGCCGCGGCATCGGCGATGGCATCGAGATCGTCGAGCCGCAATCTGCTGACGGGCCGGATCTCCGTCGCGAGCTGGTCGTTGCGCGGAAACAGCCACGGCTGAACGGCGCGCCCGGAACGGCGGTAGATGATCGCGTGATGGCTGCCCAGGTCATCTATTTCCTGCGGCTGGCCGTGCCGGTCGAGATAGGACGGCGAGGCGCAGACGACCATGTGCTGGCGCGCGATGCGACGCGCCATTACCCCGGCCTGGTCCTCCAGGTCGCCCGTTCTAATGGCAAGATCGCAGCCGTCCTCGGCGAGGTCGGCGAGGGTGTCGCTGAACGACAGATCAAGTTCCAGCGCCGGATATTGCTGCGCAAGCCCGAACAGGATCGGGGCAACGCAGCGCCTGCCGAAATGCACCGGCATGAGCACGCGCAGCTTTCCGCGCGGTTCGGCAAGCTGGTCGGCGGCGAGTGCATCCGCGGCCTCCGCTTCGGCAAGCACCAGCCGGCAGCGTTCGTAATAGGCGCGCCCGAAATCGGTCAGGCTTTGGCGGCGTGTGGTCCGGTTGATGAGGCGCACGCTCAGGCGCTCCTCGAGAAACCGGACATGCTTGCCGACCATCGGCCCGGACAGATCGAGCGCGGTCGCCGCGGCCGCGAACGAGCCAAGGTCGACGGCTTTGACGAACACGGCCATGCTCGTAAGGCGATCCATATTCAAAACCTACAGTTTCTGCTGATCTACTCAAGCGGCTATTTATCGGCCTGATCGCCGCTGGCATAGCTGATTCAGTTCAAATGTTTTGGAGTTGTGACCGATGGCGCGTGTCGTTCGTTTTCATGAGCTTGGTGGTCCCGAGGTTCTGCGCATCGAGAATGTCGACATGCCTGCGCCCGGGCGAGGCGAGGTCCAGATCCGTGTCAAGGCGTTGGGTCTCAACCGGGCCGAGGCGCTGCTGCGTTCAGGCAGATATATCCAGACTGCGCCCTTACCTTCGGGTCTTGGGCTTGAGGCGGCGGGTGTCGTCGAGGTGGTCGGCGAAGGCGTGAGCAGTGTTGCGCCGGGCGATGCCGTCAGCATCGTGCCGCCATTGTCGATGGTACGCTGGCCTGCCTATGGTGAGATTGCCACATACCCCGCCGAGCTCGTCGTCAAGCACCCGCCGGCGCTGAGCTGGGAAGAGGCGGCCGCCGCGTGGATGCAATATCTCACGGCCTATGGTGCGCTGATCGACATTGCCCAACTTGGCCGGGACGACTTTGTCGTTATCACCGCGGCCTCGAGCAGTGTCGGACTTGCGGCGATCCAGATCGCCAACCTGGTTGGCGCGACCCCGATCGCGGTCACGCGGACGTCCGCCAAGAAGCGGGCTTTGGTTGCGTTCGGCGCGGCCCACGTCATCGCTTCGGCGGAAGAAGATCTGGAGGCCAGGCTGAAGGAAATCGCCGGCCCGGACGGCGTGCGCGTGGTGTTCGACGCCGTCGGCGGTCCGATTTTCGAGCCTCTGACGGCAGCGATGGCACCGGGTGGCATTCTCATCGAATATGGCGGCTTGAGCCTCGACCCGACACCCTTTCCGCTACCTGCAGTGCTGGCGAAGACACTGACGCTGCGCGGTTATCTCATGCATGAGATCGTGCGCGATCCGGTCCGGCTGCAGGCCGCCAAGGCGTTCATCCTTGACGGACTAAGCTCGGGTTCGCTGAAGCCGGCAATCGCCAGAACCTTTCCGTTCGACCAGATCGTCGAGGCGCATCGTTATCTCGAAGCGAACGAACAATTCGGCAAGATCGTCGTGACGGTTTGACCGGGCATTTATCGGCATCACGCCTGCGCTGCCAGCCAGTCCCGCACCTTGCGGGCGTTGTCGCTGAGCTCGCGGTTCCTCGACCAGATGACATGAAAGCCCTTGCCGGTCGTCATCGCGTGGCCGGTGACGCGCACCAGCAGCCCTGATGCCAGCAGCCGCTCGGCGAGGTGACCCCAGCCGAGCGCGATGCCTTGCCCTTCCATGACTGCCTGGATCACCAGCGCATAGTCGTTGATGCGCAAGCCACGTCCGGCATCGGCGATGTCGACACCGGCCGAGGCGAACCACTCGTCCCAGCTCGCGGCCTCGCGAAACGGCTCTTCGAGATGGATGAGGCGGTGCGATTGAAGGTCCGCGACACGCTCCGGCAGCCCGAACCGGGCCACATAACTCGCGCCGGCGACGGGGAATATCACTTCATCGGCCAACGGCAGGGAATGATAATCCGGCCATTCCCTGGGCTCGCCGCCGCGGACGCCGAGCGGGATGTCCTCGGCGATGATGTCGAGATCGCGGTCGGCGGTCTGGATGCGCAGGTCGATGCCCGGTAATTCGTCGCGAAACTGCTGCAGGCGCGGCATCATCCAGAATGAGGCGAAGGCCGTCGAGGCGGCGAGCGTCACATGCGCGCCGACGGCGATCTGGCGCAGATCCTCCGCCGACTTGCGAATGTGCGACAGGCCGAGCGAGACGTCGGCATGGAAGCGGTCGCCGGCCTCTGTAAGGCTGACTTGCCGATGGCGGCGCTGGAAGAGTTTGGCGCCGAGCTGTTCTTCGAGCCCGCGGATCGCATAGGACACGGCAGCCTGCGTCATGCCGAGCTCCCGTCCGGCGGCGGTAAAGCTCGACAGCCGCCCGGCGGCCTCAAAAACGATCAGGCTGCCCGCCGACGGCAGCAGGTGGCGCAAGCTTCGCATAAGCTGACCTTATACAAGAGATCAGGATTTTCCAGCGTCACAGCTGCATTTTGTCTGGCTAGATTGGTCGAGACAGGAAGATGGAGCCTCCATGAACGCACCGGCCGTTGAAGTGAGCGAACATACCAATCGTCGCGCGGGTGGCCGCCTGGGGCGCAAGGCGCTGCGAGGCGCACCCGTTGCGTCATTTCCGACCCTGGTCCGCAAGATTCCGGTGTATCAGATGGTTCCGGACGAGGCGGTGGAGCTGATCCACCAGGAATCGCTCTCGATCCTCGAAGAGGTGGGATGCGAGTTCCGCGACGACGAGGCGATCGCAATGTGGAAGGCGGCGGGCGCCGATGTCTCGGAGACAAGGGTCCGCGTCGACCGCGCCCTGCTGATGGAGCTCATCTCGAAGGTCCCGTCGGAATTTACGCTCAATGCGAGGAATCCCCAGCGTTCCGTACGTGTGGGTGGCAACAACTCAATCTTCGTGCCGATGTATGGCGCGCCATACGTGCGCGACCTCGACAACAACAGGCGCTACGGCACACTCGCCGACCTCAACAATTTCCACAAGCTCGCCTACATGGCGCCGGCGCTGCACTCGTCGAGCTCGATCATCTGCGAGCCGATGGAAATTCCAGTGCCGAAACGTCACCTCCACATCATCCATTCGGCGCTGAAGCACTCCGACAAGCCGTTCATGGGTATCGTGACGTCCAGGGATCGAGCCGAAGACACGATGGCGATGGCGGGCATCGTGTTCGGCGAGGACTATGTCCGCGACAACCCGGTCCTGGTGGCGATCACCAACTGCAATTCGCCGTTGGTCTGGGATGCCACCATGCTGGACGCGATGAAAGTCTATGCGCGCCACAACCAGCCGCTGATTCTCGCGCCCTTCGCCCTTTGCGGCGCCTCGACTTCGGCCTCTGCCGTCGGTGCGGTCGCGCAGGTCAACGCCGAAGCGCTGGCGGGCGTCGCGTTCACACAGCTGTTGCGTCCGGGTTCGCCGCAGATCTACGGACAGTTCATGGTGACGGTCGACATGAAGACCGGCGCTCCCATGGGCGGCACGCCGGAGGCGGCCCAGATGATGTACCTCATGGGCGCGCTGGCGCGGAAGTATCGGCTGCCGTGGCGCACGTCCGGTTTCCATGTCGGCTCGAAGCTGAACGACGCCCAGGCGGGCTACGAGGCGAACATGCTGATGCATGCCGCCATCCTTGCCGGCGCCAACTACATCTGGCACTCCGCCGGTTGGCTCGAGGCCGGCCTGACCTGCGGCTATTCGAAATTTGCCACCGACTGCGAGCAGCTTGTCGGCTGGTACAAATATGCTGGCGGGTTGCCATTCGACGATTTCAAGGAGGCTATGGCGGCTATCCGCGAGGTCGGACCGCAGGGCCATTTCCTCGGCACCCAGCACACGCTCGAACATTTCGAGTCCGCCTTCTTCATACCGAGCATCATGGACTTCAATTCGTTCGAACAGTGGAAGGCGGAAGGAGCAAAGGACCACGACACCCGCGGCCGCGAGAAAGCGCGCAACATGCTCGCCGATTACGAGGAGCCGAAGCTCGACGAGGGCATCGCCGATGGTCTCAAAGATTTGATTGCGCGGCGCGAGGAGAAACTGCCGGACAGCGTTAGTTGATAACGGGCGAAGACCCGATGGGAACCATAACGGAGGAAAAAATGACACTCTTCAGAAGCAACGGTGATCGCGTACCGAGCGCCATCGAAGCGATGGCCAGCGAGGCTCGTGCAGGTCGTGTGGATCGGCGCGAGTTTCTGGCTCTGGCAAGCGCCTTCGGCGCATCGACGGCCTTTGCCTACGGCATGATCGGCCTTGCCGTCCCGCAGCGGGCTTTGGCTGAAGAGCCGAAGAAAGGCGGCACGCTCCACGTTTCGATGTCGGTGAAGGCACAAAAGGATCCGCGCACCTACGACTGGGTGGAACTCGCGAACATTTCACGCTGCTGGCTGGAGCCGCTTGTCCGCTACACCCGCCAGTTCACTTTCGAGCCGGTTCTGCTCGAAAGTTGGGAGGTCAACGACGACGCCACCGAATATGTGCTGCATGTTCGCAAGGGCATCGCCTGGAACAACGGCGATGCTTTTAGTGCCGAAGATGTGGTCTACAATCTGACGCGCTGGTGCGAGAAGGCTGCCGCCGGCAATTCGATGGCCGCGCGCGTCGGTGCGCTGATTGATGCAAAGACCGGCAAGGCCAGGGAAGGAGCGATCACCAAGGTCGACGACAACACGGTGAAGCTGAAGCTGAACGAACCGGACATCTCGCTGATCCCGAACTTCACCGACTATCCGGCGCTGGTGGTCCATCGCAACTTCGACGCCGACGGCGCCAATCCGATCGAGAAGCCGGTTGGCACCGGGCCGTTCGAACTGGTGTCTTATGCGGTCGGCCAGAAAGCGGTCGTCAAACGTCGTGAGACTGGCAAATGGTGGGGTGGTGAAGCGCTTCTCGACGGCGTCGAATTCATCGACTACGGAACCGATTTCAACGCCTCGATAAATGCATTCGACTCCGGCGAAATCGATCTCAACTTCGAGACGCCTGCCGACTTCATAGAAATCCTCGACAAGATGGGACTGGTAAAATCGGAGGTCGCGACAGCGACCACGCTCGTCGCCCGCACCAACATCACGAACAAGCCCTACGATGACAAGCGGGTCCGCAACGCCCTCCAGATGGCCGTCGACAACCAGGCGGTGCTCGAACTTGGTTACGCCGGGCGAGGGACAGTTGGTGAAAACCACCACGTCAGCCCGATTCATCCGGAATACTACGCGCTGCCCAAGAAGACCCGGGACGCCGCGGGCGCCAAGAAGCTGATGGCGGAGGCCGGGCAGGCCGACTTCGAGCATGAACTGATCACCGTCGAGGACGATTGGCAAAAGAACACCGGCGACGCGATTGCCGGCCAGTTGCGCGATGCCGGGATCAAAGTGAAACGCACGGTGCTGCCGGGTTCGACCTTCTGGAACGACTGGACGAAATATCCTTATTCCATGACCATCTGGTACATGCGCCCGCTTGGCGTCCAGGTGTTGGCGCTCGGCTATCGCACCGGCGAGGCCTGGAACGAAACCGGCTACTCGAACCCTGATTTCGATGCCAAGCTCAAGCAGGCTCTCTCGCTCATCGACGTCGAGAAGCGCCGCGAGGTCATGAAGGACATCGAGCAGATCCTGCAGGATTCGGGCGTCATCATTCAGCCGTTTTGGCAGAAGCTGTTCAGCCACATGAACGAGAAGGTGAAGAACTACGGTGTCCACCAAACCTTCGAGATGGATCTCCAGAACGTCTGGCTGAACGCCTGAGTTGCCAGCAGAGGACGCGTTGCAGGATTTCATGGACCGCAAGAAAGCCGACGGGCAAGATGCGTGGTACTGATAGCTTCCGTCAGTGAACAATCGGGGACACGCATGAAACTGCCACTTTTTGTTGCCGCGCTTTCGATGGCCTTGCCGGCGGCCGCGTTTGCCGGCCCCGCTGCCAACGCCGTGAAGTTCTTCTATGTCCCGTCGGTCAAATTCGAGGCCGATGCACAATATCGCGACCGCTTCACCGCGCCAGTGACGAAACTGTTCGAACTGAACGACAATGCGGCAAAGAACCATCCGGATGAAGTTCCCTGCATCGACTTCGCCCCTGGTCTCGATGCGCAGGACTATGACGAGAAGACCGTGGCCAAGACGCTGACGCTGGCCGAAACGCTGGATGGCGACAGCGCCGAGGTGACGGCGACCTTCAACCTTTTTCCGGAAGGGGATGATTCCAAACGCGAAATGGTCTGGTCGTTGAAGAAGATCGACGGCCAGTGGAAGGTCGCCGACATCACCTCGAAGACCAGCGGCTGGACGCTGAGTGCGCTCGAATGCCTGGCCGGGCAGTCGCCGGAGTGATGCCGTGCTCCGCTGCCATCCCTGGCTTTTGGCGACTGCGTGCCTGCTGGCCGGATTGAGCAGCGCCGCCGCTCAGGGCCTGTTCGGCGCGCCGCCCGCAAACGCGCCGGCCGACAGTGCGGCACTGCCGAAGGCAGTTTTGCCGCCGGCAGAAAACGCGCCGGCCACACAGCCGGGCTCGCCGACGGCGGTGGTGAAGCCGTTCTACGAGCATGCCGGGCTCGAGGTCGATCCGGCTCAGCGGGGCCATTTCACCGACCCGGCAAAGTCGGTGCTCGACAAGAGCGATGCGCTGCGGACGTCGGGGCAGGGCGAGTGCCTCGATCCCAACATGGCACTCGACAATTCCGAATACGACAAGGCGGAGATCGACAAGAGCCTGAAGACAATCGAAGCGATCAAGGGCGACGAGGCCAAGGTCGTCGTCGCCTTCGTCGTCGCCGGCAACCCGCACCGGCTGGAGTGGAAATTCAGGAAAGTCGACGGCGACTGGAAAATATCGGACCTACTCTCGGTGACCGGCGAATGGGCGCTGAGCCAATACCAGTGTGAGTGAGAACGGAACCGATGAAGATCAGCAACATCCGCGTCACCCACGTCAACGTCCCGCTCGATGCTCCGTTCTGGTGGACGGCTGGTCTCTACGGCGGCGCCTCGAAATCGATCATCGAGGTCGAGACGGACGAAGGCGTGGTCGGACTGGGCGAGGCGCCATGGTGGCATTTCGGCGAGGTGATCAAGGCCGAGATCGCGCCGGCGCTGATTGGCGCCGATCCGCTCGACATCGCCGACTGCGAGGCGCGCTGTGTGCCGCCCTGGCAGATCACCGCCAACACCGGCGAGAACGCAGCCACGGTGGCGTTCGGCGCCGTCGAACTGGCGCTGTGGGATATAAGAGGCAAGGTCTTCGGTATGCCGCTCTATAAGCTGCTCGGCGGCGCGGTGCGCAAGGACATTCCGTTTTCGGAATATTTCGCCTTTCGCCCCGCTCAAGGCGGAGCCGGCGGCGAGATGACCGCCGAAGCGATCGTAGACTATTGTCTCGGCATGCGAGAACAGCACGGCTCGACGATCTTCGAGGGCAAGCTGATCATGGGCGATCCCGAGCGCGAGATCAGGACAGTGCGCATGCTGCGCGAGGCGCTTGGCGACAAGGCGCAGATCAAACTCGATTCCAACATGCAGTGGTCGCTAACCACAGCGCGCTGGGTACTGCGCGAGATCGAGCCGTTCAACATCCGCAATTACGAGGATCCGGTCGCGACCTTCGAGGAGATGGCGGCGCTGCGCCAGCATTCGCGCATTCCGTTCTCCACGCACATCCCGGATCTCAGGCGGGCAGTCGCGCTCGGTGCGCCGGATTACTTCGTCTGCAATTTCGCAGCACTCGGCGGATTGTCGAAAACTCTGAAATTCATCGCCGCCTGTGAGGCGATGGGCAAGGGGTTCTGGTGCTATTCGAACGATCTCGGCATCATGACATCGGCTTATTTGCACGTCGTGGCGGCGACACCGTGGATCACCGAAGCATCGCAGTCGCTGTTTCGCTGGCAGATCGGCGATGTCATCAAGGACGGCCCTTTCCGGCAGACCGGCAACACGGTGCGTGTGCCGGAGGGGCATGGCCTGGGCGTCGAACTCGATCCGGCTTCGATGAAGCGCTGGGCGGGCCACTTCGCCGAACACGGGCCGATGGGCCATTTCAGCGACCCGAACAATCCCAGCCGCTACCGGCGGCTGCCGCTCAACTGATGCGAAGTGCACGTGACCGATCGATGAGAAGAGGTCCTGTCGTGGTTGCTTTATTCGCGGCGGTTTGCGTCCTGGCCTCCGCTGTCAGCTGGGAGGCAGGAAGCCGCGCGGTGGCCCGCGTGCCTCAGCAAAGCTTCACGCTGCCTGTGGGGTTACCGGTGGAGCGCAGCGTTCTAAAGCAGGAGGGCGCGCCCGACCTTGCCGGTTGGGTGGCGGATCGGCAGGACAGTTGCGGAACAATCGTGCTGTTACACGGACGCGGTTCAAACAAGCTGGCCATGGTTCCAAGAGCGAAGCTGCTTTTCGAAAGCGGCTACTCGATCGTGCTGTTCGATCTGTCGGGACATGGCGAAAGCGGCGGCGATATCAGAGGCTTTGGTTACATCGAACGGCAGGACGCCAGTCGCATCCTCGCCTTTGCGCGGCAACGCTTCCCTGGTCGCAAGGTGGCGGCCATCGGTTCGTCGCTCGGTGCGGCTGCTTTTGTGTTTGGCGCTCAGCAGGAGCATGCCGATGCCTATGTCCTGGAGCAGCTCTACGCGACTTTGCTGGAAACCACGGCGTTGCGAGCGCCCTTGCCTATGTTACGCGACGTACAGGCGACCGTCCTCTTGGCGCAGATGCAGCTCCGCCTTGGCTTCGGGGTAGAGGATGTCAGGCCGGTCGATCGCATCGGCACGATTGATCGGCCGATCTTGCTGCTAGCAGGCAATTCGGATCCGTTTGTCGCTCGCAGCCAGACACTGGCGTTGAAAGATGCGGCGGGCGCTCACGCAAAGCTGGTGTGGTTCGACGGCGCGCGGCATGTCGATCTCTATCGCTATGACCAACAGCGGTACCGCGACGCGGTGATGCCTTTCCTGGAGACCAACCTGTGCCGGACCGGGATCAGATGAGCCGCTCCGTCCGATTAGCCGCGCCCGCGATAGGGCGCGACGCCGGTGTCGGGCAGCCACACACCTTCCGGCGGTGCGCCGGTTTGCCAGAACACGTCGATCGGAATGCCGCCCCGCGGATACCAATAGCCGCCGATGCGCAACCACAATGGCTTTGTCGCGGCGATGATACGGCGACCGATCATGACGGTGCATTCTTCATGGAAGGCGCCGTGGTTGCGAAACGAGGTCATGAACAGCTTGAGCGACTTCGATTCCACCAGCAGCGCATCGGGTGCGTAGTCGATGACGATATGGGCGAAGTCCGGCTGGCCGGTGACCGGGCAGAGCGAGGTGAATTCCGGGCAGGTGAAGCGAACGATGGCCGGCGGGCCGTCGCCGCGCGAAAACGGCACGGTTTCCAGGACGGCCGCTTCAGGGCTCTGTGGCGCCTCGACGTTGGTGCCGAGCTGGGTGAGGTTTTTCGTATCGGTCATGAGCAGGTTCCTTGCTGCATGTCGCCCAAAACTGCGCAGCGATTTTGGGACAGCGACATGCGTAAAAACAAAAATTTGCCGCTCATTAGCACAATTTGAAACAGCAGGAAGACGATGACTAGCAACGACCCGCTCCTCCAGCCCTATCAGCTCAAGCATCTGACGCTGAAGAACCGGGTGATGTCGACCAGCCATGAGCCGGCCTATTCAGAGGACGGCATGCCGAAGGAGCGGTACCGGCTCTACCATGCCGAAAAGGCCAAGGGCGGCATGGCGCTGACCATGACCGCCGGTTCGGCGATCGTCTCGCGCGACAGCCCGGCCGCTTTTGGCAATCTGCATGTCTATGACGACCGCATCGTGCCTTGGCTCGCCGAGCTGACCGACGCCTGCCACGAGCATGATTGCAAGGTGATGATCCAGATCACCCATCTCGGCCGCCGTACCGGCTGGAACAAGGCCGACTGGCTGCCGGTGCTGTCGGCCTCGCCGGTGCGCGAACCGGCGCATCGCGCCTTCCCCAAGACCATCGAGGACTGGGACATCGAGCGCATCGTCGCCGACTACGCGGCGGCCGCCCAGCGCTGCCAGGCTGCCGGCCTCGACGGCATCGAATTCGAGGCCTACGGCCATCTGATGGACGGTTTCTGGTCGCCGGCCACCAACCAGCGCGACGATGATTTCGGCGGCTCGCTCGACAACCGCTTGCGCTTCACCGGCATGGTGCTCGACGCGGTGCGGGCGGCGGTCGGCCAAAAATTCGTCGTCGGCATCCGCATGGTCGCCGACGAGGATTTCGAGAAAGGCCTGTCGAAACAGGAGGGCGTCGAAATCGCCAGGCGGCTGGCCGGATCCGGCAAGGTCGATTTCCTCAACATCATCCGTGGCTCGATCGAGACCGATGCCGCGCTGACCAAGGTCATCCCGGTGACCGGCATGCGCTCGTCACCACACCTCGACTTCGCAGGGGAGGTGAGAGCGGCGACGAGATTCCCGACCTTCCATGCGGCACGGATTTCCGACGTCGCCACCGCGCGTCACGCCATCGCCACCGGCAAGCTAGACATGGTCGGCATGACGCGTGCCCATATCGCCGACCCGCACATCGTCAGGAAGGTGATGGAGGGCCGCGAGCACGAGATCCGCCCTTGCGTCGGCGCCACCTATTGCCTCGACCGCATCTATGAAGGGGGCGAGGCGCTGTGCATCCACAATGCGGCGACGGGCCGCGAGGCTGATATCCCGCATATTATTCCGAAAACCGAGGGACCGAAGCGGAAGGTGGTCGTCGTCGGCGCCGGCGCCGGCGGACTGGAGGCGGCGCGCGTCGCCGCCGAACGTGGGCACCAGGTGACGGTGCTGGAAGCATCGAGCCAGGCCGGCGGCCAGGTGCGGCTGGCAACGCAGAACCCGCGCCGCAAGGAATTGATCGGCATCATCGACTGGCGTCTGGCCGAACTCGACCGGCTCCGTGTCGAGATCCGCTACGATACCTGGGCGGAGAAGGACGACGTGCTGGCGCTGTCGCCCGACGTGGTGGTGATCGCCACCGGCGGGCTGCCGCAGAACCCGCCTCTGACGGCGGGCGACGATCTCGTCACTTCGAGCTGGGACATCATGGCCGGCAGCGTCAAGCCGGCCGAGAATGTGCTGCTCTATGACGACAATGGCGGCCATCAGGGCATGGGTGCTGCCGAACTGATCGCCAATAGCGGCGCCAAGCTGGAGCTGGTCTCACCGGAACGCTTCTTCGCCCCGGAAATGGGCGGGATGAACCATGTGCCCTACATGCGCGCCTTTCAGGAAAAGGGTGTCACGGTGACCATCAACACACGGCTGCGTTCTGTGCGGCGCGAGGGCAACCAGCTGATCGCCGAGCTCGCCTCCGACTTCGCCTATGGCTGGCGCGGCGAGCGGCGGGTCGACCAGGTGGTGGTCGAGCATGGCACGCTGCCGCTCGACGATCTCTATCTGGCGCTGAAGCCGCTGTCGAAGAACGCCGGCGCGATCGATTACGAAAAACTGGTCAATGGCGGCGACATCTTCCCCGTGCGCAATCCGCAAAGTGGCTTCGTGCTCTTCCGCATCGGCGACGCAGTTGCCTCGCGTAACATCCATGCCGCAATCTATGACGGCATCAGGTTCGGCTTGCGGATCTGAGGAATATTTTGGATTGATTGGTGGCGCGCAGCCGAACCTCCGTACGGAGAGCCACCACGGTACTTTGGTCCGGGCTGCGCGCCGCGCACGCCGCCGGCCATCGCCGGGCACCGTACGATCTTGCGATTGCGGCAGGACGTTCAAAACATCCTGGCGGTGGCCATGCAGAACACGGTGATGACCAGCAGGCCGCCGGCGATGCGTTCGCCTTTTGTCATCTTGGCGCGCAACTGGGTTTGCTTCGCCGCATCGGCGCCGGCCAACTGCCTGCTGGCGGAACCCACCAGTGCGCCCTGAACCCCGCCGGCAATCAAGGCAGTCAAGATGCCGAGCGCCAACACCCTCTCCATCGAGCCGAAAGAGCCGTTGTGGAAGAAATACCACAGCAGCAAGCCTGTGAGGAAAACCACGCCGGCCGCGCCCATTTGCGGCCGGAAGAAACGTTCCGCCCTGATCTCCGGTTCGCGGGCAACCGCGATGGTGGTGCCGGCCCAGAACACACCCGCCATGACGTGAAGGCCGAGGACGATGATGTAGACATATTGCATGACCGCATTTCCTATCTTGCCCACCGCTAGGCATATTGATAGATATCAAATGATTAGATGTCAACGCATAAGCTCGAGCCGGTTCCATCGGCTTTGCCCTTGTTCTAGTGTCGGATCATGACGCCCTTTCACCGCCCGCCGATCGGGATGAATCTCGCCCGCACCGCCAAGCTGGTCGCGCAGGCTTTCGACGCTGCCTTGGTCGAAGCCGGCGGCACGCTGCCGGTCTGGGTCACTTTGCTGTCGGTCAAGTCGCGGGAGCTGGCCAACCAACGCGAGCTCGCCGGCATGATCGGCATTCGGGGCGCAACGCTGACCCACCATCTCAACGCCATGGAGACGCAGGGCCTGCTGATGCGCCGCCGCGATCCCGAGAACCGCCGGGTTCACCAGGTGGAGCTGACCCAGGCCGGAGAGGCGTTGTTCCTGAAATTGCGCACGGCCGCGTTAGCCTTCGACAAACGGCTGCGGAAAGGGCTGTCCGACGACAGGCTGGCGGAGTTTGCACAGGTGCTGGCTGCGCTGCGGGCCAATGTCGAGAGCTAGAAATTAGGCTAGGAAGACGCCATGCGCGAAATTTCGCTGAAGGATGCCAGGGCTAAACTCTCGGCGGTGCTCGATCAGGTCATCGCGGGAGAACCGGCCGTCATCACCCGGCGTGGCCGCAAGCAGGCGGTCATTCTGTCGTTCCAGGACTATGAAAAGCTGGCGCGTGTGCCCAGCTTTGGACAATTGCTGGCAGCATTTCCCGGTAATGAGGATGACCTTCCGCCTCGGCCCATCAGGTCGGTTCGCAAGGCCGAACCATGACGGATCTACGCCCGGCTGCCCTGCAGCACTGTCAGCCTGGCCTTTTTCGGCGTCCGTGCCACCAGCCATTCACGCACCCTGTCCGGCGGCATCGGGAAAGCGATGGAATAGCCTTGCACCTGGTCGCAGCCGATCGCCATCAGCGAGTCGAGCTCGGCTTCGGTTTCGGGGCCCTCGGCGACGATCGAGATGCCGAGACCGCGGGCGAGCTCGGTCAGGGCACGCACGATCTTGTTGTTGCCGCTGTTCTCGTTGATGTTCTGGACGAAGCGGCGGTCGATCTTCAGCCGGTCGATCTCGTTTGGATTGACATGGCTGAGCGATGCGTAGCCGGTGCCGAAATCATCGAGCTCAAGATGGATGCCGGCGGCGCGGATGTGCCGCAGCTTTGCCGCGATACCGGTCTTCTCGTCGTCGAGAATGACGGATTCGACGATCTCCAGCGATAGTTTGTGCGCGGGCAGGCCGGTCCTTTCCAGCGTCCCGAACAGGAAGACTTCGAAATCTGTCTCGCGCAGCTCCGAACCGGACACGTTGACGGCGATCCGGCCGAAGCCGATGCCTGCGCGGTTCCATTCGGCTGCTTCGTTGATCGCCTTGGCAATGACGATGCGGCCAATCTCGGACATCAAGCCGCATTTTTCCGCGATTGAAATGAACTCGCCCGGCGCGATCATGCCGCGTTCGGCATGCCTCCAGCGAGCCAAAGCTTCGATGCCACTGATGGTGCCGTCCGACAGCGACACCTGCGGCTGGAAATAGACTTCGAACGCCTTCTCCGAGATGGCGACCCTGATGTCGAGCTCGAGCTGCTTTCGGTTGTCGAGTTCGCGCCTCAGCTCATCGGAGAAGAACGACAAACTGCCGCCGCCCTGCTTCTTGGCGGAATACAACGCCAGATCGGCATGGACGAGCAGATCCTGCGCATTGTCGGCGTCGACAGGATAGACCGCAATCCCCGCACTTACGCCCGGATGGATCGTCGTGCCTCGGAATATGACCGGTTCATTGAGTTTGGCCAGCATGCGTCTGGCGACGATATCGATGTCCTCGGTGCTGCCGGCGTCGTTGAGGACGACGACGAATTCATCGCCTCCGAGACGCACGTTGAGATCCGACGTACGGCACGAACCACGCATGCGTTGCGCAGCCGTCACCAGCACATAATCGCCGGCGGCGTGGCCGAACGTGTCGTTGATCTGCTTGAACCGGTCGAGATCGAACTGCACCACGGCAACCCGTTCACGCCGTCGCTGCGCGGCATTGATCAACGTATCGAAATGCTCGGTCAGGAAGGTGCGGTTGTGCAGGCCGGTCAGCCCGTCATGCACGGCAATAAAGGCCATGGAATTGCGCGCATCGACCAGCTCACGCGTCCTGCGCAGGATGGCGTTCGACATCGGCCTGAAAATGAAAAGCGCCACCAGCACGATGACGCCCATGGTCGAGTAGAACAATGTGCGGTTAAGCTCGAGAAGTGTTTCGGATCGGCGGTCTGCAAAGGCGCTGATGCGCTGGCCAAGTGCGGCATAGCCCGACAATGTTGCGTTGGCAACGGAAGCGTTCAGGTTGACGCGCTCCTCTCCGCCCTTGTAGCCACCATTGCCGGCCATGTTGAGCCGCGATTCGAATGACGAGATCAGGCGTTCGCCGTTGGCGATAAGCCCGACCGAGAAATAGTCGAGATGGAACGGCTTGGCGAAAAGCACGCTCTCGATCGATTTGGGATCGAACCTTGCCGGCGACGCCGGATCGGCGGCGGTCCGCTCGAGCAGCAGATCGTAGTTCTTCTCGAACTCTACCGTCGCTTGCTTGAGCGCGCTGATCAGGGCCGGCTGCTGGTCGCGTGAGGCGGTACCGGTCGCGCCGGCAAGGAAGACGATGCGTTGCGACAGGGCTTTTTGTGTGCTGACCACATCGAGCAGCGCCTGGTTGTGTTGCTGGGCCGCCATCATCTGTTGCAGCAGGATGAAGGAGGCCACGACCATGGCGGCGATGATCAGCAGAGCCAGCCAGTAGCCCGATTTGATGAGGAGTATGAGCCTGCCTGAAACGGCGTGCACCGGCTGCTGCGACATTTTCTGAGTCGGCCCTCTCGCCAACGAATTCTTGTGCGACAACCTTTGGCTTCAAAGTGTTAACAGGTTAGGACAGCAACAGGCCGACAGCGGCGACCGTGGCGGGAAATCCGCAAAGTGGTTATTGCAATCTTTCGCAGCACCTCCGCATTTGAACATCGCGGCCTCTGCCGTGCCATTGCCGCCACCGAAGCGGTCGCTTTTGCGATGGATTTTTCGTCCGCGCGGCGCGACAGTCCTCATCGATCTCAACAGGGCCTGATCATGACCGCAGCATTCCTCTCCCACATCGACAGCGAGCTTGAAGGGCTGAAATCGGCAGGTCTCTATAAATCCGAGCGGGTGATAACCTCGACCCAATCGGCCGAGATCGAGGTGGACGGCGAGAAGGTGCTGAATTTCTGCGCCAATAATTATCTCGGCCTCGCCGACAGCGCCGAACTGCGCGAGGCGGCCAAGCAGGCGCTCGATCGTTACGGCTATGGCATGGCGTCGGTGCGCTTCATCTGCGGCACACAGGAGGAACACAAGCAGCTCGAGGCGACCATTTCTGATTTCCTCGGCATGGAGGACACTATCCTCTATGGCTCCTGCTTCGACGCCAATGGCGGCCTGTTCGAGACGCTGCTCGGCGAAGAGGATGCGGTCATCTCCGATGCGCTGAACCACGCCTCGATCATCGACGGGGTACGGCTGTCGAAGGCAAAGCGCTTCCGCTATGCCAACAACGACATGGCCGATCTCGAAGCGCGGCTGAAAGAGGCGCGCGATTGTCGGTTCCGGCTGATCGCCACCGACGGCGTCTTCTCGATGGACGGCATCATCGCCAATCTTCGGGGCGTGTGCGATCTCGCCGAGAAATACGATGCGATGGTCATGGTCGACGACAGCCACGCGGTCGGCTTCGTCGGCAAGAACGGTCGCGGCTCGGCCGAGCATTGCGGCGTCGAGGGCAGGGTGGACATCATCACCGGTACGCTCGGCAAGGCGCTTGGCGGCGCTTCCGGGGGCTACACCTCTGGTAAGAGGCAGGTGGTCGACTGGCTGCGCCAGCGCTCGCGTCCTTACCTCTTCTCAAACACACTGATGCCGGCGATCGCGGGCGCCTCGATCCGGGTGTTCGAGCTGATTCGCAATGGCGATGCATTGCGTCAGCGCCTATATGCAAACGCAGCGCGGTTTCGCTCCGAGATGGGCAAGCTGGGCTTTACGCTGGCCGGCGCCGACCATCCGATCATCCCGGTGATGCTGGGCGACGCGACGCTGGCGCAGGAAATGGCCGCGCGCATGCTCAAGCGCGGCATCTATGTCATCGGCTTCTCCTTCCCGGTGGTGCCGAAGGGCCAGGCGCGCATCCGCACGCAGATGTCTGCCGCCCATTCCAGCGCCGACATTGACCGTGCGGTTGAGGCGTTCGCCGCAGTCGGTCGCGAACTCGGCGTGATTTCCTGAATGACCGGCAGTCGAAAAGCGATTCCGGATCAAGACCTTCAAGGGACTGCAGAATGTCGAACATGATGAAGGCGCTGGTGAAGGCCAAGGCCGAGCCGGGCATGTGGATGGAAGAGGTGCCGGTGCCGGAGATCGGCCCCAACGACGTGCTGATCAAGATCAGGAAGACCGCGATCTGCGGGACCGACGTCCACATCTACAATTGGGACCAGTGGGCGCAAAAGACCGTGCCGGTGCCGATGGTGACCGGGCATGAATTCGTTGGTACGGTCGCCGATTTCGGCGCGGCGGTGACCGAATACAAAGTCGGCCAGCGCGTTTCGGGCGAGGGTCACATCGTCTGCGGCCATTGCCGCAACTGCCGGGCGGGCAGGGGGCATCTTTGCCGCAACACGCTCGGCGTCGGCGTCAATCGCCCCGGCGCCTTCGGCGAATATCTGGCTATCCCGCAGCACAATGTCGTGCCGATCCCCGACGACGTGCCGGACGAGATCGCCGCGATCTTCGATCCCCTGGGCAATGCGGTTCACACCGCACTATCTTTCGACCTCGTCGGCGAGGACGTGCTGGTCACCGGCGCCGGGCCGATCGGCATCATGGGCGCATTGGTGGCGCAATGCGTCGGCGCGCGAAAAGTGGTCATCACCGACATCAACCCGGTGCGCCTGGCACTGGCAAAAAAGCTCGGCGTCCAGCATGTCGTTGACGCCTCGAAAGAAAAGCTGCGCGATATCATGCCGGCGCTCGGCATGACCGAGGGTTTTGACGTCGGTCTTGAAATGTCCGGTGCCGCACCGGCATTCCGCGACATGATCGATACCATGAACAATGGCGGCAAGATCGCCATTCTCGGCATCGCGCCGACCGGCTTCGAGATCGACTGGAACAAGGTCATCTTCAAGATGCTGCATCTGAAGGGCATCTACGGCCGCGAGATGTTCGAGACCTGGTACAAGATGATTGCGCTGGTGCAGGGTCCTCTCAATGTCAGCGGCCTGATCACCCACCGCATCGGCATCGACGACTACATCTCCGGCTTCGAAGCGATGAAGAGCGGCAATTCCGGCAAGGTGGTCATGGACTGGTAGGCATTGGCCTCAAAACGCAATCAAGGGGCCGCTGGCGATAGCCGCAGGTAGAAAGTTGCATGATCGAGTTGTCCTTCCGGCATCTGAACCCTGACTGGAACGCCGAGCCCAATGCTCCTAACGTAGAGCTGACCGTCGACGGCAACACAGTTCAACTTACCTTTCTTTTGAACCCCTGGGCTTACGACGCTGGAGAGGGGGAGATGGGAACGCTTCGCTTCGTTGGCTGTAGCCGTTGGCGATGGGACGCCACAAACGATCACGCGTGGTTTGCGGGTAAAAGCCGTTACAGCAATCAGGCTCCAAAATGGCTAGGGATGCACACATCGTTTGAGGTGAATGACTCGCTTTTGATTGGCTGTGTGGCGTTGGGATGTGATTCTGTTGGCGATACTCAGATTGAGGAGGTATCGCGATGTCGGCCAATGAGATCGAGTTGGGAGCGTTCGGCGACGAGCGCCTGCAAAAAAGGGGGCCCAGTTGCTGGGCCACATGGTGGATCGACAGAGCGTTTGCGTTCGGCGACTGGCGGGAGGTTCTCGCGGCCGGATCGTTGGCTTTGGCCGGTTCCTGGCGAACGGGCGCGTGACGACGCAAAACCTGATCGAAGGATGGGGGTCGACGAGCTCGCAGGCCTGCGTGGGCCACCACGTGCTGGCGATCCAGGACACCAGCGAGATCAACTTTACGACCACGGCGTAGCATCGGCGAGGTTTGGGGGAGACTGGCAAGGGCGGCAACGTCCGGGGCGTGCTGCTGCATGCGATGTTGGCGCTGGATGCGGGAACGGGCGAGGTGCTCGGGCTGGTATCGGGCCAGATCTGGACGCGCGAAGGCCGGGTGGAAACGCCACATAGCCAACGCTTGTCGAGCGACAGGGAATCGCACCGCTGGCTGACCACGGCCGAAGCCGCCAAGGGCGTGCTGGTGGGGGCTGCGATGGTGACGGAGGTGAGCGATCGCGAGAGCGACATCTACGCCAAGTGGGACCGCGTGCCGGCTGCGAACTTCCATATCCTGACCCGCGCCATGAGCGACCGCTTGATCGAGGGCGGCAAGCTCTCGACGGCAAAGCTGCAGCCGGCCGGTGAAGCCGATGTGGAGCTGCGCGCTCGTCCTGGCCGGCCGGCGCGCACGGCCCATCTGGTGGCCCGCTTCGGCCAAGTCGCCCTCAAGCGCCCACAAAACTGCATCGAAAAAGGGCTGGCCAAGACAGTGACGGTGAGCTTGGTGGAAGTGCTTGAGGTGGGTGCATCTGCGGATGCCGAGCCAATCGTGTGGCGCCTGCTAACCACCCATAGCGTTCAGGACGCAGCCATGGCTTGGCAGGTGGTTGCCTGGTACCGGATGCGCTGGACCATCGAGCAGTTCTTCCGCACCTTGAAGCAGCAAGGCCTGCAACTGGAGGACAGTCAGTTGGAAACCGCCGAGCGGTTGATGAAGCTGACCGCCATCGCCGCGCGCGCCGCCTGCATCATCATGCAGATTGTCCAAGCCCGCGACGGAGCATCCGCTCAATCCGCCGAGATCGTCTTTACGCCCGCCGAGATCGACACCTTGCAGGCCCTGGTGCCCAAGTTGGAAGGCAAGACCGCTCTCCAGAAAAACCCTCACCCGCCCAAGTCCTTGGCCTGGGCCGCCTGGATCGTCGCCAAACTCGGAGGATGGGACGGCTATCCCAAGTCCAAACCACCAGGCCCAATCACTTTCCGCCACGGCCTTCAGTACTTCCAATCCATCGCGCATGGCTGGAGCCTGCGAGATGTGTGAATCGCCTAATCCAAAATGGGGGGAGTTCTATGAGGTGATCGGTGACGACCGCGCAATCAACGAGCTCGACTGGGAGGTTTTGTCGCCAGACAGTCCGAGTTCACGGCATTTCTTGTTCTACTTTCGAGACGAAACCATCGAGTTTGTTGCTCGAGATTGGTCACTTACTCGAAAAATGCCGGATGTCGGGTAAGGGGTGGAAAGCGGTCATTCCGGCGCTAATCCTTACTCGAGTCCAAGTTGGTCTCGATCGCAGCCAGTCCGTTGGTGATGGCTGCGCGCTCGCCGGCGCTCAGCTTTGCCAGCAGCTCCTGCTCAAATGCCTTGGCCAGCGGCACCATCTCGCGGTAGGCGGCAATGCCCGCCTTGGTCAGCGCCAGATGCTCGACACGGCGGTCTTTTACGTCGGGCGTCCGGCTGAGCCAGCGGCGCCGTTCGAGCTCGGCGACCGCGCGCGAAACCTTGGTCTTGTGCATGGCCGATTGCTCGCCGAGCGCCGTCGCCGTCATCGTGCCGTGCTGTCCAAGCCCGGCCAGCGTGCGCCATTCGGGCCGGGTCAGTCCGTGACGGTCCTTGTATATCCTTGAGAATTCGCGGCTGACGGCATCGGCAAGCCGATAGAGCCGGTAAGGCAGGAAGGATTCCAGCTCAAGGATTTCCATGGTTGGCCCTGACTGGGGATGCTGGCGGCTTGGCGAAATCACCGTTGATGGTTACATTTTCAATGGTTACAAATGAAACCGGTATGGTCAACCCGGAGCATCTTTGCGGATGCGCAAACGATGCTACGAGACCATGAATTCGGGAGGGTTCTATGGCCTACTCCTACATGCCGGGTTTCGGCAATGACTTCGAAACCGAGACTTTGCCGGGCTCGCTGCCGCAAGGGCGAAACTCGCCGCAACGGCCGGCCTACGGCCTCTATGCCGAGCAGCTTTCGGGCTCTCCTTTCACCGCGCCGCGCGGCACCAATGAGCGCTCCTGGCTTTATCGGATAAGACCGAGCGTCAGGCACACCGGCCGCTTCAAAGCGGCGAATTATCCGCTTTGGAAAAGCGCGCCGAACGTCGGCGACCACCAGCTCGCACTCGGCCAGTATCGCTGGAGCCCGGTGCCGATGCCGAAGGAGCCGACCGATTTCATTGCCGGCATGCGCTCGATCACCACCGCCGGCGACGTGCTCGGCCAGACCGGCATGGCGGCACACGTCTATGTCGCCAATCGCTCGATGGTCGACGATCATTTTTTCAACGCCGACGGCGAGTTGCTGGTCGTCCCGCAGGTTGGAGCCTTGCGCTTCGTCACCGAGATGGGGGTCATCGAACTCAGGCCGGGCGAGATCGCCGTGCTGCCGCGTGGTCTGGTGTTCA
Organism: Mesorhizobium sp. M0195; assembly: GCF_040322115.1. NCBI lineage: Bacteria > Pseudomonadati > Pseudomonadota > Alphaproteobacteria > Hyphomicrobiales > Phyllobacteriaceae > Mesorhizobium > Mesorhizobium sp. M0195. The sequence continues at coordinate 236,330 of NZ_JAMYSV010000005.1, read as the reverse complement.
AGGTCGAACTGGTGGATGCCGAAGTGCGCGGCTATGTCTGCGAGAATTACGGCGCCAAGCTGACGCTGCCGGATCGTGGCCCCATCGGCGCCAATTGCCTGGCCAATCCGCGCGATTTCAAGACGCCCTGTGCCTGGTTCGAGGACAAGGAGACACCGTGCCGGCTGATCGCGAAATGGTGTGGCCAGTTCCATGTCACCGACATCGACCATTCGCCGCTGGATGTAGTGGCGTGGCACGGCAATTATTCGCCCTACAAATATGATCTTGCGACCTTCTCGCCGGTCGGTGCGATCCTGTTCGACCACCCCGATCCGTCGATCTTCACCGTGCTGACCGCGCCGAGCGGCGAGGAAGGCACCGCCAATATCGATTTCGTCATCTTCCCGCCGCGCTGGCTTGTGGCGGAAAACACTTTCCGGCCGCCTTGGTATCACCGCAACATCATGAGCGAGTTCATGGGCCTCATACATGGTCAGTACGATGCCAAGGAAGAGGGCTTCGTGCCGGGCGGCATCAGTCTGCACAACATGATGCTGGCTCACGGACCCGATGCGTCTGGCTTCGAAAAAGCCTCGCGCGCGGAGCTGAAACCGGTCAAGCTCGACAACACCATGGCCTTCATGTTCGAGACACGCTTTCCGCAGATGGTGACCCGCTATGGCGCCGAGCTCGAAACCCGGCAGGACAATTACATCGACTGCTGGGCCGGCCTGAAGAAGCGCTTCAACGGCACGCCCGAGGGCGACTGGTCTTGAGCGCCGTCGCGTGACGGATCGTCTGGTGCTTCTTGGCTCGAAGGGTGGTCCCGCGCTGCGGCCGGGCGGGCCGTGGCCGAGTTCCTCACTGCTGGAGATTGGCGGCCGCACCATCGTCGTCGATTGCGGGCTGGGCGTAACGCGCGGGCTGACCGGTGCCGGCATCAGCCTGAAGGCGCTCGACCTGATCTTCATCACGCATTTGCATTCCGACCATGTGCTGGAACTCGGACCGTTGATCCACACTGCATGGACGGCCGGCCTGGCAACAAAGGTCACCGTATTCGGCCCGCCCGGCACCGGCCATTATTGGCAGCGCTTTTGCCAGGCGATGGAGTTCGACATCGAGATCCGCATCGCCGATGAAGGCAGGCCGGATCTCCGCGACCTGGTTTCGATCGTCGAATTTGATGAAGGCCAGGTGGCGCAAGAGCGCGGTCTCAAAATATCGGCGCTGCGTGTCGACCACCCGCCGGTGACGGATTGCTTTGCGCTGCGCTTCGACTATGCGAGGCAAAGCATCGTCTTCTCGTCGGATACGGCGTTCTTTCCGCCATTGGCGGATTTCGCCCAAGGCGCCGACGTCCTGGTCCACGAGGCCATGCTGGAAGGGGGTATCGAGCGGCTGGTCGCGAAGACCGGCAACGGCGCAAGGCTGAGGGAACACCTGCTTGCCAGCCATAGCTTTGCCGAGGAAGCGGGCCGCATCGCCAGCGACGCAGGCGTCAAAAGACTGGTGCTCAACCATCTCATTCCCGCCGACGATCCCGAGATCGACGAGGCCGACTGGATTGCCGCCGTCAGGAAAACATGGGCCGGCGACTTGACGATCGCACGCGACGGCCTTGTTGTGGGGCTGGAGCATGATCCCGAAAAGTGGAAACCGGTTTTCGGAAGAGATCATGCGTAGAACAAAAAATCAAAGCAGCACCAAAGCTGCGCCAGAGAGGAAACCGCATGAAGCTTGCCACATTGAAGGATGGGACGCGCGACGGAAAGCTTGTCGTCGTCTCGCGCGACCTGACGCGGTTTACCGATGCTTCGTTTCTGGTGCGGACGCTGCAGGCCGCGCTTGACGACTGGCTTCGGATCGCGCCGCATCTCGCTGCCATGGCTGAATCGCTGGAGAATAATGCGGTGCCGTTTGCCCGCTTTCACGAGCATGACGCCCATTCGCCGCTGCCGCGCGCCTACCAATGGGCCGATGGCTCGGCCTATGTGAACCATGTCGAGCTGGTGCGGAAGGCGCGCGGCGCCGAGATGCCGGCAAGCTTCTGGACCGATCCGCTGATCTACCAAGGCGGCTCGGACGCTTTCCTCGCACCGCGGGAGCCAATCCGCATGACCGACGAGACCCTTGGCATCGACATGGAAGGAGAGGTCGCGGTCATAGTTGACGATGTGCCGATGGGCGCAAGCCTCGAAGAGGCGCGGGCAGCGATCCGCTTGGTCATGCTGGTCAACGATGTGACGCTGCGCGGCCTGACCGGACCTGAGCTTGCCAAGGGGTTCGGCTTCTACCAGTCGAAGCCGTCATCGGCCTTTTCGCCGGTAGCGGTAACGCCGGAAGAGCTGGGCGATGCCTGGGACGGCGGCAAGGTCAGCCTGCCGCTGCTGGTCGATCTCAACGGCAAACCGTTCGGCCGGGCGAACGCCGGCATCGACATGACCTTCGACTTTCCGGCGCTGATTGTTCACGCCGCAAAAACGCGGCCGCTGGCCGCCGGCGCTATTATCGGTTCGGGCACCGTCTCCAACAAGCTCGACGGCGGGCCGGGCAAGCCTGTCTCGGTGGGCGGCGCCGGCTATTCCTGCGTCGCCGAGCTGCGTATGATCGAGACCATCGAAACCGGCGAACCGAAAACGCCGTTCCTGCGCTTTGGCGACACCGTGCGTATCGAGATGAAGGACCGGGGCGGGCATTCGATCTTCGGCGCCATCGAGCAGAAGGTCGAGAAGTACGAGGGGGCAAGAGAATGACGGGCGAGACATTCTATCTGCTGTGCGGTGTCTGGGCCCTTGTCATGCTGGCGATCTTCATCCTGGCGATCCGCCTGAGCTATCGCATCGAGGCGCGCTCGCCCGGCCTGACCAACCGCAGCGGCTTTCCGCGCAAGGCGATGATGTTTCACACCGTCACCAACACGAATGTCGCGCTGGACCAGGAAACGCAAGCCATGCGGCGGCGCATGATCGGGCTGCTGCTGATTGTTTTGGCTGGATTCCTGCTAATGTGGGCAGGCTTGTCTTTGGTCCGGTCACCGGCGTGATCTAGCTCAATCGTTCCTAACGCTGGTGGACCCCAAGATGCCTTACACCGCTACTTACCTTTGGATTGTGGGAATTTCTGGCATCGCTGCTGCCTGGCTTTTGATTTCGGCCATCCGGGTCTGCCGTCAGGTCGAGGATCGATCTGAAGGACTTCGTAACTTCAGTAGCGTGGCGCATCGGCCGAAGTTTGCTAACGTCGTTATGAATCGGGATGTTGCGAGCGATGTTGAAACGCAAGCGCTGCGCCGCGGTATGATCGCTCGTCTGCTAGCCATAGGTGCTATCGGTATCGCTGTGAATTTGATTGCCTGGGCTGGTGTGTAACATGGACCTGCTGAACCATTTTCGGCGCATGGCAGCCAACAATCTCTGGTCGAACGACCGGCTCTACCGCGCCGTGCTGCAGCTTGAGCCCGGCGAATTCGAAGCCGAACGGACGAGCTTCTTTCCGTCGATCAAGGCAACGCTGAACCACATCCTGGCGGTCGATCACCTCTATCTCGATTTTCTCGAAGAGGGCGGCGTCGGCGCCGCGGCCTACGATGAGTTCTTGCTCTTCGACGAAGCGGACGCGCTCTTTGGCAAGCGGACGGAGGCCGACCGGCGGCTGATCGCCTTTTGCGACCGCCTGTCGGCGGACGATCTCGAGCGCCGCGTCGTCACCGATCGGCGCGAGGACGGCATGATACCGGAACGGATCGGCGACCTGCTCGCCCATCTCTTCATCCACGACATCCATCATCGCGGCCAAGTGCACGCGATGCTGTCGGGCACCTCGGTGAAACCGCCGCAACTCGACGAGTTTTTCCTCGATTATGATCTGAAACTCAGGAAAGCCGAGGTCGAGAGGTTGGTGCTCGAAGGTCGCAATTAGTTGTAGTTACGAAAATTATTGACTTAATTATTGTAGGTACATAAATTCTGATGAAGATCGTTTGGGACGCCATCTCGAAAATTTCGATGCGCCCGGCAAGTCCCGCGGAAAGGAGATTGTTCAATGGCAAAGCGTAAGGTGCGCACCGAGTTCGAAGCTGGTCGCGGCTACAGCAAAGAGGACTGGGAAGCCGTTTCGGAGAATCCGGAATGGACAGAGGAGGATTTTCGAAACGCTCGTCCTTTCGCCGAAGCATTCCCTGAGCTTGCCGAAAGCATTCGCCGTTCGCGCGGCCGGCCGGCTCTCGATAATCCGAAGAAGCAGGTAACACTCCGTCTCGACAGTGACGTAGTCGCCCACTTTCGTGCCGGCGGCCCCGGCTGGCAGAGCCGCATCAACGAGATTCTGCGCAAAGCCGCCGGCCTCGCCAAATAGACGTTTGCCTGTGACAGCGTCATTTGGCATACCCGTCCCATTCGGGACCGAGTTCGTCAAAATCGTCGGCAATCCTGATTTTGCCCTTCATGGCGCCGACACGAGGCAGGGACTCGGGCACGGCTAGCGGCACGAGGCGAGCCGCAACCTTGCCGCGACGGGTAATCACAATCTCTTCGCCAGCTTCCGCGCGGCTGACGAGTTCCGACAGTCTTGCCTTGGCCTCTGCGATAGCAATGTTCATGGCCAAAGTCTGAGCTACTACTGACCGAATCGCAAGTCCGGCCGGTTAGCCTACTCCGCCGCCTGCACCTTCAGCACGCCGCGCTTGATCTGGTCCTGCTCGATCGATTCGAACAAAGCGCGGAAATTGCCCTCGCCAAAGCCTTCGTCGCCCTTCCTCTGGATGAATTCGAAGAAGATCGGCCCGATCACGGTTTTCGAAAAGATCTGCAGCAGGATCTTGGTCGTGCCGCCGTCGACGACGCCCTCGCCATCGATCAGGATGCCGTGCTTTTTCATACGTTCAATCGGCTCTTCATGGCCGTTCACGCGGGCAGAGGACATGTCGTAATAGGTCTCCGGCGGGCCCGGCATGAACTTCAGGCCGTTGGCAGCCAGCCTGTCGGTGGCGCCGTAGATGTCGTCGGTGCCGACGGCGATGTGCTGGATGCCCTCGCCATTATACTTCTTCAGATATTCGGCGATCTGGCTGGTCTCGTCCTTGGACTCGTTCAGCGGAATGCGGATCTTGCCGCAGGGCGAGGTGATGGCGCGGCTGACCAGCCCGGTGATCTTGCCGTCGATGTCGAAGAAGTGGATCTGCTTGAAGCCGAACAGGTCGCGATAGAAATCCCACCATTTGTCCATCTGGCCGCGATAGACATTGTGGGTCAGGTGGTCGAGATAATAGAAGCCGACGCCTTCCGGCCTGGGGTCGCGCTCGCCCAGCCAGTCGAACTCGGCGTCGTAAGCCGAGCCCTTCTCGCCGTAAGTTTCGATGAAATAGAGCAGCGATCCGCCGATACCGACGATCGCCGGCACGTCGAGCGTCTTGTCGTTGCCTTCATAGGGCGTCGCGCCCTTGGCCACCGCGTGATCGAAGGCATGCCTTGCATCGACCACCCGCCAGGCCATCGAGGCGGCGCAAGGGCCGTGCTTGTCGACGAATTTCATGGCATGCGAGCCGGGCTCGGCATTGACGACATAATTGATGTCGCCCTGCCGCCAGACGGTGATGTTCTTGCTGCGATGCTTGGCCACCGGCACATAGCCCATACGGGTGAACAGTTCGGCGAGCTTTTCTGGCTCGGCATGCGCGAATTCGACGAATTCGAAGCCGTCGGTGCCGGCGGGATTGGTCTTGCTGATCTTGGCGGGCGGTGCGTCGTGCGGGAAGGGACCCATGGCAGTGTCCTCCAAAACTGTTTGGCCTGGAAAGGCCATCTCAACCTAATGATAGCAAGGACGCAGTGCATGGTGCTTGCATTCAAACGCTTGAAATGATCAGGTAATGCGTGAATTGTGCATGTATGGAGAGAAACCCATGGATGAGGCGCGCATCGACCAGTTTGACCGCAAGATAATGGCTCTGCTGCAGGGCGATGCACGCCTGACCAACAACGACCTCTCGGAACGGGTGAACCTGTCGGCGTCGCAATGCTCGCGCCGTCGCCAGCGGCTGGAGGAGGACGGCTATATCAAGGGCTACCGGGCGGTGCTCGACCGCGACAAGCTCGGCTTTTCCCTTGTCAACGTCATCTCGGTGACGCTTGCCACTCACAACCGCGACAATGCGCGGCGTTTCGGCGAATTGGTGGCGCGGCTGCCGCAGGTGCAGGAAGCGCACGCGCTGACGGGCGAGATGGACTATATATTGAAAGTGGTGACGCCCAACCTGAAGTCGCTGTCGGAATTCGTCAACAGCGTGCTGCTGCCGCACGAATCCGTGCAGCACGTGAAGACGGCGATCGTGCTGGAGACGCTAAAGGAAACCGGCGCGCTACCGATCTGAGGGCGAATGTCACCCCTTCGACTGCTGGATCAGCCCATAAAGATTGGTGCAGCGGGCGCCGGAACGGCAGTAAGCGAAGACCGGGCCTTCAAGTTCCTCAAGCGCCTCGGCCTGGTCCTCGACATTCTCTGCCGTGATCTGGCCGCTGATGACGGGGATGTAGCGGAAGGCGAGCCCGGCGCCCTCGACCGCCGCCTTGACGGTGTCGGCCGATGGCTGGCCGAGCTGCTCATCGTCCGGCCGGTTGCAGATCACGCTTTTGAAGCCGGCGGCCTTGATGGTCGCGACGTCCTCGGGCTGGATCTGGCCCGAGACCGAATAGTCCTCGCTGATCTGTCGGTATTCCATGGCGGTGTCCTCGCAATCTGGTTAGCGGCAGTCTTGCCACTCCCTGACCCGGTCGGCAATCCGCGCGAAAAGAAATCCATCCGCGCAGATAGAGATTTCGATGCCGGAAATCCAGCCGGACGGCGCCGCGTGTGCTTGGATGCGCCATACGCCAGCCCGGCTGGATGAACGAGGTCGATCGCTCAGCTGCCGAGGATCGCGCCTTTGATCTGGGCGATGTTGTTGTGCATCAGGTCGATATAGGTCGCGGCCGGGCCGTCGGACTGCGACAGCGCATCGGAATAGAGCGTGCCGCCCACCTTGATGCCGGTCTCGCTGGCGATCTGCTCGATCAGCCGCGGATTGGTGATGTTCTCGACGAAGATCGCCGCCGCCTTGTCCTGCTTCACCTGGCTGACCAGCTTGGCCACGTCGGCGGCGGAAGGCTCCGACTCGGTCGACACGCCTTCCGGGGCCAGGAAGGTCAAGCCATAGGCCTTCTCGAAATAGCCGAAGGCATCATGCGAGGTGATGACGACGCGCTTCTCTTGCGGGATCGACTGGATCGCCGCCTGCACTTCGCCCTCGAGCGCATCGAGCTTTTGCGTATAGGCGGCTGCATTGGCCTTGTAGCTGTCGCAACCCGCAGCGTCGGCCGTGCAAAAGGCGTCGGCGATGTTCTTCACATAGATCTTGGCGTTGGCGATCGACTGGAAGGCGTGCGGATCGGTGACCGTCTTGCCGCCATCGGTTTCCGCGCCTTCGGCGGCGTCGGCCTCGGCGAATTCGGGTTTGAAATTGATCGGCGTGACCCCCTTGGTCAGCACGGCAATCGAAGCCTTGGTAGCGCTGGCGTCGACCAGGCGCTGCAGAAAACCTTCGAAATGCAGGCCGTTGACCAGCACGATGTCGGCCTTGGCCATGGCCACCGCATCGGCAGGGCTCGGCTCGTAGACGTGGGCGTCGCCGTCCGGCCCGACGATGGTGGTCAGATCGATGCGGTCGCCGCCGACATTCTTGGCGAAATCGGCGATGATGGTGAAGCTGGCGACCACTTTCAACGGCTCAGCAAAGGCCGACGAAGCGCCAAGGGCGGTTAATGTTATAACGCTCACGGCCAACGCGGTGCGGATCGATTTCAGCATGGACAGTTTCTCCTTGTTGGGATCAGGCAGTTCTGTGGCGGTGATGGACGATGCGGGCGCGCAGGATGCCGCGCGTGCCGAACAGGATCGAGGCGAAATAGACGACGCCGGCGGACAGGATGATGGCCGGGCCGGAGGGCAGTGACGCATGGTAGGACAACAGCAGCCCGGCAATGCAGGAGGCAAAGCCGATCACTGTGGCCAACACGCACATCGGCTCGACGCGCGACGTCCAGAAGCGGGCCGCCGCCGCCGGCAGCATCATCAGCCCGACCGACAGCAAGGTGCCGAGCGCCTGGAAACCACCCACGAGATTGAGCACGACGAGGCCGAGAAAGATGAAATGCACCGGGCTGCCCATCCGGCTGACCGAGCGCAGGAACAAAGGGTCGAGGCATTCGGCGACCAGCGCCCGCCAGAAGATGGCGAGGCTGGCCAGCGTCACCACGACGATGCCGCCGATCAGCGTCAGCGCCTCGTTGTTGAGCGCCAATACGGTGCCGAACAGCACATGCATGAGATCGACGCTGGAACCGCGGATCGACACCATAAGCACGCCGATGGCCAGCGAAATCAGATAGAAGGCCGCCATCGAGGCATCCTCGCGCTGGATGGTGAAGCGCGAGACGGCGCCGGCGCCGAGCGCCACGATGATGCCGGCGATCAGTCCGCCGATAGTCATCGGCAGGATTTCCAGGCCATAGAACAGGAAGCCGGCGGCAGCACCCGGCAGGATGGCATGCGCCATGGCGTCGCCGGACAGGCTCATGCGCCGCAGCATCAGGAACACGCCGACCGGGCAGGCGCCGAGCGACAGCATCATTGAACCGGCGAGCGCCCGCTGCATGAAGGCGTAGTCGGCGAACGGAGCGACGAACAGACCGTAGAGCACGTCCATCACGCCGCCCTCGGCCCCGGGCCGTGATGATGGTCATGGTCATGCCCGTGGCCACTGTGCTGGTGATCATGCTCGCCGGGCTCACACCATGGCGCGTTATCCTCCCAGGCTTCGTGGAAACGGCGCGCACGCAACAAATTCTCCGGCCGCAGCGTCTCCTTAGTCTCTCCCCAGGCGATCGGCTGGCGCGCCAGCAGCAGTGTTTCGGGGAAATTCTGCCGCACCAGATCGAGATCGTGGACCACAACCATGATCGTGCGCTCCTCGCCGTGCCAGCGCTTGATCAGCGCGATCAGGTCACCGACCGTCTTGGCATCGACGGCGTTGAACGGCTCGTCGAGCAGGATGAGCTCGGCATCCTGCAACAGCACGCGGGCAAACAGCGTGCGCTGCAGCTGGCCGCCCGACAACGTGTCGATCGGGCGCTTCTCGAAACCGCCGAGGCCGACGGCCATCAGCGCCTCGCTGACCGAGTCGCGATCTTCCCTTGTATAACGGCCGAGCATGCCGCGCCGCGGCCATAGGCCAAGTGAAACCAGGTCGACGACACGGGCCGGAAAGGAACGGTCGAGCTCTGATTGCTGCGGCAGATAGGCGGCGCGTACACCGGGCGCCCGGATCACCGCACCGGCCATCGGCTTCAGGACGCCGACAATGCCCTTCATCAGCGTCGACTTGCCGGAGCCGTTGGCGCCGACGACCGCCGTCAACGACCCCTTGCGGATCGTACCATCGAGGTGGTGGATCGCTGGGTGGCTGTTGTAGCCCAGCGTCAGGTCGCGGAAGGTCAGGCAGGTTTGGCTCATGTGACGATCCATGGGGCGACGATCGGTGGTGCAGGGGCGGATTCGATATGTGATGTTATTACATTAGTCAACAAGCCAATCGGGCGGAATTGCGGCCGGGCCGTCATGTTGTGTGCTTTGGCTTGGCTCAAGAAGTTCCGCTCGAGCGGCCTTGCTCCCGGCGAACCCGGCCCCTAAACAGGCGCAGCTGACAAGAGGAGAAGGAATATCCAATGAGCATTCGTCGCATCGATGTAGGCCCACGCATGAGCCAGATCGTCATCCACGGCAACACCGTCTATCTGGCCGGTCAGGTCGGCAAGCCGGGCGGAAATGTCGGCGCCCAGACCAGGGACATTCTGGCGGCGATCGACGAATTGCTGGCCAAGGCCGGCACCGACAAGACCAAGATCCTGCAGGCGATCATCTGGCTGGCCGACATGAGCACCTTCGCCGAGATGAACGCGGAGTGGGACAAGTGGGTACCACAGGGCAGCACGCCGGCCCGCGCCACCGGCGAAGCCAAACTTGCCGGACCGGAATATCTGGTCGAGATCATTGTTACCGCGGCGATTTGAGAATGCGGCTCTAACCCTCCCCCTCGAGGGGAGGGTCGGCGAGTAGTCGAAGCGAAGCGGAGACTGCGAGACGGGGTGGGGTCGGCGAGGTTGCTCCGACCCCACCCCGCGTCACAAAATGCCGCCGCGCGGCAATTTGCTCCGCGACCCTCCCCTCAAGGGGGAGGGTTAGGAGCTCACCCCTGCGACGGCGTGAACCTTGCCACGAGAGTGTGGTTCTCTGCCGCATAGGTGAAGCGGACATGGGTGACGGGGTGCTCGGCGCTCCATGTCCGCCGCTCGATCACCAGGCACGGCGCGCCGGTGTCGATGTCGAGCGCCGCCGCGATGTGCTTTTCGGCGGCGACCGCGCGGATGCGATGCTCGGCGGCACTCCACGGCACGCGCCCGATCAGCCACGGACCGGGCGCGGTCTCGAAAAACGCCTCTTCGGCGGCTTCCGGCACGGCAGCCAGGTTGATCAGCCGCTGCTCGTGGGCAAACGGCCGCTTGCCGGCGAAATGCAGGCATTCCAGCGCCAGCACCGGCCCGGCGACGTCGAGTTCCAACAGGGCGCGGTCGTCGGCGCTGCTGCGCCTTCTGCTTCGCGCCATGCGCTCATAGCGGTAGGGTAGGCCAAGTGCCTCGACCTCGATCCGGATGTCGTGGATTTCGAGAACGGCCGCCTGCGATTGCGGCCGGCGGACAAAGCTGCCCGAACGACGCCGGCGCTCGATCAGCCCGGCCTTGGCCAGTTGCGACAGCGCCTTGTTCACTGTCATGCGCGAACAATTGTATTCGGCCGTCAGTTCATGCTCGAACGGAATGCGGTGGCCGGGCGCCCAGGCACCCGACAGGATCCGTTCGCTGATGTCCGACAGGATGCGCTGGTGCAGCGAAAGAACCTCGCCGCCGTCCGCGCTTCCAGAATCCGCGCTTGTTGTCGCGATCATGCTCATGCCGAAAGCGCCGTCATCACCTGGCGGAACCGCTCGGCGATAGCATCGCGCCTGGCATGCATACCGCCGCTGACCAGTTTCCTGCCATGCACCCAGACGCAATCGATCTTGGTGCCGTTGGCAAAAATCCAGGCGTCAAGGATTGCATCGCCCGTCTTGCCGGCCAGCGATGGATGCTTGCCGTCAAGCGAGACGAAATCGGCCGGGGCACCTGCTGCGATCTGCGAGGGGCCGGCGCCCAGCGCGGCACTGCCACCATCGAGCGCTGCGTCGAACAAAGCACGGCCGGTCGAGCCGCCGGCGACGGCCAGCACGTTGCGGGCGCGGTGGGCGAGGCGCTGCGAATATTCGAGCTGCCGCAACTCGTCAGGCAGGCCGATCAGGACGTTTGAATCCGAGCCGATGCCAAAGCGGCCGCCATGCTGCATGAACAAGGACGCGGCAAAGGTGCCGTCGCCGAGATTGGCCTCGGTGATCGGGCAGAGGCCGGCAACGGCGCCGCTTTTCGCCAAATCGGTCGTCTCGGTGTCGGTCATGTGGGTGGCGTGGATGAGACACCAGCGCCGGTCGACCTTGGCGTTGGCAAGCAGCCATTCGACCGGTCGCGCCCCGGACCAGGCAAGGCAGTCCTCGACCTCCTTCATCTGCTCGGCGATGTGGATGTGGATAGGCCCCTCCGGCGCCATCACCGTGATGTCTTCCAGTTCCTCCGGTGTCACGGCACGCAGGCTGTGCGGGGCGACGCCGACGACGCCTTGGTTCAGCGCGCGAATGGATTCTCGGCATTTCTCAACAAGCCGCGAGAACTGGTTCACATCGTTGATGAACCGGCGCTGGCCTTCATTTGGCGCAGCGCCGCCGAAAGAGGAATGCGCGTAGAACACGGGCAGCAAAGTCAGCCCGATGCCTGTCTCGGACGCTGCGGCAACAATGCGCTGCGCCATCTCGGCGATGTCAGCATAGGGCCGGCCGTCACGGTCGTGGTGGAGATAGTGAAACTCGCCGACGCGCGAGAACCCGGCCTCCAGCATCTCGACATAGAGCTGGGCCGCAACCGCCTCGACCTGGTCCGGCGTCATCGACAGCGCGAAACGGTACATCACCTCGCGCCAGCTCCAGAAACTGTCGGCGGAAGGGCCGCGCAATTCAGCAAGGCCGGCCATGCCGCGCTGGAAGGCATGGCTGTGCAGGTTCGGCATGCCGGACAAAAGGATGGCACGGCGCTCGTCGCCGGGCAGGAGCGAGGTATTCGCCTCGACCGTGGCGATCCTGCCGTCGGAGATGACGATCCGCACATTGCTGTGCCAGCCGTCGGGCAGAAGCGCCTGTTCCGCAAAGATTGCCGTCACGTTTTTCTCCAAATCCCGGTCTGCCGTGCGATGATAGCGCTTGCAGTGCCTTTTCATATGTATATACATAATCGTCACCTATTGAAACGGAAAAGATGATGGCTGCAGAGAGCAAAAGCCGGGCAGGGGAGGTTCGCCTCTGGCGCAATGCGCGCCTCGCGACCATGGCCGAAAGCAGCCCCGGGTCAGGCGTTGTCGAGCACGGTGCAATCGCCGTGCGCAATGGCCGGATCGTCTATGCCGGGCCGGAAGCCGACATGCCGGCAGCGCTCCGCCCCAGAGCACTTGGCAAAGACGCCGAGGCGGCCGACTGCGAAGGCCGCTGGATTACGCCCGGCCTGATCGACTGCCACACCCATCTGGTTCACGCCGGCAACCGTGCCAATGAATTCGAGATGCGGCTGGCCGGCGCCAGCTATGAGGAGGTTGCCAAGGCCGGCGGCGGCATCGTTTCCTCGGTCAAGGCACTGCGCGCCGCCGGCGAGGACGAGCTGGTCGCCCAGTCGCTGCCGCGCCTCGATGCGCTGATCGCCGAAGGCGTCACCACCGTCGAGATCAAATCCGGCTACGGTCTCGACCTCGAAAACGAGAAGAAGTCGCTGCGCGCCGCACGACGGCTGGGCGGTGAGCGGCCGGTGACGGTCAGGACCACTTTCCTCGGCGCTCATGCACTGCCGCCCGAAGCAAAAGGCGACAAGGACGCCTTTATCGATCTTGTTGCCAACGAGATTTTGCCGGCCGTCGCTGCCGAGGGCCTGGCCGATGCCGTCGACGGTTTTTGCGAAGGCATTGCCTTTTGGCCGGAGCAGATCGCCCGCGTGTTCGATGCCGCAAAGGCGGCGGGCCTGCCGGTCAAGCTCCATGCGGACCAGCTGTCCAATCTGCACGGCGCCGAACTTGCGGCGCGCTATGGTGCGCTATCGGCCGACCACCTCGAATACACCGACGAGGCCGGTGCGGCGGCGATGGCGAAGGCCGGAACCGTGGCGACCATCCTGCCCGGCGCCTACTACTTCATCCGCGAGACCAAGAAGCCGCCGATCGCCTTGTTTCGCCAGCATGGCGTCAGGATGGCCGTTGCCACCGACAACAATCCTGGCACGTCGCCGCTGACCTCGCTGCTGCTGACCATGAACATGGCCGCGACGTTGTTCGGCCTGACCGTCGATGAATGCCTTGCCGGCGTTACCCGCGAGGCTGCCCGCGCGCTCGGGCTGCTTGGACAGACCGGCACGCTGGAGGCCGGAAAATCCGCCGATCTGGCGATCTGGAACGTCGAGCGCCCGGCCGAACTCGTCTACCGCATGGGCTTCAACCCGCTGCATGCCCGCATCTGGAGGGGACAATGACCGAACTCAAGCTAAGGCCGGGCAATGCCACGCTGGCCGATTGGCGCGCCATCTATCGCGGCGCCGCACTGAGGCTCGACGATGCCTGCCGGCCGAAGATCAAGGCCAGCGCCGAGGCCGTCGCCAGGATCGTTGCCAAGGGCGAGCCGGTCTATGGCATCAATACCGGCTTCGGCAAGCTGGCCAGCGTCCGCATCCCCGCCGCCGATCTGGAAACGTTGCAGCGAAACATCGTGCTGTCCCATGCTGCCGGCGTCGGCGAGCCGATGCCCGTCGCAATCTGCCGGCTGATGATGGCGCTGAAGCTGGCCAGCCTGGCACAGGGCGCCTCCGGCGTGCGGCCGCGGACGATCGAACTGCTCGAGGCGATACTGGCCAACGACGTTATCCCCGTGGTGCCGGCGCAAGGCTCGGTCGGCGCTTCCGGCGACCTTGCGCCGCTGTCGCACATGACCGCCGTGATGATCGGCGTCGGCGAGTGCTTTACCCCGCACGGCCGCTTTCCCGCCAAGGTCGCCTTCGTTTCGCACGGCCTGGAGCCGGTGACACTGGGCGCCAAGGAAGGCCTGGCACTGCTCAACGGCACCCAGTTTTCGACCGCCTATGCGCTTGCCGCTTTGTTCGAGGCGGAAGTGCTCTACCAGTCGGCACTGGTCGCCGGCGCGCTGTCGACCGATGCCGCCAAGGGCTCCGACGCTCCGTTTGATCCACGCATCCATCTGCTCAGGAAACATCGCGGCCAGATCGAGACGGCCGAGGCGTTGCGCAATTTGATGGCCGGCAGCGCTATCCGTGAATCGCACCGCGTCGGCGACGAGCGCGTGCAGGATCCGTATTGCCTGCGCTGCCAGCCGCAGGTGATGGGCGCAGCGCTCGACGTGCTCCGCAAGGCCGCCGAGACGCTCGGCACCGAGGCCAACGGCGTCACCGACAATCCGTTGATCTTTGCCGAGGACGACTCCGCACTTTCGGGCGGCAATTTCCATGCCGAGCCGGTCGCCTTCGCCGCCGACATGATCGCACTCGCCGTCTGCGAGATCGGCTCGCTGTCGGAGCGGCGCATCGCCATGCTGGTCGATCCGGCGCTGTCGGGCATGCCGGCCTTTCTCACGCCGAAGCCGGGTCTGAATTCCGGTTTCATGATCCCTCAGGTCACGGCGGCAGCACTGGTTTCTGAAAACAAGCAAAAGGCCTATCCGGCCAGCGTCGATTCGATCCCGACCTCGGCCAACCAGGAAGACCATGTCTCGATGGCGGCGCATGGCGCGCGCCGCCTCATCGGCATGGTCGAGAATGCGACGGCCGTCATCGGCATCGAATTGCTGGCCGCCGCGCAAGGCTGCGATTTCCACGCACCGCTGGCCTCGAGCGCGGCACTGGAGGCGGTGCGCCGGCTGGTCAGGGCAGAGGTGCCCCATCTCGACAACGACCGGCACTTCCACCCCGACATGGAGAAGGCCATCGCCATGATACGCAGCGGCGCGGCGGTCGAAGCGGCAAGCGCGGTAAAGCTGCCGGGGGTGACGTCGTGAGACGGTTCACCATCACAGGCCGCGTTCTGTCGCGCCCCCCTCTGTCCTGCCGGACATCTCCCCCTCCAGGGGGGAGATTGGCTGTCGTCTCGGCTTTCGCCAATCTCCAGCGTTGCAGGACTGAGCGAGGCGCCGAAGCTGCCAATCTCCCCACTAGAGGGGGAGATGTCCGGCAGGACAGAGGGGGGCGCTGTCCCGCCAACCTCAGCCCGGCAACACCGAAACTTTCAAATCCAGAAACAAAAAACCCGCCTCAAAGGCGGGTCGTCGGGCCGAATCAGCACCATACCGAATTTACTAGCATAGCTGCCGGCACAAAGCAAGAACAAAATGCGTTGCGAGCGATAAAAACCGAAGTCGGTGTTCAAGGACGATTGCAAAGTCGCGCTCCTTCGCGCGGAGACTTCCGATGACCTCACCCTCCTGGCTCACCGTCACCCAAGGCACAGCACCCTTGCTGGTTTCGATCCCGCATACCGGCATCGATCTCGCCGGCCTCGACAGCCGGCTGGTCTCGCCCTGGCTCGGCCGCCGTGACGCCGACTGGTGGATCGACAAGCTTTATGACTTCGCCGAGAGCCTCGGCGCGACGGTCGTGCATACGGCGATTTCGCGCACCGTTATCGACGTCAACCGCGATCCGTCCGGCGTTTCGCTCTATCCCGGCCAGACGACGACCGGGCTCTGCCCGACAGAGACCTTTGACGGCGATCAGCTCTACCTCAAGGGCGGAGAGCCGGAACCGTCTGAGATCGACGAACGCCGCGAGAAGTTCTTCGTACCCTATCATGCGGCTCTGCAGGCCGAGATCGACAGGCTGCGCGCTTTGCACGGAAAAATCGTCGTCTATGACTGCCATTCGATCCGCTCGGTGCTGCCGCGCCTTTTCGAAGGCAAATTGCCGGTCTTCAATCTCGGCACCAATGACGGCAAGAGCGCCGATCCGACGCTGCAAGCGACAGTTGGCCAGATCCTCGCCGAAACCGGCAAGAGCTACGTCGTCAACGGCCGCTTCAAGGGCGGCTGGATCACGCGCCATTTCGGCCAGCCGCAAGCCGGCGTCCACGCGCTGCAGATGGAACTCTCCAACCGCGGCTATATGCGCGAGCCCGAAGGCAAGGGCGAACCGGCTAACTGGCCGGTGCCTTACGAGGCCGAATTCGCGGCGCCGACCCGCGTCACGCTGAAGAAGATCCTGGAGACCGCGATCGCCTGGGCCGAACGCTGACGCGCGGTGCACCTCACTCGAAAGGGACAATCATGACCGATCCTCGCCACAACATCCGTGAAGTGCGCAGCCCGCGCGGCAGCGAGCTCAACGCCCGCACCTGGCTGACGGAAGCGCCGTTGCGCATGCTGATGAACAATCTCGACCCAGACGTCGCCGAAAACCCCAACGAACTGGTCGTCTATGGCGGCATCGGCCGGGCGGCGCGCACCTGGAACGATTTCGACCGCATCGTTGCCTCGCTGAAGACGCTTGGCGACGACGAGACGTTGTTGGTGCAATCGGGCAAGCCGGTCGGCGTGTTCCGCACTCATCCTGACGCCCCGCGTGTGCTGATCGCCAACTCGAATCTCGTGCCGCACTGGGCGACATGGGAGAAATTCAACGAGCTCGATAGAAAGGGCCTGATGATGTACGGCCAGATGACGGCCGGCTCGTGGATCTACATCGGCACGCAAGGCATCGTGCAGGGCACCTACGAGACCTTCGTCGAGGCCGGCCGCCAGCATTATGGCGGCAATCTCAGGGGCAAATGGATCCTGACCGGCGGCCTCGGCGGCATGGGCGGTGCCCAGCCGCTCGCCGCGGTGATGGCCGGCGCCTGCTGCCTGGCCGTCGAATGCGATCCCGGTCGCATCGATTTCCGGCTGCGCACCCGCTATGTCGATGAGCGCGCCGACACGCTTGACGAGGCTCTGGAAAAGATCGAGCGCTGGACCAAAGCCGGTGAGGCGAAATCGGTTGGCCTGGTCGGCAACGCCGCCGACATCCTGCCGGAACTGGTGCGGCGCGGCGTGCGCCCCGACATCGTCACCGACCAGACCTCGGCGCATGACCCGCTCAACGGCTATCTGCCCAAGGGCTGGTCGCTGGCCGAGTGGCGCGAGAAACGCACCTCCGACCCGAAGGCCGTCGAAAAAGCTGCCCGCGCGTCGATGCGCGAGCATGTCGAGGCGATGGTGGCGTTCTGGAACGCCGGCGTGCCGACGCTCGACTACGGCAACAACATCCGCCAGGTGGCGAAGGAGGAGGGGTTCGAGAATGCTTTTGCCTTCCCGGGTTTCGTGCCGGCTTACATCCGTCCGCTGTTTTGCCGCGGCATCGGCCCGTTCCGCTGGGCAGCGCTTTCCGGCGATCCCGAGGATATCTACAAGACCGACGCCAAGGTGCGCGAGCTGACCCCCGGCAACACCCATCTGCACAACTGGCTCGACATGGCGCGTGAGCGCATCGCCTTCCAGGGCCTGCCGGCGCGCATCTGCTGGGTTGGGCTTGGCGATCGCCACCGGCTCGGCCTCGCCTTCAACAAGATGGTCGCCAGGGGCGAACTGAAAGCGCCGGTGGTCATCGGCCGCGATCACCTCGATTCCGGCTCGGTCGCCTCGCCGAACCGCGAGACGGAGGCGATGAAGGACGGCTCCGATGCCGTTTCCGACTGGCCGTTGCTCAATGCCTTGCTCAACACCGCGTCCGGCGCCACCTGGGTGTCGCTGCACCATGGCGGCGGCGTCGGCATGGGCTTTTCGCAGCATGCCGGCATGGTCATCGTCGCCGACGGCACGCCCGAGGCGGCCAAGCGCCTGGAGCGGGTTCTGTGGAACGATCCGGCGACCGGCGTCATGCGCCACGCCGATGCCGGCTATGAGATCGCGATAGAGTGCGCCCGGGAGAACCAGCTCAACCTGCCCGGCATTTTGGGCTGAGCCGCGCCTTGCACATCCTTCGGGCAGCCGAATACCGCTCGATGCCGTGGAAGAACGGCGGCGGGATGACGACGGAGATTGCCGTCTCGCCGCCAGGTGCCGGGCTCGACGATTTCGACTGGCGCGTCTCGATGGCGCGCGTCGAGAGCAGCGGCCCATTTTCCGGATTTGCCGGCGTCGACCGGACCTTGGCGTTGCTGGAAGGCGAGGGCATGGTCCTCGATATAGCCGGCCGGCCGCCGGTCGAAATCACCAAGGCTTCCGGCCCGCTTGCCTTTCCGGGCGACGTGCCGACGCAAGCCACGCTGATCGCCGGCCCGATCATCGACCTCAACGTCATGACCCGCCGCGCCCGGGCGACCCACACGGTCGAGCGCCTGCTGATTTCGGCTCCGACGGAGATCCAGGCCGAAGCCGATGAAACATTTATTCTGTGCGTCGACGGCGAACTCAGCGTGGCGGGCGCGGCGCCCATGCAACTTGGGCCGCTCGACGCGCTGTTGCTCGGGGCGCAAGCGCCGGAACTGCGCCTGGATGCGGTCCGGCCGGCGATGCTGTTCGTGATCCGCATCGACCGCACTGCCGGCAACGATTAACGTCTGTTTCCAAACATGATCGTGACGCCGGCCAAATATCGCGTAAGCTGGTGGCTGCATCACGAAAAAGCCTGAATCTTCCGCCGATCAGAAGCCGAAACGATGCTCATAGTGCTCGCCTGGAAGTTGTCGAGAGACGGCATCTTGTCGTGGTGCGGAAACAAACTTTCGGCCAAGTGTTGCGATGCAACCAATTGCATTTGGACCGGTTTTAGGGACATTGCCGTGGCGGTGACGCCGCACTGCGTCCCCAACACGGAACCTTAGATGAATATCCAGACCAATCTCGCACAGATCGAAAAGACGAGCGCCAGCTTCCCGGCTGTCACCGACGAGCCGATACGCTCCCATTTCCTGCCGGAAGATCGGCTCCGAGCGTTGGGCGCAGCCCTTGCCAATGGCGATGCCAAGGATTTGTTCGGTCTGACGCCTTTCGATTTTCAGGCGCGCATCCGCGACAGCGCCAGGAAGATTCTCGATGTCTACCGTTCCACCAACGCTGCCCAGGCGAGGGGCGAAACGATCACGCCCGCGGCGCAGTGGCTGCTCGACAACAACTACCTGGTCGAGGAGACCATTTTTCAGGTCAAGCGCGACCTGCCGCGCCGCTTCTACCGCCAGTTGCCGACGCTGAAACTGTCGGATGGATCCAGCGTGCCGCGCGCCCTGGCGGTCGCGTGGACCTATGTCGCGCATTCCGACAGTTCCGTCTCGTCGGCCATGTTCAAGGCGATCGTCGAAGGCTTCCAGTCCGTCGAGCCGCTGAAGATTGGCGAATTATGGGCGCTGCCGTCGCTGCTGCGCTTCGTCCTGATCGAGAACCTTCGCCGCATCGCGGTCCGCGTCAATCGCACGCGGGAACTGCGCCAGATCGCCAACGAGGTCGCCGACCGTGTGCTGGCGACGGACGACAGCGCCGACCGGCAGGCGATACTTTCCCACTACAGCGCCCATGCGCAGGACACCACCTTCGCCACCCAGTTGCTCTACCGGCTGCGTGACGGCTCGCAAAATGCCGGCAGGGCGCTGGAATGGCTGGAGGGCGAGCTGGAAAGGACCGGCTCCGACGCCGAGGAGATCATCCTCAGCGAGCACCACACGCTGTCCAGCGGCAACGTGACCACCGGCAACATCATCCGCGGCCTGCGCCTGATCAACGACGTCGACTGGACGGTGTGGTTCGAGGGCGTCAGCCGCATCGACACCTTGCTACGCGAACGCACCGATTTCGCCGCGCTCGATTTCTTTTCGCGCGACCAATACCGGACTGCGATCGAGGAGTTGGCGCGCCGTTCCGATCTCTCCGAATTTCGCGTTGCCGAAAGGGCGATCGAGCTCGCCGGCCATGCTGCCGATGCACCGGGCTCCGAAAGCGGCCCGATCGCTCACACCGACGTCGGCTTCTTTCTGGTCGGCCCGCGCCGGCAGGACCTCGAGCGGTCGATCGGCTACCGGCCGACCATCGGCAAGACGCTGAACCGGACGTTCCGCAAGACCGGATGGCTGGGCATCGTCGTGCCGGTGTTTGCGCTGACGGTCCTGCTTCTGGTCGTTTCCGGCAATGCGCTTGCCAATCTCGGCCTGTCGGTGCCGTCGATCGTCCTGATGCTGGCCCTGTTCGCGGTGCCGGCCAGCGAAGGCGCGCTCGCATTCTTCAACACCGTCGTCTCGCTGTTTTTGAAACCGACACGTCTCGTCGGCTATGATTTCAGGCACGGTGTGCCACCCGAGGCGCGCACGCTGGTGGTAGTGCCGTCGCTGATCGGCTCGCGCGACGATGTCGAGGAGAACATCCGCAACATCGAGGTGCATCACCTCGCCAACACGGCGGGTGAGGTCTATTTCGCGCTGCTTTCCGACTGGCCGGACTCGAAGACCGAGATCGATACGGCGGATGTCGAAATCCTCGAATTCGCCCGCGCCGAAATCGCCAGGCTGAACGCCCGCTATCCCTCGGAAGGCGCGCCGCGCTTTTATCTGCTGCATCGGCGCCGGCTCTACAACGCATCGCAAGGCGTCTGGATGGGCTGGGAGCGCAAGCGCGGCAAGCTGCACGAATTGAACCTTCTGCTGCGCGGCGACAGCGACACCACCTTCCTGCCGTTGGAAGTGCCATTGCCGGAGAGCGTCGTCCACGTGATGACGCTGGACGCCGACACCCGCACCACCCGCGACGCCGTCGCTGCGCTGGCCGGCAAGCTTTGCCACCCGCTCAACCGTCCGCATTTCGATGTCGCACGGCGCGAGGTTACTGCAGGTTATTCCATCCTGCAGCCGCGCATCACCGCGTCGCTGACCAGCGGCGACGAGGCATCGTTCTTTCAGCGTGTCTTTTCCGCCAATCGCGGGCTCGATCCATACGTCTTTGCGGTGTCGGACCTCTACCAGGACATCTTCGGCGACGGTTCCTTCACCGGCAAGGGTCTTTACCATGTCGACGCCTTCGAGGCGGCGCTGAAGGGCCGCATCGAGGAAAACACCATCCTCAGCCACGATCTGCTCGAAGGCGCCCTGGCGCGCTCGGCCTTGGTCACCGACGTCGAACTGGTCGAAGACTATCCGACCCGCTATTCGGTCGATGCGTCGCGCCACCATCGCTGGGCACGCGGCGACTGGCAGCTTCTGGGCTTCATCCTCGGCCCGCGTTCAAACGTGCCGGCGCTGTCGCGCTGGAAGATGGTGGACAATCTGCGCCGCTCGGTGACGCCGATCTTCTGGGTGATGGCCGCGATCGCCGGCTGGACGCTGCTGCCCTTCACGCAGGCCGCGCAATGGCAGGCGCTGCTGATCCTCACGCTGTTCATGGCGCCCACTTTCGACATCGTCAACGCCATCCTGCCGAAGAGCGGCGATCAGACGCCGCGCGGCCATTTCTCGGCACTGGCGCGCGACGTTGCCTTCGGTACCGCCCTGGTGGCGCTGAAGATCGTCCTGATGGCGCACCTTGCCTGGATGATGGGCGACGCGATCATCCGCACGCTTTACCGCCTGTTCGTCAGCCGCCAGAACCTGCTCGAATGGCGCACCGCCTCGCAGGCACACAAGGGCGGCGACAACGATCTCGGCTCCTACTACAGCATCATGTACGGCGCCGTGATCATCGGCGTCGTCGGCCTCGCCGTCCCGGTGCTGGCCGATTCCACCGGCGCCTTCGTCGCCTTCTTCTTTGCCTTGTTCTGGATCGGCTCGCCCGCCATCGCCTGCTGGATCAGCCGTTCGGCCGAAACCGAGGACCGCCTGCGCATATCGGCCGCCGACATCCACGCGCTGCGCACCGTGGCGCGGCGTACATGGCACTATTTCGAGACCTTCGTGACGGCCGAGCATCACCATCTGCCGCCGGATAATTTCCAGGAAAGCCCGGCCCCCGTGGTGGCGCCCCGCACCTCGCCGACCAATATCGGCGTCTACCTGCTGTCGGTGATTTCGGCACGCGACTTCGGCTGGATCAGCCTCTCCGACGCCGTCAACCGCATCGACGCGACCATGTCGACCATCGAGAGCATGCCGCGCGATCGCGGTCATCTCTTCAACTGGTACGACACCACGACGTTGAAGCCGCTCTATCCGCTTTACATTTCTGCAGTCGACAGCGGCAATCTCGCCGGCCATCTGGTGGCTGTGGCCGCAGCCTGCGCCGAATGGGCCGAAGCGCCGTCGGTGCATGTGCAGGGCGACTTCGAAGGCATCCTCGATACTGTCACCATCCTCGACGAAAGCCTTGAGGAACTGCCCGACGACCGGCGTCAATTGCGGCCCTTGCGCCAGCGGCTCGCCGACCGTCTCGATGGCATGCGGCGGGCGGTCGAATTGATCAAGGCGCAGCCGGAGATGGCGTCGATCCGTACCATCAACCTGGCCGTCCTGGCCGGCGAGATACGCAAGCTCGCGACAGCCATCCACACCGAGGCCGCGTCGACCCAGAGCGACACCATCGCCGATTGGGCGGCCAGGCTCGAAGCCACCTGCGAGGCGCATGTGCACGACGCGCACAGCGACGAAAACGCCGTCGCGGCATTGCGGGCCAAGCTTCTGACGTTGCGCGAGCGCACGCGCCGTTTCGCCTTCGAGATGGATTTCTCGTTCCTGATGCGGCCCGAACGCAAGCTCCTGTCGATCGGTTACCGGGTCGAGGAGCATCAGCTCGACGAAAGCTGCTACGATCTTTTGGCCTCCGAGGCGCGGCTGACCAGCCTGTTCGCCATCGCCAAGGGCGATTTGCCGACCGAGCACTGGTTCCGGCTCGGCCGGCCGATCGTCGAGATCGGCTTCCAGGGCGCACTGATGTCCTGGTCCGGCTCGATGTTCGAATATCTGATGCCGCCCCTGGTGATGAAGGAACCGCAAGGCAGCATTCTCAACCAGACCAGCAAGCTCATCATCAAGCGCCAGATCCAGTATGGCCGTTCGAAGAACGTTCCCTGGGGGATTTCGGAAGCGGCCTACAACGCCCGCGACCGTGAACTGACCTATCAGTACACCAATTTCGGCGTGCCCGGGCTCGGCCTGAAGCGCGGCCTTGGCCAAAATACGGTAATCGCGCCTTACGCGACCGTGCTGGCAGCGCAGTTCACGCCGCATGAATCCGTGCAGAACCTGGCCAGGCTGAGGCGGCTGGGCGCGCTGGGCCGGCACGGCTTTTACGACGCGGTGGATTTCACGCCGCAACGCGTCCCCGAGGGCACCGACCACGCCGTCGTGCTCAACTACATGGCCCACCACTCCGGCATGTCGATTGCCGCAGTTGCCGATGCGATCTTCGAAGGGCGCCTGCGCGATCGCTTCCACAGCGATCCGGTGATCGAGTCGGCCGAATTGCTGCTGCAGGAAAGGGCGCCGCGCGACATCCCGACTGCGACCGTCAGAACCGAGGCCGACGAGCGCTCGAAGGACGAGACCGAGCTGGAAAGCCCGGACACCCGCATCGTGCTCGATCCGCTCAGGGCGCTGCGCTCGACCAGTGTCATGTCCAATGGCCGCTACTCGGTCATGGTCACCGCCACCGGCTCCGGCTACAGCCGCTGGGGCGACCTTGCCGTCACGCGCTGGCAGCCGGATCCGACCGAGGACCGCCTTGGTTCCTATATTTTCCTGCGCGACGCCAGCAACGGCGACTGGTGGTCGGCCACCGCCGAGCCGAAGCGCGCCGCCGGCGAGCGGGCGCAGACGCTGTTTTCTGACGACAAGGCGAGCTTCGTCAAATCGGTTGGATCGCTGCGTTCGGAAGTCGAGTGCATCGTCATCTCGGAAGGCAATGGTGAGGGCCGACGGGTGACGCTCCACAATGATGGCCCCGCCGACCGGCATATCGAAGTAACCTCGTTTGCCGAACTGGTGCTGGGCTCCGAGCCCTCCGATAATGCCCATCCGGCTTTTTCGAAGATGTTCGTGGAAACCGAGATCGCGCCGAACAACGGCGCGATCTTCGCCACCAGGCGCAAGCGCGAAAAGGATGAACCCGACGTCACCATGGTGCACTTCGTCACCGACCCGTCTGGATCGGCGCGCGACGCCGAGGCGGAAACCGACAGGCGCGCCTTCATCGGCCGTGGCCGCACTATCACCGAGGCGGCTGCCTTTGATCCCGGCGCCAAGCTTGGCGGCCATTCCGGCTTCACCCTGGATCCGATCGCCTCGCTTCGCCGGCAGGTGCGCGTGCCGGCCAACAAGAAGATTTCGCTGACCTTCTGGACCGTCGTCGGTACCCATCGCGCCGAATTGGATGCCGCCATCGCCCGGCTCGACCATCCCGAAAGCTTCGCCCGCCAGGCGATGCTCGCCTGGACGCGCTCGCAGGTGCAGACCCGGCACCTTGGCCTCAGTCTGTCGGACGCCGCCAATGTGCAGAAGCTGGCGCGCTATCTGATCTATCCCGACCCGTTCCTGCGCCTTCCCGGCGAATCCATCGTCTCCGGGCTCGGCAGGCAGTCCAGCCTGTGGCCGACCAGCATATCCGGCGATTTTCCGATTTTCCTGGTCAGGATCGCCGATGTCGCCGATCTGGAGATCGTCGCCCAGGCGCTTCGCTTCCAGGAATACATGCGCGCCCGCGGCATGATGATCGATTTTGTCGTCGTCAACGAGCAGGCGTCATCCTACGTGCAGGACCTGCAGCGCGCGGTGGAGACGCTGTGCGAAAACAGCCGGTTGCGCGGCAAGGAACTCGGACCCCGCCAGCACATCTTCGCGGTGCGACGCGATCTGATGGAGGAAACGACCTACAGGACCTTGCTCGCCGTCGCTCGGGTGGTGCTGCATACGCGCAACGGCACCATCTTCGACCAGATCGAGCGCGCCGAGGCTGCGGCACTGCAGGCGCGGGACGCCGCCCTCCAGCCGGCAGACCTTGCAGCGCTTCGCGAGCCGTCCTTGCCGGTGCCGACGTCGCAAGCATCTGCCGCCCAGGCACTGATCGAGGGCCGCGTCGACGGCAGCGGGCTCGACCAATGGAACGGTTTCGGCGGCTTCGACGGCGACGGACGCCACTACGTCGTGCGTCTTGCCGGCCGGCGCACGACGCCGCAGCCGTGGATCAACGTGATCTCCAACCCATCGTTCGGGTTCCACATTTCGGCTGAAGGCGCTGCCTTCACCTGGAGCCGCAACAGCCGCGACTATCAGTTGACGCCATGGTCGAACGATCCGGTCACCAACCGGCCGGGCGAGGGCATCTATATCTACGATCATGCCAGTGGCAGGGCGTTCTCGCCAATGGCTGCCGTGGTGCGTGACCCGACAATGACCTACGAAACCTGGCACGGGCAGGGTTTTTCGACGTTCCGCTCACAACGCGGGCCGCTGACTATGGACCTGACCCATGTCGTCGATCCCGTTGATCCGGTGAAGATATCGCGGCTGCGCATCCAGAATTCGGGTTCGGTGCCGATGCGGCTGCGCGTCTACGCCTATGCGGAATGGGTTCTTGGCGGCCATCGCTCGCGCACCGCTGCAAGCATCGTTCCGTCGAGGGATGCCGCAACCGGCGCATTGCTGGCGCAAAATCCCTATGGACTCGATTTCGGCGAGCGAATCGCCTTTCTGGCCGCCGACGGTGCGGTGCATTCCGTCACCGCCGACCGCGGCGAATTCATCGGCAGGCAAGGCACGAGCGAGTTTCCGCATGCGGTGCTGAGCGGCGCCGACCTGTCGGGCCGCGTAGAGGCCGGCGACGATCCCTGCGCGGCCATCGCACGCGACATCGACATTGCTGCCGGTGGCGATGTCACGCTGCTCTGGCTGCTCGGCGACGCGGCCTCGCCCGACGAGGCCAGCGCGCTGGTGCAGACCCATCGCTCCAGGGATTTCGATCAGCGGCTGGCCGACAACGAGCGCACATGGCGCGGTTTTCTCGACACCATCCAGGTCGAGACGCCGGACAAAGCCCTCGACGCCATGGTCAATCACTGGCTGCCCTATCAGAGCCTGGCCTGCCGCATCCGTGCCCGCTCTGCGTTCTATCAGGCGAGCGGTGCCTTCGGCTTCCGCGATCAGTTGCAGGACACCTTGGCCTTGCTGGCGCATAACCCCAAGCTGGCGCGCGATCACATCCTCAACGCGGCGCGGCGGCAATTCCCCGAAGGCGACGTACAGCATTGGTGGCTGCCGCGCACCGAGGCCGGCGTCCGCACCATGATCTCTGACGACGTGGTCTGGCTGGCCCACGCTACCGCGCGCTACCTGCTGGTGACCGGTGATACCGCGATCCTGAAGGAGCAACTGCCCTTCATCGAAGGGCAGGCGCTGAGCGAAGGCGAGCACGATGCGTTCTTCATCCCGGAAATCTCGAAAAAGACAGCCTCGCTCTACGACCACTGCGCGCGGGCGCTCGATCTTGCCGTCAAGCGCAGCAGCCCGGCCGGGCTGCCGCTGATCCTCGGCGGCGACTGGAACGACGGCATGAACCGCGTCGGCGAGCACGGCAAGGGCGAGAGCGTATGGCTGGGCTGGTTCCTGCTGAAGACGCTGGGCGAATTTGCCGCTGTCGCCAAGGCAGAGCGCGATGCCAAGCGCGTGCAAGCCTGGACGAAGCACGCCGAGTTGCTGAAGCGGGCGCTGGAAAGCACCGCGTGGGATGGCGAGTGGTATCGGCGCGGCAGCTTCGACGACGGCACGCCGCTCGGCTCGCGCAAGTCGGACGAGTGCAAGATCGACTCGATCGCCCAGTCCTGGAGCGTGCTTTCGGGCGAGGGCGACCCGGCGCGGTCGACCACGGCAATGGGGCAGGCGATGAAAGCGCTCGTCGACGACGAGCTCAAGATCGTCAAACTGTTCACTCCGCCCTTCTCGAAGACGGAAAAGGACCCGGGCTACATCAAGAGCTATCCGCCGGGGGTCCGTGAAAACGGCGGCCAATACACGCACGCCGCGACATGGTTCGTTATTGCGCTCGCCGAGATGGGTCGCACCGACGATGCCTACCGCTGCCTTTCGATGCTAAATCCGGTCAACCATGCGCACGATGAAGCCGCGGCAGAGCGCTACCGCGTGGAACCTTATGTCGTCGCGGCCGATGTTTATTCCGGGCAAGACAAGGGCGGCCGAGGCGGCTGGACCTGGTATACCGGGTCGGCGGGCTGGCTTTATCGTGCTGCGGTCGAGAGCATTCTCGGCATAGAGCGCCGCGGACAGCGCCTCCAGTTCACGCCGAGACTTCCCAGCCATTGGGACGGCTATTCGGCAACCCTGAAGATGCTGGGCGCCGAGATCAAGGTATGCGTCGTCCGCGACAAAAAGGCCCGGGCCATCTCACTTGAAGTGAATGGCACGAAGACCAAATCTTCGTCCTTCGAGCCAAAAGCCGGCGACAATGCCGAGGTGGTCGTTAGAATACCGACCTAGATTCAAGGACTTGGAGCGTCGCTCAGGGCTCCCCAGGGCACGCGCGGGCGCTCCAAGTGCCTCCACCGGTTATATTTGCGTTTGACCTTGCTGAATGCCTGCACACGACTTTAGACGTCGTGCCTGGGGTCTTGCTGATTAAAAATGTGGCAGTGCTTTCCAGTTGCCATGATTTTGCCGCAACGCTGACATTTCACCTTTTATCTCAAACTGTTAGACGATCACGGCAAATTTCGAAGCGTCGTCATCTTTTGTTCGCGGAATGGGAACGGAAGAGGTAGACGAGCATTGTTTTGCGACGCGTCAACCGATACGAGTCAAAAAATGACGCACTGCACCATAAATAATTGGCGGAGTAGCTGAAGTGTCACTTCTGCAAATCTACTGGCGAGCCCTTGGTTATCTCGCTGCCGACAGGAAACGCGTTGCGTTTATCTGCGGGGCGAATGTCGCGCTTGCCATTATCGCCATTCTCGAGCCGATTATGTTCGGCCGGGTGATCGATGCCATTTCGGACCGCGGCTCGGTATTCGCGACACTGGCAATGTGGGCCGGCCTCGGCGCGTTCAATATCATCGCCTTCGTTCTGGTAGCGCGCGGCGCCGACCGCTTTGCCCACCAGCGGCGCAGCGAGGTTCTCTGCCAGTCGTTCGAGCGCGTGATCACCATGCCGCTTGCTTGGCATCATCAGCGTGGCACCTCCAATTCCCTGCACACGCTCCTGCGCGCGGTCGAGACCCTGTTCAGCCTCTGGCTCGAATTCATGCGGCAGCATCTGTCGACCGCGGTTGCGCTGGTTCTGCTGGTGCCCACCGCGCTCAGCATGGATATCCGCATGTCGATGGTGCTGCTGGCGCTTGGCGCGCTCTATGTCGGCATCGGACGGCTGGTGATGCGGCGCACCAAGGAAGGCCAGGCGGCCGTAGAGCGGCACTACCACAAGGTGTTTGCGCATGTGACGGACTCGGTCAGCAACGTCGCCGTCCTGCAGAGCTACAACCGCATCGGCCATGAGACCGAGGCGCTGAAGCGCTACGTCAAGAACCTGCTCGACGCACAGAATCCGGTGCTCGACTGGTGGGCGATGGCCAACGCGCTGCACCGCCTGTCGTCGACGATTTCGATGATGGTGGTGCTCTTGATTGGCGCCTATCTGGTGACGCACGGCCAGTTGCGGATCGGCGACGTCATCGCCTTTACCGGCTTTGCCACGCTGCTGATTGCCCGGCTCGACCAGATGTCAGCGTTCGCCAACCAGATTTCCGAGGCGCGCGCCAAGCTCGAGGAATTCTATCATCTCGAGGACTCTGCATCCGACGCCGCCGAACCCGATGGGCTGCGCGAGCTCGTGAACGTCACGGGGCACGTCCGTTTCGAGAATGTCTGCTTCGAGTTCGGCAACTCCGGGCAGGGCGTCGACGACGCGTCGTTCGAGGTCCAGGCCGGCCAGACTGTCGCTATCGTCGGCCCCACGGGCGCCGGCAAGACAACGCTCATCAACCTTCTGCAGCGCGTCTTTACCCCGTCCAGCGGCCGTATCCTGATCGACGGCATCGACACCCGCACGGTGACCCGCAAGTCGCTGCGCCATTCGATCGCTACCGTGTTCCAGGATGCCGGCCTGCTCAACCGCTCGATCGAGGACAACATCCGCGTCGGCCGTGCGGAGGCGACCTATGACGAGGTCCATGCCGCGGCCAATGCCGCCGCCGCGCAGGATTTCATCCTGTCGAAGAGCGAGGGCTACGACACCGTCGTCGGCGAACGCGGCGGACAGCTGTCCGGTGGCGAGCGCCAGCGCATCGCGATCGCCCGCGCCGTGCTGAAGGACGCGCCCATCCTGGTTCTCGACGAGGCGACCAGCGCGCTCGACGTCGAGACGGAAGACCGCGTCAAGGACGCCATCGACGAGTTGCGGCGCGGCCGCACCACCTTCATCATCGCCCACCGCCTGACCACCGTTCGCGACGCCGATCTGGTCGTGTTCATGGACAAGGGCCGGGTGGTCGAGATGGGCGGGTTCACCGAACTGTCGCTGCGCAACGGTCGCTTCGCCAGCCTGCTGCGCGCCGGCGGTCTGCTCAACGACGAGGAGGTTCGCCGCCTCAGCCGCCCGGTGAACGAGGCCGCCTGAGCAGCGCGGTTTGCCTTCTCCCTGTGCGGGAGAAGGTGGCCTCGCGAAGCGAGGTCGGATGAGGGGTGCTCCGGCTTGGCTCAAATCTTCATCCAAAATCCAGACTTCGGCGCACGGCGATCATTGGCGCCTCACTCCGTCCAGCACCTCTCGTCCGGCTCGACGCTACGCGCCGATCCACCTTCTCACGCAAGGGGAGAAGAGAAGACGTACCGCCGCTGTGGTTGCCGCAACTCCGCCGACGGTCTATGTAAGGCCGCATGAGCGACACGACCTCACGCCCCTCCGGCTGGATGGATATTGCCAACCCGACGCGGTTCGTCGGGCTTGCCGACAAGGTCGTGCCGTGGCTGGCGAGCGTCGCCGCCGTCGTCCTCGCTGTCGGTCTCTATATGAGCTTCACGGCGCCTGAGGACTTCCAGCAGGGCATCACCGTTCGCATTATGTATATCCACGTGCCTTTCGCCTGGCTTGCCATGATGTGCTACACGCTGATGGCGG
This sequence comes from Mesorhizobium sp. M0195, assembly GCF_040322115.1. Lineage (NCBI taxonomy): Bacteria > Pseudomonadati > Pseudomonadota > Alphaproteobacteria > Hyphomicrobiales > Phyllobacteriaceae > Mesorhizobium > Mesorhizobium sp. M0195. The sequence goes on along the minus strand of NZ_JAMYSV010000005.1, from coordinate 206,077 downwards.
TCTCGGCACTGGGCACGCTGGTCTGGCGCCATCCGCTGGCCGACGTGGCGCTGAAATCGGCGGCACCCATCGGCGCCGTGTTCACCGCCCTTGCGCTGATCACCGGTTCGATCTGGGGCAAGCCGATGTGGGGCACCTGGTGGGTGTGGGACGCCCGGCTGACCTCGGTTTTCATCCTGTTCCTGATGTATCTCGGCATTATCGCGCTGACCCGCGCGCTAGACGATGCCGGGCGTGCCGCCTGGGCCGCGGCCATCATAACGCTGGTAGGCTTTATCAACATCCCGATCATCAAATTCTCGGTCGACTGGTGGAACACGCTGCATCAGCCGGCGTCGGTGTTCCGGCTCGGCGGCCCGACCATCGACCCCAGTTTGTTGTGGCCGTTGCTGGTGATGGCGCTCGGCTTCACAGTATTGTTCTTCGCCCTGCATCTGATGGCGATGCGCACCGAGATCCGACGCCGCCGCGTCATTTCGATGCGCCGGGTTGCCGCGAGGCAGGCTGAACGGTAGCCAACCGATAGGATCAAGCCATACGCCCGCGTGCTGCCACCGGCAGCGTCTCGATCACCTTGTCGCCTTCGATCAGATGCACCTCGTCGAACAGGTTGGTGACGACGCAGCAATGGTCGGGTACGACGCGCACGCGCTCGCCGATGCGAAGCTCTGCGCCGCCCGAAAGCGTGACGTTGCCGTGCTCTTCGCTGAGGCTGGTCACTCTTGCGCCTGAAATGCCCAGCAGCTCGCCGAAATCGGCGAGCCCCAGCGTGTCGCTGGAGAGCGCCTTGCTGCCGGCGTCAAGGATGGCGCGTGTCGGCGTTGGACGGCTGACCACCGTCGACAGTACGGTCAGCGCACAATCGTCGAGGCTGCCGACGCCTTTGGCGATCTGGTAGCGGTCGAGATAGATGTAGGTGCCGGGCCGGTATTCGGTAACGACGCTATGCTCGCCGGAACGCCACATGTCGGGTGTGCCGCCGCTGGAGATGCGCTCGCAAGCAAGGCCGGCTGCGGCAAGTGCTTGCTGCGCATCGGCGAGCCACGCCTCGGTCGCGGCAGCGCGGCCAGCCCCCGGGTAGGTCATCAGGCCGCCGAACACGAGCCCTCGGACCTTGTCGATCTCGCTCGCCAGCGCGACTGCCTCGCCGGCCGACTGCACACCGCAGCGGCCCATGCCGGTGTCGCATTCGACCAGCACCGGCAGGCGGTGGCCGGGATCGGTAAAGGTGGCGGCAAGTCCCATCAGCGTGTCCATACTGTCCGTTGTCACCGACAGGGTTACGCGGCCGTGCAGCGCCTTGAGGCGTTCCAGCTTGGCCCGCCCGAGGATATTGTACGGCAGAAAGATGTCGGTCAGTCCGGCATCGGCCATGATTTCGGCCTCGCCGATCTTCTGGCAGGTGATGCCGATGGCCCCGGCCGCGACCTGCTTTTTCGCCCAGTAGGGCAGCTTATGGGTCTTGATGTGCGGCCGGAGCTTCAGCCCGTGCCGGTCGGCATGGGCCTGCGCCCGCGCGATGTTGGCTTCTGCGCGGCGAGCGTCGATCAGGATCGCCGGCGTATCGAGGTCGTCTATGCTGCGCATGGAATGTCACCTTTGGGAATTTGTCGGGACTTATGGCCCCGATCGTCGCCGATGTCATGAGGCCAGAATGCGGTTTACGTCGACACCGGATCGGTGTTCGGTTATGCGCTGTAGGCGCCGCCTGAAGAAGGGATCATGATCATGAAACGCTCCGCCATCAACGACATCATCCGCGACGCCGACGCCTTCATCCGTTCGTTCGGCTACATCATGCCGCCCTTCGCCTACTGGACCCCGGAAGAGATGAAGGCGCACCGGCAGGATTCGGCGGCCATCTTCTCGTCGCGGCTCGGCTGGGACATCACCGATTACGGCCAGGGCAAGTTCGACGAGCTCGGCCTGTTCCTGTTCACTGTTCGCAACGGCCGCTACGAGGACATGAAGAAGGGCATGGGCATGCTCTATGCCGAAAAGATCATGATCTCGCGCAAGGATCAGCTGTCGCCGATGCACCGCCACAACATCAAGGCCGAGGACATCATCAACCGTGGCGGCGGCAAACTGGTGCTGGAGCTGTTCATGCATGACCGCGATGGCGGCATCGATCCGAAGGCCGAAGTATCTGTGCCTGTCGACGGAACCATCCACAGACTGCCTGCGGGTGGATTGCTGAAGCTCGACCCAGGCCAGAGCGTGACGCTGCTGCCGGGCGTCTGGCACGCCTTCTGGGCCGAGGGCAAGGACGTGCTGATCGGCGAGGTCTCGACCGTCAATGACGATCTCACCGACAACGTTTTTCGCGAGCCGATCGGCCGCTTCGCGGACATCGACGAGGACACAGCACCGCTGCACCTCTTGGTATCCGATTACGAGAAGTGGGTGGGTTAAGGCAGGGTGGCGAGGAACACTTATGCTTGAGAGTGAAGGTTCTCGGCAATCAGCCGCTTCTGTCGCAAGTCGACCCGAGTCGTTGTGCACAGCTGATCCAGCGGCATTTTGACGTGGGCTTCGTCAAGCGGGATTAGCGCGTAGTAATTGCCCTCGCCCGGCTGTGGGATTGGCGCCGGGGCCGACTTGTCATCGTCGGGATCGACTCGTGAGGCGGCAATGATGACCCCTCGGGAATCGTATACCGCGTGAAGCGCTATTGGCATGTCTTGGCTCCTCAGGGAGAACTTATCGCCGCGAATCTTATTTGCATATCGTCTGATACGTTCGTCTGGATTACCTCGGTCTGGCCTGTCTCGTCGATGTAGGTATACAGGCTTTCCCAGCGCAAAGTGGCCGTGCGAAGGACAACCGCCGCACGTACCGAGTACCCCCAGTAGGCATCGCCTGTTCCGAGCTTCCAAAACCACACCATTTGGCTGCCAGCTCGTTGGAAAGTGGATTGAGTGACGAAAGTGGCCAAGGAAGTCTCCTTGAGGCTTGATTTCCGTAGAACCTGGAACTCTCGAGGAGTCTTCTTGCAACATCCGCTTGCGACTGCCAGAGGATAGGGAACACGAGCACCCTCGGACGGATAGGCATTTCAACCCCCGCGAGACTGAATTTGCGGGAGAAGATGGCACTGGTCAAGCGTCAATCTTCGGTGGCAATGGGCGGCTGCGCACGCTTTTCGTGCATTTCCACTCCTGGTCTAACGCGCATGCTTGTCGGCCCTGCGGTTGCCCAGCAGAAGCTTGCGCTCGAGATGCGCCCGCAATTCCCCGTAATACGCCGTCAGGAACGCGCGTGCGTCATGGGCTTGGGGTGCCGCGCCGATCTTGCGTCCGATCGTTTCGGCCACCGTCCGCAGGGCGAAATAGTCGTCGCGGCGCAGCACCTCCTCCAGCTTGTGGAGTTCGGCAATCCCGTAGGCATCGAGTTGGGCGTGGCTGAACCGGAAGGCGCCGGCCGCCGGATCCTGCCGTGCCGACAGGTCTTCAAGCAAGGCACGCTTCGGCGCCTCGACCACCCAGGTCCCCGCCAACAGGTCGCCGATCCGCATGCGGTCTCGATTGAACAGCGGGAACAAGGCAAACAGCAGCGTCCACACCAGGCCGAACACCGTCGTCAGCGTGTCGGCGAGGTCGGTCCCGCTGCGTCCAACGATGATCGACAGCGGCAGGAACACCTCGATCTCGCGCATCAGGTTGCGGGCAATGACCTGGTCGATCGACAGGCCGTCTCCGCTGCGCGACGCGACCCGGATGCCGACGATCCGCTTGCCGGGCGTAGCCGCGCGCCGGCCCGCTTCGAAGACGATGAAGTAGGCGTTGCGCAGAAAGAAGATCAGGATGATCCAGACGACGAAGAGCGGCTGAAATCCCTCGCTGCCAAGGCCTCCCACCCCGAATAGCGCGACGATCGTGATCACGATTGCCGCCACGGCGATGAACACGATGTCGAGCAGGAAGGCGGAGGCCCGCGTGCCGGCGTCGGCCAATTTTATCCGGAGATCGACGCCTTCGGGCGTGATCAGCGGCCGTATAGCCGCGAAGGCGGCGCGTTTAACGATCGCCATGCCGCACCGCCCGGAACAGATAGAAATAACCGATCCACAGCACCAGCATGCCACCGCCAATGCCGTAGCGCGTGACGTCGCTGGTGATGGTCTGCCTGCCAATGCCCTCGAGCAGCCCGGCAAACAGCAGCATGACCGAGACCCCGACCATGGCGTTCGCGGCAATGCGTCCGGCACGAGCCGCTGCCGCCATGCGTGTCAATTCGCCGGGAAAGGCGATGCTGGTGCCGATGCGCATGCCCGCCGCGCCGGCCAAAGAGATTGCGAACAATTCGGTGGTGCCGTGGATGGCCAGCCAGCCGCCGAGCTCCATGCCAAGCCCCTTGGACCAATAGACTTGGAACAACGCCCCGATCATGCAGCCGTTGAACAGCATCAGCAGCACCGTCGGCACCGCGAAGGCGAAGCCAAGGGCGAAGGCCAGGATTGCGACCTGGACGTTGTGCGTGAACAGATAGGCGGCAAAGCCTGAGAGAAAGCCATTGTCGCCATCATAAAGCATGCCTCGCAGCAGTTCGGCCGAGGTGTCGGGGCCGCGGCCTCCTGCCAGGCCGGGCGGGATGATCGCGTCGAACCAGCTCTTGTCGGATGCCACCAGCCAGGCGCCTGCACCAATGCCGATCACCATCAGCGCGACCGACGCCAATGTCTCGCGCCACAGGTCGCGAATGGCTTCGGGCCAGTCATGCAGGAAGAAATCGGCGAGGCGCTGCCGCAGCCCGCGGCGCGCGCCGTAGAGATAGAAATAACCGCGCAGCGACAACGCTTCGAGATAGCCGACCAGCGCATTATCGAGCGATGTCGCGCGCGCCACCGACAGGGAAGACAGCGCCGATCGATAGAGCAGCGGCAGCGACAGCAGCTCCTCTTCGGACAGCGTCCGCGGCGCACGCTTTTCGACACGCGCCAGCAGCGCCTCGAATGCCTTCCAGTCGGCCTCGCGCTCGCGGCGGAAGCTGGCCAGCGACTGGCGTACCGCGTCGCCGCACACCGCATTGCCGCGTACCGGCGCCGTCACAGCAAATCCTCCTGCTTGAACTGCAGATAGCGCTCGACCAGCGCCGGACCGAGCCGGTTGTGGTCGGCTTCGATCACATGCGCCCCGAGCAGGCGCAGCCGGCCGATGACGACCTGCCTTTCGCGCAAAAGCCCTCCGGCGACGACCGCGCGGGCAACGTCCTCGCCAGAGCGTGGCGGCATATCGGCCAGGCCCTCCAGTTCGGTGTCCTTCATCAGCATGAACAGCACGAGATGCCGTTCGGTGAGCCGGCTCACGGTGCGCAGCATCAATTCCGCGCTGATCGGATCGACAAAATCGGTGAAGATGATGACGAGCGAGCGGCGGTCGAGTCGCGCCGCGAGCGTCGTCAGCGCCAGCGTGAAATTGGTCTCCTCGCTGGAATAGTCGATCTCCGCCGCTCGTTTCTGGATCATCGCAAAGTTGGCGGGGCCGCGTACCGCGCCGCTCGAAACGCGCGGCCTTGCATCGAAGCCAAACAGGCTGACCATATCGCCGCCCTTCAGCGCGATGAACGCCGACAGCAAGGCGGCCGTCACGGCCCGGTCCACCTTAGGCACACCGTCGACCGGCTCGCACATCAGGCGTCCGCTATCGATGGCCAGCACGATGTTGTTGTTCTCCTCGATGCGGAACTCGCGCGCCAACAGCTTGCCGTGGCGGGCGCTGCGCTTCCAGTCGATCATCCGCCGGCCCATGCCCGGCTGGTAATCCTTGAGCGCGTCGAACTCGCGGCCTTGACCGGCGCGGCGCTGCGCATGGCCTTCGGCAAGCGTCGCATGTTGCAGCAGCGTGATCGCCTCGCCGCGGGCGCTGCTGACGTCGGGCAGCACCGCAATCTTGCTTTCCACCGGCAGCACGACCTGGTTCCAGACCAGCCCAAACGGCCCGCGCCAGCGCACCCAGAGACGGTCGAAGCTGGCGACGCCGCGCCGCAGCGCTTGGAAGCGGAGGTTAAGCGACCCGCCTCCGGCGGTCGGCTGCAAGGCCCCGCCGCTGCCGCTCACCGGCGCCAGACGCGCATCGTGGCCGACGCGAGCCTCGGCGGCGCGCGGCCCCGAGTGACGGGCGGTGATTTGCATGCCGAATTCCCCACCGACACCGACCTGCTGCGGCGCATCGATGCTGGCATTCAGCGATGCCCGTCCGCGTCCCGCCGCGGCATCCACCGCCAGGAAGGCAAGCAGCAGGCAACTCCACAGCAATCCCAGATACCAGAAGGACGGCAATGCCAGCGCGACCAGGAAGGCCGGCACCGCTCCGGCAGCAGCTGCCCACACCGCTCGGCCGCTGGGATAGATCAACGTGGTGCTTCCGTCCGGTCGACCAGGTCGGAGACGATCTGCTCGACCAGGCGGCCGTCGATCTGGGCGGCAGGCGAAAGGATGACGCGATGGCGCAGTGCCGGCACCGCCAGCGCTTTGACGTCGTCGGGGATCACATAGGCGCGTCCGTCCAGCGCCGCCCGGGCACGCGCCGCCCGCGCCAGCATGGCGCCGGCGCGCGGGCTGGCTCCGACTTCCAGATCGGCGTTTTCGCGCGTAGCCCGAACCAGCGCCGCTATGTAGCCGACGACATCGTCGACAAGGGTGACGGAGCCGACGACTTCAAGGGCCTCCTGCAGCGTCTCGCGGTCCGTCTGCGCCTTGATGCCGTATTGCGCGATGTCGTGCGAGGCGGAGCCGCCGCCGTGATGGACGATGATGGCCCGTTCTTCCTCGGGGCCGGGATAGCTGACGCGGTGCTTGAACAGAAAGCGGTCGAGCTGCGCCTCCGGCAGCGGATAGACACCCTGGTGCTCGATCGGATTCTGGGTCGCGACGACCATGAAGTTGCGGCCGAGCGAATGCGTGGTGCCGTCGAAGGTGACCGCGTGTTCCTGCATCGCCTCGAGCAGTGCGGCCTGCGTCTTGGGCGGCGTGCGGTTGATTTCGTCGGCAAGCAGGAGATCGCAGAAGATCGGGCCGCGCGTCAGCGTGAACTGCCCGGTCTGGAAGTTGTAGATGTTCGACCCGACGATATCGCCCGGCATCAGGTCCGGCGTGAACTGGATCCGCCCGTAGGCGATCCCAAGCGCCTGGGCGAAGCAGCGCGCCGTCATGGTCTTGGCCGTGCCCGGAGGACCTTCGAGCAGGATATGCCCGCCCGCAAACAAGGCGGTCAGCATCAGGTCGACTGTATCGTGCTGCCCGGTAATCGCCTTGGCAACTTCTTCCCTGATCCGTGTCGCCAGGGCCTTCACATCATCGACGTTCACCGAGCCTCCTTGCCGTCCAGTCGTGCAGCCGTCCTGCTGCCTGTTGCATCTGCGCCAGGTTCTTGGCCTCGCCGGCGGCTTGCGAACGCGTCGTGAAGGCGCCAGCTTGCTCCTTATCGCGAGAGTCGAGCCAGCGGTCGAGCGCTTTGCCTTGCAGTCCGTGCGGTGCCCCGAGCAGCGCGCCGGCGCGCACCCGCATCAAGGCCGCATAGCGGCCTCCCAGCTCGTCCAGCCGGCCGGCACGCCGCATGAGCATCGCCGTCGTATCGACCAGCGCACGCTTGCCGAAGGCGATCGCACGCTGGTCGGCGCGCGGCGGGCCGAACCGGCCAAGGCCATGCAGGAACGCCAGGGCCGCCGCGATCAGGATCGTCAGTGTCAGCGCCAGGAACGGCGGCTCGACAAGGAGCTTGGCCAGATCATACTTCCGCCCCGCGCCGTGCAGCGTCAGATCGAACATCACCGGGCCGTCATCGGGCTGGAGCAAGGCAATCAGCCCGAGCGCGGCTGCTGCCTTTTCGGGATCCTTGAGGGCGGCGTTGTTGATCAGGTCGGGGTCAGTCAGGATATAGAACGGCTTGTCGTCCAGTTCGGTAAGCACAGCCTTGTCATTGCCGGCTGCGATGAGAGGGTACTTGTCGGCCACCCACTGCAATTCTTCGGGTGCGGCAACCATGTTGCCTTCGATGTCGAGTTGCTTTGCCGTGCTCTGGCCGGCACCGATCTTCGCATCGGCAATGCGGCCCAGCCATTCGTTCACCACCGAACCGGGCAATCGCCCGAATTTCATGTTCCAGCCTTCATGCTTCTGCAGCGGCCGGATCTGCCATTTGGGCAGCACGAAGAGCGTGTTCTGGTCGTGGCGAAGATTGAGGATGCGGTCGAGCGCCTCCTGGTCGCTGTCGGGCGAGATGGTGACGATCAGCAGTATATCTCTGGCAAGATCATCTTCGGTCCGCGCCATCAAGGGTGCTTCGCCGGTGAGCCGCAGCCATTCCACCAGACCGGCGTAGCCGACGCCGCTTTTCGACAGCGGCGTGGCGCCGCCATTGCCGGGTTGCCGGAAATCGGGAGCATAGGTGGACAGCAGGAAGAAACCGGCGGCCGCAAGCAGGCTGGCGAAAATCCCCCAAAACAGTGTCTTTCGATTGAACGGCTCCTGCGCCTCGACCGCCGGTGCGCTCACGTCCAGGCATCCCGGAAGGCGAAAAGTTCATAGGCGCCGCGCGCTTGCCGCCAGCCTTCCGCGCCAACTGGCCGGCGCGCGAACAGCGCCGCCTCGACGATGCGGGCGATCTTGGTGAACGCATGGCGTGCCCTTCCCGGTAGGGAAGGGGCATTGGCGATGTCGCGCGCCGTGAGCGACGGGCGCAGGAAGTCCGGCAGCCGGCCGGCAATATCGGCGACGCTGCGCCGAAGCAAAAGGTGAACCGCCTCGTCATAGTCGCCGCGTGCGGCCAACGCATCGGCTTGCGACAACAGGATCTGCGCGGCGCCGGCGTCTGGGCGCCAGGCTTCTTCGTCTTCGACTTCGGGCCGCGCGCGCTGCCACGGCAGCCGCCAGGCGATGCCTTTCACCTCGAGGAAGACCAAAAGCAGGATGATTGCGACACCCGATATCACCGCCCCCCAGAACAGATAGATCATGTAGGGGCCGAGCCACGACAAAAAATCCTGCAGCGGCTTCAGCCACTCGGGCGGCTTTGGCGGCACATAGGCCGGCAGGTCGAACTGGATCGACTCATCGGCGATCAGCTGCTTGTGCAGATTGGTCAGCCGTTCGGCTTCCGCTGTGCCTGGCTGTGCCACCGCCACCCGCTCCCCTGCAACCTGTGGTTCCCAGCCGACACTGACAATGCAGCACAAGAATTGCAAGTGGGCTGGACGGCGACCGTCAATCTTGGCAGAATTACTGTTAGGGCGCCGTGATACTGTTACGGCGAAACACGGGGGGAAATCATGGCTTCAACGACACTGGAGCGGCCTGAGAAATTCGAGATCGGCAGGGTGTTCAACAACAGCTTCGCCGTGATCGGCCGCAACATCGGCTTGTGCGTTGGGCTCGCGCTCCTGTTTTCAGGCTTGCCGGCGATTATTCTTCGGCTGTGGAGCCAACCGCAAATAGATGCGGTTCTGCATGGCGACCCCGGCGCCGCGGCCGATCCCTCTATGGTGTTTCAGAATTCATGGATTACGGTTATTACGGGATTGCTATCGTTCGTTTTCGCGCTGCTGCTCCAGTCGGCGCTGGTGCGGGCGACGATCGAGGACTTGAACGGCAAGCGGCCGACGTTTGGCGACTGCATTCAGATAGCCATCCGCAATTTACTGCCGACCCTTGGTATTGGCCTGCTCGTCGGCCTGGGTGCGGGCTTGGCGTCGATAGCCTTGCTGGTTCCCGGCATCATCTTGTGGCTCGGATGGTGCGTGGCAGTGCCGGTTCTGATCCAGGAGCGGCTTGGAGTGTTCGGTTCGATGTCTCGCAGCCGCGTCCTGACCAAGGGCAACCGCTGGCCGCTATTTGGCCTCTTCCTTATCCTGATGATCATCGCGATGGTCATCCAGTGGGTGGTGCTGGCAGTCATCGTCATGTTGGGTGGGATCATGGCCGATGTGGCGGCAGCCTTGGTGTCGACCGTACTGTCGATGGTGCTGTCGGTGGCCACGGCGGTCAGCTATGTCGAGCTGCGTCAGGTCAAGGAAGGCACCAGCGTCGAAGAACTGTCGCAAATCTTCTCGTAGCGATCGTTCGCTCCGGCTTTTCACCGACGGCTCGGCTCTCGCGTTGCGCTCGAGCAGCCGAGCTTGTTCACAAAGCCTTTGTCGCGCCGGCAACGCTGCGGCCAGGCGCTTCGCCCATTCCTCAATGCCGGTGCGGCTCGCCAGCAGGTCCTGCCTGATCTCGATGAGGACGGCGGGAATGCCACGATCGTCGCTATGGACCGGTATGGCGTAGTCGCCGTCGCGCCTGATCACGTAGGGCTCGTCCGCCGCGACATTGAGTGCGATGTCGGCGCGCAGGCCGGCAAGGGCTGCCCGGCCGAACTCGATTGCCTGGTCGTAAAGCACGCCGGCGTGCCAGGGCCTGCCAACACCGAGGAAGACCGGCGTGAAGGAATGGATCGCCGCGATCCGCGTCGCTCTGCCCTGCTTCGCCCGGTCGTCGAGATGAGCGGCCACGCGGTCATGAAACGGCGCGAACATGATTTCGGCACGCCGGCTTCGTTCCTCCGGATCGAGGCCGACATTGCCGGGGATGTCCGTGTCCTCCGATTGCACCGGAATGCTGCCGCTGGAACCAAGCGGCCGTCCTCGGTCAGGCTTTGGATGATGGTATGGATCACCTCGACGCCATTGGCCCGCGCCGCCGCCAGCAGGCGCTCCTGGTTGGGGATCGTCTGCGACGCCGTCTGCCGGTAGAAATAGTGATCGGGACCGCGCTCCGGATGCGCCGGATCAGCACCCGGCTCCAGCCAGACCCGTTGCATGTCGACCAGCAGCAGCGCGGTTTCGCCGGCCCGGAACGGCTCGTTTCGTTTCGGCAGTGATGGCGTCATGCTTGGTCCTGTGTTTCTTATCACAATCCGGCTGATTTAGCTGATTTTGGTCCGCGCGTCCTGCGTGGCGGACACACTTATTGGGAGTATTCGAAGTCGCTAATTTGAGCTAAACTTTGTTTTCGGGCGTGGAGACGGGGGTCTCTGTCATGATCGATTCAGACGTGTTCGACTTTGTCGAACGCTGCAGGAACCATACAGCCACCGGGCCGCTGCTGAGCGACCTTCTTGATACCGTGAGGAATCTCGGCTTCGAACATCTTATCCTGAGCGGTGTGCCCCTCAGCGGTCAGAAACTTGCGCCGATGGTTGAACTGAATGGCTGGCCGGCCGGCTGGTTCGAACGCTATGTCGAGGCCGAGCACGCCGCCGTCGATGGTGTTTGCATTTACTCGGCAAAGACCCTGAAGCCGTTCCTTTGGTCCGAAGTCCCGGCAAAGTGGTCGGATACGGAAGGTTCAAGACGCGTTGCCGGCGAGGCGACAGAGTTCGGCATCTGGAGCGGCTTCGCCGTGCCGATGCTCAGTATTCACCATTGGCAATCCGTGCTGTCGTTCGCCTCTTCCGCGAAGTCCTGCAATCTCTCGCCACGCCATCAAGTGCAACTGGTGACCATGGCGGTCTATGCCGGCATGTCGATCCAGGCGTTGTCGAATGACGATGATGACGATGAAGGCGTGCTGACCGACCGCGAAAAAGAGGTGCTGTTGTGGGCCGCGGCCGGCAAGACCTCGTCGGAAACATCCCAGATCCTTGGTCTGACCGAGCGAACCGTCAAATGGCACTCCACACGAGCCAGGGAAGCGTTTGGCGTCGCCACGACCACGCAGGCGGTCGTTGAGGCGGTGCGCCGGCGCCTGATCCATCCCTAGAGCATGATCCCGAAAAGTTGCAGACTTTTCGGATAAGATCATGCGAAGAAACAAAGAGCTAGAGCAGGACGACCGTCCTGCTACTAGCCGCGTCAACTGTCCCATCGGACAGGTGACGTATATTAGCGCGACTGCGAGTATCCCTTTGAGAACGATCGGGGGATCGCGCCATGATAACGGCCCACGTAGTCAATGCGCATAACAAGCATCTCTACGAAAACGAATTCGACGAATTTCTGCGCCGGCGGCACGACTTCTTCGTGCACCAGAAACATTGGCGCCCTCCGAGCCCGGACGGTCGCGAGCTAGACCAATTCGATACCGACGCGGCGACTTACCTGCTTGGTATTGAAGATGGTCGCGTGGTGACCTCGGCTCGATTGATCCCAACGAGCGAGCCGCACATGGTCTCGGAGGTTTTTTCTCACATGTGCGAAAAATCGGGCGTCCCAAGACGTCCCGATTGGGCCGAATGGACCCGCACATTCGTCGTTCCCGACAAGCGAACTGCCGGACTGAGGGGCACGCTGACGCAGCTGTGCTGCGCGGTAATGGAATACGCTCTCGACGAGGGCCTCAGCGCCGTCGGCGGCGTCCAGGAGACGTACTTCATGCCGCACCATGGCGCGCTGAAGTGGCGGGTTGAGCCTATGGGCATGGCAAGGGAAGAAAACGGCGAATGGTACATCGTCGCGTATATCGAGGTGAATGAGGCGGCACTTGCGAGCGTCCGCAAGATACTTGGGATTGACCATTCGTTGCTGGTTCGGCGGGGGATGCAGACGCCGTTTGTCGAAAGCAACAAAGTCCTGTGGCGCGCATCAGCCTAGAGCGGTCGCCGTGTCGCGCGGTTGGGTCTTAGAAAAATACATCTCGACGTTTACCATTGGGAGGAATGCAAGATGAAATTGATATCGATTTTTCTCATTGTAATATCCTCGCTCCTAATGTCCGGTCCCAGTCACGCTCAAACATCTCAACCTACGCAGGAGATGGTGGATCTTATGGGAAAGTTAGAAGTCGAGTGGGATAAGTTGAGAACGGGAGGGAAAAGTGGCGATTTCCAGCCGCAATGTTCGTCCGGAACTGGCTGCGAGAGAGCTTGTGAGTCTGGAAAGAGTTGCAGCTGTAGCTCCTCTGGAGGCAGCTGTTCATGCAGCGAGTGCAAATAGCCAGGCTCACGCCGGGCGCCTGTGTCGATGACGCACCGACCCTCGGCCGGATTATGGTGACGGTGCACTATCTTTTCGCCGCTTGCCTGCCTCGTTTTCGGGGTTTCGCCGCTTGCCGATTTGCCCGGCTATGCTCTCGGCACACGGGTGCATCGAAAACCGCGACATCGGCGGGCGTCGATCCTCGATGAGCAGTTTTTGTGGATGGTCTTCGGGCGTGAAAACACTTTGGCTCGCCCGTACGGTGCTGGGGGATGCGGCAGACCGGGAACGCAGGTTAGCTATCCAGGGAGGGGAAATATGGACCGTCGTACGTTTATTAAAGTGCTCCCGGCAGCGGGATTTACTACCGTAGCCGCAAGTGCCTATGGACAGGAAACACACCTTGATGATGCGAGCCGGAGGGAATTCGAAGATCTGTTGGCAACGCAGGACGAGATGCGACGCCATCTTTTTGCAATCACCGATACCGAGATTCTCCCGGAGGGGCCTCTTGACCGGGTCTACTACTGGAACAACGTAGGGCTCAATATATCCGCGATCGACCATACCCCGGCCGCGGACCAATTGGACGGCGGCGGCTCGAGCGCACCGGACCCGCGCCGGTTTGGTGAGCAGCTTGGTCCGCATCGGTCCTCATACGCAATGGCGGTTGCTCAGATAGCCGTCTTTGAGGCAATCAATGCGTTCCCCAAGAGCGCAAATTCGAAGAAATATCAGAGCTATACCGGCTTCAGCAGCGCGCCATCAGCGCCTGCGGACGCATCGTTGGACGGTGCGATCGCCCAGGCTATGCATGATGCCCTTGCCCACCTGTACCCGTTCAAGGCAGCTGATGTTCGCAGTGTCCTGGACAGAGATATTGCCCGCATGTCCGGTACATCACCGACGGGCGACAAGATCGACATTGGGGCTGGACGCAAGATCGGTCAGGCGGCGGCGAAATCCATCATCGAGAAACGAAAGGATGACGGGACAAACCACCAAGAGATCAAATTCGCCGATCTGCCACCAGACAATGGGCCCCTAAAATGGTCGATTGATCCTGTCAGCAAGATTGAGACGGCACTCGGCGCTAAATGGAAAGACGTGACACCGTTCTTGCTGATGAAAGGCGATCAGTTCCGGCTCCCTGATCCGCCCAAACTCAACGATGCGCGGTATATTGCGGCGTTCGACGAGGTAAAGGACATCGGAAGGAAGGGCGTCTATCCGATGGACACCTCGCGAAAGAAGGGTGAGACGTTCCGCGCAATCTTCTGGGGCTATGACGGGACGCCAAATCTCTGCGCGCCCCCACGTCTATACAATCAGCTGGTGAGGACTATTACCACTGATAAAAAAATATCCGATCCCGCAGAATTGGCTAGGATATTGGCTCTTTGCAACACAGCAATGGCCGATGCAGCGATTGCGGCTTGGGATTCCAAATTCACGCATCGCTACTGGCGCCCAGTAACTGGCATTCGCTGGCCAGGAGTGGAAGGGGATGCAAAGGGGGATGCATCCAATGTGCCGGACCCGACGTGGGAACCGCTGGGATCGCCCAATACGGATTCGAAGAAGGCCAACTTTACCCCTCCTTTCCCCGCGTACCCGTCCGGCCATGCAACTTTCGGGGGAGCGCTGTTCCAGGTTTTGCGGATGATTTTCAAGGACACCGGCGACGATACTCCCTTCGTGCTCGTGTCAGATGAGTTCAACGGCAAGCACAAAGGGGTCAATGACGCAAAACCCCGGCGATATTTGCCGCTTTCGTTCGTGGCTTTGCAGGATGCCGAGTTTGAAAATGCCTTCAGCCGTGTGTGGTTGGGTGTTCATTGGCGGCAGGATGGCGAGGACGGCATCCAGCTTGGTAACAAAGTGGGCAACTGGGCATTCCAGAATGGTTTTGCAGAGGTCTAGCCTCTGTCTCATCGAGCGGCTTCAGCGCGCCCGAACAAAGCAAGCAGAAGCCTAACCCGCTCGGACAGTCAAGAGGTGTGGCAGGCAGGCCATGCGCAGCCAGCCGCAGCGAGCCGCCAAGACGCGCGAAGCACTTCGGCGGTGTAGGACAGCGGCACGCCAGAACGCGCGCAGGCCAGGCGTTGGCTTGCCCAATTGTGTTTTGACTATTTGCCTGCACGGGCGCGTAAAATATCAGGTCCGCCCGGTCGGGCGGACTAACTCAGGGAGGATGTTATGAAGATGAATCGACGTAATGCTCTCGCCCTTGGTGCCACCTCGTTGTCAACCCCGCTATTGGTTGCATTGCCGACTCCGGTAGCGGCCAAGACCTACGGTCCGACTGATGGCAAAGAGATTTTTCCCGGCGTTCGGCTCGTTGAACTGGGAACACGAGACTCCCATATCAAGGGGTACAAGAAAATTGCCATGGAAGACGTCGTCTACCAGCCAAAGGCAACTAGCCCGCTCGGGGATGTCATGGCCGACGATATGGTCTGCACGGTCACTGAAGGCGAGCTGCAGGTCACGGCCGGAGACATGCAGTTCACGGCCAAAGAGGGTGACGTTTGGAGTTGCGGCAAGGGTAGCACGAAGGAGGCTGCTACGAACAACGGAACAGCGGTCGCAGTGATGCGGGTGATTAACCTGAAGGCTGCATGAAGTTACCCACACTCTGGCGACTGCAGACGCTCCAGCCGGCTTCGGCCGGCGGGCTTTTCCGGTGCGCCACGGCTGCGATTAAGGTCAGGGCGACTGCTTTATGGACGCCGCCATTTTGTCGCGGCGCTCTTTCTCGGCAGTGCTGTCTAGAGTTGTAGCTTGAAGTGTCGGCGTCGGCCTCGATGACCGGACATTTCTGCCGGCGCGCTGTGGCCAGCGCGGCGGCAGACTGAGGCCTTAGCGCACGGGCGAGCCGCCCTTCAGTGGTGGTGGGCGGAAACGCTCTTGACGTATTCGGACACCATTTCCTTCGGTGCAGACTGACTGACGTCGCCGACGCTAAGGATGCCGACCATTCGCATATTCTTGTTGATCACGGGCAACCTGCGGATTTTCAGTTCCTCCATGTGCCGTACGGCCTTGGCCAGATCGTCGTCTTCGCGGCAGCAGTGAATGCCGGCCGTCATGACATCGCGCGCCGTTGCGGTGCGGCCGTCGAAACCATCCTCCGCCAGTCCTTTGCAGACGATATCGCGGTCGGTCACCATTCCGATCAGTCGGTCGTTCTCTCCGATGGGAATCGATCCGATATCCTGGGCTCGCATCATTTTCGCCAGTTCGGTGACAGCGGTTTCGGGGCTGACCCAGTCGACACCCTTATGCATTGCGTCTTTGACTTTCATGGCGGACCTCCCTTGCTGGGTTGGTGAATGTCTCCCTGTCCCATTCTAACGCGGACGGGGTTTGGCTGCCAGAGGCCATCATCCAGACCCGCATTTTGCGGTGGTTGTCATGCGTCCATCTCCAGCCGATCATGTCCCGGCTCTTCGTGCCAGGATCACCTGCCGCAGGTCGCGTCGGTCCACGAGCGATTACGGTGCGATTATGGTGACAATGCACTAATTTCTTTTTGCCGCCTCCCTCGTTTTCCGGGTTTCACGGCTTTGCCGATTTGCTCGGCGATACTCTCGGCCCACGGGTGCATCGAAAACCGCGACATCGGCGACGCGGCAATACTCGATGAGCAGTTCTTGTGGGACGCGTCGGACGTGAAAACACTTTGGCTCGCCCGAACGGTGCTGGGGATGCGGCATACCAGGAACGCCGGCAAGGTGCACATTCGACCGGGGGCGACGGTAAAAAGTGCACTCACCGTAATTCTGATCTATACTCCGGACACCAGCGCGAACGCCTAGGCGAAGGGCGGATGAAGCGCTTGATAGAGTTCTCTTTTTAGTCATGGGGCGATGTTAAGATGTTAGCCTCCGACCTGACGAAATTCATCGAGCAGGATCATCTGGCTCTGGATGCCTTCGTAAAGGGCGATCCTGAGCCCCTGAAAAACCTCTACTCGCGACAGGACGACGTCATTATTGCCAATCCCTTTGGCCCGCCGGCGAAGGGATGGAGAAAGGCCGCTGAGACCATGGAACGGGCCGCCACCAATTACCGGCACGGCAAGGCCATCGGCTTTGAGCGCATCTCGGAGTATGCGACAGCCGATTTGGGATACATCGTCGAGGTCGAGCGGTTCCAATCCAAGGTCGGTAGTGGCAACAAACTGGTGCCGATTGCGCTTCGAGTCACCACCATATTCCGGCGCGAGGAAGGCGCGTGGAGGATCGTCCTTCGTCATGCCGATCCGATAACCTCGGCACGCCCGCCGACGTCCGTTGTCGGGGAGTAGAAGGGTTGCCGGAGAGGTTTTAGGAATTACGGTGACGGTGCTCTAATTTCTTTTCGCCGCGTGCCTCGTTTTCCGGGTTCTCACTTGCCGATTTCCTCGGCGATGCTCTCGGCCCACGGGTGCATCGAAAAACCGTAACATCGGCGACGCGGCAATGCTCGATGAGCAGTTCTTGTGGAACACCTCGGACGTGAAAACACTTTGGCTCGCCGGTACGGTGCTGGGGGATGCGGCAGACCGGGAACGCCGGCAGGGTGCATCATGAGGCGGGGGCGACATGGTAAAAAGTGCACTGTCACCGTAATTCCGTACGCTCAACTCTTGGTGTGCACTACCTCGTGCGAGATCTGACGCTGGTGAAAAGCGCCAGCGCAAAGCTCGAGGGGAATAAAAATTCCCAACCAAGTGCCCAACTGACGCTAGCGGGTCGGGTCTGAGCAGCCGGGAATGTGAGTGAAATCAAGTGGCTGGGGAACCTGGATTCGAACCAGGACTAACGGAGTCAGAGTCCGTGGGTCTACCGTTAACCTATTCCCCAGCAGGCGCTTGTCGCGCAGGGTGGGCCGCCAGGCAGCCGCGCGGCCCTTGTAGCCGCCGCCGGAAAATAGTCAACCCTGTGTCTGGGTTCAATCGTCGTCTTCCAGCGCCTCAATTCTCGCTGCGGCTGTATTGCGAGTGCTCGAAGAACAGCACCACACCGAGCGCGATCAGCAGCGGGATGATCAGGTAGAACAGCCGGAACACCAGCAGCGCCGCCAGTACGCCGACCTGGTCCATATGTGACAAGCCCGCAAGGAACACCACCTCGAACACGCCGAGCCCGCCTGGCGCATGCGAGATCTGCGCGATCGAGAACGACACCAGGAAGACGCCGAGCACGACGAAATAGCCGGGATTGCCTGTGGCGGGCAGGGCGAAGAAGATGACCGCCGCCGCCGCAAGCAGTTCGATCGGGCCGACCAGCAATTGCCGCGCCACGATCGGCAGCGCCGGATAATGCAGCTGAAAGCTGCCTATCCTCAGCGGCCTCAGATGCAGCCAGCTGCCGAAGACATAGGCCGCCACCACGAGCAGCATGGCAAGGCCGGCCGCCTGCGCCAGCCGGTGATGCGGCGTGCCGGAAAACCGGTCGATCACCTCAGGCTCGAGCAGCAGGACGATGCTTGAGACGAACAGCGTCGACAGCACGAAGGTGATCCAGCAGATCGCCACCAGAACGCCGACATCCTGGCCGGTCAGGCCCTTGGTGCCGTAGGCGCGGTAGCGGATCACCGCACCGGAAAACACCGAGCCGCCGATATTGTGCGACAGCGCGTAAGTGGTGAATGAGCAGAAGGTGACGAACAGCCACGACACTTTCTTGCCGATATGCAGCAGCGCGATGTGGTCGTAGCCGGCGAGCGAGGCATAGGCGACGACCGAGCTCAGCGCCGCGAGCACCCAGCCGCGCGCCGGGATGGCGACTATGCCGTCCCAGACATCGTCGAGCGAGATGCCGCGCAATTCGTGCAGCAACAGCCACAGCGAGAACACCACCGCGGCGATCCCGATGACGGGCCAGAAATAGCGGCTCCAGTTCATTGCCTGACGATCATGCGTTGCAGCCCGTACCCGTTGTCCGGTTCGCAGCAGGAAAACCGCCCGCGGTCCCGATTGGTTCATTTCAGAAATGCCTCATTGAAGCCGGCTATTCAACCGGGAAGGCGCGCTGTGGCGCTGGCGTCTTTCCTTCTCCCACAAGAAGGGGAGAAGGGATCACCAACGTCGCCGCCTTCATGCCGTCGGCAAAATTCGGCCCTTGCACTCTTGGTGATCCGGCCCGGCGCTGATAGTCTGGCCGCAACTTGAACATGTAAAAGCGCCTGCTGCGTCCGGTCTCCGGTTCGCGCGGCGCCGGAAGGAACGACAGTGGAAGACCACGAAGCCGGCGCTGGTGCGCCGGAAGTGGGCGTGTCTAGGGGTTCGCCGCCGCCATCCAGCCAGGCAAACCCAGCCGCCGGACGCTACGCCCGTCAGGTGCATCCCCGGTCCGGCAATGGACAGGCTGGCGACACGTCCCACGATCACAAGGGTCAGAACGGCCCGCATCAGAACGGCAAACCCAAGAAGCGGCGCAAGCGGCGGCGCGGGCGCAAGGTTTTCGCACGCGACGAGGCTCGTCCGGTGATAACAGGCACTTCGGTGCCCGCCGCCGGCGGGGCCCCGGCCGCTCGCCAGCCCCAGCCAGCGGCTTCGATCGCGCCCCAGTCCTCGATCGCGCAATCGGCTTCAATCGCGCAATTGCCTCCAGCCTTGCCAAGGCCGGGGCAAGGTGCCCGCACGCCGCCACCGCTGCAGGAATTGCCGGTGTTTGCCGCGCTCGACCTCGGCACCAACAATTGCCGCCTGCTGGTCGCGCTGCCGACGCGCCATGGCCAGTTCCGCGTCATCGATGCGTTCTCGCGCATCGTCAGGCTGGGCGAGGGCCTTACCGCCAATGGCCGGCTCGGCGAGGCTGCAATGGACCGCGCGGTCGAGGCGCTGAAGATCTGCGGCGACAAATTGCGCAACCGCAAGGTCAGGAAGGCCAGGCTGATCGCCACCGAGGCCTGCCGCACCGCCGCCAACGGCGTCGAGTTCCTCGAACGCGTCGAGCGCGAGGCCGGCCTGAAGCTCGAGATCATCGACCGCCAGACCGAGGCGCGGCTGGCGGTGTCGGGCTGCGGCTCCCTGGTCGAGCGCGACACGCAAGGCGTCGTGCTGTTCGACATCGGCGGCGGCTCGTCCGAAATCGCACTGATCGACCTCACCGGCCAACGCTCGCCAAGGCTCGCCAACCACATCGTCTCGTGGACCTCGCTGCCGGTCGGCGTCGTCTCGCTGGCCGAGCGTTTTGGCGGCCGCACGGTGACGCGCGAGATCTTTGGCGCCATGGTCGAGGATGTCGCAATACGGCTGCGCGCCTTCGACGGGCGCGACCGGCTGAGCCACCTCCTGTCCAGCCCGAAATTCCATCTGCTCGGCACCTCGGGCACGGTGACGACGCTTGCCGGCGTCCACCTCGATCTCGAACGCTACGACCGCCGCCGCGTCGACGGGTTGTGGATGGATCGCGACAGCGTCGACCGCATGGTCGAAAAGCTGGTCGGCTGGGATTTCCAGCAGCGCGTCGCCAACCCTTGCATCGGCGCCGACCGCGCCGACCTGGTTCTGGCCGGCTGCGCCATATTGGAGGCGATCCGTGCCGTCTGGCCGTCCGAACGGCTGCGCGTCGCCGACCGCGGCCTGCGCGAGGGCATACTGAGCGAGTTGATGGCCGATGACGGCGTCTGGCGCAACAGCGGGCGAGGCAGAGCATGATCCCGAAAAGTGGCTGCCGGTTTTCGGACAAGATCATGCTCAAACAAGTAATCAAGCAATGACCAAGAAACCGGAAAGACCGAGCTCCGCCGGCATTCGCGTGCTGAAGACGAAGATCAAGAAGAAAAGCGGCCTCAAGGAATCGTCGCGCCGCTGGCTGCAGCGCCATATCAACGATCCCTATGTCCAGCGTTCGAAGGCCGACGGCTATCGTTCGCGCGCCGCCTACAAGCTGATCGAGATCGACGACAAGCACCATCTGCTCAAGCCCGGCATGAAGGTGATCGACCTTGGTGCGGCACCCGGCGGCTGGTGCCAGGTCGCCGCCGCACGTACGAAATCTACCGCGGAACACCCGAACGTCGTCGGCATCGATTACCTGGAGATGGACGCGGTGCCGGGCGCGCCGGTGCTGCTGATGGATTTCCTCGATCCGCAGGCACCTGAGAAGCTGGCCGAGACGCTGGGCGGTCAGCCGGACATCGTGCTCTCCGACATGGCCGCACCCACCACCGGCCACAAGCGGACCGACCACATCCGCACTATGCATCTGTGCGAGGTGGCGGCCGATTTCGCGCTGTCGGTATTGAAGCCGGGCGGACATTTCCTCGCCAAGACGTTTCAGGGCGGCGCCGAGAACGAATTGCTGGCGAGACTCAAGCGGAATTTCCGCTCGGTCCATCACGTCAAGCCGCCGGCCTCGCGCGACGAATCGGTTGAGCTCTATCTCTTGGCGAAAGATTTTAAAGGCGGAAACGGCACGGCGTGAAAAATCGCTCTGTAGCGGTCCTTCGCGCCCCCTCTGTGCTGCCGGACATCTCCCCCACGAGGGGGGAGATTGGCAGCTTCGGCGCGCCGCCTAATCCTGCAACACTGGAGATTGGCGAAAAACGACGTCACGTCCGATCTCCCCCCTCGTGGGGGAGATGGCCGGCAGGCCAGAGGGAGGCGCTGTCCCTCCGGCGTCCGTAAGCACGAGGAAAGGTCAACTCCCCGGCGGGCTCACCGGCTCCAGCGTCTTCGGCGGTGTCAGTCGGCCATGTCCAGACACGGCATTGCCGGCGTCCGGCGCCAGCCGCATGAACGACAGCGAGGCCGCCGCCGACACCGCCGCCACGATGAAGAAGGCGGTGTGAAAGTCGGCCAGCGTCAACGGGCCGCCATGGATCGTGGTCGACACTTCCAGGATGCCGCCGGCCAGCGCCACACCGAGCGCGATCGCCAACTGCTGGAACACCGCCGTGATCGGCGTCGCCTTGCTGGTGTCGGCGGCCGAAATCTCGGCGTAGGCAAGCGCATTGATGCCGGTGAAGAACATCGAGCGGATGAAGCCCCCGGCGAGCAGCATGGCGAGGATCAGCCCATAGGGCGTGTCGGGTGTGAACAGGCCGTTGACGGCGATGGACGCGGCAGCGATGAGCGAGCCTGAAATCAGCACACGGCGGAAGCCGGCGACCCTGAAGATCAGCGCGGTGACGAATTTCATGCCTATGGCGCCGATTGCCGAGACGAAGGTGATCATGCCGGACTGGAACGGCGTCAACCCGAAACCGATCTGGAACATCAGCGGCAAAAGAAACGGTACGGCACCAATGCCGATGCGGAACAGTCCGCCGCCGAGCACCGACGAGCGGAACACCCGATTGCGAAACAGCTCGAGCGCCAGCAGCGGATTCTTGGCGCGCCGCGCGTGCAGCAGATAGAGTACCGCCGACGCCAGACCGACGGCTACGGTGACAAAGCCGGCAACGGGCGGCAGAGCCGGCAGGCTGACCACCGACAGGCCGAACACGATGCCCGATGCCGCCAGTCCGCTAAGCACGAAACCGGTGAAATCGAGCGGCGGCGTCTGCGCGGCGTCGGTCTTTGGCAGGAAACGCATGGCCAGCCAGATCCCGATCAGCCCGATCGGCACGTTGATCAGAAAAATCCAGTGCCAGGAAAAATAGGTCGTGATGAAGCCGCCTATTGGCGGGCCGACCAGCGGGCCGACCAGAGCCGGGACGGTCAGCCACGACATGGCGGCAACGAGTTCGCTTTTCGGCGTCGCGCGTACCAGCACCAGGCGTCCGACCGGCGTCATCATGGCGCCGCCAATGCCTTGCAGGAAGCGTGAGACCACGAAAGCCGGCAGCGAATTGGAAATGGCGCACGCGACCGAACCGACGATGAACACGGCGATCGCGGCACGGAAGACATTCTTGGCGCCGAAGCGGTCGGCCATCCAGCCGCTGATCGGAATGAAGATCGCCAGCGATACCAGATAGGCGGTCAGCGCCAGCTTGAGCGCGATCGGGCTGCTGTGGATGTCGATGGCGATCGCCGGCAACGATGTCGCAATGACGGTCGAATCCATGTTTTCCATGAAGAGAGCGACCGCCAGGATGAGCGGAATGGTGCGGTTCACGATGGATCCGGCCTTGAAATGTGCGTCGCGATTGCTTGCCGGCCTTGGGGGCCAAACCGACAGATAGGGCGGTTATCATGGCTTGGCCCGGATGTCGCATTAATTTGCCGTCACGTTTGTGCGACCGCAAGTCGTGCAGCACCTGCGGCAAATGCAGCTTTGCCACTACACAACCATCGGCTTTTCAACGGCGACGGGACGTGTTACGAGCCAGCGCCAATCCTGAAAGGGAAGAAGACGAGTCGGCGCTGTCCATCAGGGCGAGCGCCTTTCCTGCATTCCGAGGGCTGGCCATGGCAAAAATCATCGAGACGTCCACCGGCGCGTTGGCGCTGACCTTTGACGACGTGCTGCTGCAGCCGGGTCATTCCGAGGTCATGCCCGGCGAGACCGACATCCGCACCCGCATCGCCGGCGACATCGACCTCAACGTGCCGATCCTGTCGGCCGCCATGGACACCGTTACCGAGGCGCGGCTCGCCATCGCCATGGCCCAGGCCGGCGGCATCGGTGTCATCCACCGCAATTTCTCGCCGGCCGAACAGGCCGAGCAGGTGCGGCAGGTGAAGAAATTCGAATCCGGCATGGTGGTCAACCCGGTCACCATCGGTCCTGAGGCAACGCTTGCCGATGCGCTGGGCCTGATGCGCACCTACAGCATCTCGGGCATTCCGGTGGTCGAGAACGGCGGCGCCGGCGGCCACACGGTCGGCCGGCTCGTCGGCATCCTGACCAACCGCGACGTCCGCTTCGCGTCCGATCCGGCGCAAAAGGTCTATGAGCTGATGACCCGCGAGAACCTGATCACGGTCAAGGAGAACGTCGATCAGGACGAGGCCAAGCGGCTGCTCCATCAGCACCGCATCGAGAAGCTGGTTGTGGTCGATCGGGACGGCAATTGCGTCGGGCTGATCACGGTCAAGGACATCGAGAAGTCGCAGCTCAACCCGCACGCCACCAAGGATGCGCAGGGACGCTTGCGCGCCGCCGCCGCCACCAGTGTCGGCGATGACGGTTTCGAGCGGGCCGAGCGCCTCATCGACGCCGGTGTCGACCTTCTGGTGATCGACACCGCGCACGGTCATTCGCAGCGCGTTCTGGATGCCGTGACGCGGGCCAAGAAGCTGTCCAACTCGGTTCGCATCCTGGCCGGCAACGTCGCCACCGCGGAAGGCACCTTGGCGCTGATCGATGCCGGCGCCGACGCCGTAAAGGTCGGCATCGGACCAGGCTCCATCTGCACCACCCGCATCGTCGCCGGCGTCGGCGTGCCGCAGCTCTCGGCAATCATGTCGGCAGTCGAGACGGCACAGAAATCGGGCGTTTCGGTTATTGCCGATGGCGGCATCAAATATTCGGGCGATCTCGCCAAGGCGCTGGCCGCCGGGGCCAGCGCGGCGATGATTGGCTCGCTGCTGGCCGGCACCGACGAGAGCCCCGGCGAGGTCTATCTGCATCAGGGCCGCTCCTTCAAAGCCTATCGCGGCATGGGTTCGGTCGGCGCGATGGCGCGCGGCTCCGCCGATCGGTATTTCCAGGCCGAGGTGCGCGACACGCTGAAACTGGTCCCCGAAGGCATCGAAGGGCAGGTGCCGTACAAAGGACCTGTGTCTGGCGTGCTGCACCAGCTTGCAGGCGGCCTGAAAGCCGCTATGGGTTATGTCGGTGGCCGCGACCTTGCCGATTTCCGCGAGCGCGCCACTTTTGTGCGGATATCCAATGCCGGACTTCGTGAAAGCCACGCCCATGACGTCACGATTACCCGCGAAAGCCCGAATTATCCTGGCGGAGCCTGATCGCCATGCGTCTTGGCGCAATCTGGCGGCAATGATCCTGCGGCTGTCGCGCCACGCGGCCGCACTCAGTGTCGCCACAGTGGCGGTTTTCATCATCATGACGGCGATGGAGTTCCTCTATTTTCGCCGATTGAGCGGCGGTCTGCCGTCGCTCGACATGCGCTATGCCGGTTTCACCCCGGATGAGGGCATGGCCTGGCTAACGGCTCTCGGCCGGCGCGGCAGCGAGATTATCCTCGTCTGGCATTACCTGACCTTCGACCTGCTGTTTCCGGCGCTGCTGTCGCTGACGATGGTCAGCCTGATCCTGGCCACGGGCCGGCGGCTGAAGAATTTCCATGCACTGCCTGCGCAAACGCAGGCGGCATTTGCAGCTGTGCTGGTGCTGCCGTACACGCTTGCCGACTATGCCCAGAACATCGCCGTGGCTCGTCTTTTGTCCGATTTTCTGTCGGCCAATCCGGATTCGCTATCCTTCGCCTCGGCGCTGATCGTCACCAAATTCGCCCTGCTGGCGATACCAGTGACCGTCATTGCGGCTTTCATTCTGATGGCTCAGAAACGGCCTTGAAGGCTGGGTGACAACGACAGGGGGCGTCTTGAACCAGACCGCGATCTTCTGGCCGATGCTGGCGCAGGTGCTGCTGGTCTATATCGTCTATGTCGTAATGGGCCGGCGCCGCCATGGCGCGGTCAGATCGGGCGAAGCCAAGACCGGCCAGTTCAAGACGCGCTCGACGGAGCCTGGGTCCAGTATCACCGTCGCCAACAATCTGAGCAACCAGTTCGAACTGCCGGTGCTTTTCTACGTCTTATGCTTGACGCTGCACGTGACCAATGGCGTCAATTATCTGACTTTGGCACTGATGTGGATCTTTGTCGTCTCCCGCTATCTTCACGCATCGGTCCACTTGACCAGCAATCGGCTAATCCTGCGCAGCAGGGCATTCTACCTGGGCGCGGTCGTTCTCGCACTTGGCTGGATATGGCTGGCGCTGCATCTGCTCGGCTTAGTCTGAGCAAGCTCAAGGCTACAAATCGAACACCGCGATCTTGCGCTTGTCGAACCTGATGGCGAGTTCGCCGCGCACCAGCTTGAGCGCGGCCTCGCCGAAAACGGCACGCCGCCAGCCTTGCAATGCCGGCACGTCGGCTTCCTCGCCCTCGGCAGCGATGCGGTCGATGTCGTCACTGGAGGCGAGTACCTTGGATGCGACGCCCTCCTTTTCGGCGACGATCCGCAGCAGCACCTTCAGCAACTCCGCAGCGGCGCTCGACCCCTCCGGCGGCTGGAAGCTCTTCGGCAGCTTCGGCATCTCTTCCCTGGGCAGGGCAAGGGCAGCGTTTACCGCGCCAAGCAGTGCCGTCGCCGTCGACGAGCGTTCCCAGCCCTTCGGCGTGGTACGCAGCTTGCTCAGCGCCGCAGCGTCGCGCGGCGCCTGTTGCGCCACTTCGTAGATCGCATCGTCCTTGAGCACCCGGCCGCGTGGCACGTCGCGCTCGCGCGCTTCGCGTTCGCGCCAGGCGGCCACCCCCTGCACGATCGCCAGTTCCTGCGGTTTGCGCAGCCGCATTTTGAGCCGCTTCCAGGCATCCTCGGGATGCGGATCGTAGGTCTCGCGCGAGGTCAGCACGTCCATCTCCTCGTTCAGCCAGTGGGCGCGGTTTTCCCGCACCAGCTCGGCGCTGAGATGCTTGTAGACCTCGATCAGGTGGGTGACGTCGGCGAGCGCGTAGTCGAGCTGCTTTTCGGACAGCGGACGGTGGCGCCAGTCGGTGAAGCGCGAGGACTTGTCGAGCCGCGCGCCGGTGATGCGCTGCACCAGCTGGTCGTAGGAAACGCTGTCGCCGAAGCCGCAGACCATTGCCGCGACCTGGGTGTCGAACACCGGATGCGGCACAAGATCGCCGAGATGCACAATGATTTCGATGTCCTGCCGCGCCGCATGGAAGACTTTGACGATCGCCTCGTTGGCCATCAGCCTGAAGAACGGT
Source organism: Mesorhizobium sp. M0195 (assembly GCF_040322115.1). NCBI lineage: Bacteria > Pseudomonadati > Pseudomonadota > Alphaproteobacteria > Hyphomicrobiales > Phyllobacteriaceae > Mesorhizobium > Mesorhizobium sp. M0195. The sequence continues at coordinate 179,337 of NZ_JAMYSV010000005.1, read as the reverse complement.
TTCAGGTCGATGTCGGGCGACAGCGGATCAATCAGCGCCGTCACCCCGGGCGCTGCCATCTGGATCAGGCACAGGATCGGCCAGAAGGTCGTTTCGCGAATGAATTCGGTATCGACGGTGACGAATTCCGCCTTTTCGAAAGCGGCAATAACGGTCTCGAGTTCTTTCTGAGTGGTGATGACGTGCATCAAATCGCTTTTGGCAAGGGATAGGGTCTCTTTCAATTTCAGCCGCGCGCGCTTTCGTCAAGCGTAACACCTCTATCCAGGCTTTGCGGGTTCATCGGGATCGGCATTCCGTTTCGCCAACCGGGCAAAAACCGTCGAAGTGCGCAACAGCGCCGTAAAACGGCTGCGATGGGTAGCCGGCACGGCGGAGCGCGCCTGCATCCGGTAAAGGATGACGGCCACGAAGATCGCATAGACGGTGGCGCTGAACACGAACAGCGCGCTCGGCCCGAAAAATTGCATCACCGTCGAGGCTGCGAACGGCCCGCCGATGGCGCCGAACGAGTAAAACAGCATCAAGGCTGCGTTGATCAGCACGAACTCGCCCTTGTCGGCGCGGTCGTTGGAATGCGCCGCCGACAGCGAATAGAGCGGCATGGCGAAGCAGCCGAAGATGAAGACGAGCAGGAAGTTGAGGAACGGACTGCCGCCAGCCACGAACGCCAGCGCCAGTGCCGCCACCATCGCACAGCACGTCGTCATCAGCAGCACCGAGCGCCGGTCCCAGCGGTCGGAGAGATAGCCAAGCGGGTACTGGATGATGGCGCCGCCGAAAATGCCGACGCTGACGAAGGTGACGACGTCGGCAACCGACATGCCGATCTGCTCGGCATAGACCGGCGACAGGGTGCGGAAGGCGCTGTTGGTGACGCCAACGGCGATACAGCCGAAGCAGCCGAGCGGCGAGATCCGCCAGACGCGCGCCAAATCGAGCTTGACGTCTTCCGGCGGCGTCGGATTGGAGCGGTCGCCGAGCGAAACCGGCACCAGCGAAACGGTGATCATCATCGACATGATGGCGAAGATGGCAAAGCCGCCGGCGCCAAAGATCGGGATCAGGAACTGGGCGCCCGTCACCGAGCCGATGTCGACCATCCGGTAGATGGCAAGCACCCGCGCCCGGTCGGTGTTGGTGACGCCGGAATTCAGCCAGGCTTCCATGATGGTGAACAAGCCGGCAAAGCAGAACCCGCCGGCAAAGCGCACGGCGCACCACATCACCGGATCGATGACCAGCACCAGAAGCAGCGTCCCCGCCGAGGCGATCGCCGCCAGTGCCGAAAAGGCGCGCACATGGCCGACGGACTTCATGATGCGCGTCACGGCAAGGCAGCCGAGCAAAAAGCCGGCGAAATAGAACGTGCCCATCAAGCCGATCGACGAAGCGGGAAAACCCTCCTGCGCACCACGCAGCGCAATCAACGTGCTCTGCAGGCCGTTGCCGCCGAGCAGGATGCCGGCGGCGATCAGGAGGGGGATCAGCGGGCGGATGGAAGACATGAAGGAAAGCCTGTCGTTGATCCCTTCTTGAACCATCGCCTTCGCCAATACCAGCGGCAATTCCCGGCGGCGTTGGGGCCAGCGGGGGGCTGCCGCGTGGCGCCGGACCCTCCGTGTTGGAACCAAGGCGTATCTTTGTAGTTCAGTGCTGGTGGGGCGAATACGCGTCTTGTGAGCTGGCGGTGTGCGGAGACGGTGTTGGGCATCGATGTGGTTTCTGCTGCCCGGCCTGAAGCTCCAAAGGGAGGTCCGCCGTCATGAAATTTCATCCCGCATTTGCGGCATTTGCCATGGCCGCAGTTCTGGCGGCCGGGCCGGCGCGGGCTGTCGACCTCGCCATGGTATCCGGCGATACCGGCAACGGCCAGAGAATCCTTCGCGAGATCCTCGATCAATACGAGAAGAAGACCGGCAATAAGGTTAGCGTCGTTCCGCTGCCTCCCTCGGCGACGGACCAGTTTGGCCAATACCGGCTCTGGCTCGCCGCCGGAAGCAGCGACGTCGACGTCTATCAAACGGACATCATCTGGGCCCCCCAGCTTGCAAGGCAGTTCATCGACCTGACCGAAGCGACCAAGGATGTCGTTGGCACCCATTTCCCATCGATCATCAAATCGCAGACCGTGGACGGCAAGCTGGTCGCCTTGCCGATATTCACCGACGCTCCGGCGCTCTACTACCGCAAGGATCTCCTCGACAAATACGGCGCCAGGGTCCCGGCCAACTGGGCTGAACTTGCCGATACCGCCAAGCTTGTCATGGACAAGGAGCGCGCGGCCGGCAACAAGGACATGTGGGGTTTCGTTTTCCAGGGCAACGCCTATGAGGGGCTGACCTGCGATGCACTCGAATGGGTGAAGTCGAACGGCGGCGGCCAGATTATCGAGCCGGACGGCACGATCTCCATCAACAATCCGCAAGCAGTTGCGGCGCTGGAAATGGCGAGGAGCTGGGTGGGAACCATCTCGCCGCCCGGCGTTCTGGCCTATCAGGAAGAAGAGTCGCGCGGAGTCTGGCAGACCGGCAACGCCGTCTTCATGCGCAACTGGCCCTATGCCTACGCGCTTGGCAACAGCGAAAGCTCCCCCATCAAAGGCAAGTTCGAGGTGACCACGCTGCCGCCGGGGTCGGGCGAGGGCGCCCGCCCGGCAGCAACGCTTGGCGGCTGGAATCTCGCGGTTTCCAGATATTCGAAGAACCCGGATGCAGCGATCGATCTGGTCAGATGGATCGCCTCGCCGCAGATGCAGAAGTACCGCGCCTTGAAGGGGGCATATCTGCCGACCATCCAGGCACTCTATGACGATGCCGACATCGCCAGCGCCCAGCCGGTGATTCCGCGCTGGAAGGAAGTCGTCCTCAACGCGGTGCCGCGTCCCTCGGCCCAAGCCAAGAGCAGGTACAATGAGGCATCGAGCGAGTTCTGGACCGCCGTCCACAACACCATTTCCGGCGAGGGCACGGCCGCCGACAACCTTGCCGATGTGGAGTTCTCCTTGACCAGGCTCAAAGGCACCGCCTGGTGACCTCGCCGCGCTCAGGCTCGATGCTGGCGCGTCAGCGTGCGCGCTCGGCATGGCTGCTGCTTGCCCCGACGCTCATCGTGCTCGCCGCCGTTGCCGGCTGGCCGTTGATGCGCACGATCTATTTCGGCTTCACCGATGCCTCGCTCGCCGACCTCGAAGCCCGCCGCTGGGTTGGTTTCGCCAACTATTTCTCCGTCGTGCAAATGCCGAGCGGCCGCGTCATCTACGACGGGCTGCTCGCCGATCCGGTCTGGTGGCGCGCCGTCTGGAACACCGTGCGCTTCGCGGTGATTTCGGTGACCTGCGAGACGGTGCTCGGCATGATCGTCGCGCTGGTGCTCAACACGAGGTTTCGCGGCCGCGGCATCGTGCGCGCCGCGATTCTAATCCCTTGGGCCATCCCGACGATCGTCTCGGCGAAAATGTGGCAGTGGATGCTCAACGACCAGTTCGGCATCATCAACGACGTCCTGCTCAAGCTCGGCCTGATCAGTACAAAAATCGCCTGGACCGCCAGCGCCGACACGGCGATGGTCGCCGTCCTCGTTGTCGATATCTGGAAAGCGACCCCGTTCATGGCGCTTCTCATTCTCGCCGGCCTGCAGATGCTTCCACAAGAAATCTACGAGGTCGCCAAGCTCGACGGCGTCGGCGCGTGGAGAGTTTTCTGGAAGATCACCTTGCCGCTCGTCCGACCGGCGTTGATGGTGGCCATGATCTTTCGCGGTCTCGATGCCCTGCGCATCTTCGATCTGATCTACGTGCTTACGCCAAACAACATACACACCAAGTCGATGTCGGTGTTTGCCCGCGAGAGCCTGTTTGAGTTCGACAAATTCGCTTCCGGTTCCGCCGCCTCGACGTTGCTCTTCCTTATCCTCGCCCTACTGACCATGCTCGTTCTTTGGCTCGGCCGGATAAGACTGGACAAGGACTATTGATCATGTGGGAGCACTGACCATGTGGATCGTCAAGCGCACGGCTTTCTACCTCCTCGTCGCCGTTATCGTTGTTGTCGCGGTGTTCCCGTTCTACTACGCCATCATCACCAGCCTGAAATCGGGGACGGCGCTCTTCCAGATCGACTATTGGCCGACGGCGATTACCTTTAGCAACTACAGGACCGTGTTCACCGAGGGGACCTTTTTGCGCAATCTCGTGAACTCGCTGTTCATCTCGAGCGCCGTCGTCTTCATTTCGCTGTTCCTCGGCATCACCGCTGCCTATGCGCTGGCGCGCATCCGCTTCAGAGGCCGTTCGGCACTGCTCCTCATCATCCTGTCCGTCTCGATGTTCCCGCAATTGGCGGTGCTTGCCGGGCTTTTCGAGCTAATCCGCATCTTCGGCCTCTACAATTCGCCGTTCGCGCTGATCTTGTCCTACATGATCTTCACCTTGCCGTTCACCGTCTGGGTGCTCACCGCCTTCGTTCGCGACCTGCCGATCGAACTGGAGGAAGCGGCGATCCTCGATGGCGCCACGCCCTGGATCATCATCGGCCGCGTCTTCCTGCCGCTGATGTGGCCGGCGCTGGCGACCACCGGGCTTCTCGCCTTCATCGGTGCTTGGAACGAGTTCCTGTTCGCCCTGACGTTTACCTCCAGCAACGAGCAGCGAACCGTGCCGGTCGCGATAGCGCTGCTCTCCGGCAGCTCGCAGTTCGAGATCCCGTGGGGCAACATCATGGCCGCATCGGTGATCGTCACCGTGCCGCTTGTCGTCCTCGTTCTCATCTTCCAGCGCAAGATCGTCTCCGGCCTCACGGCGGGCGGGGTGAAGGGATGAGTGCATAGTTGAACTGCCGGCACAGAGCAGCGAACTCAGATTGACGCCTCTGGCATAAATTGATGCCGGTGGGATAGGGGCGGGAAGAACGCGAACTCGACCCAGCCGCCGCTTGCCTTGACAAATGCACCCTCTCATGTGCTTTTCGCGCAAATTTTCAGGCTGGGCCATCATGCCTTGGCCGCAACCCAACATCCGGACCTTAAGAATGACAATGCATCGTTACCGCAGCCATACCTGTGCCCAATTGAGGAAGGCCGACGTCGGCTCGACCGTTCGCCTGTCGGGTTGGGTGCATCGCGTGCGCGACCATGGCGGCCTGCTGTTCATCGATTTGCGCGACCATTACGGTCTGACCCAGATCGTCGCCGATCCGGATTCGCCTGCCTTCAAGATCGCGGAGACCTTGCGTGGCGAATGGGTCGTCCGCGTCGACGGCGAGGTCAAGGCGCGCCTCGCCGACACCGTGAACCCCAATTTGCCGACCGGCGAGATCGAGATTTTCGCGCGCGAGATCGAAGTGCTGTCGGCCGCCAGGGAATTGCCGCTGCCGGTCTTCGGCGAGCCGGACTATCCGGAGGACATCCGCCTCAAATACCGCTTCCTCGACCTGCGCCGCGACACGCTGCACAAGAACATCGTGGCGCGGACGAAAATCATCGCCGAGATGCGCAAGCTGATGGGCGAGGTCGGCTTCACCGAATTCTCGACGCCGATCCTGACCGCCTCATCGCCGGAAGGCGCGCGCGACTTCCTGGTGCCGTCGCGCATCCACCCCGGCACTTTCTATGCGCTGCCGCAGGCGCCGCAGCAGTATAAGCAGCTGATCATGGTGTCCGGCTTCGACCGCTACTTCCAGATTGCGCCGTGCTTCCGTGACGAGGACCCGCGCGCCGACCGTCTGCCGGGTGAATTCTACCAGCTCGACGTGGAGATGAGCTTCGTCGAGCAGGAGGATGTGTTTACCACCATGGAGCCGGTAATGCGGGGGGTGTTCGAGACCTTTGCCGCCGGCAAGCCGGTGACGGAGAAGTTTCCGCGCATCGCCTATGATGTCGCCATGCGCAAATACGGCACCGACAAGCCGGACCTGCGCAACCCGATCGAGATGCAGGCCGTCTCGGATCATTTTCGCGATTCCGGCTTCAAGGTATTTGCCAACATCCTTGCCAACGATCCGAAGGCCGAGGTCTGGGCCATTCCGGCCAAGACCGGCGGGTCTCGCGCCTTTTGCGACCGCATGAACTCATGGGCGCAAGGCGAGGGCCAGCCCGGCCTCGGCTACATCTTCTGGCGCAAGGAGGGCGAGAAGCTCGAAGGCGCCGGGCCGCTGGCCAAGAATATCGGCGAGGAGCGCACCGAGGCGATTCGACAACAACTCGGCCTTGCCGATGGCGATGCCGCCTTCTTCGTCGCCGGCGATCCGAAGAAGTTCGTCTCCTTCGCGGGAGCGGCGCGCAGCCGCGCCGGCGAGGAGCTCAATCTTGTCGACCGTGATCGCTTCGAATTGTGCTGGATCGTCGACTTCCCGTTCTTCGAATGGAACGAGGAGGAGAAGAAGATCGACTTCGCGCACAATCCGTTCTCGATGCCGCAAGGTGGCATCGATGCGCTGAACGGCGAGGATCTGCTCGGAATCAAGGCGTTCCAGTACGACATGGTCTGTAATGGTTTCGAGATCGCCTCAGGCGGCATCCGCAACCATCTGCCCGAAACCATGGTCAAGGCGTTCGAGACGGTCGGGCTTGACCGCGAGACGGTCGAGGAGCGCTTCGGTGGCCTCTACCGCGCCTTCCAGTATGGCGCGCCGCCGCATGGCGGCATGGCGGCAGGCATCGACCGCGTCGTCATGCTTCTGGTCGGCGCGAGGAACCTGCGCGAAGTGACGATGTTCCCGATGAACCAGCAGGCCTATGACCTGTTGATGAACGCGCCGTCGGAGGCCAGCCCGCAGCAGCTTCGCGAATTGTCGCTGCGCGTCGTGGCGACGAAGAAAGAGGTTTAGGAAACGCTCCGAACCGATGCTGTTGATTCATAAAAAAGCCCGGCATCGCTGCCGGGCTTTTGCTTTGGGATCTCGGTCAGTCTTCGTTTGCCGTAACCGTCACGCCAAGCGTTTTCGGCAGGTCGAGCGGGTTGGACATGGCGCCCGCCATGATCAGCGCGAACGGCACCGCCGCCGGCGGCTCGGCCGAGACCTCGATGCTTTGCGGATCGTCGAGGAATTTGTTGACCGCGGCCGAAACCTGCGCCGTCAGTTCCGGATTGTTGAGCTGCGCCATGCCGAAGGGCACGATCGCCTTGGCCTGGTTGGCAATGTCCTTGCCGGACATGCCTTGCTGCTTGCCGGCATAATCGAGCACCTTTTTGGTCAGCGAATCATCATCGAAGCGGATCGAGGCGCTGTTGAACGAAAGCTGCTGCAGCAGCCCGAGCATGGCCATGCCTTGCGCCGAATTGTCGGCGCCTTCGGGCTGCGCCGCCATCTTCTTCTGCATCTCCTGCAGTGATTTGATGACGTCCAGCGTGTAGCCGCCGAGATCGAAGGTCATGCCGAGCGTGCCGGCATTGTCGACCGATATTTCGTATTTCGACAAGTCCATCCTGCCGTCGGTAGGCTGCCAGGTGCCTTCCATCTCAAGATTGCCCGATATGTTCTGGTAGCCGAGCGCGTTGATGACTTCCTTGGACTTCGGATCTTCGACCAGTGTCAGGTCGGCAGTGAATTTTTCCGTGGTGCCGGAAAACGCCAAGGCCTTGCCGTCGGCCGGCGGCGTGATTGCGATGGCAAGCCCGTCCATCGAGAAAGCGGTCTTGTCGGCCACCTTGACGGTCATGTTGTCGAGCTCGGCCGATTTGTAAATCATCAGCGAGCCCAGCGGGCCGCTTGCGCCTTCGGCCGGAACCGTCATGTCGTGGATGACGAAGGGGCTGAGATTGAGCGTGACGCCATCCTCGCTATGTTCGAACGGCGACGTCGACACGGTCGCGATTTGATAGCCACCATTGGCTTCGGTCACCCCTTCGAGCTTGACGTCGCCGATCTTGAGCGCCTCCTTTTCGGCCGCCGGTTTGACCGCCACGCCTTGCAGAACCATGCTGGAGGTGTCGCCGGTTACTCCGGTCCAGGAGAGGTCGACACCCTGGGCGGCGAGGGCAGCCTTCAGCCGGTCGGCGACCGCGGTATCCTGCGCGAATGCCGCATTCAGCGGCAGCGTCAGCAAAAAGGTCGAAAAAGCCAGTCTTTTAATAAGTGTCGAGTGCCTGATCGTCATCGAGAGCTCCCCTGAGAGTGTCCTGAAATTCTTTTCAAATCGTCGCGTCGTCACCATTCGGCGACGAACTGGACCGGAAAAAGGCGGGCCTCGGCACAATGATCGAAAATCGCGGCTAAAGGCAAACCCGATCCATCAGGCTTGCGATAGAAGCAGGATGTAACGGGTTGATGTTGGCCGGCGTCGCGACGCTCCCAATTCCCGTTGCATAATGGATGTCGCGCAAAGTGTGCAGCGGTTTTGCGATGACGACATGCATCAAAACAAGGACCTAAAGCGTCGCATGAGGCCGGTCGAACGCGACGCGCTTTAGGAGGAGGCATACTGGTGCCTCTTGCCGCGAATCACCCGCTCGGCTAGTGCCAGCCCATGGGAAAAAGGCTTTTGCCGCCCGAGAGTGGCGGCGGCGACAATATCGAGCCGGTCGATCTGAAGAAGGCGCTGGAAGAGCGCTATCTCGCCTACGCGCTGTCGACCATCATGCATCGGGCGCTGCCGGACGTGCGCGACGGATTGAAGCCGGTGCATCGTCGCATCATGCATGCTATGCGCTTGTTGCGGCTCAACCCCGACCAGGGTTTTGCCAAATGCGCCCGCATCGTCGGCGAGGTGATGGGCAAATTCCATCCGCATGGCGACCAGTCGATCTACGACGCGTTGGTGCGGTTGGCGCAGGATTTTTCGATGCGCTACCCGCTGGTCGACGGGCAGGGTAATTTTGGCAATATCGACGGCGATAACGCCGCCGCCATGCGCTACACCGAAGCGCGCATGACCGAAGTGTCGACGCTGCTTTTGGAAGGCATCACCGAGGATGCGGTCGATTTCCGCCCGACCTACAACGAGGAAGACGAGGAGCCGGCGGTGCTGCCCGGCGCCTTCCCGAATCTGCTTGCCAACGGCTCGTCCGGCATTGCCGTCGGTATGGCGACCTCGATTCCGCCGCACAATGCGGCCGAGCTTTGCGACGCCGCGCTTCACCTGATCGATCATCCGGATGCGCCCGTCACCAAGCTGATGGACTTCGTCCAGGGGCCGGATTTCCCGACCGGCGGCATCATCGTCGACAGTCGAGCCTCGATCCTCGAAGCCTACGAAACGGGTCGCGGTGGCTTTCGCGTCAGGGCGAAATGGAGCCAGGAGGATCAGGGCAGGGGCACCTGGAACATTGTCGTCACCGAAATTCCCTATGGCGTCCAGAAGGCCAGGCTGATCGAAAAGATCGCCGAGCTCTTGATGGCACGCAAGCTGCCGCTGCTCGAGGATATCCGCGACGAGAGCGCCGAGGACATCCGCGTCGTGCTGGTGCCGAAGAGCCGCTCGGTCGATCCCGGCATCATGATGGAATCGCTGTTCAAGCTGACCGAGCTCGAAAGCCGCTTTCCGCTCAACATGAACGTGTTGTCGCGCGGCAAGGTGCCGAACGTGCTGTCGCTGAAAGGTGTGCTCAAGGAATGGCTGGAGCACCGCCGCGACGTCTTGATCCGCCGCTCCAAGCACCGCCTCGGCGAGATCGAGAGGCGGCTGGAGATCCTCGCCGGCTATTTGATTGCCTACCTCAACATCGACGAGGTGATCAGGATCATCCGCGAGGAGGACGAGCCCAAGCAAGTGATGATGGCCCGCTGGTCACTCACCGACACCCAGGCTGAAGCCATCCTCAACATGCGTCTGAGGGCGCTGCGCAAGCTCGAGGAATTCGAAATCCGCGAGGAATTCAATGGTCTGACCGGCGAGAAGAAGCAGATCGAGGCACTGCTTGCGTCCGACGCCAAGCAGTGGGCGACGATCAAGTGGGAAGTCGCCAATGTTCGCCAGAAATACGGGCCCGAGACCGACATCGGCAAACGCCGCACCGAGTTCGCCGACGCACCCGAGCATGACCTGACCGATATCGCCCATGCCATGATCGAGCGCGAGCCGGTCACTGTGGTCGTTTCGGAAAAGGGCTGGCTGAGGGCCATGAAAGGTCATCTGACCGACCATTCGGCCCTGACCTTCAAGGAAGGCGACAGCCTCAAGCTCGCCTTCCATGCCCAGACCACCGACAAGGTGCTGGTCTTCACCACCGGCGGCAAGTTCTACACGATCGGCGCCGACCGGCTGCCCGGCGGGCGTGGCCATGGTGAGCCGATCCGCATCATCGTCGACATGGACAACGACCAGGATATCGTCACCGCCTTCGTCCATGATCCCAAGCGCAAGCTGCTGCTGGTGTCGCATGACGGCAACGGTTTCATCGTGCCGGAAGAAGAAGTCGTCGCCAACACCCGCAAGGGCAAGCAGGTGATGAACGTCAAGGCGCCAGACGAAGCCCAGCGCTGCGTGAGCGTCGCGGGCGACCATCTCGCCATCGTCGGCGAGAACCGCAAGATGCTGGTGTTCCCGCTGGCCGAGATCCCGGAGATGGGGCGCGGCAAGGGCGTGCGCCTGCAGAAGTACAAGGACGGCGGCGTCCTCGACCTCAAGACCTTCACGCTCGCAAGCGGCCTGTCCTGGCAGGATTCGGCAGACCGCACCTTTACCAAATCGCGTGACGAGCTTGCCGAATGGATTGGCGCCCGCGCCTCGGCCGGCCGCATGGTGCCGAAGGGGTTCCCGCGCACGGGGAAGTTCGGGTGAAGCGGTATCTCCCCCCTTGAGGGGGAGATGTCGCCGAAGGCGACAGAGGGGGTCGGAACGTCCAGACACGACCCTTATCGCAGACGGAGGGGACTGGCGCCTCACGTATCGCAGACAGAGGAGGCTGGCGTCTCACGCTCGGCGACCCCCCTGGCCTGCCGGCCATCTCCTCCTCAAGCGGGGAGATTAGCAGCTCTACCCAAACATTTGGAATGTCGTCACGATTGCTGCACTATATCAGTGCATAAGCGACGCTATGGGCCAGGGAGAATTGGGCGCTTGAAGGAAGTCAGGATACAGAAGCCGGAGCGGCAGCAGCGCCTGTTTGGCCTGTCGACGCCGCTCAGGGCCGCTGTCATTCCGCCGCTGTCGGCGGCGCGCTGGCTCCTGGTGCTGATCGTTGCCGCTGGCGTTTACTTCTTCCACGGCTTCCTGTTTCCGGTCCTTGCCGCCCTGGTGATCGCCTTCGCCAGCTGGCCGCTCTACCGACGGCTGCTCGCCGGCGTCGGCGGCAACCGCACCATCGCGGCGACGCTTGCGATCTTGTTCATCCTGACCTTCCTGGTGGTGCCGATCGCGCTTGCCGGCACCTACGCCATCAATGAGGTGCGCGAATGGGTCAACTGGTCGATCGAGACCAACCGCTACGGTGCGCCGACGCCGCACTGGATTGCCACCATGCCGGTGGTGGGCGAATGGCTCAATGAACAATGGACGGTCAACGTTGGCCACCCTGGCGGTATCGGCGAACTGATCCAGCTGATCAGCGGCGCCAATATCGGCAGCATCTACCGCGGCGTGCTTGCCGCGGGCGGCAGCGCCTTCGGCCTTTTGCTGACGCTGCTGTTCATGATGATCGCGCTGTTCTTCGCCTATCGTGACGGCGAGCATTTCGCCGGACAGGTCGATCGCCTCGGCGAACGCATCCTGCCGGCCAGATGGGAACGGATCTCACGCGTGGTGCCGGCGACGATCTCCTCGACGGTGACCGGCATGACCGTTATCGCCATCGGCGAAGGGCTGGTGCTGGGCATCGCTTACTGGTTGGCCGGCGTGCCTTCGCCGGTGACGCTCGGCGCGCTGACCGGCATCATGGCGCTGATCCCCGGCGGCGCGCCCCTGTCCTTCACGCTGGTCTCGATCTATCTCGCCGCCAGCGGCTCGCCGATGGCTGGGCTGGCACTGTTCGTCTGGGGCGCGGTCGAACTCTTCGTCGTCGACAAGACATTGCGCCCAAAGCTGGTCGGCGGGCCGATAAAGCTGCCCTTCCTGCCAACCTTTTTCGGCCTGATCGGCGGCGTCAAGACGATGGGTTTTCTCGGCCTGTTCATAGGCCCGGTGCTGATGGCCCTGCTGGTCGCAATCTGGCGCGAATGGCTGCGCGAAGTGGAACTGACCGATGAACTCGCTGCCGCCGAACCGGCGGAGCACGATGACGCGCCGCCGCAGATCGAAATTGTCGCCGAACGTGCCGCCGCGAAAAAGAATCAGGCCGGGTGACTGACGGCGAACGTGGCGCGGCGCTTGCGCCCCTCGTGCAACTGCCAGAGCGAATGGCCGATCAAGGTCATGATGAGGATTGCGCCGCCGATCAGGCTGTAGCGCGACGGCGCTTCGGCGAAGATCATCCACACCCAGACCGGCGCCAGCACGGTTTCTAACAGGTAGAACATCGCCACTTCCGGCCCGGAGATGTATTTCGGGCCGTTGGCGAGGCAGAAGAAAGAGATCGGCATGATGACGGCACCGTTGAAGACGATCCACCATGGCGCGTTGACGTGAAAACCCACCTTGGAAACCATCAGGGCGGCGACGGCCAGCGGCAGGACCACTCCGATCAGCGCCGTGAAACCCATATCCTTGCCGCTTGCGCGCGAGATAGTGATGGCCGCTGCGATCATGAAAGCCGAGCATAGCGCCATCAGGTCGCCGAAGAGATGTCCGGTTCCAACGGAATCGCCGACAATGATCGTCACGCCGACGATCATCAGTGCCAGCGCTGCAAGCGTCAGGGGCCGTGGCCTCTCCTTCAGGAACAGCCATGACAAAAGGGCCGCGAACATGGTTGTGAACGCCAGGATGAAAACGAGGTTGGCGGTCGAGGTGCTGTAGACGCCGGTGATGAAGGCGATCGAGCCGAGCCCGTAGAGGGCGGCAACGATGAGCCCTGACCAGCCCGGGATAAGCTGCGGCGCCTTTGCGCTCAGCGAGCGCCAGACGGCCCAGATGATGAGCGTGGCGACGAAGGTCGTACCGGTGCGCAACAGCAGGATCGTCCATGCCTCGCCATCGGCGAGCCGGATCAGCGGAATGTCGACCGTCAGCGTCAGCCCGCCGATGGCGGTGATCAGAAGGCCTCTCTGGTGCTCGTTGTGGGAAGACATGCGGCAATTCTCGCGTAGGCTTGGAGGCGCAAAATTGACCTGCCCGGTTTCCAGCCGATCGGCCGGAAGCCCAGCGGGCATCTTCCTCGAAACAATTTAAGACTGAATACCGAAAGCGAAGATCAGCGCGAAACCGCTTCGTGATTGTAGCGTTCCCAACCTTTCGGGCCGAGATGCTCCTGCGGCTGGAAGCGCATCTTATAATTCATCTTGCGCGAGCCGTTGACCCAGTAACCCAGGTAGACATGGGGCAGGCCCATCGCCCTGGCGCGGGCGATGTGGTCGAGGATCATGAAGGTGCCGAGCGAGCGGTCCTCGAAGTCCGGGTTGAAGTAGGAATAGACCATCGACAGGCCATCGGCCATCTTGTCGGTGAGCGCCACGGCGATCAGCTCGCCCTGGCCCTTGCCGGTGATGAAGCTGTCGGGTCCGCGGCGACGGTATTCGATGACCTTGGTGTCGACATGGGTATCCTCTACCATCATGGCGTAGTCGAGCACGGTCATATCGGACATGCCGCCACGGCGATGGCGGGCGTCGAGATAGCTGCGGAACAGCGAATACTGCTCGGTGGAGGGCTCGGCGTCGTGCATGGCGCCGACCAGATCCGAATTATGCTGTATGACCCGTTTCATGTTGCGGCTGGCGGTGAATTCCTGCGCCAGGATGCGCACCGACACACAGGCGCGGCAGGTCTCGCAAGCCGGCCTGTAGGCGATGTTCTGCGACCGCCTGAATCCACCCTGCGTCAACAGATCGTTCATTTCCGGGGCCTTGTCGCCGACCAGGTGTGTGAACACCTTGCGCTCGAACTGGCCCTCGAGATAGGGACATGGCGAGGGCGCGGTCAGAAAGAACTGCGGCGACTGGGTCGGGTGCTGCGTCATCGAGCCTTGGAAACACTCCTGCGAATCGCTCTACCTTTGGCGCGGAAGCCGAAAAATTCAACAGGATTGTGAAAGCCTGGTTGATTGGACGTCTTCACATTTGTGCGCAAAGGCTGCGGCCGCGCTTCAAAAGTCTGCTCAGCGGCCGCTGCGGCTGACGACAGTGCCGAGCAGCAGGTCGTGCAGCGTGCGCTTGCGATCGGAAAACAGGCTCACCAGCAGGACCAGCGGCGAAAGGATGACATTGCCGGCCCAAAACAGCACCGAATGCACGACGGCGGTCAGCCCGTCGATGGGGCTGCCGTCGAGTCGGTCGAGCCGGATGCCCATTATCTTCATGCCGGTGGTGGCCTGGTCTTTACTGCCGAGCGTGTTCCAGATGTAGAGGATGGCGACGGCTGGCACGAGAATGGAAAACAGCATCCAGCCGAGGCCGAGCGTCAACAGCCCGAACAAGAACACCAGGATCGCGAATGGAATGGTGAGCAGCGCCACGATGAAATAATCGATGAAGAAGGCGAGAATGCGCCGCGTGCGTACGCCCTCATAGGCGCTGATATCTTCGAGCCTGCTGGTGATGATTTCGCCGTCGAGAACGCGAGCGTTCATGTCATTTCCTCGTAATCGAACCCGGGTTAATGCACGGGGCCGCTTGTGGATGAAATGGTGAAGGTTCGCGGCGGAATCAAGATCGAGCCGTCCACCATGTAGATGGTGACGGAGCACTTGGCGCCGTCTGTGACTTGTTGAATTTGTGGCGCGGATAGCGTTAGCTTGCTGCGGCGCAACAAAAGCGCCAAGCCGAGGGGACGGGGCGACATGGACTACGACATGCTGGTCATCGGCAGCGGCCCATCCGGGCGCCGCGCCGCGGTGCAGTCGGCCAAGCTCGGCAAGTCGGTGCTGGTGGTCGACAGAGGCCGGCGCCTCGGCGGCGTGTCGGTGCATACCGGCACCATCCCGTCGAAGACGTTGCGCGAGACGGTGCTCAACCTCTCAGGCTGGCGCGAGCGCGGCTTTTACGGTCGCGGCTACCGGGTCAAGCAGGACATTTCGGTTGGCGATCTGGTCGAGCGCCTGCATAAGACGCTCGACCATGAGGTCGAGGTGCTGCAGCACCAGTTCATGCGCAACACGGTCAAGAGCGCACGTGCCGCGGCAAAATTCCTCGGCCCCAACAAGGTCAGCCTGACCACCGACACCGGCGACTACAGCGAGGTTGGCTTCGCCCATGCGCTGATCGCGGTCGGCACCCGGCCGCACCGGCCGCGCGACGTGCCGTTCGACAAGACACGGATCTTCGACAGCGACGAGATGCTGGAGCTCGACCGCCTGCCGCGCACTCTGACGGTGATCGGCGCCGGCGTCATCGGCGTCGAATATGCAACGATCTTTTCGGCGCTCGACGTGTCGGTGACGCTGGTCGAGCCGCGCAATACCATGTTGGATTTCGTCGACCGCGAGATCGTCGACGACTTCATCCATCAGATGCGCGACCGCGGCATGACCATCCGCTTGGGCAGCGCCGTCAAGGAGATCGCCTCGAAACCCGATCATGCCGAGGTGATGCTGGCCGACGGCCGCACCATACGTTCCGAGATGGTGCTTTATGCTGCAGGGCGTACCGGCAATGTCGGCAGCCTGGGCTTGGAAGCGGTCGGCATTGAGGCCGATCCCAGGGGCCGCATCAAGGTCGATCCGCAGACGTTCCAGACAAGCGCGCCCAACATCTATGCCGCCGGCGACGTCATTGGTTTTCCGAGCCTGGCCTCGACTTCGATGGAGCAGGGCAGGGTGGCCGCCTGCCACGCGTTCGGCGTGCCGTTGCCGCCGCCGCCCGAAACCTTTCCCTATGGCATATATGCCGTGCCGGAAATCTCCACTGTCGGCCAGTCCGAGGAGCAGGTGCGCGAGAGTGGTGCAGCCTATGAGGTCGGCGTGGCGCGGTTTCGCGAGACCTCGCGCGGCCACATCATGGGCGTCAACACCGGCTTTCTGAAGCTTCTGTTTTCGATCGAAACACGCCGTCTGCTCGGCGCCCATATTGTCGGCGAGGGCGCGACCGAACTCATCCACATTGGCCAGGCGGTCATCAATCTCGGTGGCACTGTCGACTTCTTCGTCAACAACACCTTCAACTATCCGACGCTGGCCGAAGCCTACAAGATCGCCGGGCTGGACGCCTGGAACCGCATGGGGCGAGGCTAGCTTCGAGGCTTATCGATCTGACGTTGCAACGGCGGCTGCAGGATCTGCCAGCCACCGCCTGACGATCGCGGCGTCCGGATTGCCGATTTCATGGCCGGAGGCGACGGTGTGGGCCTCGACTTTGGCGCCATGCCGGCTGAGCAGTCCGACCAGCGCGAGTGCGAAGGGCCGGTAAATCAGGTCGTCGGCGCCGGATAAGATTACCACCCGTGCGTTGCTGAGATCCGCCGGCGGCACCTCGTCCAGAACCGGCATCGGGCGCAGCAAAGCCGCTTGGACGATCAGCCGCGGATGAAGCAGCATCACGCTTGAAACCAGGTTGGCGCCGTTGGAGTAGCCGATAAAGGAGGCTCGGGCGAGATCGAGGTCGTGGCGTTTCGCGGCCTTGGGGATGAAGTCAGCGAAAGCGTCCGCCTCTTTGCGGATGCTGTCCTGCTCGAATCGTATCGGCGAAATCCGCCTGAACCAGCGGAAACCGTCTTCCTGGGCGATGCGGCCACGCACCGCCACCAAGGTGGCGTGCGGCGAGACTTGGCGCCCCAGCGGCACCAGAGTCGTCTCGTCGACACCCGATCCATGCAGCAGAAAGAGGCACTCTCCGGTTGGTGCTGCGGGCCTGTAAACGCGATAAAAAAATGGCAGGTCGCGCCGCAAAAAGTCATCTTCCGGAGGTTTTTCGGACATAGTTGCATCCTTTTGTTTTCACGATGTTTCATTCATTTGCCGGCTTCAAAACGGAATATTTTCAAGCTCCGCGAAAGTTGATTGAACCGGGCGCATTTCAGTCCGTTTCTTTGCCGATATAATCCCCGCGGGAGGGATTCGAAGCAGTGTGCGCCGGGTGGTCGCCCGGGTGGTCGCATACCGCGCATGAACAACCAGCTTTAAGGCCTTTTATCGATGACCATGCCAGTTTCGCCGGAACGCGATACGCGTATTGACGTGTTCCGGGCACTCGCCCTCCTGACCATATTCATCGACCACGTGCCGGGCACAGTTTTCGAAACCCTGACCTACAAGAATTTCGGGTTTTCGGATGCGGCCGAGGCCTTCGTGCTGATCTCCGGCATGTCCGTCGCTCTTGCCTACGGCACCAGATTCCAGCCGGGAAACCGGTTGGTCGCAACGCTGAAGATGTGGCGCCGCGCCGGCGTGCTCTATGTCACCCACATCGTCACGACGATGGTGGTCATGGCCATCTTCTGCGCAGCGGCGGTGTTTGCGAAACGGCCGGACCTTCTGACGCTGATCAACATCGAGCCGCTCGTCAGGAATCCGCCGCAAGTCCTGGTCGGTGTCGTCACGCTCGGCCATCAGCTCGGTTACAACAACATACTGCCGGTCTATGCGGTGCTGCTGTTGATGGCGCCGGCCTTCCTGCTGTTCATCAGCTACAGGCCACTGGCCGCGCTTGCCGTGTCCGCAGCCCTTTGGCTGGTTGCCGGAATCTACCAGATCGCGCCGCCGAACTACCCGGAGCCCGGGTTCTGGTTCCTCAATCCGCTGTCATGGCAATTGCTGTTCAATATCGGCATGGCCAGCGTGTTGCATGTGCGGCGCGGCGGCACCATCCCGGTCAATCGATGGCTGGTCGGCGCGGCGGCCGCCTATGTGCTGACGGCGCTCGTCTGGGTGCATAGCCCGCTGTGGGGGCATGTGTCATGGCTCGACCTGCCGGTGGTGCTGACCGGTTTCGACAAGACGTTCCTGTCGTTGCCGCGGCTGCTGCACATCCTGGCGATGAGCTATCTGGTCGTCGCCTTGCCTTTCGTCTCGAACCTGTTCCGCACCGGCCGCGACAATCCGCTCGCCATATTGGGCAAACGCTCGCTGCCGGTTTTCATTGCCGGCACGGTGATTGCCATGGCGGCGCAGGTGATGAAGCTGATCAACCCGGGCGGCATTGCCTATGACAGTCTGCTGCTCGCCGCCGGCATCGCCATGCAGTTCGCGCTCGCCTTTTATCTGGAGTGGCTGTCCGCAATCGGCTGGTCCGGCAAGGGCAAGCCGGTCCGCAACGAGGCGCTGCCTGTTCGTCCATCCTTTGGCATCGGTCCCATGGCGGCCAATAGATAAGATTTGGAGCCGATCTGCCCCAGTCAGCCTGTACTTGGCGGTGGTCCGGACGATGCCCTGACGACAAGTTCGACGTCGAGCGTTTCTCGCCGCACCGTGCCGTCGAAGTCGAGGATTCTTCGCGCTGCCCGGCGGCCGATCTCGGCGATCGGCTGGGCGATGGTGGTGAGCGGAGGCTCGCAAGTTGCGGCTTCAGGCACGCCGTCGAAGCCGACGACGGAAACATCGCGGGGAACCGCGATGCCCCGTGCGTTGAGCCATTCCAATGCCACCATTGCGATCCGGTCCGACATCGCCAGGATGGCGGTCGGCGGTTCCGCCGAGGCGAAGATGGTTTCAAGGCCAGCCCTTGTGCTCGCCTTATCGTTTTCGGTCTCGTAGACCGGCACTTTGGTGGTGTCGACACCAAACCGGGAAAGCTCTTCGAAATAGCCGAGGAGGCGATCACGGGTTCCGGTATAGGACGCCGTCCGGACCTGCTCGGGCGAGACAAGACCGGTGCTGTCGTCGGCGAAGGCCAGCGACAACACGGCGAAGCGGCGATGTCCAAGTTCCGCCAGATGGCGCGCCGCGAGCCGGCCGCCGGCAACATTGTCGATACTGATCGCGGAGACCGTGTCGTCCTGCGAGCCGAGCTCGAGCGCGACGAAGGGGAGCTTTCGTTCGCGCGTCAGCTCAACGAGACGCGGACCGCCCTCGATGCAGAACAGGATGAAGCCGTCCACGAGGGCGCTCTGGATATTCCAGGCAAGTTTTTCCTCGTTGCCAGCCGACACGAGGGCTATTCCCGCGCCGGTGGCGTCGCAGGCCTCCGAGATGCCGGCCATCATCACGCGGGCAAACGGGTCGTCGAAGAAATAAGACAGCGGCTCGGTTGTGGCGACGCCGATTGCATTGACCTTGCCGGCGCGCAGCAGGCGGCCCTTGGGATCCGGGCCGGCGTAGCCCAGCGCGTCGGCCGCCGCCTTGACCCGCTCGCGGACCTCCTCGCGCACGATTTCGGGACGGCTGAAGACATTGGAGGCAGTGCCGTGCGATACGCCCGCGGCCTTGGCGATGTCCGCCAGCCGGATGGGCCTCCTGCCGCCTTCGGTGAGTGATGCCATTTGTTTGTCTCCAGGACTCCTGTCCAACAGTATCGCCGATTACCTAACATCTTCCTTGGATCGATTCAAATTTCTGCTTGACATTTATAATGTGACGCGTATTCTTGAATCGATCCAAGAGCGGTTTTTATCCGCAGATTGGATCGATACAAGAGGAGAGCGCCATGCACCCCGTCAATTATCTGTTCGAGGACATTTACCGGAACGACTGGAGCATCCGCTCGGGCGCGGATGTCCGTAAGGGGCGCGACAGGACCGGTCCGTGGATTCGCGACCTGCGTTTCCTCGTAGGGCGCAAGCGGAGCTGATCGGCGGCCTATTATTTGTGCCCGCGCATTGGATCGATTCAAAAAGCTAGAGGACATTAAGCCATGCATCCGATCAAGCATCTGTTCGAAGACATCTATCGCAATTATTGGGGCATCTCGCCGGCCACCGAACGGCTGGAGCGACGGCGTATAGTCAAGACGCCCAAGCGCGACGGCCAAGTCCGGCCCGAACGTCCGCAAGACTGAGCTGGCAAGACAGAGCTCGTGGATCGAGCGCGGCTGGCGAAAAGAGCAGCGGCCGCCATTGGTTGCCGCATCAATGGCGGCGCGGGTGTACCAGCGCCGAGGCGGCCATCACGAGCCAGCCGCCGATGAGCAACGTGCCGCCGATCGGCGCCGACATCGGGAACAGCCGCGAGCCAAGGAAGTCGCGGGCCAAAAGATCTCCCGAGAAAAGCAGAAGCCCGACGAGAAGGATGAGGCTTCCGGTTCGCAGGATTCTATTGCCACCGAGCAGCCCGACGGTAAGGAAGACCGGCGCATGCATGAGCAGGAAGGATGCGGCCGTACCGACGAAAGCGCCGCCGAGATGTGCCGCCGCCGCCGAAAGAGCCACGCCGGTTGCGCCGCATAGGCTGCCGGCAAAAATCAGAATGCGACTGCCCGCCGTCTGTTCAGCCATGCTCATTTCCACGCCTCCGCGATTCCTGGCGACCGCCTGAGATAGTGCGGCGAACCGTGTCAGGATTTGCCGGCTTCCGCCAGCATGGCGCGTTCGCGGCGCGACTGGACCAGCCAGTTATAGGCCGCTCCGCCCGCCATCAGCACCGATGTGCCGAGAAACACCGAGCGCATACCGAAATGGCCGCCGACGAAGCCGCCGAGCAACGGTCCGGCGACCTGCCCGACATATTGCGCCGAGATCGACAAGCCCAGCACATTGCCGCCGACGCCGTCTGGCACATTGTGGCGGATGACGCTGGTGATGCAGGGCACGAGACCGCCAAGCGCCAGGCCCATCAAGAAACGCAGGCCGACGAGTTGCCAGCCCTGCGTAACGAAGGCCTGCGGGATCAGGAGCAGCGCCGAGACGGCGAGTGCGGCAACGATTACGTTCCAATGGCCGATACGGTCGGCGAGCTTGCCGAGCCGCGACGCTGACAGGATGGCGCCGAGCGCTGCCGCGGACATGACGATGCCGGAGATCAGCGTGACCTGGCTCTGATCTTCGATGAGCTGTTGGACATAGACGGTGATGATCGGCTCGATCGACATGGTGGCAAAACTCAACAGCATGCCGGTCGCCAGCATGGCGACGACGGGGCGCTTGTCGGGAATCTGCGACCAGCCGCCTCTCGCTTTTTCTTGTGACGCCGCCTTGACGGCAACCGGGCGAGGGGCCTCCCTGATCAGCAAGGTGGTTGCCAGAAACGCCAGGAAAATGACGCCGCCGGCGAGCAGGAAGGTGGCGCGGATTCCAATCAGCGGCGGCAGCGCGCCGCCGAGCAGCGGACCGACCAGAGCACCGGCGGTTATGCCGGCCGACAGCACGCCCAGCGCCCAGCCAGAGCGATCCTTCGGCGTCTGCATGGCAACCAGGATGGTCGAGCCCGAAGAATAGCCGCCGGCAAAGCCGATCAGCAGGCGCAGGAGCACCAATTGCCAGACGGTCTGCACCATGCCGGTCAGCGACATGCACAGCGCCATGCCGAAACTGGCACGCACCAGCATCAGTTTGCGGCCGTAGCGGTCGCCTAGCCGCCCCCACAAGGGCGCAACCAGCGCGGCAGCAAGGAAGGTGGCGCCGTAGGCAATGCCCGACCACTGGACGATCGCCGCGTGACCCTCGGCGCCCAACTGCTCGACGTACAGCGGCAGGAAGGGCAACAGCAGCGTCATCGCTACAAGCGTGCTGAACGAGCCGGCAAAACACACGGCGAGATTGCGACGCCAGTGGACGTTGTGCGTGCCTTGCGTGGCGAGGGTGGCGTCTTGCGGCATGTCCTGTCCTGTCCCGCCGGCTTGGATGAAAACTTGTTGTGGATCCCATTTTGGTATACCAGATTGGTATCCATCATGGACGCAAGGCTGGTCGCTGTCAATGCGGCCCCTGCAAAGGGATCGGCAACAAATGGCCGGTGAACAGAGAGCCAATGAACCGGCTCCAACAAAAGGAACGCCAATGTCGCAGATGCAAAACGTCGAAAAGCAGCTTCGCGAGATGATCCTCGGGCTCGAGATCGGTCCCGGCGAGCGGCTGACGGAGCGCTGGGTCGAAAGCCGTTTCGGCGCCTCGCGCACGCCGGTCAGGGCGGCATTGCTGCGGCTCGAGACCGAAGGCCTGATCTGCCGCGACGGCCGCGGCTGGACGGTCTCGCCTATTAATCTCGCCGAACTCGAGCAGATCGCCGTCTATCGCGAGGCGGTCGAGGTCGCGGCGCTCAGAATAACTTGCACCTTGCAGGACCGGAGTGCCGTCGAAATCATTGAGGGGATGCTCGATTCTTGCGACGACAAGACGCCGCGCGAGGAATGGCATCGCGTCGGCATGGACTTTCATATCGAGTTGGCGCGTCTGTCCGGCAACGAGTTTCTGTTCAGAGCGGTTCGCGACGCGATGACACGCCTGTCGCGCGCCCGCTGGCTCGAGGTTCGCGACGAGGCAGCACTTGGCCGTGCCTGGGCCGAACACCATGCCATTCTGTCGGCGGTACGGGCCGGCGATGCCGATAGCGCTGCCCGCCTGCTTTCAACCCATATCATCGGCAGCCGCGACCGGCTGGTGACCTCGCTGCGCAACGACCGGCGCGGCCTGCGCGCCCGGGGATTTGCCGTCGTCGCTTGAGTGAGGATCCGCGGCCATTGATGACGAAAAAGGGCAGATGAGCGAAGAATGCTACTTTCGGTCTCGCTTCGCAAATGCCGATGGCGTAAGAGCGGCGATGGAAAACAACCGATTTGACACACCCGTGACCGTCAAGGGCGCGGCAGGAAGCAATCAGCTCTTGCGTACGGCCCGCGAGGCTTCCGACTACCTCCTCAACAATTGGCCCGGCAAGCGCAGCCCCAAGCACCGCGAAGCGCTGCAGGCCTGTCATGATGCGCTGGCCGGCGACAAGCCGGCCATGAACGCAAGACGGGCCTTCATTGCCGCCGCTCGTGAAGTGAACGTCTTCGTCAGCGACAAGGCGCCCGCCTGAGGCATAGCGGGATTTGACCGAGGCCCGGACCGCCTGACAGGCCGGGCGTATCACTCGGCCGTTTCGGCTTTGGTTTGGGATTCGCTCTCGCCCTCGGGCTTCGATCGCTCCTTGGCTGCGACCTTGGCAGCCTGCTTCTCCGCCTTCTTGGCGGCCTTCTGCCGGTCGCGTTCCTTGCGTTCCTGACCGTAGTTCGGTGCTCGTGCCATATCGGTTCCTTTCATTGTGCTTGGCCTTTGCCTAGGAGCATTGGGCCGCAAACACAACACCGCAAGGCACGATCGGCTCCATATCTCGGCGCAGTCCGGGAGCCTGGCTTCAGGCTGTTTTTCAGGCGCCGTCGCGGTCGAGGACGAGATCGGCCGGCCCGAACCGGTCCTTTGCCGTGAATTGCTGGTGCCAGTAGGGATAGAGCACGGGCGGCCTGCTGACCACATCGAGCCGTGTGCGTTCCTCATCGCCAAGCACCAGGCTTGCAGCGGCGATATTGTCTTTGAAATGCGCTTCGGTTCGTCCGCCGATCACCAGCGAACTGACAGCGGGCCGGCCGAGCAGCCAGGCAAGCGCAACCTGCGCCGCCGACACACCGCGGTTGTTGCCAATGTCGATCAGCGCGTCGACGATCCGCCACAGCCGGTCCTCGTCGCGGATCGGCGGTTCCGACCATCCGCTGAGCTGGCGGGCGGTCGGCTGGTCACGGTGGTATTTGCCGGACAGCAACCCGCCGGCAAGCGGGCTCCAGACCAGCACGCCGAGCCCTTGGTCGACCGAGATCGGCAACAATTCATACTCGGCCTCGCGCGCTTCCAAGGTGTAATGGATCTGCTGGGTGACGAAGCGCGGCTGGTGATGACGGTCACTAATCCCCAGCCCCTTCATCACTTGCCAGCCGGAATAATTGGAGCAGCCGACATAACGGACCTTACCCTGTGCGACCAGAGTGTCGAGCGCGGCGATGGTTTCCTCAAGCGGTGTCAGGCCATCCCACTCGTGCAGGAAATAGATGTCGATGACATCGGTCCTGAGGCGCTTCAGGCTCCTCTCGCATTCGCGGATCAGATGGTAGCGCGACAAGCCCTCATCGTTGGGGCCTTTGCCGATCCGCATGCGCGCCTTGGAGGCGATCAGCACGTCGCCCTTGCGCTTGCCTCCGAGCGCCTCGCCGATGATCTCTTCCGACACGCCGTTCGAATAGACGTTGGCGGTGTCGATGACATTGACGCCGGCATCGATGCAAAGGTCGATCATCCGGCGCGCCTCGTCGAGGTCGGTCTTGCCGACCGCCGAAAACGCGCCGCCGCCACCGAACGTCATGGTGCCCATGGTCAGCGTCGAAACCTTCAGCCCGGAACGGCCGAGAGTGCGGTATTCCATGTCGTATCCTCACGATTTATCGGGAAAGGGCGTTGCAAACGACAGCCCTCAATGAACCGGGCATTTGTAGGATAATTCGTTCCGCTTGTCGCCAGTTCCGCAGGGCAAGCTCGATCACATCTTTCCGATTGAACGCACAGCCAGCGCAGCAGTGGCTGCAATAAAAACCGTCATTGCCGGCCTATACTAACATCGGTTCAGCGCTTCGATTTCCGGCCGCCGGGCCGGGCGGCGGAGCGCCTGACAGCGGCCGGCAAGGACTGTAAGCGGAGCAGCGCAAATGACCGAGATAAAACAGAATTCTCCGGCCAGGGACTGGCTGGAAGCGGAACTCGCCGACACGCTCGACGAAGATTATGAGCTGGAAATCTCGGAGCCGGCGCTGTCGATGGAGATCGCCAAGATCTACAAGAATGCGCATTCGCCATCGATCGACCGCCTGCAGTATTTTCGCGATCTCATCACGCTGCAATCCGAATTGATCAAGCTGCAGTCCTGGGTCGCCTATCACAAGAAGAAGCTCGTCGTGGTCTTCGAGGGCCGCGACTCGGCGGGCAAGGGTGGCGCCCCGTGGTTCATCGTCGAGGGCAACGACAAGAAACGGGCACGGCTGAACTGCATCGACCAACTCCTCAAGCAGATGCCTTATGAGGAGGCGCCGCACGAAGAGATCACACTGCCGGAGCGCGTCTTCAATCCCGAATACAAGCGCCAGGTACTGCCGCGCGAACTGTATGTGCCGGAGAAGTACTGACTAAAGCGGCGAGGAGGGCGCTGCTCTGTGGCGCCCTGCGACAAGCTAGGTACGCTCGATGATGACGTGCGTGGCTTTCGGCGTCGCGACCTGCTCGCTGCAGCGATAGCCGAGCTTGGGCATGTCGATGCCGGCAAAAAGGTTCTCGCCGGCGCCCAGCAGGACCGGTGAGATCGCCAGATGCAATTCGTCGATGAGCTTTTCCTGGAGATATTGCCGGATCGTTGCGACGCCGCCGCCGAGCCTTATGTCCTTGCCGTCAGCCGCTGCTTTCGCCTTTTGCAGCGCTGAGTGGATGCCATCGGTCACGAAATAGAAGGTCGTGCCGCCCTCCATGACAATCGGATCACGCGGATGATGCGTGAGCACGAAGACCGGCACATGGTAGGGCGGGTTGTCACCCCACCAGCCTTTCCAGCTGTCATCCGGCCATTCGCCGCGGATTGGCCCAAACATGTTGCGGCCGAGGATCCATGCGCCGACGTTTTCGAAGCTGCGTGCGGCGAACGCCTCGTCAGTGTCCGTGGTCCCGCCATCCTTGCCGAGGACCATCTTGCGGAAAGTGCGGGTGCCAAACATCCATCCGTGCAGGGCTTCCCCGCCAACACCCAGCGGGTTCTTCAGGTCTTGGTCGGGACCGGCGCCGAAGCCGTCGATCGACAGGGTGAAAGCGCTGACGCGAAGTTTGGACATGAGAGCCTCCTCGATAACCAATTGTGACATGCAAGCAGTTATCGGGTTAGCTTAACTGATTGCATTTTGCAAGCGGTGTTTTTGGATCGCCGGCTAGCGATGAACGGCTGGGCCACAACCGCCAATCTCCCAACGCTGGCGATTGGCCATAACCAACCATCCCGTCGTCATCCTGGGGCGAAGCAAGGAGCGAAGCGACGCGGCGCAGACCCTAGGATCCATGCCGTGACATCGGCCGAAGAACACAGCGGCCCAGAACGACGAACCACGCGAATGGAGATCAAGAAGACCAATCCGGAATGGTTCGAACTTTTTCGGAGAACCGGATGGTTGCGTTCGGTTTTCGATCCGCCGGAGCACTGCCGCCAGGTCACGGCATGGATCCTGGGGTCTCCGCGACGGAGCTTCGCTCCTGCTCGCCCCAGGATGACGAGGGGGAGGGAGGATTCGGCCAATCCCGAAGGTTTACGACAGGCCCCATCCCATGCACCAAAGTCCCAAAACGATGCGATCACCTATCCCTTCAGCATCGCCGCTACTTCGGGCGCAAAGTAGGTGAGAATCCCGTCGCAGCCGGCGCGCTTGAACGCGAGCAGCGATTCCAGCATCGCCTTGTCGCCGTCGATCCAGCCATTGGCGGCGGCGGCCTTGATCATCGAATATTCGCCCGAGACCTGATAGGCGAAGGTCGGCATCTGCAACTCGTCCTTCAGCCGGCGGATGATGTCGAGATAGGGCAGGCCGGGCTTGACCATCAGCATGTCGGCGCCTTCGGCTAGATCCTGCTCGGCCTCGCGCACCGCTTCGTCGGAATTGGCGTGGTCGATGTAATAGGTCTTCTTGTCGCCCTTGAGCAGGCCGGCGGTGCCGACCGCCTCACGATAGGGGCCGTAAAAGGCGGATGCGAACTTGGTCGCATAGGACATGATCGCTACATCCTGAAATCCATTGGCGTCGAGCGCATCGCGGATGGCACCGATCCGGCCGTCCATCATGTCCGAGGGGGCAATGATGTCGGCCCCCGCCGCCGCCTGAATGACGGCCGCCGCCGACACCTGCTCCACCGTTTCATCATTGACGATAATGCCCTCGCGCAAGATGCCGTCATGGCCATGCGAGGTGAACGGATCCAGCGCCGCGTCGGTGATGATGCCGATCTCCGGCACCGCCCGCTTGATGGCGCGGGTGGCGCGGTTGATGATGTTTTCGGGATCGAGGATGTGCGAACCGGTCTGATCGCGCAGGCCGAGCTCCACATTGGGGAAAGTGGCGATCGCCGGAATGCCAAGCTTGGCCGCGCGCTCAGCCTCCTTGACGGCGAGGTCGAGCGACAGGCGGAACACGCCGGGCATGGCGGCGATCGGTTCGCGCACTTGTCTGCCGTCGACGACGAAGATCGGCCAGATCAGATCGTCGACCGAGAGCCGGTTCTCCTGGACAAGGCGGCGCGACCAATCGGCCTTGCGCATGCGCCGCAGCCGCCGGCTGCCGGTGATCTCGTCGACGCTGCGCGCGCCGGCAGGCTTTGCAGGTGTGAATTTGTTCATCGCCAAAACTCCGGACGGGCGGCTTTTACCACGAGCCTTCGCTGCTGACCAATGCGACACGATTGTGCCAGCGGTCCTGTTGGGCGTTATTCTGGTTGACCATTGCCCGACAGGATCTGCGCAGCACCCCGCATGGCGACGCGGAATGCCTCGTCGAAGCTGACACCGCGCACTTGCCACTTATAAGCCTTGCCGTTCATGGCAAGCCGCCAATCGGCGATCCAGCCAAACTCCTTGTCGCTCCAGATCAGGCTGCCGGCGAGCGCCTGATCGGCACCGGCCTTTCGGGCAAGCTGGTCCAGCGTCGCCATATCGGCATGGCGCAGGGCCCGGTCGTCAAGCTTCGAGGCCGACAGCAGCGACGCTTCGGGAAACACAATCCGCATGACCAGCGGACCGGTGGCATTAACGAAGGATTCGCGCATCGCCGCCCCGCGCTGGTCGTCGGCAGTCAGCGCGAACTGCCTTGTGCCTTGCTCCGCCGCCAGAAAAATCGCCAGGCGTGGCCGCTCGGCCAGCCATGGCTTGCTGCCAAGCGCGGCAAGCACCGGATCGATGGCGTCGGGCTTGTACAGGCAGGTGAGATCATGCGGCCGGTCGTGAGTGCCTTGTTCGTCATGGACCGGAATGCCTTCAAGGCGGTCGTGGTAGCGGAATTCGGCAACGAAGCTGCCGGCCTTGTCGCGCAGCGCCGCCATCTCAGGTTTTTTCGCCAGCCGCTGATCACCCGAGACACGCACCAGCACCGCATCCAGACATGTCTTGAAACCGATCTGGCGATTGACCTCGCCCTGGCCGGTGACGATGGTCTGCGATTGGTAGAGACTATCCACGGTTTCGGCCGATACGGGAGGAGTGTTCGCAGCGATTAGGCCGACCACCACAACAGCAAGGCGTGGCAACCAAGGCATGGTCCAACCTTCCAGTTCAAAGCGCCAGCATTAGCACCGGCTGCGGCCACGGGCCAGCAGGCGGGATTGGCGCTGCCATTGACGTGGCTATGCGCCACGCATTAGCACTTCACTCCCGGCGGGCGCGGGAGGGATTCTCTGGCGATGGATTTTGGCGGAGGCGACGAGATTCGCTTCGAAAGGTTGGGCAGGGCCGGCGTCGTCACGCTGACGCGGCCGCAGGCGCTCAATGCCGTAACCCACCGCATGGTCAAGGCGCTGGACAAGGCGCTGCGCAGTTGGGAACGCGACGATGGTGTCGACGTCGTCGTCGTCAAGGCCGAGGGCAGGGCATTTTCGGCGGGCGGCGACATCCTCCACATCTACGAAGCCGGCCGGGCTGGAAAACCGCCGGTCGAGTTCTTCGCCGACGAGTACCGGCTGAACGCCCGCATCGCCCGTTTCAAGAAACCCTATGTCGCCCTGATCGACGGCATCGTCATGGGCGGCGGCGTCGGCATCTCCTTCCATGGCTCGCAGCGGGTGCTGACCGAGAACGCGCAATTTGCCATGCCAGAGGTCGGCATCGGCTTTTTCCCGGATGTCGGCGCCAGCCATCTGTTGCCGGATCTCGGCGGCAGCTTCGGCATGTATCTGGCGCTGACCGGCAACCGCATCCGCTATGGCGATGCTTTGTGGTCGGGCCTCGCCACCCATACGATCAAGGCGGAGGACCAGCCCGGCTTTCTCGACCGGCTGGCGACAAGCGGCGACCCGGAATCGGTGCTGCGCGGCTGCTTCGTCCCGGCCAAACGCGAGACAGACAGGCCGACGCTGGAAGCCATCGCTCGGCATTTCGCGCAGCCGTCACTGGCCGATATGGTCGCCAGCCTGGAGCGGGCAGCCATCGCCGACGAGTTCGCGGCAAAGACGCTGGCCACCATCCGCACACGTTCACCGACCAGCCTGCATGTCGCGTGGCGCCAGATCAGCGCCGGGCAGACGTTGTCGATGGACGAGTGCATGAAAATGGAGTTCCGTATCCTCAACCGTATGCTTGTCGGGCACGACTTCTATGAAGGTATCCGCGCCGCCATCATCGATAAAGGCTCGACGCCGCAATGGCGGCCGGCAGGCATCGATGACGTCAGCGCCGCCGACGTCGATGCCTATTTCGCATCGCTCGGCGAACGGGAACTGAAGCTGTGAGCGAGGCCACCTCGAGACGCGTGGTGCTGCAGCCCTCGACGATCGAGGTCATCTTCGCCTGGTTCCAGCGCGTTATCGCCGGCTATTGTCTGCTGTTCGGCATCTTGTACTGGATCCGGCTGATCGGCGTTTACCCCGGCCAGTTGTGGCGCTTCGATCTGATGCCGGTGCACTGGCAGGTGGCGGCGGTGGTGCTGGCGGTGTTTTTTCCATTCGCTGCCGCCGGCCTGTGGATGCTGGCGTCCTGGGGGCCGGTGATCTGGTTCATCTGCGCGGTGACCGAGTGCGTCATGTATGCTGGCTTCCCCGACTTGTTCGGCCGCCGGCCGCTGATCGTCGCCTCGCACCTTGCGGTGGCGCTGCTCTACATAGTGTTCCGCGTGGTGATCTGGATCCAGAAGCGGCAAGCCCGGCGATAGCAATTCCGGCCAGGATCGTTGGCTAAATCTTTAGGTTAATCATCCTTGCTCGGGTGACCGTCCGTTAAGCCTCTTTCGAAACCCCTTACCGGTAAGCTCTTGTTAGCCTTGGCGTTTAAGTCGAATTTTATGAGTATTCGATAGTGTCGCGATCAAGGTGAAGAACAAAAAAATCACCGGGCGACAAACGAGAGGCAAAGACAATGATCAATTCGCGTCCGGCGGCGAAGACCGCCAACGTATCCGATGACCGCCGCGAGGCGATCCGTTCGCTGTACATGGAATCGCTGCAGCTGGTCGAGCGGCTGCATCGCCGTCTGCTTGATGTGATCAAGGACGAATTCGACCGCAACGGTCGCTCCGACATCAACGCCATCCAGGCGCTGCTGCTGTTCAACATCGGCAATTCGGAGCTGACCGCTGGCGAACTGCGCTCGCGCGGCTATTATCTCGGCTCGAATGTCTCCTACAATCTAAAGAAGCTGGTCGATCTCGGCTTCATCAACCACCAGCGCTCGCGCATCGACCGCCGTTCGGTCCGTGTCTCGCTGACGCCGAAGGGCAACGAGGTGGCGGAAGTCGTCGCCGGCCTTTACGAACGCCATGTCGGCTCGATCGAGCAGGTCGGCGGCATCAACACGGAAGAGTTCAAGCAGATGAACCGCGCCCTGCAGCGGCTGGATCGGTTCTGGAACGATACCATCGCCTATCGGATGTAATCGCACCCGCCGCAGCAAGATCTGAAGCTGGACCACGGAAGTGCTGCCGCGGAGCAGACCAAAGACCGGTGCCGAAAAGCACCGGTCTTGCCGTTTCGTCAGGCCGGCCGATCCAAATTCGAGCAACAGCCACGTTGCCGCCATATTCGAATGGAACCGAAGATGCGGGTGATGCTGGGCCAAAGCCGTGCATTTGTCCTGTGCTCAAGTCACTTCCATGTGTTTTTACACCCATGTGTTTTTACACCGAAGTGATGCGGGCCATGGTTGGCTAATTGTTAAGAAGCCAACTCTAGAGTGCGGGCGAGACCGCCCGGTGGGTTGAATTGTAGCAAGAATGTCTGGACCATCCATGAGAACCAGCCGCCGTTTCTTCCTTTCAGGAGCCTCCGCGCTCGCAGCCGCAATGGTCGCCGGCCGCGCCAGTGCACAGGATGTGATCGGGGATATCCTGAAATCCTCGGCGCGTGGCAATTGGGACGACCAATTCGATGCGCGTGCCAGCGAAGGCGGCAAGGTTGCCTCGACGCTGCCGATCTTCAGCCTGCAGACGGTGTCCTTCACCGAGCAGGCGATCATGCAGTATCAGAATATCGTCGCGCAAGGCGGCTGGGAGCAGGTTCCAGACACCAAGAAGCTGCAGCTTGGCGTCGAGGATCCCGATGTGGTGCCGCTGCGCAGGCGCTTGATGATATCGGGCGATCTGGCGCAGAGCGCCGGGCTCTCGGAAGCGTTCGATTCTTACGTCGACTCGGCGCTCAAGCGCTTCCAGTTGCGTCACGGCTTGCCGGCCGACGGGACCACCGGCAAATATACTTTCGCGGCAATGAACGTGTCGGCGCCGGTTCGGCTTGGTCAGCTGCAGACCAATCTGCAACGGCTGCGTGAGCGGGCCGGCACGCTTGGCAACCGCTATGTGCTGGTCGACATCCCGGCGGCGCAGATCGAGGCTGTCGAGAACGACCGCGTTGTGCTGCGCCACACCGCGATCGTCGGCAAGATCGATCGCCAGACGCCGATCGTCAATTCCAAGATCAACGAAATCATCGTCAATCCGTACTGGAACGCGCCGGTCTCGATCGTGCGCAAGGACATCATTCCGCTGATGCGGAAGGACCCCAACTATCTCAAGGATAGCCATATCCGCCTGTTCGCGCCGGACGGCAGCGAGGTCGACCCAATGACGGTCGACTGGTCGACCGACGATGCCGAAAAATATCGCTTCCGCCAGGATCCCGGTTCCGGCAACGCGATGGCCTCGGTCAAGATCAATTTCCCCAGCCCGGACGGCGTCTACATGCACGACACGCCGCAGCAGAGCCTTTTCGGCAAGCTGATGCGCTTCGATTCCTCTGGCTGCGTGCGCGTTCAGAACGTGCGCGACCTCGTCACCTGGATTCTGCGCGACACACCGGGCTGGGATCGCCAGCATTTCGAGGCGGCGATCAAGACCGGGGAGAACACGCCGGTGCAGGTCACCAATCCGGTGCCGGTCTATTTTCTCTACGTCTCGGCCTGGTCAACAGGGCCGGGCGTGGTCCAGTTCCGTGACGACATTTACGGCCTCGACGGAGCCAACGAGCTGCAGATCACATCCGCGCTCTAAGCAGCTGAGTTCATTTGCAAAAGGCCGCCGGAAGGGCGGCCTTTTTCGTTGCCGGGTCTTTCGCGACAAGCTTCGCTGGGCCGATCGCCGGATGGGGCTGCGCTTCCTGGGGGTCTGGGTCGGCGACATCGCGACGCGCGTCTCGGCGCGATTACACAAGCGCAAGGCCGAGCCGTTCGGGCTGCGCGTCCGGATCGCCGGCTCTGTTGCCGGCGTGCGCGGCGCCATCACGCCGGCCAGATCAACGACCATACGATGCAGGCGCTGTTCACCGAGATCACGCTCACCGAAGCCTGCCGGCCCTTCAGCAGGGCAAGGGAATAGGCCGCCAGTCTCTCTGGCGCAATCCGGCCAGCAAATTTCGCGCTCCAAACGTGGCGGGCCGAAAGCAACTGTGTTAATGGCGCGACAGACCCCGAACCTTGAGGAGTTCAGCCCATGGCAACAGCAGCGGCAGTGTCGAACAAATTCGAATCCTTCTTCGAAACCACGCTTGCCGATGCCGATCCCGAGATTTTCGGCGCCATCCGCAACGAACTCGGTCGCCAGCGCCATGAGATCGAGCTGATTGCCTCGGAAAACATCGTCTCGCGCGCCGTGCTCGAGGCGCAGGGGTCGATCATGACCAACAAATATGCCGAGGGCTATCCAGGCAAACGCTACTATGGCGGCTGCCAGTTTGTCGATGTCGCCGAGGAACTGGCCATCGAACGCGCGAAAAAGCTGTTCGGCTGCAACTTCGCCAACGTCCAGCCGAATTCCGGCAGCCAGATGAACCAGGCGGTGTTCCTGGCGCTGCTGCAGCCCGGCGACACCTTCATGGGTCTCGACCTCAATTCCGGCGGGCACCTGACGCATGGCTCGCCGGTCAATATGAGCGGCAAATGGTTCAAGGTCGTCTCCTATGGCGTGCGCCGGGACGATCATCTGCTCGATATGGACGCGATCGAGAAGACCGCCCATGAGACCAGGCCGAAGCTGATCCTGGCCGGCGGCACAGCCTATTCACGTGTCTGGGACTGGAAGCGTTTTCGCGAGATCGCCGATTCGATCGGCGCCTATCTGATGGTCGATATGGCTCATATCGCCGGACTGGTCGCCGGTGGCATGCATCCGTCGCCGCTGCCGCATGCCCATGTGGTCACCACCACGACGCACAAGTCGCTGCGCGGCCCGCGTGGCGGCATGATCCTGTGCAATGACGAGGACATTGCCAAGAAGATGAATTCGGCCGTCTTCCCCGGCCTGCAGGGCGGACCGCTGATGCATGTCATCGCCGCCAAGGCGGTGGCCCTGGGCGAGGCGCTGAAGCCGAGCTTCAAGGTCTATGCGGAGAGCGTCGTTGCCAATGCCAAGGCACTGGCCTCCAGCCTGCAGGAAACCGGTCTCGACATCGTCTCCGGCGGCACTGACAACCATCTGATGTTGGTCGACCTGCGCCCCAAGAACGCCACCGGGAAGCGCGCCGAGGCTGCCCTTGGCCGCGCCAACATCACCTGCAACAAGAACGGCATCCCCTTCGACCCGGAAAAGCCTTTCGTCACCTCGGGCGTTCGGCTTGGCACGCCGGCTGGCACCACGCGCGGCTTCGGCCAGGCTGAGTTCCGCGAGATTGGCAAGCTGATCGCCGAGGTGCTGGATGGACTGAAAGTCGCCAATTCCGACGATGGCAATGCGGCCGTCGAGGCAGTTGTGAAGACCAAGGTGGCGGCATTGACGGATCGTTTTCCGCTTTACCCGTATCTTGGTTGACCGACGCCGAGTGTCCTCCATGTGCGCGACAATCCCGGTGCGACAGCAAGGCACTTGCGGAGAAGCTCAATGATGCAAACTTTCCGTTTCGCCGGCTTTGGCGCCTTGCTGGCATCGGTCATTTTGCAGCTGTCCGACCTCGCCTTGGCGCAGACCGAGCCGACGCCGGCAGCGCCCAAGACAGAGACCTTCGGCAGGTGGTCCACCACGATGGACGAGGTCAACACCGGTGAGGATGTGCGCAAGACCTGCGCCGCCTCGACCGTCTTTTTCGACGCTAACGGGACCAGCGGCACCCTTACACTGGCCATCTCGAATGGCGACGTACTGCCACCGGGAGGCTATCCGAGCCTCATCATCGCCGTGAGAAACAGTGACTTGCCCAAAGGTGACAACGTCCCGGCGGTGTTTCGCGACGTTAACGACAAGATCAAGGCTGGTTTTCATCTTATCGCCGACGAACAGTGGATGATGGACAACAAACCCGAGACCACGCTTGCCATACTGCGTGCCATGCGCCGTACGAGCGCCCTTGATGTCAGCTTCGCCGACACGCCGGTCGCGACCATATCGATGGACGGCTTCACCAAGGCCTATCGCTATCTCGGCACGTCCTGCGGCTTCCCGACCGGCGACGTCGCTCCCTGATTGGCGTATTGCCGTTCAACTGATTGCCACTCTCGCAATTTTCCTCGTGCCTCGCTATCTCTGAGGCGCGATCGGTCATCGGCCATACTTTGCCACCGTGGCAAAAACCTCTAAGCCTTTCGCTCCACGAGAATCGCGAACCGAAGGCCCTCCATGCGCTGTCCCTACTGTCAGTCCGAAGATACGCAGGTGAAGGATTCGCGCCCTGCCGAAGACGGAGCGGCGATCCGCAGGCGGCGCGTCTGCCCGGATTGCGGCGGCCGCTTTACCACGTTCGAGCGGGTACAGCTGCGCGACCTTGTCGTAGTGAAGAAGTCTGGACGCAAGGTGCCGTTCGACCGCGACAAGCTGCTGCGCTCGGTCGAGATCGCGGTACGCAAGCGCAATGTCGATCCCGAGCGCATCGACCGGGCCGTGACCGGCATCGTGCGCCAGCTCGAAAGCTCGGGCGAGACCGAAGTGGCTTCTGGCGAAGTCGGCCGGCTGGTCATGGAGGCGCTTAAGTCGCTCGATGATGTCGCCTATGTGCGCTTTGCCTCCGTCTACCGCAATTTCCGCGAGGCCAAGGATTTCCACGACGTATTGGGCGAACTCAAAGGCGACGAGCTCAAAACTGACGAGCCCAGGGGCGAAGAGCTGAAGAGCGAAGAGGACGCCAGCTGAGCATGGCAGGGTCCGAACGCAGCACGGCTGAGCAAGAGCTCCTCGATCGCCGCTATATGGCGGCAGCCCTCAGGCTGTCGCGCAAGAATGCCGGCCGGACCTCGACCAATCCTTCCGTCGGCACGCTGATCGTACGTGATGACGGCAACGGGCCGATGGTCGTCGGCAGCGGCGTCACCGCCGTCGGCGGCCGGCCGCATGCCGAGACCGAGGCTTTGGCAGAGGCCGGCGAACTGGCGCGCGGCGCCACCGCCTATGTAACGCTGGAGCCCTGCGCCCATCACGGCCGCACGCCGCCTTGCGCCAATGCGCTGGTCAGTGCCGGCGTGGCGCGTGTGGTCGGCGCTGCCAGCGATCCGGATCCGCGTGTTTCCGGCAAGGGCTATGCAATCTTGCGTGCCGCTGGGGTCGAGGTGGTGGAAAAAGTGCTGGCGGCCGACGCCGCGGAGCAGATGGCCGGCTATTTGATTCGATCTCTGAAAAAACGCCCGGAAGTGATCCTGAAGCTTGCGCTTTCAAGCGACAACAAGATCGGCGTGAGAGGCGAGGGACAGGTCTCCATCACCGGCGATATCGCCCGGCGCGAAGTCTATCTGATGCGGGCCGAAGCCGATGGCATATTGATCGGCATCGGCACGGCACTGGAGGACGATCCGGCGCTGACGGTTAGGCTTCCGGGACTGGAGAGCCGTTCGCCGGCGCGCATCGTGCTCGACCGTCAGATCAGGCTAGCCGAGACTTCGAAACTGGTCGCCGGCGTCGACCGTGTGCCGCTCTATATCGCTGCCTGCGCCGAGGCCGATCCGCACCGGCGCGCCGCGCTCGAACGCGTCGGCGTTCGCTTCATCGGCACTGAGACGTATGAAGGCGATATTGCGCTGCCGGAACTGCTCGAGGATCTGGCGGCGCTCGGTATGGCCAGCCTCCTGGTCGAGGGCGGCGCCAGGGTGGCCAAGGCGTTCCTCGATGAAAAACTGGTTGATCGTATCGTGCTGTTCCAGGGGCCGGACGCGATCGGCGAGGGCGGCATTGTATCGCCAATCGATGCCAACAATATCCCGCCGGGATTTCGCAAATTGCGCAGCATGCGTTTCGGCGAAGACACATATGCGGAATGGATAAGAGACATCTAGGACCGAACTGATGTTCATGGGGCCAAACTAATGTTCACTGGAATCGTCACCGATGTCGGCACCGTCGCTGCCGTGAAGCCGCTCAGGGAAGGCGTCGGTTTGCGTATCGACACCGCCTACGATCCGCAGACCATTGCCATCGGCGCCTCGATTTCCTGTGGCGGCGTCTGCCTGACGGTAACGGGATTGCCGGAAGACGGCGCCAACGCACGGTGGTTCGAGGTCGAGGCCTGGGAAGAAGCACTCAGGCTGACGACAGCTATGGCCTGGAAATCCGGTACGAGGATCAATCTGGAGCGGGCGCTGAAGATCGGCGACGAACTCGGTGGCCACATTGTATCAGGCCATGTCGACGGCATGGCCGAGATCGTGGCCCGCCAGGAAGAGGGTGACGCCGTGCGCTTTACCCTGGAAGCACCGCGCGAGCTTGCCAAATTCATCGCCCCCAAGGGTTCCGTCGCACTCGACGGCACTTCGCTCACCGTCAACAAGGTCGAAGGCACCCGCTTCGACGTGCTGTTGATCCACCATTCGCTGACCGTCACCACCTGGGGCGAACGCCAGGTCGGCGACTGGGTCAATCTCGAGATCGACACCATGGCCCGCTACGCCGCGCGGCTGATGGAGGCGGCGAAGGAGGGGCTTTGAGGCGGTCGTCCATAAAGCCCATTCTCTGATGCGACCGCCACCGGGTTGGTCTTGAAAGTTCCTTCGGCAATCTTCCGCTTGCGATCAAACCGGCTTCGGCCTAAGTCACCGGCGATCCCCGGAGACATCTATGGCAGGCACATCCCAACACGGCAAAGCGTTCATCCGTCCGAAGAAGAAGGCGCACCTTCTTGTCATCGAGGCGCGCTTTCACGACGACCTTGCCGACACGCTGCTCGAAGGCGCGACCAGCGCGCTCGACGAAGCGGGCGCGACATACGATGTCGTCACCGTTCCTGGCTCGCTCGAAATCCCCGCCGTGATCTCCTTCGCGCTCGACGGTGCCTCCGAAGGCGGGACGAACTATGACGGTTTCGTCGCCCTCGGCACAGTCATCCGCGGCGACACCTATCATTTCGAGATCGTCGCCAATGAATCCAGCCGTGCCCTGATGGACCTGAGTGTGCAGGATTCGGTCTGTATCGGCAACGGCATCCTGACCACCGAAAACGACGAACAGGCGTGGACACGGGCCAGGCGTTCGGAAGGCGACAAGGGCGGCTTTGCGGCGCGTGCGGCGCTGACCATGATCGCTCTAAAGGAACAGCTGGGAGAGCGAACGTGAGCGAACCCGCTTCGCCCGGCCAGCCTGCGGTTCGCCATGCCAACAAGCGCGGTGCAGCCCGTCTGGCCGCTGTACAGGCGCTCTACCAGATGGACGTCGCCGGCAGCGGCGTGTTTGAGATCACCGCCGAATACGAGGCGTTCAGGCTCGGCAAGGAAGTCGACGGCGCGCTCTATCGCGAAGCCGATGCGCAATGGTTTCGCGCCATTCTTGCCGGCGTCGTCGAGCACCAGAAGACCATCGATCCGATCATCCGACAGGCACTGACCGAGGACTGGCCTCTGTCGAGGCTCGATTCCACATTGCGCGCCATATTGCGCGCCGGCGTCTACGAGCTGATGCAGCGCGAGGACGTGCCGGTGGCGGTCATCGTCTCCGAATATGTCGACATCGCCAAGGCATTTTACGAGGAAGACGAGCCGAAACTGGTCAATGCCGTGCTTGATCGCGTGTCGCGCCGGGTGCGTGGCGAGGGCCGCGGCAAGGACGCCTCATGACTGCCGTCGTCGCCGTTGAGGCGGGCAAGGAAGCGCGTCGCACCGCCTTCATCCTCGCAGCCTCGCAGGCGATCATCGGCTCGGCCGCACCCATCGCCATTTCCATGGGCGGATTGGCCGGGCAGTATCTGCTCGACGCTGACAAGTCGCTGGCAACCGCGCCGATCACCGGCTTCAATGTCGGCGTGGCACTCGGTTCCCTGCCGGCCGCGGCGATCATCCGCCGGCTCGGCCAGCGCGACGGCTTCATGACCGGAACGGCGGTGACAGCGCTTGGCGGCCTGATCGCCACGCTGGCGCTGTTTCATCCCAGCTTCTGGCTGTTCGCTTTCGGCTTGGCCGTGATCGGGATCGGGAGTGCCTTCGTCCAGCAATTCCGCTTTGCCGCCGCCGACAATGCTCCGCCTGAATTCAAGGCGCGTGCCATCTCCTTCGTGCTGGCCGGCGGCATCGTCACCGCCATACTCGGGCCGCAGATCGTCATCTTCACCGGCGATCTGTTCTCACCGGTGAAGTTTGCCGGCTCGTTTGCGTCCATCCTGGTGCTGGCGGCGGTCGGCGCCGCCATTCTCTCTTTGTTGCGTATCCCAGCCAAGGCAACCGAGAAGGTGGAAATTTCCGACAGCGACGCCAGGCCGCTCTCAGAAATCGTCACCAGGCCACGCTTCGTCGCGGCGTTGTTTTGCGCCATCGGCAGCTACGCACTGATGAGCTTCGTGATGACCGGCGCGCCGCTGGCTATGGTCGGCTGCGGCCTTTCGACCGACGACGCCACGCTCGGCATTTCCTGGCACGTCATGGCGATGTTCGCGCCGAGCTTCTTCACGGGGTCGCTGATCCATCGTTTTGGCGCGGAACGGATCGTGGCTATCGGCCTGGTACTGCTCATTGGCTGTGGCATAGTCGCGCTGTCGGGGTTGGCACTGTGGCAGTTCTGGACGACGCTGATCCTGCTCGGCCTTGGCTGGAACTTCAGCTTCATCGGTGCCACTGCCATGGTGGCCGACAGCTACCAGCCATCCGAAAAAGGCAAGGTCCAGGGGTTCCACGATTTCGTCCTATTCGGCTCCGTCGCCTTCGCCTCGCTGATGTCGGGCGCGGTCTACAATGCCTGGGGCTGGGAGATGCTGAACTGGATGATTTTCCCGGTCGTCGCGCTGTGCTTCGTGGCACTGGGCGTGTTGAAGATGACGGGCTTGCGGGCGGCCAACTGACGTCACGCTGTCGGGACGTCGCGGCAGCGGATTCACTCACATCCGAACAAAATTATTGCGCCCATCCCCCCTCTTATGAAACCGTGTACCCCGACGGGGCATCGAAGCCATGCTCATATGCGGCAGCCGTATTCCGGTTCACAGCAAGGGATTTGTGAGATGTTTTCAATCAAGGTTCTGGCCGGCGCTGTACTAGCGCTCGGAATTACGTTTGCCTCGGCGAGTGCCCAGGTGGTGGTGTCGTCGAAGATCGACACCGAGGGCGGCGTGCTCGGCAATATCATCCAACTGGTGCTGAACGCCAATAATATCCAGACCACCGACCGTATCCAGCTCGGCGGCACGCCCGTGGTGCGCAAGGCGATTACAGCCGGCGAGATCGACATCTATCCGGAATACACCGGCAACGCCGCCTTCTTCTTCGAGAAGGCCGACGATCCGGTGTGGAAAGACGCCGCCAAGGCCTACGAGACTGCCAAGAAGCTCGACTACGACGCCAACAAGATCGTCTGGCTGTCACCGTCACCGGCCAACAACACCTGGGCGATCGCCCTGCGCAAGGAGGTCGCCGATACCAATAAGCTCGTCACCCTTTCCGACTTCGGCAAATATGTCTCGGGCGGCGGCAAGGTGGTGCTGGCGGCCTCCGCCGAGTTCGTCAATTCGGCGGCCGCGCTGCCCGCTTTCCAGAAGACCTATGGCTTCACGCTGAAGCCGGACCAGTTGATCACGCTGTCGGGCGGCGACACGGCGGCGACCATTGCCGCTGCGGCCAACCAGACCAACGGCGCCAACGCCGCCATGGTCTACGGCACCGAAGGCGGCATCGCGCCCTCCGGCCTAGTCGTGCTTGAAGACGACAAGGGTGTGCAGCCGGTTTACCAGCCAGCGCCGATCATCCGCGAGGCGGTGCTGAAGGAACATCCCGAAATCGAGACGCTGCTGAAGCCGGTCTTCGCCAAGCTCGATCTCGTCACGCTGCAGGAGTTGAATGGCCGCGTGCAGGTTGGCGGCGAGCCAGTCAAGGGCGTCGCTGAGGACTTTTTGAAAAAGAACGGCTTCCTGAAGTAAGGCGATTCCGGCGCTCCGCTTCAAGGTGCGCCGGATCGGCCGATGGGGGAGGGCGTGCGCATCCGGTTCGACAAGCTCGGCGTGGTCATCGCGGCGATATCGGCCTATGCGGCTTTCGCGGCGCCATTCGCCACCTTCCGCGCCAATCGCATCGTACCCGGCGAGGCGCGCTCGATCCTCGAATCTTTGCCCGCGGCGGTCGGTCCGCTATTGATGGCGATTGTTGTCGCAGCGGCGCTCATTGCGCTGCTGAAAACGCCGCTTGCTCTGCGCCTCGCCGCCAGTGTGGTTGCACTTGCGGCGCTGGCGCTGCTGATCGGCGTTGCCGGCAGCTTCCTGACGCCCGCCGGCAACACCTTCGCGCGTATCTCGCCGGCTTCGGGATTCTGGCTGCTTATCTTCGCCTTCACCCTTCTGCTCGCCGACGTGCTTACAAGGCTGAACCTGTCGCCGCAGGCACGGGTCGGCGTGCTTGTTGTCGCCGCAGCGGCAATCGGCCTGCTGCTCGTCTCGGGAAGCTGGAACAGCCTGTCGATTCTCAAGGAATATTTCAATCGCTCCGATAGTTTTTGGGCGGAAGGCTCCAAGCACGTGACGTTGGCGCTGGGTTCGCTGGCGGCTGCGGTGATTATCGGCCTGCCGCTCGGCATCCTCTGCCATCGCGTCGAGAAATTGCGGGCCGGCGTGCTCAACGTGCTGAACATCATCCAGACCATTCCTTCGATCGCGCTGTTCGGCCTCTTGATCGCGCCGCTGGGCTGGGTCGCTTCGCAGGTGCCGGGTGCTGCCGCGCTCGGCATTCGCGGTATCGGCACAGCGCCGGCTTTCGTCGCCCTGTTCCTCTATTCGCTGCTGCCGGTGGTGGCTAATACCGTGGTCGGCCTTGCCGGTGTGCCGCGTGCCGCCAACGACGCAGCGCGCGGCATGGGCATGACCGACCGCCAGCGGCTGTTCGGCGTCGAGTTTCCGCTCGCCTTCCCGGTGATCCTCACCGGCATCCGCATCGTGCTGGTGCAGAATATCGGCCTCGCCACGATTGCCGCGTTGATCGGCGGCGGCGGCTTTGGCGTGTTCGTGTTCCAGGGCGTCGGTCAGACGGCGATGGACCTGGTGCTGCTCGGCGCCGTGCCGACGGTGGCGCTGGCCTTCGCCGCCGCCATCATCCTCGATGCAGTGATCCAAATGAGCGCCAGCAAGCGCAGGGTTGAAACGGCATGATCGAGATCGAAGGCATCACCAAGCGCTATGGCGAGACGACAGTCGTCAACGACGTGTCGATGGTAATCGAGCCGCGCAGCATCGCCGTCATCGTCGGCACCTCCGGCTCCGGCAAGACGACGCTGCTTCGCATGATAAACCGGCTGGTCGAGCCGACATCGGGCGTGATCAAGCTCGACGGCGTCGACAACCGCTCGGTGCCGGATTATGAGCTGCGCCGCAGCATAGGCTATGCCATCCAGGGCCACGGCCTGTTTCCCCATCGCACGGTGGCGCAGAACATCGCCACTGTGCCGGTATTGCTCGGCTGGGACGCCAACCGCATCAAGGCCCGCGTCGACGAGCTGATGACGCTATACCAGCTCGACCCGCAAGACTACGGGCCACGCTATCCGCACGAGCTTTCCGGCGGCCAGCAGCAGCGCGTCGGCGTCGCTCGGGCGCTTGCCGCGGAACCCAACGTGCTGTTGATGGATGAGCCGTTCGGGGCGCTCGATCCGATTATCCGCAACAAGGCGCAGGAGGATCTGCTGGCAATCCAGAAGCGCTTCGGCACCACCATCATCCTGGTCACCCATGATATGGAAGAGGCCGTTCACATGGGCGACAAGATCGCCGTGATGGACGGCGGCAAAGTGGTGCAATATGCCGAGCCGGCCGAAATACTGGCGAAACCGGCCAGCGCGTTTGTCGAAACCCTGGTAGGTGCCAGCGAAAAACCGTTCCGGCTGTTGTCGCTTGGCCGGGTCCGCGACGCGGTGGAAAACGGCACCGCCGAAGGCGAGGCGATCCCCGGTGACGCCAGCCAGCGCGACGCGCTCGCCGAACTCCTGTGGTCGGGCCGCCCTGCGCTGCCGGTGACAGATACCGACGGCAAGCCGCTTGGCCGCGTCACGGTGGACGGGCTAGTTAAGCGCGCGGCGAGACCGGCATGAAAGAGGCTGGCTTCAAGGCTTGGCTTCCATCACTGCTCAGGCTTGCCCTGGTGGTGGTGCTTATCGCCTTCGTCACCAATCCCGGCTGGTTCGAACCGCTGCTGAAGCCGCTGACAGAGAACAACGCGCCGGTAATCTACAATCAGGGCAGCCTGTTGACGCTGACGCTGCTGCATCTGCGGACCGTGCTGATCGCGACGGTTGCCGCGACGATCGTTGCGGTCGCGCTCGCCATTCTGGTCACCAGGCCGGCCGGCGCCGAATTCCTGCCGCTGTCGCGCAGCCTGGTCAATATAGGCCAGACCTTTCCACCGGTGGCGGTGCTGGCGCTTGCCGTGCCGGCGGTCGGCTTCGGCGAAAAGCCGACGCTGATTGCGCTGTTTCTCTATGGCCTGCTGCCGATCTTCGAGAACGCGCTGACCGGCCTGACGACGCTGCCGGCCAACGTCGTCGAGGCGGCGCGTGGCGCCGGCATGACTGGCTGGCAAAGGCTGGTCAAGGTCGAGCTGCCGCTCAGCGCGCCGATCATTCTCGGCGGTATCCGGCTGTCGGTGGTGATCAGCCTTGCCACCGCGACCATCGGCTCGACAGTTGCGGCGAGGACATTGGGCGAGGTGATCATCGCCGGCCTGCTGTCGAACAACCTCGCCTTCATCCTGCAGGGCGGCCTGATCGTCGCCGCCCTTGCCGTACTGATCTATGACGGGCTGTCGGCGATCGAGCGCCGCACAGCGCGGCGCATGGGACGCGAGGCGGAGTAAGCCTCTCCGAGCGAGCTTCGTTCCTTTCAGCGGCCGATCGAACGCGCCGGATGATCAAGCGTCAGTTCGAGCGCCATACCCGTCCCGCTGGCGATCCAGCGGCGGCGGATGACGGCGAAATCGTGCTGTGTACCGGCTCTAACCACAGAGACCAAGTCGCCCACAGCGCAATCACTATCGAGATCGAGGGTTTCGACAGTCTCGGCAATGTCTTGCTTGCCGGCATAATGTCTTGCAATAGCTGTGAGTACGATGATCACTGGGCCACCCGTTGCGCGATCTTCGGGACTCGGCGATTGATGAGTGCGATGCCCCGATCTTTCAGCAGGAGTTCTTGCCATGACCGCGCGTTTCTCCAAGATCGTCATGTGTTTGTGTCTGGCGGCTTTCGCCTTCCTCGTCGCCTTTGGCAACATCACCGATTACGGCTCAAACTTCGCCTTTGTCCAGCATGTGCTGAGCATGGACACGACCTTTCCCGGCAACGCACTGATGTACCGCTCGATCACCAACCCGGCCTTGTGGACGGCAGGCTACTGGCTGATCATCCTTGGCGAGGCGCTGACCTGCCTGCTGTACCTGATCGCCGCCTGGCAACTTTGGCAGGCGCGCAACGCCAGCGGACAGGCTTTCAACGATGCCAAGAAGTTCGCCATCATTGCCGCCACAATTGGCTTTCTCGTTTGGTATTTCGGCTTCATGGTCGTTGGCGGCGAGTGGTTTGCCATGTGGCAGTCTTCGACATGGAATGGTCAGGAGGCGGCGTTCAAATTCTACATGACCATGCTGGTGGTGCTGGTCTTCGTCGTCCAGCCGGACGGCGACCCGCGCAAAGCTTGACGGCCCTTCGTCGATTTCAATCGATCTAACCGGATGGCGGTGTCGACAGGCGCACTGCCGTCCAGCCTTTTGGGCGAAACCCGGGATCTTTTGGGCGAAAGCCGGACAAGAACCGAACAATATCTTGACGTTCCGAGCCCTGTTTCGCATAAGCCGCTGCGAAGGGACGGATTCCGGTTGCGGAAATTCGTCCCCTGTCTCAACGGCCCGGGGAGGGGTTCTTTTGGGCCACCAATCGAGGAAAATTCGGCAATGACCATAATTTCAGCTGTCATCGCCTGCGGTCTGCTTTCAGTCCTTTACGCCATCTGGGCGACACGTTCGGTTCTCGCGGCCGATCAGGGCAATGCACGCATGCAGGAAATTTCCGCGGCCATCCGCG
Source organism: Mesorhizobium sp. M0195 (assembly GCF_040322115.1). Lineage (NCBI taxonomy): Bacteria > Pseudomonadati > Pseudomonadota > Alphaproteobacteria > Hyphomicrobiales > Phyllobacteriaceae > Mesorhizobium > Mesorhizobium sp. M0195. The sequence goes on along the minus strand of NZ_JAMYSV010000005.1, from coordinate 134,893 downwards.
AAGGCGCGCAGGCTTATCTGGCGCGCCAGTACACCACCATCGCCATCGTCGGTGTCGTGGTCCTGCTGCTCGCCTGGTGGCTGCTTTCGATTACCGCCGCCATCGGCTTCCTGATCGGCGCCGTTCTGTCGGGTGCCGCTGGCTTCATCGGCATGCACGTCTCGGTGCGGGCCAATGTGCGCACCGCGCAGGCGGCTTCCAACAGCCTCGCTGCCGGCCTTGAGATCGCCTTCAAGTCGGGCGCCATCACTGGCATGCTGGTTGCTGGCCTGGCCCTTCTCGGCGTCTCCATCTACTACCTGATCCTGACCCAGTTCATGGGTCTGCAGCCAAACGATCGTGTCGTCATCGACTCGCTTGTTTCGCTCGGCTTCGGCGCCTCGCTTATATCGATCTTCGCCCGTCTCGGCGGCGGCATCTTCACTAAAGGCGCCGACGTCGGCGGGGATCTCGTCGGCAAGGTTGAAGCCGGCATTCCCGAAGACGATCCACGCAATCCGGCCACCATTGCCGACAATGTCGGCGACAATGTCGGCGATTGCGCCGGCATGGCGGCCGACCTGTTCGAGACCTATGCAGTGACTGTGGTCGCCACCATGGTCCTCGCCGCCATCTTCTTCGGCGGCACCGCCGTTCTCGGCGCGGCCATGCTCTATCCGCTGGCCATCTGCGGCGCCTGCATCCTCACCTCGATCGTCGGCACTTTCTTCGTCAAGCTTGGTTCCAGCGGCTCGATCATGGGCGCGCTCTACAAGGGCCTGATCGTGACCGGGCTGCTGTCGATTGTCGGCCTTGCCGTAGCCACTTCGGCATGTATCGGCTGGGGGGAGATCGGCACCGTCGCCGGCATGGCTATTACCGGCACGAACCTGTTCATCTGCGGTCTTGTCGGCCTTGCGGTGACCGGCCTCATCGTGGTGATCACCGAATATTATACCGGCACCAACAAGCGTCCGGTGAACTCCATCGCCCAGGCCTCGGTCACCGGTCACGGCACCAACGTCATCCAGGGCCTCGCGGTCTCGCTGGAAGCGACGGCGTTGCCGGCGATCGTCATCGTCGGCGGCATTATCTCGACATACCAGCTTGCCGGCCTCTACGGCACGGCGATCGCGGTGACGACGATGCTCGGCCTCGCCGGCATGATCGTCGCGCTCGATGCCTTCGGCCCGGTTACGGACAATGCCGGCGGCATTGCCGAAATGGCGGGCCTCCCCAAGGAAGTGCGCCAGTCAACCGACGCGCTTGACGCTGTCGGCAACACCACCAAGGCGGTAACCAAGGGCTACGCCATCGGCTCGGCCGGCCTCGGCGCGCTGGTGCTGTTCGCGGCCTATTCTAACGACCTGAAGTTCTTTGCCGCCAATGGCGACAAATACCCGTATTTCCAGGGCATGGGCGACGTCTCCTTCGACCTCTCCAATCCTTACGTCGTCGCCGGCCTGATCTTCGGCGGCCTGATCCCGTATCTGTTCGGCGGCATCGCCATGACCGCCGTCGGCCGCGCCGCGGGCGCTATCGTCCAGGAGGTGCGCAAGCAGTTCCGCGAGGATCCGGGCATCATGGCCGGCACCTCGAAGCCGAACTATGCGCGCGCCGTCGACCTTCTGACCAAGGCAGCGATCCGGGAGATGATCGTTCCGTCATTGTTGCCGGTGCTGGCGCCGCTGGTCGTCTATTTCGGCGTCCTCCTGATCTCCGGTTCGAAGGCATCCGCCTTTGCCGCCCTCGGTGCCTCGCTGCTCGGCGTCATCGTCAACGGCCTTTTCGTCGCCATCTCGATGACCTCCGGCGGCGGTGCCTGGGACAACGCCAAGAAGTCGTTCGAAGATGGTTTTGTCGACAAGGACGGCGTCAAGCATATGAAGGGCTCCGAAGCGCACAAGGCTTCGGTGACCGGCGATACGGTCGGCGACCCCTACAAGGATACTGCCGGCCCGGCGGTCAACCCGGCAATCAAGATCACCAACATCGTCGCGCTGCTGTTGCTGGCCGTTCTCGCGCACGGCTAAGCTCGGTCGCTACGACCTTAAGACAAAAACCCGCGGGATCGCTCCCGCGGGTTTTTCATTGCCTGAGATGTGCCGCTTCCGGGGAGGGAAGTAAAAGGAAAGAAGGAGCCGACCTCCGCCGGAATGGATCAGGTGCCGCCGAGCGTGCTGCCGCCGCCGCCGGGAATACCGGGCGCCAGCTTGCTGGCGCCATTTATGATCTGGCTGAGGAAGTTCTGGTCCTTGCCGCCGGTCGGCGTGGTGCGCGAGATGAAGTCGAACACTTTGCCGTCCTTCAACCCGTAATTGGCTATCTGCGTGACGCGCCCGTCATCGCCGAAATAGACCGCCAGTACATGCTGGTCGACCAGCCGCGGCTTGTCGAAGGCGACGTAGCGCTTGCGCGTCTGCGAAATGTAATAAAAGGCCTCGTTGTCGAAGGTCGCTTTCGTCGAGGGAGTGCCGAGCGCCAGCAGCACCTGTTCGCGGCTTGAGCCGACCGGCACCAGGTCGATCGCCTGCTGGTCGATGACGTAGCCTTGCGTCAGCGTCTCGCTCGGATTGAGATCGCCGATCATCTTGGACGAATTGCAGGCAGAAAGCGCCGCAGCGATCACCAGTAGCGAAACCGCACCGGCGGGCCTGGGCAGAAAAGTCAACTTGAATTTCAGCGCGCGCAACTACAACTCCATAAGCTGGCCGCAACTTGCGCTGGGCCGCAAAACCGGTAAACCAGCTTGCTTGCCGATGCAACAAGGCCACTTCAACAAACGGTCCCGGGAGACCACCCTCAAATGTTCCAGCGCCTCTTTGGCCGCGAACGACATGCCAACCGCGCCATCACCGAGGCGCTTTACGCACAAATCGTGGCGGCGGCGCGGCAAACGGTGTTTTATTCCGCCTGGAACGTGCCGGACACACCGCTCGGCCGCTTCGAGATGCTGTCGTTGCACATGTTCCTGTTCCAGCACCGGTTGCGCGGCGAGGGTGGTGCGGCGGCAGAGGTTGCACAGGTGCTGATCGACGAGTTCTTCATGGATGTCGAACATTCGTTGCGGGAATTGGGCATTGGCGACGTCGGCGTGCCGAAGCGCATGCGGAAACTGGCGAAGATGTTCTACGGCCGCACCGCCGCCTATGACGATGCACTGCAACGAAATGACCATGATGCACTTGCCGCCGCTCTTGCCCGCAATGTCAGGCCCGATGCCGGCGCCTGGCCGCAAGCGTCGCAGCTGGCACTCTATGCCGCCGATGCATCCAGGCAACTCACGGAACAGCCGACCGAATCGATTGTTTCCGGCACGGTGGTATTTCCAGTGGCCAACGCTTGAGCGGCGGCAGGCCGAATGAAGATGCGAAGTGGAGGCGAAGATGAAACGTCCTGATATCCACAGCCCAGTGTCATTCCGGGCAAATGTCGCTCGGCTGCCGCAAAAGGGGCTGCCGGTGGTGATCGATGCCGACGCCGGGCAGCGCGCCCTGCTGGCCGCCGAGCACGAGCTGCTTTCGGTCGAAAACTATCGCGCCGAACTCCTGGTCGAGCCCTGGAAGCGCAACGGGGTGAAAGTCAGCGGCCATGTCGAGGCCGATGTAACGCAGGCCTGCATCGTCACCCTCGACCCGGTCAAGGCGCATATCGACGAGCCGGTCGAAGCGCTGTTCCTGCCGGAGCAATCCAAGCTCGGGCGGCAAGGTTTCGACGGCGGCGGTGAGATCCTGCTCGACGCCGAAGGGCCGGACAGCCCGGAAACCTTTTCCGGCGACGCCATCGACGTCGGGGCGCTTGCCGAACAGTTCTTTGGCTTGGCGATCGATCCCTATCCGCGCAAGCCCGGTGTGTCGCTGGAGGCTGCCGGCGATGCCGAGCCTGTGGAGAATGAATTCCAGCAAAAGCTGAGATCACTGTTGGGAAAATCCTGATAGCTGATCCAATTTGAGAAAAGTTGGTTGTGCGGCAGCCCAAAACCGTTATTTTCGCCGAACCTTCGCGAGCCCCGTACCTTGGCAAGCCCGCTGGCCAAGCAACCGTGAGATGAACACCGCGTGATCAGGATTTCCATCGATGCCATGGGCGGCGATCACGGGCCAAGCGTGGTCATCCCGGCGCTCATGACTGTCGCCACCCGCCGTCCGGACATACGCTTCGTCATTTATGGGCGCGAAGAAGTGGTACGGCCCGAACTCGCCAAATTCCCCAAGCTGGCGGACGTGAGCGAGTTCATCCACTGCGAGATCGCAGTCCGGATGGACGACAAGCCGAGCCAGGCGCTGCGCCATGGTCGATGGAAGTCATCGATGTGGAAGGCCGTCGAGGCGGTCAAGGCAGGCACTGCCGACGCCTGCATCTCAGCCGGCAATACCGGGGCGCTGATGGCAATGTCCAGGTTCTGCCTTCGCACCATGGCGACCATCGATCGCCCGGCAATCGCAGCGCTCTGGCCGACATTGCGCGGCGAAAGCGTGGTGCTGGACGTCGGCGCCACCATCGGGGCGGATGCGCATCAACTGGTTGATTTTGCCATTCTGGGCACCGGCATGGCGCGCTCGGTTTTCGGCATCGAACGGCCTAGCGTCGGCCTGCTCAATGTCGGCGTCGAGGAGATCAAGGGTCAGGAGGAGGTCAAGGAGGCGGGCCGCATGCTTCGCGAGGCCAACATGGCCTCGATGAACTACCATGGCTTTGTCGAGGGTGACGACATCGGCAAGGGCAGTGTCGACGTCGTCGTTACCGAAGGATTTGCCGGCAACATCGCGCTGAAGACGGCGGAAGGCACGGTCAGGCAGATCGCCGGCTATCTGCGCGCGGCGATGAACCGGACGCTGATGGCCAGGATCGGCTATATCTTCGCGAAGACCGCCTTCAATCGCCTGCGCGAGAAGATGGATGTCGGCCGCTCCAATGGCGGCGTCTTCCTCGGGTTGAACGGCATCGTGGTGAAAAGCCATGGCGGGGCTGATTCGGATGGCTTTGCGGCGGCGATCGAGCTTGGCTACGACATGGTACGCAACAATCTGCTTGACCGCATCGAAGCCGATCTCGACCTGTTCCATGCCCGCAATCCGAATGCCCAGACAATCCGGAAATCCGACGTCGTCATCGACGCAAAGGAATAGGAAAGAGCATTGATCAGATCAGTCGTGCGCGGCACGGGCGCCGCGCTGCCCCGCCGCATTATGAAGAATGCCGATTTCGAAGGCATGGTCGAGACGTCGGACGAGTGGATCGTCCAGCGCACCGGTATTCGCCAGCGCCACATCGCGGCCGACGACGAGACGACGGCCTCGCTGGGCGAGGCGGCGGCGCGCGCAGCCCTCGACAGCGCCGGCCTGATGGCGGACGACATCGACCTGATCGTGCTGGCGACCTCGACGCCCAACAACACCTTTCCCGCGACCGCGGTCGAGATCCAGAACCGGCTCGGCATGCACCACGGTTTTGCCTTCGACCTGCAGGCGGTTTGCTCCGGCTTCGTCTATGCAGTGACGACCTCCGACCTCTATATCCGCGGCGGCTTGGCCAGACGGGTACTGGTGATCGGCTCGGAAACGTTTTCGCGCATTCTCGACTGGAACGACCGCTCAACCTGCGTTTTGTTCGGCGACGGCGCCGGCGCGATGGTGCTGGAAGCAGGCACGGGAGCAGGCGGCATCGCCGACCGTGGCGTTCTGGCGGCCAGCCTGCGCTCCGACGGCATCCACAAGGACAAGCTTTTCGTCGACGGTGGGCCGTCGACCACCGGAACCGTCGGGCACCTCAGGATGGAAGGCCGCGAAGTGTTCAAGCATGCGGTCGGCATGATCACCGACGTCATCGAGGCGACGTTCGCACAGGCCGGCATCAGCGCCGCCGATCTCGACTGGTTCGTGCCGCATCAAGCCAATAAACGAATTATTGACGCTTCGGCCAAAAAGCTCGGGATAGAGGAGCGGAAGGTGGTGGTGACCGTCGATCTGCACGGTAATACCTCCGCTGCTTCCGTGCCGCTGGCACTGTCCGCGGCCGTCGCCGACGGTCGCATCAAAACGGGTGACCTGGTACTGCTTGAGGCGATGGGCGGCGGCTTCACCTGGGGCGCGGTCCTGCTCCGCTGGTAAGTGCCGAACTATCGGGTTCGGGTCCTTGACCTTGACGGATCAATTACTTAGGTTCTGCCGTTGCTTGTATCGATTTATGTTTTTGAGCTGATGGGACGGTTCGTATGGGGGGAAAGACACTTACGCGCGCCGACCTCGCCGAAGCCGTTTACCGCAAGGTTGGGCTGTCGCGTACTGAATCGGCTGAGCTTGTCGAGGCGGTGCTGAATGAGATCTGCGAGGCGATCGTTCGCGGCGAGACGGTGAAGCTGTCGTCCTTCGCGACCTTCCACGTGCGCTCCAAAAACGAGCGCATCGGGCGCAATCCCAAGACCGGCGAGGAAGTGCCGATCCTGCCGCGCCGGGTGATGACCTTCAAGTCGTCGAACGTGCTGAAGAACCGTATCCTGCGCTCCCATCAAAACAGCAAAGTCAAGGGCAGCAAGTAGCCGCCCAATCCCCCTTTGCCAAGAATCATGCTCCAGGCTTCGGTTGAAAAGCGAACCCTGCTTTTGCGCCGGGCTTGAATATTGTTTCATAAACCGCTGAAATAAGATGCGATTCGGTACGCCGGATCGGTATTTGGGTGTGATCCGTTCCGGCGGGACGGAAAGCTGCTCTCCTTGTTAAGTGTGATGTCGCCCGAACCCGGTTCCCGCCTTTCGCGGTCATGCTCTAGCGTGAGGATTCGCCCATGGACAAGAGCCCTGATGCTTTCCGCACCATCAGCGAGGTCGCGGAGGATCTGGATTTGCCGCAGCACGTGCTGCGCTTCTGGGAGACGCGTTTCAACCAGATCAAGCCGATGAAGCGCGGCGGCGGCCGCCGCTACTACCGTCCGCAGGACGTCGAACTGATCAAGGGTATTCGTCATATGCTCTACGACCAGGGCTATACGATCAAGGGCGTGCAGAAGCTGTTGCGCGAGAACGGCAACCAGTTTCTGATCGCCGTCGGCAGTGGCGACATGGCGGCGGTCGAGGCGATCTCGCAGCGCCGACAGGCTGACACGGTACCGCTGACGCAAGCGGCGCAGCCGCGCGGCCCGGACGACGAAATGCTGGTCGGCCAACCGAGGGTGAAACCCAGCCGTCGTTTTTTCGGCATCGGCAAGACCGACGAGGAAGGTCCGGTTCCGCCGGACACGTCAAAGCTTTCCCGTGACAATCGCGCATTGCTGCAGGAGGCGCTGTTCGACCTCCTGGAATGCAAGCGCCTGCTCGATCAGGTTCGCTAGAGCCCGCCGGGCTGACCGGAACGGTCTTCAGGGTCATGCGTTAGGCTTCCTTCTACATATGAAGGAAGCACGTCATGCCATCGCTTTCGAGCATCTCCGACACCGATCTGAACAAGCAGGTCGCGGCCCTGACCAGGGAACTGGCCACCTTGAAGAAAGCCGTGTTAAAGCGGGGCGGCGCCTTTTACGAAGACGGGCGCGATACCGCATCGGATTATTATTCGGATATCACTGAGCGCCTCGGCGACGCTTTGCCGGCAATCAGAAGGCAAGGCCGGGCGATCGAGAAGACCGCCCGAGATCACCCGGCGACGGCGGCCGCTGTCGGACTGGTTCTGGTCGGGCTCGTCGCCAGTCTGTTCCTCGGCGGCCGGCAGCAACAAGCACCGCGGGCGCGTTCAAGATCGGCACGTTGAGATAAGCAAATGGCGGTGGTCGGCGGACCGCCGCCATTGTTCGCCGACACGGCAACCCGGTAAGCGTGCCGCCCTTGATCAAGGGCCAGAATGCCTTGTTTGCCGGTTGTTCGTCCGAGGGTGTTTTCAGTACTTCTTCGCCACAACCTTCTTGTGATGGTGGCGATAGTGGTGGTGGACGCGGTGATGGTAGTGATGGCGGTGATGCTTCTTGACGGTGGCGTGCATCGTCGTTGCATTCGCGCTGGTTGCGCCGATGATCGGCATCGAGAGGGCAAGTGCGATTGCAAGTCCAAGGGCGGAGAGAAGAGGCTTGTTCATGACATCGTTTCCTTTTTGCGCAGGCGGAATCTAAACGTCACCGATTCAGGTCGGTGACCCGATCGGTGCGGTTGGGACTATCGCCTTGGAGTTTTTCGGCAGTTTTTCCGGCCTGTAGAATTTTGTTTCCGAACTGTGTCTGCCGACGATCCGACCGGATGTCGGCGCACCGGCATCCGCCATTGATTCCGGCGTCGGTTCACGATGCCGTGACGCTATCTTTGATGCTTGGCAAATCACCGGCGAGCGGGCATTCTCCGGATCGTCTCAGGCAACAACATGATTTGATCTAACTCTTTCATCCCACGGAGTTGCCAATGCCCCAAATAGCAAAACGCGAACCTTACTCCGACCTGGCGGCGAGCGCGGTTACGCCTGAACGCAGTGCCGTCCGCACCGCCCGGGAAGCCCGTGGATACAGCATCGAAGAGCTGTCCCTGGCGTGCGGGCTGGCAGCCTATGAGATTGCCGACATCGAAAGCGGCAAGGATGCCGATCCTTCGAAACGTCGGCGTATTGCCTCCGCGCTTCAACTTCCGGAAAGCGCTCTGTTTGACGAAGCCGTGTTGCCTGCCAAAAGGCGATCCGTGTCGTAGCGACGTGTCATGCTTTTATTCCACGAGCTCGCCATGGGTCGCCCTGGCGGGCTTCGTTTTTTCACCCACGTAGTGGACTTGCCGGCCGCCACGGCGACGCCAGACGGAAATTGCCGGAGATGAGCCTCGAATCCGTTCGCGCCTTTTTCGCCGCACACGCGCCCGACATCGACGTTATCGTCACGGAAGCCAGCTCGGCGACAGTGCCTCTGGCCGCCGAAGCGCATGGCGTACCGCCGGCGCAGATCGCCAAGACGATCTGCTTGCGCGTCGGCGACCAGACGATGCTGATCGTGGCCAGCGGGATCTCCAGGCTGGACAATCGCAAATTCAAGGACCGGTTGGGTGGCAAGGCGCGAATGCTGGATGCCGAACAGGTGCTTGCCGCGACCGGTCATCCCGTCGGCGGGGTGTGCCCGTTCGGCCTACCGGCGCCGCTCCCGGTCTACTGCGACATCTCGCTGCGCGCCTTTGACGAGGTCGTCCCGGCGGCAGGCGCGACGAATGCCGCCGTACGGCTCAGCCCGCAACGCCTGGCCGAACTCGTCGACGCCGAGTGGGTGGATGTGTGCCAGTAGCCGTTTATCCGGGTCGTGGGATCCGCTGAGCGTTACCGCTACTCGGTCTTCTGTGGCTCTTCTTTCTTGATCGTCTGAGCGTCCGTGACAGTCGACATATCGGCCTTCTCGACGCTCGCTGTCGTCTGCGTGTCGACCGATGCCTGGACCTTTGAATGCGCGGGGCAATCCGCAGAGGCAACTGATATGGACATGGTCAGTGCCGCGGCTATTGCGAGGAATGTCTTCATGATCATTCTCCTCGTTCGTTCGATGGGCAAAGTTAGCCCGTCTGGCACCAACGGCCAAATCACATTTGTTCACACGCTGGCCCAGTAATTCAAATGGCTGCGCGGATAGCCGCTTGCCGTATCAAAGCCCACTGGCTCCGGCCGGAGGATTTTTGGCGTTAAAGATCTCGCCGCTCAGAGCCAGTCTCAGGTCTTCGGCGCTGAGCTGACCACTTTCGAACAAATCCATCACCCTGCGGCCGAGCACTTCTCTGCCTGGATCGCCGTCAGCGAGGCCTAGTTCACGGCATCGGGCATCAAGTGCCTTGGTCAACATGGTCAGCTCGGCAGGACAGGCAACCCCTTGAAGCGACATTGCATCTCTCCCCTAAGGGCGAAAGCGCGTGGCATCTTCGTAGCGTCCGCTCGCCCTTACAACTGCGGACGACGGCAATTCAAATAAAGCCAACGTTTTTCGAACTCAACATTCAAACGTACCAAAACGCGGCGCGCTCCAATGCGAGGATCCTGCTACAATACGGTATGGCCGTCCGAATAGCGGTTATCCTCGCGCTTCTCTTCGCCTTCGCCTACGGTTTCGCAAAACTCGCGGAACATTATGGCAGAGTTGGCCACAGGCCCCCTCCGTGTGAAGAATTGCCCTATCCTGATTGTCCTGACCAAAAAGCTCTTCCGCGGGAAGAAACTGAGCCTTGAGCACGCCTGTTCAGGCCAGGCCAGCCATCGGGATTGATTTAGTTCTTTCCAACCGACGGTTGGTGGACGCATTGCAGCGGATGGGCCTAGGGTTCACTACGATCCGCGCGCACCGGGCATGCCCAAACCCCCGAGTCACCCCTGCCTGATGCAAGGCGCCTGATCGAGTCCCGCCGTTCTGGCATGTGCGGCGGGACCTTTTCTTATTGAAGCTGGAATACGGGCTCACGATAAAGGTTGGCGTACGCAGCAAACGTCGCCTAGCCACTGTCGCGCGGTTTCTCGGTGGGCTTCTGGCTAGCCGCCAGCCTCCGTGCCTCGCGCACGAGTGATCGTGATCGATTCTTCGATGAGATCACGCGCCTGCGTACGTTGCGCTGGCTGCAGTGCGGCTATTGTCTGTACAGCCCAGTTTGGGGGAAAACTGGCTAAGCCTTTGGATTTTAATGGTCGGAGTGGCCGGATTCGAACCGACGACCCCTTGACCCCCAGTCAAGTGCGCTACCGGGCTGCGCTACACTCCGGACCGGTCGCGATGTATCGTGATAGACTGGGTCCGGTCAACCGAATTCGGTTGCTGTCCTGCCTGAAGCGACAGCAACGGGCATTGCCGGTCGCTGCGCCGCCCGCAGCTGCCACTGGTGGCGGTATTCGAGCGCGATGGCACCCCAGATCAAGCCAAGCAGCAGGTAGACATGGCGCCAGTGGTCGATGTCGATGAAGGTGCCGAGCCCGATATTACCGATGAAGGCGACGTAGGCGCATAGAAGATAAGGCTGCCACGGCCGGTCGCGCAGCAGAATGCGGAAGCCGGCGGCGATCGTCCAGCACGTCAGCGTCAGGAACGACACGAAGCCGAGCCAGCCGTAATCCATCAGCATCTTCAGCCAGATGTCGTGCGTGTCCTCGCCGAACATCTTGCCGAAGACGAGCGGGCCGATGCCGAACGGATGCTCCAGTGCCATCTGAAAGCCGATCGTGTAGCGGGCGAAGCGGCCGAGGCGGGCGGTGTCGTAGCTTTGTTCAAGCTGTGCGCGGTTCGAGAACATCTCGGCGACGCCCGGCAGTTGCAGGATGACGATCATTGCGATGACCAGCAGTCCGACGGCGGCGATGGTCATGACGACGACGCGCAGCCGGAACTTGCCGCTGGCGCTCTGCAGGAACAAGGCACCGGTCAGCAGGACCGCCGAAACGGCGAACATGCCCCAGGCGCCGCGCGAAAAGGAAAAGAAGATGCCGGCGGTGATGATCAGCAGCGGCACCGCCAATACAGGCATGCGCGCGACCGAGCCGGTAAGCAGCAGATAGAGCACGTAGACGCCCGGCAGCACCAGGAAAGGCCCGAACACGTTCGGGTCCTGGAACGCGCCGGCGGCGCGGTCGTATTTGGTGAAGATCTCGGCTCCCGGAAAGGCATGGAAATAGCCGGCTATGCCGACCAGCGAAGTCAGCACCGCCGACACCACATAGGCGACGAAGATCACCCGATAGAGACTGGGCCGGACCGCCGTTACCGAAGCGAAGAAAACCGCGGTTAAGGCCAGGAACAGCGAGACGGCGAGATAGAGCGGCGTGCCGGCGAGGTCCGACATCTGCGTCATCGAGATCATGCCGCCGATGTTCATGATCAACAGCAGCACCAGAAGCGGTACCCCCGCGCGCTGTATGCGCATTCCGAACAAGGGCCACACCACGATCAGCCCGATCATATAGACGTCGTACGGTGCCGGCTCGGCAATGACGAAGCCGGACAGGAAGACGCCGAGGAAAACCGCCCCTGACGCAATCAGTGCGATCAGCTTGGCGTTGACCGCCGCCGCCGGCAATTCATAGGCCGTCGCGCTCAATATGCGTTTTCCGTGTTGAGCAGGCGGATCGGCGTCAGGAACAGGATTTTGAGGTCGAACAGGAGCGACCAGTTCTCGATGTAATACAGGTCGTATTCCGTCCGCATGCGAATCTTCTCGTTGGTGTCCATCTCGCCGCGCCAGCCATTGATCTGCGCCCAGCCGGTCACACCGGGCTTGACCTTGTGACGGGCGAAATAGCCGTCGACCACCTCATTGTAGAGGAGGTTGTGCGACTGCGCGGCAATGGCGTGCGGGCGCGGACCCACCAGCGACAGCGACCCGAACAGCGAATTGAAGAACTGTGGCAATTCGTCGATCGAGGTCTTGCGGATGAAGCGGCCGACGCGGGTGACCCGCGGATCGTTCTTTGTCACGGTCTGCTTCGCCGTCGGGTCCGCCTTGTCGGTGTACATCGACCGGAACTTATAGACCTCGATGATCTCGTTGTTGAAGCCGTGCCGCTTCTGGTGGAAAAGCACCGGCCCCTTGCTGTCGAGTTTGATCGCGATCGCGGTCGCCAGCATCACCGGCGAGAACACGATGATGCCGATGATCGAAAAGACGATGTCGAAGGCGCGCTTGGCGACCGAATCCCAGTCGTTGATCGGCTTGTCGAAGATATCGAGCATCGGCACCGAGCCGATGTAGGAATAGGCGCGCGGCCTGAACTGCAGCGCGTTCGAATGCGCCGACAGCCGGATGTCGACCGGCAGCACCCATAGCTTCTTCAATAACTGCAGCACGCGCGATTCGGCGATCAGCGGCAGTGATACGATCAGCATGTCGATGCGCGCGATGCGGGCAAATTCGATGAGTTCGGAAATTGTGCCGAGCTTGGGATAACCGGCGACAACCGGCGGCGACCGCTTGTCGCCGCGGTCGTCGAAGATGCCGCAGATGCGGATGTCGTTGTAGGGCTGCCTTTCGACCGAGCGGATCAGTACCTCCGCCGCCTTGCCGCCACCGACGATGACGGCGCGGCGCTCCATCCGCCCATCGCGCGCCCAGCGCCGGATCAGCTTCGACATCACCAGGCGGAGACCCAGGATCAGCACGAAGCCAACAACAAACCACGTGCCGAAGAGCAGGCGCGAATAGTCTTCCGACATTTTCATGGTGAAGGCGGTGAGCGCCATCAAGGCGAACGTTCCGGCCCAGACCAGCAGGAGCCGGCCGAAATTGGCGATCGGCCGCATTAGGGCGACGATCTGGTAGCAGTCGGTGACGTCGAGCAGAACGACGGCGAGGAACGAGGTGGCGGCGATCGTCAGGGAGTATTGCCAGGCAAGATAGTTGAAAAAGCCGACGTAGTAGAAATAGACGGCAAGACCTGACACCAACAGCAGCGCGAATTCCGCCATGCGCAGGACGCCGCTCACCATGATCGGCGACATCGTATCGCGCCGGTATTGCGAGGCGACCTGGCGGGCGACGTCGTTCATGCCGCCGGCCGTGTTGTTCTCGGCAGGGGCGTTGAATTTGCGCACCGCGTCTAGCGAAAAACGGCGCGCGGGGTCGATTTCGTTCATGGGGCGTCCGCAGGTTTCCCTCAGGTGAATAGCAAAAGAGAGCTAAGAAACCCTTGAAACAACAGATGGCTTTGGAGACGCTTTCACCAGGAGCAGCCCGGTGGAAACCCGTTGCTCTATTTTTTGAGCGCGGCAAAATAGGCCTTTTCGATTTCAGCGGCCATTACATCGGCGCCGAATCGTGCCTTGAGGTCGGCGATGCCGGGCATCAGGCCCTTGTAGGCGTCGAGATCGGCCAATGCGGCGCTTATCTTGTCGCCAAGTTCGCGCGGGTCGGGCCGGATCAGGGCAGGCGAGCCGGTGTCGAAGATTTCCGGTATGCCGCCGACCGACGTCGCGATGATCGGCTTGCCGGCGGCGAGCGCTTCCAGAACGATATAGGGCATGGCTTCCGCGCGCGAGGGAACGACGACCAGTTCGGCGAGCCTGAAGGCGAGCCTGGCCGGCATCGGCGCCAGGAAGCTGACCTCGAGGCCGAGCTGATTCACCTGGGCGCGATAGCGCGGCAGGTCGTCGCCGTCGCCGACCATCAGCGCCTTCAATGGGTGGCCGAGCCGTGTTGCGGCTAGCCCCAGCGCATCGATGAAGATGTCCGGGCCTTTAAGGTCTCGCATCATGCCGATATAGAGGAGGTCAACCGCACCGTGCTCGGTCCGCACCGGCTCGAACTCGGCGGCGCGCAGGCCGTTGTGGACGAGAGCGTTCGGAATCGGCGGCTCGCCGACCTTCCTGCGATAAGTCCGTCGCTCATAGTCGGAAACAAACAGCAGGCAATCGGTGAAGCGAGCCATGAAGCGCTCGAGCGCGAAGAACAGCTTCCCCATGGCGGTGGTCTCGTCATAGTGAAGCGAGCCGCCATGCGGCGAATAAAGGCGGGCTACGCGAGACCTGGATACCCGCAACAATGAGCCGAACAGACGGGCATAGGCGCCACCTTTGGCGCCATGCCCGTGCAGCACGTCCGGCCGCAATTCTTTTATGATTCTATAGGTGCGCCGGGCCGAGGCGAGATCGCCTGGCCCGACATGCCGCTGCATCGGCGTGCGGTGAATGCCGAGCGCCAGGCTGCCCTTCATCTGTTCGAACAGCCGTTCCTCGAAATCGCCGCCCGTCGTCGAATCGCAGACGATGCCGACGGCATGGCCAGCGGCGACCTGAGCCTCGGTCAGGTCGCGCACATGCCGGAAGATGCCTCCGACCGGTGAGCGAAAGCAGTGGACGATCCTGAGTGTGTCCGCCACTTGGTCAGCACATCAAAACAGGCGTTCGCGAACATAGACTGTATCGCCGGGCAGTAGCGGGTCGGAGGTCACCACGCGTCCGGTTATCACTTTGCCGTTGATGTCGCGGGTAATGTCGACGCTTTCCTGGTTGGCGCGTGGCGTGAACCCGCCGGCGATGGCGACGGCCTTCTGCACGGTTAGGCCCGGAACATAGGAATACTGGCCCGCCGCACCCACTTCACCCATGACGAAGATCGGTCGATAGCGATCGATTTCGACCGAAACGTCAGGATCCCGCAAATAGCCCTGGCGCAGTTTCTCGGCGATCTCGCCCTCGAGCTGCTGGGCGGTGTGGCCGCGCGCCGGCACGTTGCCGACGAGCGGCAGCGAGAGATAGCCGGATTGGTCGACACTGTAGGTGTTGGTCAATCCTTCCTGCTCGAACACTGTGACGCGGACGCGGTCGCCGGCGCCGAGGCGATAGGGCTGGTCAAGAACTTCATGGAATGCGGCCGGCGTCGGCCGGTAGCTGGAGCAGCCCGAAAGCATCGATACGGCAAGCAGCGCGCGGAAAAGGGGAGCAGTGCTTTTCATGAGCGGACACGTACCTTTGAATAGCCGGCGACTCTGCGGCAAACCTTAACGATCGAGCTCGGTTATCATCCTGTTAGGGTTAATGGCCGGTAAAGGCGCACGGCCGATACGGGCCGGATCGACAAATGCAGATCGTTTTCAGCCTCTTGTTTGCGGCTTGTTAGTAGAGCCTAACAGGCTCTTACCGCGATATTAACGGCTGAGTTACCATAGTTGTTTACGGTGCATGCTGACTCAGTACCGGAGCAGGGATGCATGTCCGTTCAATCCGCGGCCGCAGATGTCGACATCGATCTCAGGCAGCTTTTCGCCAGCCTGGCGCGAAACTGGTTGCGCATCCTTGTCGTCGCGCTGGTTGTAACCGGCCTGGCCTTTGCGCTCGCCTGGCTTGCAACGCCCGAATACAAGGCGGCAGCCAAGCTGGAGATCGGGCCTCGAGAATCGGAGTTCACGCGGCCAGCCGGGGCCAACGGCAACGAACGGTCGATTCCCGACGAAGAGGCTGTGGCCACCGAGGTCCAGATCATCTCGTCCCCCGACATCCTCAAACAGGTGGCGGCGAAGCTCAACCTGGCGAAGTTGCCCGAATTCGACGAGGCGCTGAAGATGTCGGCGCTGAGCCGCACCCTCGTCCTCGTTGGCTTGAAAAGCGATCCCTTCGAGATCCCGCTGGAAGAGCGCGTGCTGGACGCAATGCATGAGAAGCTCAACGTCTATGGCGTCGAAAAAACCCGTGCGATAGCAATCGAGTTCTCGTCGGAGGATCCACAGCTTGCCGCCGCGATCCCAAACGCCATTGCAAACGCCTATATCGCATCCAAGGGCAACGCCAAGCTCGAATCGAATTCCGCTGCCACCGACTTTCTGGCGCCGGAAATCGCGGATCTGCAGAATCGGGTGAAGGAGGCGGAAGCCAAGGTTGCCGCATTCCGTGCCCAGTCGGATCTTTTGATGGGCGGCAACAATTCGGTGCTTGCCACCCAGCAGCTGTCCGAATTGTCGAGCGAATTGTCACGGGTGCGCGCCAACCGCGCTTCAGCGGAAGCGACCGCCGACAGCGTGCGCAGGGCGTTGCGCAATGGCGGCTCACTGGATGCCGTTCCGGAGGTGTTGTCGTCCGAACTGATCCAGCGCTTGCGCGAGCGGCAAGTCGAACTCAAGAACAACATCGCCGACCTTTCCACCACCTTGCTCGACAACCATCCGCGCATCCGGGCGCTGAGGTCGCAACTCGCCGATCTCGACCGCCAGATCCGCAACGAAGCGGAAAAGATCATGAAGGGTCTGATGGCGCAGGCCGAGACGGCGAAGGCGCGGGAGGCTCAACTCGTGGCCGACGTCAACACGCTGAAGGCGGCGTCCGCCCGCGCCGGCGAAGAGCAGGTGGAACTCGATGCGCTGCAGCGCGATGCCGCGACCAAGCGCCAGCAACTCGATCTCTACTCGTCCAGCTATCTCCAGGCGGCCGCACGCAAGGATCGCAACTACCTGCCTGTCGACGCTCGCCTATTTTCGGAGGCCCGGGCGCCGACCGAACCCTATTTCCCCAAAATTGGTCCGATTGTCGGCGCGGCCTTTGTCGGCTCGTTGCTCATCATGGCGATCGTCACGTTGCTGCAGGAACTGTTTTCCGGCCGCGCCATGCGTCCGGCCGCCGGTGCCCATTTCGAACACATCGAGCAGGTTGCGATGCCGGCTGTCCAGGCCGAACGCGCATTGGCCGAGCCCGACCCGCCGGTTGCGCGGTCCGAACCGGCAGTCGCCGAGATCGATGAGACCGACGACGACAGTATCATTGAAACCAAAGTGGAGCCGGAACCCGTCGCGGTGGCGGAAGCGGCTGCCGAGAAAATCGAACCGGAGTACTCTGAAATGGCCGCTGGAGACATTGAACCGGCACGTTCTATCCTCGGCGAGATCGACATCGACAAGGCCGCGGAAAAACTGATCGCCACCGGTGCAGCCCGGGCCATATTCGTGTCACCGGAAGGCGACGAGGCGGCTGCCTCGGCGGTGCTGGTGGCGCGCGCAGTCTCCGACGCTGGGCTACGCGTGCTGCTGCTTGATCTCACCGCTTCGGGTGCTGCCTCGCGGCCGATGCTGGACAGCGGGCTGTTTCCGGGCATCACCGATCTGCTCGCCTCGCAAGCGCAGTTCAGCGATGTGATCCACCCCGATCTCTATTCGGATTGCCACGTGATTCCCGTCGGCACAGCCGATCCGGTCCGTGCCATGCGCGCCGCCGACCGGCTGCCGATCATCATGCAGTCGCTAACCACGGCCTATGATCTGGTTGTGGTCGAATGCGGGCCGGCCGACGCGCAAGGCATCAGCCGCCTGGTGGGCGAGGGCACCGAGGTGCTGCTCTCCATGCTGGAGCCGGACGACCAGGTGACGCAAGCCGCAGTCGCGCTCATCGAGAGCGGTTATCCCGACCTAACGCTGGTCACGCCAATCGGCCATGTGGCGCCGGGGCCAATGCCGGGACGGCGCTCGGCGGCCTGAGGCATTTTTCTCAAATCGAAATCAGCTGTCGTCTTCGCCTGCGGCCGGTGCTGTCTGGCCCACGGCCTTGCGGCGCAGCAGCTTGGTCAGCTTCCAGACCATTGGGCTGTGCTTGATGAATGCTTTCAGGCTTGCGCCGGGCCTGAGCGCAAGCGCCAGCGCGCGACCTTTCAGCGTCAGCGGAACCAGCGCCTCGAAATGTTGCGTTTCGACATCGCACCACAATCGCTTGTAGGGTTCGTCACCGACCGAGAAATCATAGATTTCAAAACCCGCCTCGCAGGCTTCCTGGATGTTCTCGAAGAACAGGAAGTCGCCGGGGCTGGTGTGTGCGAGTTCGTCCTCGGCGATCGCCCCGAATTCGCAGATCAGCCGCTTGCCCGAGCGGCTCGATCCGGTGACCGCACGAAGCTTGCCGGCGACTTCCAGCCCATGCAGCACGAAGGACGGATCTTCCTCTTGGAGCGCGTCGGTAAACAGCGAGCGAAAAAAAGCACGCACCTCCGCTTCACCGAAAACATTGGCGATGCCCATCTTGCGGAAGCGAAATTCCTTCATCTCGAAAAAGGCGTCGAGCAGCCTGTTCACCTCGTCCGCAGTCCTCGCCTCGATGCGGCAATGGCTGCCGACGGCCCCGAATTTGCGCGCCTGCGAGCGATGCTTCTTGCGCCTGCGCTTGCCGCTCACGCGGGTGAGCAATGCATCAAACCCTCCTACAAGACCGGCGGCCAGAGACAGATTGGGGCTCGAAAAATGCGGCAAGGCGGAGAGCGGGTTGGCAACGCCGTCGAGATCGGGCAGCAGCCGCTCTAGCGCAACAAGATCGATATCACGCCGCACCTTGGCAATCGCAGCCAGCATAGCGCGGATCGCCGCGTTATCGGCATTCGCCAGCCATTGCGGGTCGGCGGCGGCAAAATTGCCGTTGGCATGGCGGCCGCCCATGAACCGGGCGACGCGGAACGCTCCACTGCGAGTGACCTCCAGCGCCAACGAGAAAACCGGCCTGTTGTCGGCGCGCAGCGTCGCAACGACAACGTCGGCGCCGGTATGTGCGGCCCAGTTCAGGATCCAGCCTGCGCTCTGCGCCGGGGCAAAAAGCGCCGAACGGCAGAATTCGGCGTACGCCGCCAGCGCCGCCCTATCGGCAACCGAGATCGACAAGCCGGCTTTGCCGGCCGGCGAGGTATACGGCGACGCCTCGCTGCTTGCCAGCCGATTGCCGTCAAATGACGCGGTGGCGTCAACCATACCTCAATCCTTAGGGCGTATTCGTCGCGATTGGGGGTCCGCGCAGGCGCATTCCATGCTTGATGAGCTTAGGCGCA
Organism: Mesorhizobium sp. M0195; assembly: GCF_040322115.1. NCBI lineage: Bacteria > Pseudomonadati > Pseudomonadota > Alphaproteobacteria > Hyphomicrobiales > Phyllobacteriaceae > Mesorhizobium > Mesorhizobium sp. M0195. The sequence continues at coordinate 115,719 of NZ_JAMYSV010000005.1, read as the reverse complement.
AAAGGTGAATGAATGATCGACGGGGGCGAGGCAATTCGCAAACTGGCGCTCAATCTCGCCCGCTATTCCGGTCTCGCGCCGCTGGCCAAGCCGTTTATCGGCGGCCTTGGCGTCATCCTGATGCTGCATCGGGTCACCGCGACGCCGGAAAAGCCGAACGGCGTCAACCGCCACTTGAACATCGCGCCTGGGTTCCTCGATATCGTGATCGCCGACATGAAGGCGAACGGCTACAGGTTCGTCACGCTGGACGAGGCGATCGAGCGCATCAGGGCCGGCGACAAGGACGGCCAGTTCGCGACGATCACCGCCGACGACGCCTATCGAGACAACATGACCGAGGCGCTGCCGGTGCTGGAGAAGCACGGCGCGCCGATCACCATCTACGTCGCGCCGGGACTGATCGACGGCGCTGCCGATCTGTGGTGGGACGTGGTTGAGGATATCGTCAATGCGCGCGATCGCCTGACGCTGACGACGCCGGACGGCCCGGTGACGATCGACTGCTCGAACCTGGGAAAAAAGGTCCAGGCCAATGCGCGCCTGCACGGGTATCTGACGCTGAAGGTGCGCGAGCGTGACCAGCGTGCGGTGTTGCGCGATCTGGCGCGCTCGAACGGCATCGAGTTGGGCGGTCCGCGTCCGAGCACGCTGATGAGCTGGGACGAGATCCGCACCATGGCCGGGCACCCGCTGGTGACGATCGGCGCGCATAGCGTCAATCATTGCAATCTGAAGCGGCTTTCCGAGAGCGACGCGCGGCATGAGATCGGCGACGTCAAGCGCATATTGCAGGCCAAACTCGGCGAGGAGCCCCGCCATTTCGCCTATCCCTACGGTCATGCCAGCGCAGTCGGCCGCCGCGAAGTGGGCCTTGTCCGCGATGCCGGCTATGCGTCGGCGGTGACGACCCGCCACGGCGTACTGCGCGCCGAGCATGCCGGGTTCCTGCATGCCCTGCCGCGCATTTCAGTCAACGGCCGCTATCAGAGCATCGCCCACATCCGAACCATGTTGTCGGGCGTGACGACGCCGCTGGCCAATGCTGGCAAGACGGTGGTGACGATTTAACTGTTGCCTCGGCCCTTCGGCCGCGGCTCGAGGATCAGCCACTTGATGATGCCCATCGCCGGCAGCACCCACAAAAGCCCGCTCAGCAGGAAGAAGATGAAGTGCGCCAGCGGCCCGGACTGCGACAGTTGGGCGACCGCGACGATCGAGGCGACCAGCGCATAGACGACGACCAGCACTACCAGCAGGAAGCTTCCGATCAGCTTTTTCAGGCGAATGGGCATGGCGCGATCTCGTTGATCGCTATCGCTTAGGCCGAACGGCGAATGCGCGCAACCCGCCAGAAACGGCGCGACGGCGTGCCGCGTCGCCCGGCCTTGCAAGCCGGGTTGCGATGGTTCACCAATCCGCGACTTCAACTGCCGGGACAAACCCATGGCTGCTGCCATATCCGACGACGCGCCCTTCGCCGCCCGCGATCGAGACCTTCGCAATCGTGCACTGGTGCGCGGTTGGCTCTATGTCGTGCTGCTCGTGCTGTTTGCGCTGGTGGTGGTCGGCGGCGCTACGAGGCTCACCGATTCCGGCCTGTCGATCACCGAATGGCAGCCGATTCACGGCGTCATCCCGCCGCTCAACGATTCCGAGTGGCAGGAGGAGTTCCTGCGCTACCAGCAGATCCCGCAATATGCCGAACTCAACAAGGGCATGAGCATCGAGGCGTTCAAGTCGATCTTCTGGTGGGAATGGGTGCATCGTATCCTGGCACGTAGTGTCGGCGTGGTCTTCGCCCTGCCGCTGCTGTTCTTCTGGGTGACGCGCTGCATTGAGCGGGGCCTCGGCACGAGATTGTCGGGCATCCTCCTGCTCGGCGGGCTGCAGGGCGCGATAGGCTGGTGGATGGTGGCATCCGGCCTGGTTGACCGGGTTTCGGTCAGCCAATACCGGCTGGCGACGCATCTGACGCTGGCGGCGCTGATCTTCACGGCGACCATGGTTGTCGCGCGTGGGCTGGCGCCGCACTCGGAACCTGCCGCCGACCGCTCGACGCAACGTCTGGCCGGCTTTCTGGTGCTGCTGGCGCTCGTCCAGATCTATCTCGGCGGGCTGGTCGCGGGGCTTGACGCCGGCTTGAGCTACAACACCTGGCCGCTGATGGACGGCAAGCTGGTCCCTGGCGACCTGCTGCTGCTCGAGCCGGCGTGGCGCAATTTCTTCGAAAATCCGAAGACAGTGCAGTTCGTGCACCGGATCGGCGCCTACACGATCTTCGCGGTCGCGCTCTGGCACATGATTGCGACACGCCGGCGTCTGCCGGGCACGACGCATGCCCGACGCGCGACGCTGCTGTTCCTGATTGTCGTGGTGCAGGCATCGATCGGCATCGGCACCCTATTGATGCAGGTGCCGCTGCACATGGCCCTGACGCATCAGGCATTCGCGCTGGTTCTGCTGGGCTTCGCCGCCGCGCATTGGCGCGGTACCAAGGGCGCTTACCCGCTGCCCCACGAGATCGCTCTCAGAGGCTGAGCCGCACCCGCCGGATTGCCGCGGCAATCGCCAGCTCGCGGTTTTCGTCGACCGCATTGCGATCTTCATGGTGCCATGCAGCCGACAGGCAGCCATAGGCAACGGCGTGGTCCAGTACGGCAGGCCCCGTCTGGCCGAGCGTAGCGCCAAAGACTTGCGCCATATGGGCGATCCGCCTCGGATCGAGGCAAAGATCATCTCGGTCGAGTGGGTTGTAGAACATGTTGGCGGCGTCGAAACCCGGGTCGCCGAGGACGCCCTTCGGATCGATCGCCAGCCAGCCGCGTGGACCGTGCATGATGTTGTCGTGATGCACGTCGCCATGCAGCGGCCGTACGTCGTGCGGATTGGACAACAGCCGTTCCGCGATTTCGGCAGCTTCGACATACAGGCTCTTTTCGCCGCCGGCGCGATCGGCCTTCGCCTTTTTGAACAGGCTGGAAAACCGTCTCCGCAACGGCTGAAGGTCCGGCGGGGCGGCGTGCTTCGACGGCGAGACCAGTCTTGCCATCACCTCGGCCGCGATGGCGGTGGCGGCATTGTCGTCCTGATCAGCAATGATCTGTGACAGCGAGATTTCGCCGGCGTATTCGAGCAGCATGCAGTGGCCGTCGCGGCCGAGCAGCCGCACCGCGCCTTCGCCGCGTCGCCAGGCGAGGAAATGCTCGCCACGCAACTCGTCCTCCACATCGTCGAAAGGCTTTAGATCCTTGACGATTGCCGGTGAGCCGTCCTCGCGAACAACTTTCCAGATGCGGCTACTGAACGTTTCGGTAATGAGCTCCGGCGCGCCGACCTTCCAGCGCTTTGGAAATCTCGGCGCATCCATTCAAAGGCCGAGCATCAGATCCATGTTCTGCACAGCGGCGCCCGAGGCGCCCTTGCCGAGATTGTCGTAGACGGCAATCAGCAGCGCCTGCGCCCTGTTATCGTTGGCAAAGACATAGAGCTTCATCCGGTTGGTGCCGTTGTAGATCTCCGGATCGATGTCGGGCATGCGTTCCTGATGCAGATACGGCGCCACCTCGACCACGCCGCCACCGATGGAAGCGAAATGATCGGCGATTGCCGCATGAAGCTCCGCGCCGGTCGGCACATGGTCGAGGCCGCCGAGTTGCAGCGGCACCACGGTGATCATGCCTTGCGCGAAATTGCCGACTGCCGGCTGCATGATCGGATCGTGCGAAAGCTTGGCATAGGTCCTGAGCTCAGGCACGTGCTTGTGCTGCAGCGTCAGCCCGTAGGGCAGGAATTCCGGCGCATCCTCGCCCTTGGCGACATAATCCTCGATCATCGGCCGGCCGCCGCCGGAATAGCCGGAAATGCCGTTGACAGTGACCGGAAAATCGACTGGCAACAGCCCCGCCGCAACCAGCGGCCGCAGCGTCGCGATCGGTCCTTGCGGCCAGCAGCCCGGATTGGCGACGCGCTTCGCCGAAGCGATCTTCTTCGCCTGGTCCTTGTCCATTTCGGCGAAACCATATTCCCAGCCCTCGGCGACGCGATGCGCCGTCGAGGCGTCGATCACCTTGGTGGTGTCATTGGCGATCAGCGAAACGCTTTCCTTAGCGGCCGCGTCCGGGAGGCAGAGGATCGCAACATCGGCGGCATTGAGGAACTCGGCGCGCGCTGCCGTTTCCTTGCGGCGTTCGGCCGGGATGGAGATGATTTCCAGGTCGCCGCGCTCGGCAAGCAGCGCCCTTATCTGCAAACCGGTGGTGCCGTGCTCGCCGTCGATGAAGATTTTCGGTTTCATTGCCTGCCAAAATTCCTGTTATCTCAAAGCTATATGCCGCTTGCCTGATTCAATCCGGCAACGCTGTGATTGCCCTGGTTCATGTCCTCGAGCCGGGCCTTTCGTTCCGCCAGCAGCCCGAGATAGTGCATGGCCACCATCGAGCCGGCAATTGCCGTTATATCGGCGTGATCATAGGCTGGCGCAACCTCGACGACGTCGGCGCCGACGATATCGACCTGGTTGATCTGGCGCAGCACCGACAGGATCTTTGCCGAAGACGGGCCTCCCGCGACCGGCGTTCCCGTGCCGGGCGCAAAAGCCGGATCCAGACAATCGATGTCGAAAGTGACGTAGGTCTTCTTGCCGCCCGTACGGTCGACGATGGCATAGGCGATGTCGGACGCCCGCATTTCCTCCACTTCATGGCCATATAGGATCTTGATGCCGAACGTGTCGGGCGCATGGGTGCGGATGCCGATCTGGATGGAGCGGTCGGGATCGATGATGCCCTCCTTGACCGCACGGCCGACGAAGGAGCCGTGATCGATGCGCTTGCCATCGTCGGGCCAGGTGTCCTGATGTGCGTCGAACTGCACCAGAGCCAACGGGCCGTGGATGGCGGCATGCGCCTTGAGCAGCGGCCAGGTGACGAAATGGTCGCCGCCGAGTGAAAGCAGAAAGGCGCCGGATTTCAAGATCTTTGCCGCTTCGCGCTCGATCGTGGCAGGCGTCTTCTGGTGATTGCCGCTGTCGAGCAGGCAATCGCCAAAATCGATCACAGCAAGCTGTTCGAACAGGTCGCGCGAAAACGGATATTGCGGATCGTTGTCGAGGATGGCCGAGGCGCGGCGAATCGCCTGCGGTCCGAAACGAGCGCCCGGCCGATTGGTGACCGCCGCATCGAAGGGAATGCCCCACACCACCACATCGGCGCCCTTCACGTCCTTCGAATACTTGCGCCGCATGAACGACAGCGCGCCGGCATAGGTCGGCTCGAACGACGCGCCTGTCCTGGAGCGGGTGGTGAAGGCGTGATCGATGGTCCTTGGCGGCATGAAGCGATCTCCTGTGCGTCGACGCGCAACCTTATTGGACATAATTCTCAGAATTGCGACCCCTGCGGAGGATCACGGCCATTCGATCCGGTCACAAATCCTTGCTCGCCAGGCGAACCCCGCATGGCCGGCCCGGAGATTGCCTGGTAAATAACCGAAAGTAGCCGCCAACGGCTGCTTCGGCCGGCATTGATCTGATTTTTCTGCGTTTGCGAAGCCGGCTTCGTTCACCTGCCTGTCACGGGCATCGCTTAACCGGGGTGCGATCCCGGTACGGAGCGATTCTCGTGCGAACGACTTGTCTCATGCGAACAATTTGGCTGAGCCTTCTGCTTTCCGCGGCGCTGGCGGTCTCCCTTGGCCAGGCATTGGCGGGTGAAACGCGCGCCAGGCAGATTCTCGACCGTTTCGAGCACGCCAACCAATGGCGCGACCATGTGATGGTGGCCGCGCACCGCGCCGGCGGCATGCAGGCCGGCAAGACGCTCTATCCCGAAAACTCGATCGCCGCCGTCGAGGCGTCGATCGCAATGGGCGCCGAAATCGTCGAGGTCGACATCAGGCGCTCGAAGGACGGAGAATTCGTCGTCATGCATGACAGCTGGCTTGACCGCACCACGACCTGCAAGGGCGAGGTGGTCAACCGCACATTGGCCGAACTCAAGACCTGCCGATTGGTGATCGAAGGCACCGGCGCCGTTACGGGCGAGACGGTCTCGACGTTGCGCGAGATGCTGGTGGCGACCAGGGACAGGATTCTCGTCAACCTCGACAACAAGCTCGACACCGGAAGCCTCGCCGGCATGGTCGCCGTCGCTCGCGATCTCGGCATGGCCGAACAGGTGATCGTCAAGGAGAACCTGTGGAATGCGGAGAGGATCGCCAGGGTCAAGGCTGCCATGGCCGAGATCGGTAGCGGCTTCCAGTTCATGCCGATCATCGCCGATGACGCGGTTCGCGACGCCATGTTTGCCGAGGAAGTCAGCCGGGCCTTCCCGATGCGCGCAGTCGAGATGATCAACTGGCGCATGGGATCAGAGACGCTGACGGAGACCGGCGGCCCGCTGTTCAGCTCGCGCATGCGCGCGCTGGCGGTGAGGGGCGACTGGCACATCTGGGCCGACACCTATGCCATCGTCAACAAGCCAGGCGGCTTCCTCGCCGGCGGTCGCGGCGACGAGCTGGCGGTTGCGGGCAGCCTGCCGCGCGAGACTTATGGCTTCTGGGTCGAGCGCGGCGCCACCATCATCCAGACTGACGAACCGAAGGCGGCCATCGGTTGGCTGGCGGCGAACGGTTTTCGCGTGCCCTACGCCGGTGAGAAGCGCCCGGCCGAGCCGGCGAATACGGCTAGCATTAACTAACGCCCGGCACGACCCGGAGCGATTGCGGCGCTACGCGTGAGCGGGGACATTGCCGGCGATACTGTCCAATTCCTCGATCGCATCTTCGGACAACGCGAGATCGCCCGCGGCGAGGTTCTCCCTGAGATGCGCGACGGAAGACGTGCCTGGGATCAGAAGAATGTTGGGCGCGCGGCGAAGCAGCCAGGCGAGCGCGACCTGCATGGGCGTGGCGCCGAGGCGTGCGGCGACCTTGGACAAGGTCGACGACTGCAACGGATTGAAGCCGCCAAGCGGGAAGAACGGCACATAGGCGATGCCGTCGCGGGCGAGATCGTCAATCAAGGCATCGTCGCCCCGATGCGCCAGATTGTACTGATTCTGCACGCAGACGATCTTGCAAATCCTGCGGCCTTCGGCGATCTGCGCAGCGGTGACGTTGCTCAGCCCGATGTGGCGCACGAGGCCCTGTCGCTGAAGCTCGGCGAGCGTCGCAAGCGGCGCCTCGATCGACCCTTCGGCGGGGCCATGCGCGTCGAACATGATCCGAAGGTTGACCGCCTCCAGCACGTCGAGCCCGAGATTGTGCAAATTGTCGTGCACCGCCTGGGTGAGTTCTTGGGCCGAGAAGGCCGGCAGCCACGATCCGCCCTGGCCGCGCCTGGCGCCGATCTTGGTGACTATAAGGAGGTCGTCAGGATAGGGTGCGAGCGCTTCGCGGATCAACAGGTTGGTCACGTGCGGGCCATAGAAGTCGCTGGTGTCGATGTGGTTGACGCCTTGTGCAACGGCTTCGCGCAGCACGGCCAATGCCGCGTCGTGGTCCTTTGGTGGGCCGAAGACGCCGGGCCCTGCGAGCTGCATGGCGCCGTAGCCGAGCCGTCTGACTTTGCGGTCGCCGAAGATGAATGTGCCGGACTGGTCGATACTGGACATTGTCTTTCTCCTTCAGGAACGGTGCACAGATAGACGCTGTCCGATCTCATGATAATTGGGTACAATTCGCACGGGCTGTGCGGAATGACGAACAATGCAGATTGATCTCGGGGACCTGAACGCCTTCGTGGCCGTAGCGCGCGCCAAAGGTTTTCGGGATGCGGCACGCGCCAGCGGCGGCAGTGCGTCCGGCTTGAGCGAGGCGGTGCGGCGCCTGGAGACGCAGCTCGGTGTCAGGCTGCTCAACCGGACGACCCGCAGCGTTGTCCTAACGGAAGCCGGCGAAGGCCTGCTGGCGCGGCTCGGTCCTGCCTTGACCGAGGTGGAGTCGGCCGTCGACGTAGTGAACGGCTTTCGCGACAGGCCGGCAGGTACGTTGCGCCTCAATGTGCCGGTCAGCGCGGCGCGGCTGGTACTGCCCAGCATCGTTCCGCCTTTTCTCGCCGCCTATCCAGGCATCCGGTTGGAGGTGATCTCGGAGGAGAGCTTCGTCGATGTGCTGGCGGCGGGGTGCGACGCCGGCATTCGCTATGAGGAGCGGCTGGAGCAGGACATGATCGCTGTGCCGATCGGACCGCGCGTGCAGCGCTTCGCCACCGCCGCCAGCCCGGCCTACCTGGATCGTCATGGCCGGCCGCAACACCCGCGCGACCTGCTCAGCCACGCCTGCCTGCGCGGCCGCTTTGCCAGCCGTGCGATGCCGCCGTGGGAATTCGAGCGCGACGGCGAGGTGGTGCGGGTCGACCCGACGGGGCCGCTTCTCGTGACCCTGGGCGGGGCGACTGACCTCAAAGTCGATGCAGCCATCGCCGGCACGGGCATCATCAGCCTGTTCGAGGATTGGCTACGTCCTCACTTCGAGAGCGGAGCGCTCGAACCGCTGCTTGAACCCTGGTGGCAGAGCTTCTCCGGGCCGTTCCTTTACTATCCCGGCCGGCGCCTCGTGCCGGCGCCGTTGCGGGCGTTCATTGACTTCATCAAGGCGTCCGCCGGCCAGCCCTGACACCCGGAAGAGTCGCGCCCGAAAATAAGCGCGGCTCCCTTCCCTCAGGGTGACCCGCCACTACGCTTCGCGGCAGGTCTTGCTTGATCTATTTGACTGGGATCATCAGGTGCGCGTAGGGCGTGTCGGGGAACATGACGTATGGCTGTGTGGGGTTCGGCTCGTGGGGATACAAGGCCATCATGTCTGGTGCGTTCATGACCATCACGTGCGGACCATCATGCAGCCATTCGGCCCCCTCCGGCGGCTTGGTTGCAAAGGGGTCGGTATTGCTGGCCGCATCGCCTCCTTTTAGCATGTAGGCGAAACCAACTTTTCCTGCCGGCGGCTCCTTCTTGGACATGATCGCGTGCATCCACGCCATCCCGTTCTCATCCGTGCACATTGGGTCGTCGGCGGGAGTGCCCGGGTCGTCCGGGATGCAAGTGAAACCGTTGGTGCCCTTCCTCAACGTTTTCATCTCCCAATTCACGACGGCGGCGTTTTTGCCGACAGCCGCCGGTGCCGCTCTAATCGCATTCTCGATCAGCTGCTTGTCGCTTTTGTCGGCCGCAGGCGCGGCGAATGCCCAAGTGGCGGCGACAGCTGCTAGAAACACACTGCTGGAATGGATGCGCATTGCCTCCCTCCTTCGCGAGCGTCGGGTTACCGGCGCGTCGCAACGTGCACAGCTCCCGCTCTGTGGAGTTGGCTGCTGCCCTGGGATATAGAACGCGCCGGTAATTAAGATACTACTAATATTACGATAGGTCACCTGAAGATGCGGGACTGCTATGTCGACAAAGAAAAGGGGCTGCGAAATACGCAGCCCCTTTGAAAAAATCGATAGAAAACAGGTATCTGTTTAACGCTTCGAGAACTGGAAGGAGCGGCGGGCCTTCGCCTTGCCGTACTTCTTGCGCTCGACGACGCGGCTGTCGCGGGTCAGGAAGCCACCCTTCTTGAGCACGGCGCGCAGCGCCGGCTCGTAATAGGTCAGCGCCTTGGAGATGCCGTGGCGCACGGCACCGGCCTGGCCGGAAAGGCCGCCGCCGATGACGGTGGCAACGATGTCGTACTGGCCGGCGCGATTGGCGGCGATGATCGGCTGGTTAAGGATCATCTGCAGCACCGGGCGCGCGAAATATTCGGCGAACACCTTGTCGTTGACGACGATCTTGCCGGAGCCGGGCTTCACCCAGACGCGGGCGATGGCGTTCTTGCGCTTGCCGGTGGCATAGGCGCGGCCCGATTTGTCGAGCTTCTGGACATGGACGGGTGCGGCCGGCTGGGTGTTGGTATTGCCGGTGGCAGCTCCGAGTTCTGCGAGCGAGGAAAGCTCAGCCATCTTACGAAACCTTCTTGTTCTTGGCGTTCAGCTTGGCCACGTCGAGGACGACGGGCTGCTGGGCGACATGCGGATGTTCCGTGCCTGCATAGACGCGGAGGTTCTTCATCTGGCGACGGCCGAGCGGGCCACGCGGGATCATGCGTTCGACGGCCTTCTCGACGACACGCTCGGGGAAACGACCCTCGAGCAGCTGGCGCGCGGTGCGCTCCTTGACGCCGCCGGGGTGGCCGGTGTGCCAGTAATAGACCTTGTCGGTGAACTTCTTGCCGGTGAACACCACCTTGTCGGCATTGATGACGATGACGTTGTCGCCGTCGTCGACGTGCGGGGTGAAGGTGGGCTTGTGCTTGCCGCGAAGATGATTGGCGATGACAGTGGCGAGACGGCCGACGACGAGACCCTCGGCGTCGATCAGCACCCACTTCTTCACCACATCCGCAGGCTTCTGCGAAAAGGTTGCCATGAATTGTTGCTTTCGGTTCGGACCTTCAAAAGAAGGCGTTTCTTGTTGCTTGGATTGGCGAAAGGCGCTTGCCCGCCGCCAATAACAAAACGGCGGCCTTTGCGGGCCGCTGTTCCGTGAGGGCTTATAGGAGAGGACGGCGACTGCGTCAAGGCGCGTGAAATGTCAGCAAGCTATCAAAATCCAGCAAAAACAATGCCTTGGATGAAAGGTATTATTTTACCACACCATCAATCCGCTTTGGCGGGATCGAATAGGTGCCCGTTGCGTGCGCTACCGTGTGTCCCTCCGGGCCGGCGACGATGTCGATATCGAACACCATCAGGCTCTTGCCGAGCTTGAGGATGCGGCAATGGCCGTCGATAGGACCACCCTCGGCCTTGCGGACAAAATTGATGTTGAGACTGGTGGTGACCGAAAGCGCATCCGGTCCGGCATGCGAGAGCACGCAGACATAACCGCCTATGTCGGCCAGCGTGAACAGCGCCGAACCCGACACGGTGCCGCCGGGACGCAAATGGCGCTCGTCGGCGTTGAGCCGCACGACACAGCCGCCTGGAAACACCTCCAACGCCTCGTAGAAGGTGAACTGGTCGTTGAGCTGCGGGAAAATGGTCGCCATCAGCGCGTTGATTTCGGCAGCCGTCAGCACCGGCTTGAGATTGCTGTGGGCGGGCATTTCAGTCTCCCGGTTTGCGCCCTGCTTGTATGAACGCGACGTGGCGTTTCTGGCAACAGCCATTCATTAGGGCAGTAGCGGACGAGGGAGTTGGACGAAGCGAGGCGGCATACTAGATTAGTCCATCATCGATCCGGAATCGCAGAGGAATGATCATGGCCGAAATCGTCGCCATCAAGCCTGCCGTTGCCGAAGGGCCGGTCGTCTCCAGGCTGGACAACGGCGTGCTGCGCCTGACGCTCGCCAATCCGCCGGCCAATGCTCTTTCGCTTGCAGTGATGGCGGCGCTGACGGCGGAATTCGACCGCGCCAAGGCCGACAAATCCGTCCGCGTCATCGTCCTTGGGGCGACCGGCAAAGTGTTCTGCGCCGGGCACGACCTCAAGGAGTTGAGCGCGCACCGCGCCGATGCCGATCGCGGCAGGGGCTTCTTCGAAAAGACGTTTTCCGCCTGCGCCGCGCTGATGCAGGCGATCGTTCGCCATCCTAAGCCGGTGATCGCCGAAGTCGACGGCCTGGCGACGGCGGCCGGATTGCAGTTGGTCGCCAGCTGCGATCTCGCCATCGCCTCGCACGAGGCGACCTTCTGCACGCCTGGCGTCAATATCGGACTGTTCTGCTCGACGCCGATGGTGGCGCTGTCGCGCAACGTTTCGCGCAAGCACGCCATGGAGATGCTTTTGACCGGCGAGACGATCGATGCGGCAACCGCCAAGGAATTCGGCTTGGTCAACCGCGTCGTGCCGCGCGAATATCTGAATCAGATTGTCACCAAATACGCGCAAACCATTGCGTCCAAATCCTCTCTGGTCGTCAAGATCGGCAAGGAAGCCTTCTACGAACAGGCAGAAATGGGGCTGGCCGAGGCCTATGATTACACCGGGCGCGTCATGGTCGAGAACATGCTGGCGCGCGATGCGGAAGAGGGCATTGGCGCCTTCATCGGCAAGCGCAAGCCGGAATGGCCGGAGGAGTAGGAGGCGGATATGGAACCGCGCATCTCCATCGTCACCATCGCCACCGACGATCTCGACCGTGCGACGCGCTTCTATGAGGCGATGGGCCTGACCCGCCATGCCGGGATCACCGACGGCGTTGCCTTCTTCCAGATGGGCGGCGCCATTCTTGGCTTGTTTCCGCGCCCAAGCGCCGAAGAGGATTCGGGCGTCAGCTTCTCGAAGGCGCCGTCGGCCGTCTACCTCGCCTACAACACCCGCTCTGACGCCGAGGTCGACGAAGTGCTTGCGGCGGCTGAGAAGGCTGGCGGCAAGATCGTCAAGCCGGCCGGGCGCGCCTTCTGGGGCGGCTGGTACGGCTATTTCGCCGATGCCGACGGGCATGTCTGGGAAGTCGCGCACAATCCGGCTTTTCCGGTCGCGGAAGACGGATCGATTTCGCTGCCGGCCTGACGACGTTCTCCCTGGCCCATTGCAAGCCACTTGCTCGGCTGTTGGCACCTCACTCTGAAGCGCTGTATGACGAGGCATGAACCACGACGCCTACGACAACGCCTATATCGCCGGCATCCTCAATTCGGTGAAGACCATCGCCATGATTGGCGCGTCGGCCAATGACGTGCGGCCGAGCTATTTCGTGCTCAAATATCTGCTCGGCAAAGGGTTTTCGGTGTTCCCGATCAATCCCGGCCAGGCCGGCAAGGAAATCCTCGGGCGGATGACCTATGCCAGGCTGGCCGATGTTCCAGAGCCAATCGACATGGTCGACGTGTTTCGCGCTTCCGCTGCCGTGCCGGGCATTGTCGACGAGGTGTTGCGGCTCGATCCGCTGCCGAAAGTCATCTGGATGCAGCTTGGCATACGCCATGACGAGGCCGCCGCGCGCGCCGAGGCCGCCGGCATCAAGGTGGTGATGAACCGTTGCCCCAAGATCGAATATGGCAAGCTGTCCGGCGAGATCGGCTGGACCGGCGTCAATTCCGGCGTTTTGTCGTCGAAGAAGCCGCTGATGCGGCCGGGGTTCCAGAGTTTCGGCGTTCGCCAGAAGTAGGTAGTGAATAGTGAATGGTGAATAGAAAGATTTTTCTGGAAGGCGGGCAAGGCGGCATATGAGCCGCTTGCAATCAGGGTGGGGCTGGCCGACTTTGCCATTCACCATTCACCATTCACCATTCACCACTCACCATTGAGGGAGGTTTTTCGATGGCCCGCACGCCCGGTTTCAACACGCTCGCCGTCCATGCCGGCGCCAAGCCGGATCCGGCGACCGGCGCACGCGCGACGCCGATCTACCAGACCACCTCCTTCGTCTTCGACGATGCCGACCATGCCGCCTCGCTGTTCGGGCTGAAGGCGTTCGGCAACATCTATACCCGCATCATGAACCCGACGCAGGCGGTGCTGGAAGAGCGCATCGCGGCACTCGAAGGCGGCACGGCAGGCCTTGCGGTCGCCTCCGGCCATGCCGCGCAGGTGCTGGTCTTCCACAATCTAATGCAGCCCGGCGACAATTTCGTTTCAGCGACAAAGCTTTACGGCGGCTCGATCAACCAATTCGGCCACGCCTTCAAGAATTTCGGTTGGCAGGTGCGCTGGGCCGACACCAATGACATCTCGACCTTCGAGAGCCAGATCGACGACAGGACCAAGGCAATCTTCATCGAGAGCCTAGCCAATCCCGGCGGCGTCTTCGTCGACATCGAGAAGATCGGCGACATCGCCCGCAAGCACGGCCTGCCGCTGATCGTCGACAACACGCTGGCCTCGCCCTATCTGCTGCGGCCGATCGAGCATGGCGCCGACATCGTCGTGCATTCGCTGACCAAGTTCATCGGCGGTCACGGCAATTCGATCGGCGGCGCCATTGTCGACGGCGGCACGTTCGATTGGTCGAAGTCGGGCAAGTATCCGATGCTGTCGGAGCCGCGCCCCGAATATGGCGGCCTCGTCCTGCACGAGACCTTCGGCAATTTCGCCTTCGCCATCGCTGCTCGCGTGCTCGGCCTGCGCGACATCGGCGCGGCGATTTCGCCGTTCAACGCATTCCTTATCCTGACCGGTCTGGAAACCTTGCCGCTGAGGATGCAGCGCCACTGCGACAATGCGGCCGCAGTCGCCGGATGGCTTTCCAACCATCCCAAGGTCGCCTGGGTGTCCTATCCCGGCCTGCCCAGCGACAAGAACAACGCGTTGCAGAAGAAGTACTCGCCGCTTGGCGCCGGCGCGGTGTTCACATTCGGGCTGAAGGGCGGCTATGCGGCGGGCATCAAGTTCGTCGAGGCGCTCGAACTGTTCTCGCATCTGGCCAATGTCGGCGACACCAAGTCGCTGGTCATCCACCCGGCATCGACCACGCATCGCCAGCTTTCCGACGAGCAGAAGATCAACGCCGGGGCAGGGCCGGACACGGTCAGGCTTTCGGTCGGCATCGAGGACGTCAACGACATCGTCGCCGATCTGGAACAGGCTCTCGCCAAGGTTTGATCGCCATGACCACGCCGAAATTTCTTTCCGTCGGCGTCGACACCGTCGAACCGGAACTTGGCGCGCCGGCGCCGGATCGCCTGATTTCGGGCGATCCGAAATTCCGCACCTGGAATGTCGAGGAACAGGACGGCGGCCTTTATGTCGGCGTCTGGGAAGCGACGTCAGGCAAATGGCGCATCGAATATGATGAGTGGGAGTTCTGCCACATCCTGTCAGGGGTTTCGGTGATCGCCGAAGACGGCGGCGATGCGCGCACTGTCAGGGCAGGCGACAGCTTCGTGCTGAGGCCAGGCTTTAAGGGCAGCTGGGAAGTGTTTGAAACGACTCGCAAGGAGTATGTGATCAAGCTTTAATCACCCCTGCGGCTGAGCCTGCCGGACGAATGCTCAAAAGCGCACGGCGAGCGTTTCCAGCCCATGGAAATGATAGGTGTCGCGCAAGCGCGGCTGTTCGGCAAGATGCAACTGCGGTAGCCGGTCGAACAGGGTTTTCAGCGACACCTGCAATTCGAGCCGGGCGAGCGGCGCGCCGATGCAGAAATGAATGCCGGCGCCGAACGATACGTTCTTCTGGTCGGCGCGGCCCGGCCTGAAGGCGAAGGGCTCGGCAAAGGCCACCGGGTCGTGATTGGCCATGCCGAGCAGCAGACCGATCGTTTCGCCCGGCTGGACGACGATACCAGGCCCGGCCTCGACCTTCTGATAGGCGTAGCGCGTGAACATGTGCAGCGGCGCGTCGAAGCGCAGGCACTCTTCGACCGTCGCGGCTGTTGCTTCCGACGAGGTGAAGAAGCGGCGTGGATCGCCGCCTTGTGCGAGGATCGACCGCACCGCATTGCCGGTCTGGTGGACAGTTGCCTCATGGCCGGCATTGAGCAAAAGGATGGCCGAGGATACCAGCTCGTCCTCCGACAGTTTCTGGCCGTCCTCCTGCGCCGCAATCAGCAGCGACAGAAGATCGTCGCCCGGCCTCTTTCGCCGCTCGGCGACGTAGCCACGCAAAAAATGCGAAAAGTCCCGCGCCGCGCGATTGGCCGTCTCTTCGGTCTCGCGGGTGCGGCCGTGCATGTACATGGCGACCATCCGATGCGACCAGTCGAGCAGCTGCGGCCCCATATCGACCGGCACGCCGAGCATCTCGGCAATGATGGTGATCGGCAAGGGAGCGGCGAGCGCCGGCAGCAGGTCGACTTCTCCTGGTTCGAAGCGGTCGATCAGTTCGTTGGCCAGCGCCTCGACACGCGGCCTGAGCCGCTCGATCTGGCGCGAGACGAAGGCGCGGTTGACCAGCGTTCTGAGCCGTGTGTGGACAGGCGGCTCCAGCTCCAGCATCGAATTGGCCTCGACGCCGTCGAATGCGCTGAGATGCGTACGGTCCTGGCCGATGCCTCGGCTGTCCGGAATGCCGGCCGGATTCTGGCGGCCGGAGCGGCGATCGCGCAGCAGACGGTTGACATCGTCGAAGCCGCCAAAGCACCAGAAGCCAAATTCTTCCCAGAAGAAGGCGTTCGATGCGCCATGCAGGAAGGTGTAGGCCTCGTATGGATTGTGGAAGAAAGCCGGCTCGTGCGGATCGAGCCGCAGGCTGCGCGTGGCTGGATCAAAGGCAAGGTAGGGCGGCTTCAATTCGGTCATGCCAGATCATTAGCGCGGCTTGCCAGTCTGGTGCCAGACCGTATGTTGGCCCTGCCGTGAGGTGAGCCGCCGAAGCGGTTGCGGAAGGACAGTTTTCATGAATGTGATCGTGGTCGGTGCAGGCATTGCCGGACTTTCGACGGCGTGGTCGCTGGTCAAGGCTGGTCACCTCGTCTCGATCGTCGAGCAGGGATCGATTCCCAATCCGCTCGCCGCCTCCGGCGACCACCATCGCATTATTCGCCGCGCCTACCGGGCCGGAACGGGCTACGGCCGGCTGATCACCGAAGCCTATGAGGCCTGGGACGAGATGTGGGCCGATCTCGGTGAAAGCCACCTCGATCCGCGCGGCTTCATCTGTATTTCGCGCGAGCCGGGAGATGAGGCGGAGGAATACCGCGAGGGCATGGAAGCGGGAAATTATCCGTTCGAATTGGTCGAGCCGGACGCCGCGGTCGAACGCTGGACGTTCCTAGAACCTGGTTCATTCCGCTATGCATATTTTTCGCCGGACGGCGGCGCGCTGCACTGCCGCAAGATCGCCTCTAGCCTCGCCAGGTGGCTGCGCGCGAACGGCGCCAATGTCTACGAAAACAGCAAGGTCGCCGAGATCGACGCCGACGCCGGACAGGTCGTGCTTGCGAGCGGCGAAACGATGCAGGCCGACCGGATCGTCGTCGCTGCCGGCGCCTGGGTCCTGAAACTGTTCCCGGAACTGGACGGCGAACTGAAAACCTGGCGCACCGCGCTCGCCTATGTCGAACCGCCGGTTGATCTGAAGGCAGCCTGGCAGGCAGCGCCGGTCGTCCTCAACGTCGGCGGCACCATCGACGGCTACGCAATTCCGCCGACAGGTGGCGCCGGCATGAAATTCGGCTCGGGCCTGCACAGGGTGCCGACCAGCGATGCCGACTGGAACCGCCAGCCGGTGCCGGGCGAGGGTGAGGCGATCCGCAACCTGTTTTCGCCGCCGATTGCCCGGATCGAGGAGTACAGGGTCACCGAAGTGGTCACCTGCGCCTACACCTTCACCGTCGACGAGAGATTCCTGGCCCACCGGAAAGGCAAATGCCTGGTCGTCTCGGCCTGCTCCGGCCATGGCTACAAGTTCGGCGCGGCTGTTGGCAGAAGGGTTGCGGCCTGCGTCGGCAATGACGATGTCGACGGCCTGAAGAAATGGCTCAGGGCCGAGGCGCCCTGAGCGCCTAGTATCGGCAATGCCTCGGAATATGCACTCGCCGCCAGCTCGACGAACCCTCCCTGACCACCAAGCGGCGAGCCACTGTCTGATACGACGCCGGAATGTCGATGATGCGCCGCTGCTCCGGCCGCACCAGAACCTCTTCGGCGACGCTCTCGTATTCGGCGGGGAGGACAACGCGCCGCCGGCGTTCCGGCTCAACCACGACGATTTCGGCCACGCGTTCATAGCGCGCCTTGTGCCTGACCTTGCACAGCACCTTGCGGCCATTGATGATGCGCCATTCCCAGGAATAGCCGCCGTCAGCAACCTTCACGGAGCGGTAGATGATGCGGGTGATGGCGGGCACGATCTCGTAGCTGACGTGCGCCGGCGCGATCTGCACCAAGCGCTCGCGCGTCCCGTAGATTGGCGCCTCGTATTCCACCTGCTGGCCGGCTGGGCTGACGAGCACGTCCTCATAGACTGTGTCGTAGACGGCCGGCCTGTTGACCTGCTCGTAGCATTCGATCACGCGTCCGCCGGCAGCCGTTTCGGACGCCATGCCGAGAACGGTGATGCCGGTAAGGGCCAAGGAAGCAGCTTTCCTGATCATCGCACTCCCCTGTTTGAACTGCATGAAGCGAGTTCAACGTTGAATTGTAGGGTAAGCCGTGGCTGGAAAAAGCGGTTTCACCACTTTTCGTTAAGCGATGCGGTTAAGAAAACGCTAAACGCCGGCCAGGCATGAGCGACCTTCCGACGGCAGGAGAGGGCTGCCGGCACGGCGACGGGCGAAACTTGCTTTGGAAACCTTGATTCGACTTAACCGGATGGCTAGGAGAGGCGGCCTTGCGCTAGGGTGAGCCGGCATCCTATTTACACAATAACGATCCAGAACCGATTCTGCCCGATTGCAAATCTCCGGCGCCGGAATCCCATCCTCAAAAAGGGATAGTCCATGAAGAACCCCGTCGAAACCTACATGAACCTCGTTCCGATGGTGGTCGAACAGACCAATCGCGGCGAGCGGGCCTACGACATTTTCTCGCGGCTCCTCAAGGAGCGCATCATTTTCATCACCGGCCCGGTCGAGGACGGCATGGCGACGCTGGTCTGCGCGCAACTGCTGTTCCTCGAAGCGGAGAATCCGAAGAAAGAAATCAACCTCTATATCAACTCGCCCGGCGGCGTCGTCACCTCCGGCATGGCGATCTACGATACCATGCAGTTCATCAAGCCTGCCGTGTCGACGCTCTGCATCGGCCAGGCCGCATCGATGGGTTCGCTGCTCCTGACTGCCGGCCACAAGGACATGCGCTTTGCTACGCCGAATGCCCGCATCATGGTCCACCAGCCTTCCGGCGGCTTCCAGGGCCAGGCGTCCGACATCGAGCGCCATGCCCAGGATATCATCAAGCTGAAGCGCCGCCTCAACGAGGTTTACGTCAAGCACACCGGCAAGAGCTACGATGAGATTGAAAGAACGCTCGACCGTGACCATTTCATGACTGCCGACGAGGCCAGGGATTTCGGCCTCATCGACAAGGTCATTTCGTCACGTGAGCCGGTCGAAGGTATTGCCTTATAGTCCCGCGGTGGCCCTGCGGTGGCAATGAGTGGCGGGATTACGCCCTTTTGGCGCAGCTTGCGGCATTTCGGCCACAATTGGCTGTTCCCTCGACGGGTGCAATTGCCTACGTTAAGGCTATGTTGATTTTCGACGGCTTAGCTTTGCGTGGGGTTGTTCGAATCATTGCCCCGTTTTCCGATTTGTGTTTCGTACGGAATGCGTTGCGGGGGCCGGGGCACTGGCGGCAGCGGATTCCCGCGATAGATTGAATATGCGCCCTTTCAACCAGACCATCGGCGGGCGGCCATGAAAGGACAGG
The DNA here is from genome assembly GCF_040322115.1 of Mesorhizobium sp. M0195. Lineage (NCBI taxonomy): Bacteria > Pseudomonadati > Pseudomonadota > Alphaproteobacteria > Hyphomicrobiales > Phyllobacteriaceae > Mesorhizobium > Mesorhizobium sp. M0195. The sequence continues at coordinate 96,482 of NZ_JAMYSV010000005.1, read as the reverse complement.
AAAATGAGCAAGGTCGGCAACAACAGCGGTGATTCCAAGAACACGCTTTATTGCTCGTTTTGCGGCAAAAGCCAGCACGAAGTGCGCAAGCTGATCGCCGGGCCGACGGTGTTCATCTGCGACGAATGCGTCGAACTGTGCATGGACATCATCCGCGAAGAGAACAAGACCTCGATGGTGAAGTCGCGCGAGGGTGTGCCGACACCGCAGGAAATCCTCAAGGTTCTCGACGACTACGTCATCGGCCAGCCCTACGCCAAGCGCGTGCTGTCGGTGGCCGTCCACAACCACTACAAGCGCCTCGCCCATGCCGGCAAGAACAACGATGTCGAACTGGCGAAGTCGAACATCCTGCTGATCGGCCCGACCGGCTGCGGCAAGACGCTGCTGGCGCAGACGCTGGCCCGCATCATCGACGTCCCCTTCACCATGGCCGACGCGACGACGCTGACCGAAGCCGGTTATGTCGGCGAGGACGTCGAGAACATCATCCTGAAGCTGTTGCAGTCGGCCGACTACAATGTCGAGCGCGCCCAGCGCGGCATCGTCTATATCGACGAGATCGACAAGATCTCGCGCAAGTCGGACAACCCCTCGATCACCCGTGACGTATCGGGCGAGGGCGTGCAGCAGGCACTTTTGAAGATCATGGAAGGCACTGTCGCCTCCGTGCCGCCGCAGGGCGGTAGGAAGCATCCGCAGCAGGAATTTCTGCAGGTCGACACCGCCAACATCCTATTTATCTGCGGCGGCGCTTTCGCCGGGCTGGACAAGATCATCTCGGATCGCGGCAGGAAGACCTCGATCGGTTTCGGCGCTATCGTCGCTTCGCCCGAGGATCGCCGCACCGGCGATGTTTTCCGCCTGGTCGAGCCTGAGGACCTCTTGAAGTTTGGCCTCATTCCCGAGTTCGTCGGCCGTCTGCCTGTCTTGGCGACGCTGGAGGATCTCGACGAGCCGGCACTGATCCAAATCCTGACCGAGCCGAAGAACGCGTTGGTCAAGCAGTATCAGCGGCTGTTCGAGATGGAAAATGTCGACTTGACCTTCCACGAGAACGCGCTCTCGGCGATCGCCAAGCGCGCAATCGAGCGCAAGACCGGCGCACGCGGCCTGCGTTCGATCATGGAAGCGATCCTGCTCGACACCATGTTCGAGCTGCCAGCACTGGAAGGCGTGCGCGAAGTGGTTATTTCGGAAGAGGTGGTGTCAGGCAACGCCAGGCCGCTCTACATCTATTCCGAGCAGAAGGAAAAGAAGGGCAACGTCAGCGCCTGACGTGAGCCGGCAATGGATTTTTCTGAAACGGCGCCGCAGGGCGCCGTTTTGCTGTCGCACACCGCTTACGGCGCCGCGTGCTGGGTGCGGATTGGAGGTACGGACCGTGTTGACCCTTGATCTTTACCCTCAGTGCCTCCAACTAGAGGCAGAAGGCCGTGGTGCCGAATTCTGTGCTGTAAAACTCCCGTCACAAACGGTGGTAGGCGGAACGATCCTCGGTCGTTAATGTGAGATTCGCGGTTGGCCGATTGGCGGCCGCGACATGAAAGGTTGGACAATGGCCAAATTATCCAAGGCTCCCAGCGACGGCGTCTTCGCAGTCCTCCCACTGCGCGACATCGTGGTGTTCCCGCACATGATCGTTCCGCTCTTTGTCGGGCGTGAAAAGTCGATCAAGGCGCTGGAAGAAGTGATGGGTCAGGAAAGGCAGATCCTGCTCGCGACCCAGATGAATGCCGCCGACGACGATCCGGAGCCCGATGCCATCTTTGACATCGGCACGCTCGCCAATGTGCTGCAATTGCTGAAACTGCCGGACGGCACCGTGAAGGTGCTGGTCGAAGGTGCCTCGCGCGCGAAAATCGTCGCGTTCACCGACCGTCCCGACTTCCATGAAGCCCGTGCTGCGGCGCTGGTCGAACCGGATGAGGAAGAGGTCGAGGTCGAGGCGCTGGCGCGTTCCGTGGTCACCGACTTCGAGAACTACGTCAAGCTGAACAAGAAGATCTCGCCCGAAGTGGTGGGTGCCGCCAGCCAGATCGACGACTATTCCAAGCTCGCCGACACGGTCGCTTCGCATCTTGCCATCAAGATCCCCGAGAAGCAGGAGATGCTCGCCACGTTGTCCGTCAAGGAACGGCTGGAAAAGGCGATGGGCTTCATGGAAGCCGAAATCTCGGTGCTGCAGGTCGAGAAGCGCATCCGCTCGCGCGTCAAGCGCCAGATGGAGAAGACACAGCGCGAATACTACCTCAACGAGCAGATGAAGGCGATCCAGAAGGAGCTCGGCGAGGGCGAGGACGGCCGCGACGAGGCCGCCGAGATCGAGGCGCGTATCAAGAAGACCAAGCTTTCCAAGGAGGCCCGCGAAAAGGCGGAAGCCGAACTGAAGAAGCTGCGGACGATGTCGCCGATGTCGGCTGAATCGACCGTGGTGCGCAACTATCTCGACTGGCTGCTGTCGATCCCATGGGGCAGGAACTCCAAGGTCAAGCAGGATCTGGCCTTTGCCCAGAACGTGCTCGATACGGATCATTTCGGCCTCGACAAGGTCAAGGACCGCATCGTCGAATACCTCGCCGTGCAGAGCCGCCAGAAGAAGCTGAAGGGGCCGATCCTGTGCCTCGTCGGACCTCCCGGTGTCGGCAAGACCTCGCTCGGCAAGTCGATCGCCAAGGCGACCGGTCGCGAGTTCATCCGCATGGCGCTGGGCGGCGTGCGCGACGAGGCCGAGATCCGCGGTCACCGGCGCACCTACATCGGCTCGATGCCCGGCAAGGTCATCCAGTCGATGAAGAAGGCGAAGAAATCCAACCCGCTCTTCCTGCTCGACGAGATCGACAAGATGGGCCAGGATTTCCGCGGCGATCCGTCATCGGCTTTGCTCGAGGTGCTCGATCCCGAGCAGAACTCGACGTTCATGGACCATTACCTCGAGGTCGAATACGACCTGTCGAGCGTGATGTTCGTGACGACGGCGAACACGCTGAACATCCCTGCGCCCTTGATGGACCGCATGGAGATCATTCGTATCGCCGGTTACACCGAGGACGAGAAGATCGAAATCGCCAAGCGTCACCTGATGCCCAAGGTGATCCGCGACCACGCGTTGCAGCCGAAGGAGTTCTCCGTCGGCGAGGACGCGATCCGCGGCATTATCCAGACCTACACCCGTGAAGCGGGCGTCAGGAGCCTGGAGCGCGAGCTGATGAAGCTCGGGCGCAAGGCGGTGACCGAGATCCTGAAGACGAAGAAGAAGACGATCAACATCACGGCGGACAATCTTGCCGATTACCTTGGTGTTCCGCGCTTCCGCTTCGGCCAGGTCGAGAGCGACGATCAGGTCGGCGTGGTCACGGGGCTCGCCTGGACGGAAGTCGGCGGCGAGCTGTTGACGGTGGAAGGTGTCATGATGCCCGGCAAGGGCCGCATGACCGTGACCGGCAATCTGCGCGATGTGATGAAGGAATCGATCTCGGCGGCGGCCTCTTACGTCCGCTCGCGGGCCATCGATTTCGGCGTCGAGCCGCCGCTGTTCGATAAGCGCGATATCCACGTCCACGTGCCGGAGGGCGCAACCCCGAAGGACGGACCGTCGGCTGGCGTGGCGATGGCGACGGCAATCGTTTCGGTGCTGACCGGTATCCCGGTCAGGGCCGATGTGGCGATGACCGGCGAGATCACGCTGCGCGGAAGGGTGCTGCCGATCGGCGGCCTTAAGGAAAAGCTGCTTGCCGCACTGCGCGGCGGCATCAAGAAGGTGCTGATCCCGGAAGAGAACGCCAAGGATCTGGCGGAGATTCCGGAAAACGTGAAGAGCGGCATGGAAATCATTCCGGTCTCACGCGTCGGTGAAGTGTTGCGCCATGCGCTGGTGCGTATGCCGGAACCGATCCAGTGGGTCGAACCCGTTAATGCGCCGGCCGTGGTCGATGTCGCAGACGAAGCTGGAAAATCGCTGGCGCATTAGCGCTTGCTAAAGTTGCAATGCACAAAGAGAGAGCCGGGCCTTGAGCCCGGCTTTTTCATGTGAAGAACCGCAGATTTCCGGGCTTTTTTCAACTTTCTTGGCGCTTTTCGACTTGGTTGCCGGGGCGCTTCTTTCTAAAGTCCGTTTCCTGCCGGATGAGTCGAGTGTTCCGGTTTTCTCATGGAAGGGAATTTTTATGAACAAGAACGAACTGGTATCCGCTGTCGCCGATGCCGCGAGTATTTCGAAGGGTGACGCGCAGTCGGCGGTTGATGCGGTGTTTTCCGTCATCACCGGCGAACTGAAAAAGGGCGGCGATGTCCGGCTTGTCGGCTTCGGAAATTTCACCGTGTCAAAACGCGCCGCGTCGACCGGCCGCAATCCGCAGACCGGTGCGGAAGTGAAGATCCCGGCGCGCACCGTGCCGAAGTTCTCGGCCGGCAAGGGCCTCAAGGACGCGGTCAACTAAGCGCCTCCTTAAGTCTTTCAGAGAAAAGAAGAACCGGCATATCCGGTTTTTCTTTTCTGTTGGAAAGGGCGGCGCTACGCCGTCGGCGCGTCCGTGCGCATCAAGCCTTCTTTCTTGAGATCGGCCCAAAGCGCCGATGGCAGCTTCGCGTCGAGCAGCGAGCGATTGCTTTCGACTTCGCCAGGCCGCTGGCCGCCGGGGATTACCGAGACGACGGAAGGATGCAGCAGCGGGAACTGCAGCGCGGCCTCGATCAGGCGCGCGCCGTGGCGCTTGCAGACGGCCTCGATACGGGTGACGCGGTCGATGATGTCCTGCGGCGCCTTCGAATAGTTGTAGTAGGCGCCGGGCTTCGGCCCGGTTGCCAGGATGCCGGAATTGTAAGGCCCGCCGAGAACGATGCCGATGCCGCGTTGCTGGCATAGCGGCAGGAAAGACTGCAGCGCCTCCTGCTCCAGCAGCGTGTAGCGCCCGGCAAGCAGGAACAGATCGAAATCGCCGCGCTCGGCCAGCGTCTGGGCAACCTGCCACTCGTTGATGCCGCCGCCGAACGCCTTGATCACGCCCTGGTCGCGCAATGCCAGCAATCCATAGTAGCCGGAACTCATGAATTCCTGGATGCGCTGGTCCGAGGCTTCCTTGCTGCCATGCGTGAAGATGTCGACATCGTGCACGAAGAGGATGTCGATGCGGTCGACACCGAGCCGTTCCAGCGAGGCCTCGAAGGAGCGCATGATACCGTCATAGCTATAGTCGTAGACCTCGCGGCGCGAAGGGGTGTCGAAGAATTTGCCGATGCCGGTGCGCTGATCCGGCGGACAGGCGCGCATGATGCGTCCGACTTTGCTGGACAGCACGTAGTCGTCGCGCTTCTTCGAACGCAGGAACGGATTGAGCCGCGTTTCGGCTAGGCCTAGCCCATAAAGCGGCGCGGTGTCGAAGTAGCGGCAGCCGACCCGCCATGCCGCCTCCAGCGTGGCATTGGCATCCTCGTCTGAGACGGCGCGGTAGAGATTGCCGAGCGGCGCGGTGCCGAAGCCGAGCTCGGTGAAGGTGATGCCGCCATTGCCGATGCGGTCGAAATGCCGTGTCTTCATATACTGTCGTTTCCTCATTTGCGATTTGCCGTGACACTATCACGGCTGTGGCACATCAAAAGCACTGCGTGTCGTTGGACACCGATTTTCGCGGTGATAGCATGAATGAAAACAAGCTGTTCGGGGCAGATGTGACTGACATATTCAAGTGGTTCTCTGGCAACTGCAAGCTGGTGCAAATGTCATGAGGGACGCCGGCGAAAACCTGTTTGGGATTGCGCTGAACGAGCTTGGTACCGTTCTGGAACGTATCGACGAAAGCCGCATCGACGCCGCTTGCGCCATCTTGGCGGGCGCGAGAAAGATCGTCACCTATGGCTGCGGCCGCGAGGCGCTGCAGGTCAAGGGTTTTGCCATGCGGCTCTATCACCTCGGTCTGCCGGTTTCGGTTGTCGGCGATATGACGACGCCGCCGCTGGACGCGGGCGATGTCTTCCTCGCCAGTTCCGGCCCGGGCGAGACCTCGACGGTGCTGACCTTGATGCGGGTCGCGCACGAGGCCGGTGCCGCCGTCCTGCTGCTCACCGCGCAAGCCGACAGCACTGCCGCGAAGCTGGCCGACTTCACACTGCTTATCCCGGCTCAGACCATGGCCGACGACCAAGGCCCGGAAAAGACGTCCGTGCTGCCGATGGGCTCGGTCTTCGAAGGCGCGCTGTTCGTTCTCTTCGAAGTGATGGTGTTGAAGCTCCGGGACCTGACCGGCGTCTCGCCTGAAGCGATGCGCGCCCGCCACACCAATATGGAGTAGTTGTCATGCGGTACGAATTGATGCTGCCGCACCAGATCCGCAAGGCGATCGTCGAGAACCGGCCGGTCGTGTTGCCGCTCGGTGTGCTTGAATATCATGGCGAGCACATGGCCGTCGGCATGGACACGCTGGCGGTGATCAAGAGCCTGGAGCTGTTCGAAAAAGAAGCCGAGATCGTCATTCTGCCGCCCTTCTATTACGGCGCGGCGAGCTATGCGGTTGCAGCACCGGAGGGCAGTGGTTCGGTGCAGGTCGGCGGCAATGTGCTGGCGCCATTTGCGGAAGAATTGTTCTACAGCCTGCTGCGTATCGGCTTCCGCAACATCCACGCCATCATTCACCACCAGACCGAAAATTTTGCTGCCGGCATGCCAACCGATCTCGCCTTCAAGGCCGCCGGCCGGCAGGCGATCTTCCGCTTCCTGGAGAAAGAACGTGGCGAAGGCTGGTGGGGCTCTGCGGCGATGGCCGACTATTACGCCGAGCACGCCGAGGGCAGCAATTTCTTCAACTGGGTGCAGGTGCATCCGCTGATGCCGGCTTCAATGCACACCCAATACCCGTTTGACCATGCCGGCATCGGCGAGACGTCGCTGATGCTGGCCTTGTGCCCGGAAGCGGTCGATGCCGACCGCTCCGCCGACAACACCGGCTGGTACACGGCAAGTGCTTCCGAAGCCTCGGCCGAGTTGGGGCAAAAAGGGATCGCCATGATCCTCGATCATTTGCGGGCAACCCTTTCGGGTTAGCGCGGTTTCCCTCTCCCCTTGTTGTTCCCTTGTTGTGGAAGAAGGAAGGCTGGCGCAGTTATTTCACCGCGCCCGCCGTCATGCCCATGATCAGGTAACGCTCGAGCGCGATGCCGATAACGGCGAGCGGTGTGATGGCCGCGGTGGCGAGCGCTGCCATCGACCACCAGTTGATGCCTTGTGAGCCGGTCTGGCTCGCCACCATGACAGGGATGGTTTTGGCGTCGGTCGAGGTCAGAAGCGCGGCGAAGAAATACTCGTTCCAGCACAGCACCATTGCAAGGATGAAGGCGGCTACCATGCCCGGCAGGGCGATCGGCATGACGATGCGCAAGAAAGCGCCCCAGATCGACAGGCCGTCGACGAGTGCTGCTTCCTCCAGTTCTACGGGAATGGAATTGAACTGGTCGCGCATGATCCAGATGACGATCGGCAGCACCATCAGCGTGTAGAGCAGGATCAGCCCGACGCGTGTGTCGAGCAGCCCGACTTCCCGGTAGAGCACGAGAAAGGGCAAGGCCAGTACCACCGGCGGCAGGATCAGCTGCGACAGGAAGAAGAAGGAAATGTCCTCGTTCCTGAACCAGGCGAACTTGTAACGATAGCGGGTCAGCCCGTAAGCGGCGAGGCTGCCAATGACGATCGCCAGGCTCGAGGCGCCGACCGAAGTGATGACCGAATTCATGAAGCGCTTGATAAATTCGTCGCGAACCGTCGACGTCCGAAATATCGAGTCTGGAGAGAGACCGAGTGACCGCCAGCCTTTCCAGTCGGGCTGGAAGTCGATGAACGGAATCAGATGGCCCTGGGTGACGTCGACCGCGGTCTTGAACGAAGTGGTTATCGTCCAATAGATCGGGAACAGACAGATGAAGGCCCAGAAGATGAGCGCGCCGTAGATGAAGACGCGGTTGGCGACGAAGCTCGCCGGCGAACGAATTTCAGAAGCGGCATAGTCCGTGGTCTGAACGCTCATCTTGCCGGCCCGATCAGTTGACGTTGCGCACGAAGCGGCTGGCGAATTTCAGCAGCCAGGTCACGAACACGACGATGATGATCAAATAGGCCATCGCCAGCATCGTGCCGTAGCCGACATTCGATCGATCGCGATATTCGCGGTAGATGAAGCTCGACACTGAATCGGTCGCGCCGCCCGGGCCGCCGGAGGTGACGGTGATGATGATATCGGCGAGCTTCAGCTTGAAGATGATGCGCAGGATGACTGCCGTCACCGAGACCGGCAGCATTAGCGGGAAGGTGACCTGCCAGAAGGTCTGCCATGGGGTGGCGCCATCGACACGCGCCGCCTCGAGCACTTCGCGCGACATCGCCTGCAGGCCGGCGAGCAGCATGATCATCATGAACGGGATGAAGGTCCAGGCGTCGAGCACCATGATCGAGATGCGGGCGGTGATCGGGTTGGAGAAGAAGGCCGGGTTTTCCCAGCCGAGATGGCGCGCCAGCGTTGCGGCAGGCCCGAAGCGGTATTCCATCAACGACTTTCCGATCATCCACGACACCGCCACCGGCGACAGCATCAACGGCAGCAGGAAGACGACGCGGAAGAATTTTCGCGCCCGGATCTGCGCGTTGAGCAGCAGCGCCAGGCCGAAGGCGATCACATATTCGACCAACACCGCCAGTACGTAGAGCACCATGTTGAACAGCGCGTTGCGATAATAGGCATCGTTCAGCATCTGCCAGAAATTGTCGAGCCCGTTGAACTTCCGGCCGCTGAAAGAACTGAGGTTCCAATCGGTCAGCGCGATGTAGAAGCCGAACAGCGTCGGGAAGATCACCATGGCAATGGTAAACAGCAGCGCCGGCAGCAGGAACAGCGCGCGCTGGCCGTCCTCGCCGCGCGTTAGCACCTGGCCGATGCCGAGTGCGACACCCCACAGCACATAGGCGTAGACCACCGGCCGCCAGCTCTCGAAGCCGATAGCGTCGACATCGCTCTTGTAAAGGATCTGCAGCGCGATCACCGCCAGAAGGCCGAGCGTTGCAGCAGCCATCAGCGCCCAGCCAAGCCGTTTGCGGCTCCGTGGGATCAGGTCGGATGGCACGGCGCCTGCCGGCCATTCACTTGTCGACAAAGTCTGGTCAGCCAGGGTCCGGTCAGCCACGCGTCTTGCCCGTTCACAGGAGGCTCGATGACCGGCCGAGCCGGTCGAGGCCAAGTCGGTCAAGCGGAGGTCCGGCGGCTTTGCGCTGCCGGACCAAGTTTCACGATCTCAGCCTACATGCCGAGCGAGGCCTTGTAGAGCTTGATCTGGTTGTCGCGGCCAATCTGGTCGGTGATCTTCTCCCAAGCGGCTGCGATGGCGTCGGCGCCTTCCTGCGCCTTCATCTTGCCGGCAAAGGTGTTGGCCAAAATGTCCTCGGCGGCGCTGTAGTACTGGAAGATGCCGGGGATACGCGGCTCGATCGCCGCGTTCGGATGGTTGTAGCTGTCGGCTTCCGACTTGAGATATGAGCTTATGAACGCTTCGTCGTAGCCCGCCGCCACCCATTCCGGAATGTTGAAATGCGAGTTGCGGTAGGGCTGGAAACCCGACGGATAGGCCGCGCACCAGAGCGACAGGTCCTTGCCGCCGAGATGAGCGGCGGCGGACCAGGCGGCCTTCTTCTTCTTTTCGTCGCTGTCGACGCGCGCCATGACGTAGACGCCCCAGCCGAGATAGGCGCAGTTCGGCGCATGGTTCGGGCCGCTGGCGAGCTTGTCCCACTGGCCGGTCTTGGAGTTGTAGACATCGTCCGAGCCCGGCAGGATCGAGAAGCCGGTGACGTCCCCTACGACCGACGAGTCGTTGGTTTTGACGTTCGAGCCAGCGTCTCCCCACCAAACCAGCATCGACCCGGTGCCGCCGAGGAATTGAGAGAAACAGGTCTGGTTCGGGTCGGCATTGATCTGATCTTGCGGTTCGGAAGGCAATGCATCGATCACGTCCTGGATCGCGCGGACCCAGGCCGGGTTGTTGACGCGCGGTTTCATGGTGTCCGGATCGAATAGCCAAGCTTTGTCGTCGGGATGTTTGGCGTAAGCGCTGGCGCGGCTGCCGAGGAAGTAGAAGCCGAAACCGCCCCAGGGCTTGGGCGCATCGAGATAGCCATAGACGTCCTGGCCGTTCACCTGCTTGCCCTTGAGGAACTTGGTCACCGCCTGCACTTGCTGCCAGGTCTTCGGCACGCCCCATTCGCCTTCACCGCCCCCATCCTTCCACGCCTTGGCGAGATCGGCATCGGCGAACACATCGGTGCGGTAGTTGAAGTTATGCGCGTCGCCGTCGACGGTCACACGATACTGCTTGCCGTTCCATGTGCCGACGGGAGGTTTCAGATAGGCCACCAGGTCGTCCATGTCGATCTGCGTCCTGACCCAGTCGGGCATCTCCGAAGTCAGGCCCTTGCCGCAGACGTCGCCTTCGAACGGTGCGCCCATTTCGACAATGTCGAAGTCGATAGTGTTGGTAGCGATCGCCTGCTGCAGACGCGGATTGTAGTCAGCCTGCGCCAGGTCGATCCAGTTGATCTTGGCGCCGGTATAGGTCTCCCACGGCTTCAGGAAGCCGCGAAACAGCACATTGTGCAGGTTCTGGTTGTTAAGGCCCATGAAGGTGAGTTCAACGCCGGCGAATTCGCCTTCCTTGACATTGGACTTGGTGGCTCCCAGGCAAAGCTCGCCGACCTGCTGGAAATCGGCATCGGTCGGCTGACCCTTGCCGACGCCCGGAATCTGCAGGATCTGCGCACGCAGGTCATCGGCGGCCGCGGCCGGGCGCGTCAGGGCGCCAAGCCCGGCGCCAGACGCCGCGGCGAGGGCGGCCATGCTGGCCGCTCCCTTCAGCACGTCGCGGCGGGTGGCCCCGGCGCGGACAAGTTGGTTATAAAGGCTGACTTTCATCTCGTTCCTCCCAGAAGGTCAATCGTGAATTTGGTTCAGATGATGGAGCGCCGATTATGTTCCCCAACGATAGCGACTCCCGTAAATAGCGGCCCGAATTCTCCCTCCCGCGACGCTTGGCATTCAGTACCGGACAAGCGTACCGGTGCGCCCGGAACAGGGTCATAAGCCGGACACTGTCACTATTCGCACAACGAAGTGCGGTGTCAACGTGAATGGGTTTTTTATCTATAAGAGACCGACTTGCCCTCGCCGTTTGCGTTGTTTAGCTTCACGGCAACCAAAGGGGGAATGATGGCTCAAGTCGCGATCCGCAATGTGGCCAAGGCGTTCGGAACCGTCAAGGTTCTGCACGATGTCAGCGTCGACATCGCCGACGGGCAGTTCGTGGTGCTGGTCGGGCCTTCCGGCTGCGGCAAATCCACGTTGCTGAGGATGGTAGCGGGGCTGGAAACAGTCTCCGGCGGCACCATCGCCATCGGCGAGCGCGTCGTCAACCATTTGCCACCGGCCAAGCGCGACATTGCCATGGTGTTCCAGAACTACGCGCTCTATCCGCACAAGACGGTCGAGCAGAATATGGCCTTTGCTCTCAAGCTGCGCAAAACCGACCCGGCGGTGGTCACTGAGCGGGTCAAGCGGGCCGCCGACATCCTCGACCTCAATCCCTACCTCAAGCGCTATCCGCGCCAGCTCTCGGGCGGCCAGCGCCAGCGCGTCGCCATGGGCCGCGCCATCGTGCGCAACCCGCAGGTGTTCCTGTTCGACGAGCCGCTCTCCAATCTCGATGCCAAGCTGCGTGTCCAGATGCGCACCGAGATCAAGGAGCTGCACCAACGACTGAAGACCACCACCATCTACGTCACCCACGACCAGATCGAGGCCATGACCATGGCCGACAAGATCGTGGTGATGCGCGACGGTCGCATCGAGCAGGTCGGCGCGCCGCTGGAATTGTTCGACCGGCCCGCCAACCTGTTTGTCGCCGGCTTCATCGGCTCGCCCTCGATGAACCTGCTCAAGGGCGTCGTGCGCAAGGGCGACAGGCCCGTCGTCGAGATCGCCGGGACGCCGTTCCCGATTGCTGCCAAGAGCGCCGTGGAAGATGGCCGCAATGTCGTCTACGGCGTGCGGCCCGAGCATCTCGAAATCCATCCAGATGGTGTTCCGGCGAAGATTTCGGTGGTCGAGCCGACCGGTTCCGAGACTTTGGTGTTCCTGCGCTTCGGCGAAGGCGAGATGGTGGCGCTGTTCCGTGAGCGCCACGACTTCAAGCCGGGCGACACACTGCACCTGAAACCGCGGCTCGACCAGGTGCATCTCTTCGACGCAGAGACCGGAAGGCGTCTCTGATTTCGCCCCAGCAAACTTCGCGAGGAATACCATGCTCAAAGGAATCAATCCCCTGCTCAATGCCGATGTGCTGCAGGCGCTGCGGGCGATGGGCCACGGCGACGATCTGATTATCGCCGACACCAATTTCCCGTCCGATTCGGTGGCGCGCCAGACCGTGCTTGGCCGGTTGCTGCGCATCGATGCGCCGGCGGCCGACGTGGTCAAGGCGGTGCTTTCGCTCTATCCGCTGGACACCTTCGTCGACGACGCGGCCGCGCGCATGGAGATCGTCGGCAAGCCGGACGACATTCCCGCCGTGCAGCAGGAAGTGCAAAAAGAGATCGATGCCGCCGAGGGCAAGGCCTGGCCGATGATCTCGGTCGAGCGCTACGCCTTCTACGAACGCGCCAAGAAGGCCTATTGCGTCATCCAGACCGGCGAGCGCCGCTTCTATGGCTGTTTTGCCTTCCGAAAGGGCGTCGTGCCACCGGATGCGGAGTAGGGGCATGCCGGCGAAACCGATCGTCATGAAGCCGGTTGTCATATTGGGCGTCTTCGTCGCCGATACGGCCTACCGCGCCGCCCGCCAGCCGCGGATGGGCGAGACGATCCTGGGCACGTCCTTCACGCTCGGCCCCGGCGGCAAGGGCTCGAACCAGGCGGTGGCAGCCGGCCGGCTCGGCGCCGATGTCACCTTCCTTACCCGCCTGGGCGTCGATCCCTTTGCCGATATGGCGAGACAGACCTGGTCGCAGGCCGGCGTGAAGAGCGCCGTCATCGACACGCCGGAAAGCTACACCGGTGCCGCCTATATCTTCATCGAGGAGACGAGCGGCAACAACGCGATCATCGTCAGCCCCGGTGCGGCGATGCAGATCTCGCCCGCCGATATCGAGGCAAATGCCGGCCTGATCCGCGCGGCCGGCGTCTTCGTCACCCAGCTTGAGCAGCCGATCGAGGCGGCGATGCGGGCGCTTGAGATCGCGCGCGGGGCAGGGGTGACTACCATTCTCAACCCGGCGCCGGCGGCCAAGCTCCCGGACCGTATCTACACGCTTTGCGACTATGTCACGCCGAACGAGACTGAGGCCGAGGAACTGACCGGCATCAAGGTATCCTCCATCGACGATGCCCGCCGTGCCGCCGACAGCCTGCTCGAGAAGGGCGTGGGCGCTGTCATCGTGACGCTCGGCGAAAAGGGCGCGCTGCTGCACACGGCCGACCGTTCCGAGCATGTCGCAGCGGTCGCCGCCGGCCCGGTCATCGAGACCACCGGCGCGGGCGACGCCTTCAATGGCGGCCTGGCCGCAGCGCTGTCGAGCGGGATCGAACCCCTGCAAGCGGTGCGCTTCGCCTGCGCCGTCGCCGGCATCTCGGTCACGCGCCCGGGCACCGCGCCGTCCATGCCGACGCTGCAGGAAGTCGAGGCGCTGCTCGCCAAGGGGTGAAGCCCGGCGCTGCGGGATGAGACTGTGAGCAGGAGCGAATGGGTTAGACCCGGCTCTTGTCCGAGAAGCTATTGTCTTCTGGCTTGACCACAAACAGGCGGGCAGGTCGATGGATGAGGATCAATGCCAGAATTCGAAAGGAATGGACCTGGACTGGGTCACGAAAGAACATGATTTTTTGACAAATCAACGTCGACATTTCTCCGACATCAAGGGCACGTGACCCCAAGGGAGAAATGGCGCGAGTGACGGGGCTCGAACCCGCGACCTCCGGCGTGACAGGCCGGCACTCTAACCAACTGAGCTACACCCGCGCATGGACGAGCACGTGTCAGCCGTGTTCGTCGTTGGGGCGGTGGATAAGGGGTAAGCCACCGGGTGTCAAGCGGACCCGGACAGCATAACAGCAAACAGGAGAAGGTTTTTTGACAAGCCGAACTTTGTTGCCGAAACCGGCTCCCGGCCAAGCCACTGGCCGTTCATTTGGCCTTGCGAAGCCGGTCCTAACTGCTTAAAGGTCCGGCCCGGAGCGGGCGATTAGCTCAGTTGGTAGAGCGCTTCGTTTACACCGAAGATGTCGGCGGTTCGAGCCCGTCATCGCCCACCACTTTCCATCGACGTGTTCATTCAGGCATTGTCTTTTTGCAATGTCCGGTTCACACGCCTGCACCGTCGGAGAATCGTCCAACTGGCGGTTGGTAGACGCAACTATCTGGCATCTTATCATTTCTCCTTGATCGCCCCGCCGCATCGGAAAGAGGCGGCGGGCTTGTTCGTTGCCAGGCACTGGTCTTCGCGATAATGTCGGCATGGTTTGGAGGTCGGAGCGTGAAAGAATTCCCTCGGAAGCCCGACCGTAACCAAGTGGCACGTGCTCGTCAGGCCACTGAACACGGAACCGCGCTGATTGAAGAGCTTCGCTACACGATCGCCCTATCGCGTCGGCTGATCGAGGCGTCACATTCACTGGTGAAGAGGTCGCAGAGCCAGGGCGGGCCTCTCGAGAGTGATGGTATCGAGATTGGCTAACAGGCACGTGGTCTGTCGACGCTAAGGTCCCCCGTAGTGCACATGGACCCTTCGATACCGAGTTGTCCCGGCAAACAAACCAGCGATCGACGCAACTAGTGGTTTCGTGGTTGCGGCGGTATCTCCGCTCCCAACCGCTTCACAGTCCGGGGTGGGCGCATAAACAGTAGGACTTTGGTCTGATCGAACTGCCTTTCCCGTGGGACCTAAGTCTGATCTGCTGGCTACCTGGGTGGCAAACGATTGCCGAAAGATAAAACCTACAGTAATTTAAGGGAGCACAAAAGAAAGCTAAAATCTTACTTGCATATGAGCATGGGCGGGCGCGAAAATATTCCTGGATGGCTTGCGAGTCATCTTGCGGATGATGCGGTGATCGCAGGAGATCTCGCCGATAAGATATCTAAGGAGGCTGAAGGAAACCGGCTTCCGGGCGAACGGGTTGTGGAGACAACCCGTAGCGCAGAAGACACCTTCAAGAAGGAAAAAGGCGAACCGTATCGCCGCGCCACGATTGCGGGAATCTTGGCCAGCGGCTCATTCCTCGCGCTGTTGGTGTTAGCGATCTATCTGCTTTATGTGTTCTCGATCGTGGCCGGGGAAACGGTCGCGAATGTTCCCCTGCCGCCCACAGTGAACTAGCCGCTCCGCCACACTCGAATTAGCCCCGCACTGTGTTGATGCTGGTGACTTTCGTGTCTGCGGTGGACCACGCGAGGAAGGTTTCGTTCCCGCGGCAAAGGTGTTCACACGGGGCAACTGGCTGCTGCAGAACGGCAGCATTGTACTTCCATCGGCCTCCCGGTTCTTTGCAACTTAGGCGATTGGCTTGTCGCAGATCAGCCTGCAATCGCCGGAGCGTGAGCGATCAGTTTCGCCACATAAACACAACGCTTCGATGAATCAGCGTCCTGCACCACCTCAAATCCAATCGCCTTATAGAACTTCAGCGCACCATCGTTCTCCGGCATGACTTCGAGGTGAATGCCGGTCGAGCCGCTCGCGGCAAGGCGCTGCTCGAGGAAGGCCATCGCGCGCCTGCCGATGCCTTTCCCGCGCGCTTGCGGCAACAGGTCGATATGGCCGTGCGACGGATAGGCGGTCAGCGCAGGCGGGACAGCGAAATCGGGATGATGGACCCGGTGCCGGGCCCAGTCGCTGCCACGCCAGCGTGAGCTGTCGGGTCCCGGGTCTGCCACGCGCCGCTGTAGGTCCGGGTACCAGTCTGATGCCAGGCTGGCATTGAAAGCGGCTGTTTCGGCTGCGCCAAGCAGATAGCCGGCCGCGCCTGTCGGGCTATCGATAATAAAGGCCAGATCGGGTTCGAGGGCCTGGTAGGGAATGGTGTAGAGCAGGCCGAGCAGGTCCGGGTCGTCCTGTCGGCCGCTGGCGTCCTTGCCGGCATCGCCGGTCTTGAGACAGATCATCGCAAGTGCCGGATGATCGGCGGCGGTCGCCCGGCGCAGGAAGAAACCGCCGCCGAAATCGAGGATCATGGCGGTAGCAGCCGGAAATCCTTGCCCTCGGGCAAAAGCTGCCCGCCGTCGACGATGATGGTCGTGCCGGTGATGTAGCCGGCGTCATCCGAGGCCAGGAACAGGAAGGCATTGGCCACATCGCGTGGGCTGCCGAGACGGCCGAGCGGGATGGCGTCTTCCATGTTCTTGATGAAGGCCGCACCGCGATGCTGCTCTATGCCTTCGGTGAGGATGTTGCCGGGCTCGACGCCGTTCACGGTGATGCCGTACCCCGAGAATTCGAGAGCCGCCGAACGGATGAGGCCGTTGATACCGGCCTTGGTCGCCGAATAGTGGCCATGACCGGGGCTGGTGACGTGCGGGCCGGTGATGGAGGAGGTGAACAGCATGCGGCCAAAATGCTGTGCCTTCATCGGCACCAGCACCGCGCGTGCGGCGATGAAGCTGCCACGCAAGTTCACCGCCATGACCCGGTCCCAATCGTCGGGACTCGTGTTTTCCAGCAATTGCCAAGGATAGATTCCGGCATTCTGCACCATGATGTCGAGCCGGCCGTGACGGTCGAGCGCCAGTGCAACAGCAGCCTCGGCATCGGCCATCTGCGAGATGTCGGTGCGAATGAAGGCGGCGCCAAGCTCGTCCGCAGTCGCTTGCCCGGCCTCAACCTCGGTATCGGCCAGGACCAGCTTCGCGCCCTCCTCGGCAAAGCGCTGTGCGATCGCCTTGCCGATCCCGCGTGCGCTTCCGACGACCAGCGCGACCTTGTCTTCCAGACGGCCGGTCATGCCAGCCTCTGGCGAATGGTCTGCTTGAATGCGTCGAGCAGCACGGCGGCGAGCACCAGCAGGCCGTGGATCACCTGGGTGAAGTTGGCGGGCAGGCCCATCAAATTTATCGCCGTGTTGATGGCCGAGAGCAGCAGCACGCCGGCATAGACGCCGGGCAAGGTGCCGACGCCGCCCTTCAGGCTAACGCCGCCGATGACGACCGCGGCGAAGGCATTGAACAACAGGCCGACGCCGAGATTGGCGGTTGCGCCGGAGGTGCGGATTGCCAGCAGCCAGCCAGCAAGACCGGCAATGGCGCCGGCGAGAACGAAGGCTATGACCAGGTTGCGGTTGACGCGGATGCCGGCGCGAAAGGTCGCAGTCTCGTTGCCGCCGATCATGACCAGGTGCCGGCCGAAGGGCGTCTTGGCCATGATCAGCGAGAAGACGATGAAACAGGCGATGGCGATCCAGGCGGTCAGCGGCAGGCCGCCCAGGCGCTGGATGGCGAACCAGCGGATTGCCGGCGCAAGGTCCTGTGCCGACCGGCCGCCGGAAATGACCAGCACCAGGCCGCGCACCCAGATGTAGGAGGCCAGCGTGATGATGAAGGCACTCATCTTCACCTTCACCACCAGGTAGCCGTTGATGACGCCGATGAGGCCGCCGACGGCAAGGGCGATGAGCAGCGAAACCGGAACCATCAGCCATTGCGGCTGCAACTGGATGCCAAGGCCGATGCCCGACGAGCAGAACAGAATGCCGACCGCCATGGCGCTGAGCGCCGCCACCGACTCGACAGACAGGTCCATATGGCCGGCGATGATGACCAGCGCCAAGCCGATCGACATGACGCCGAGCACGCTCGACGCCTCGATGATGTTCGCGAAAATGCCGAGCTGAAAATAGTTCGGGATAAGGATGGAAAAGACCACCAGCACGAAGACCAGCATGAACCAGACGAGATTGTCGAGGATGAACTCGAGGGTTTGGCGCGTGCGGGGGTTCATCTCAGGATCCGGTTGGCGCCGACCCCGAAAAACCACCCGGTTTTCGGACTATCAGGCGCGGTTGAAAATTGCTGCAGCATTCCCTTGCGCGTCCGTTCGAACGCACCGGAGCTGCAGGGCAGGGCTCCGGGCCGGCATGGCCCGGAGCTTCTGGCGAGTTTGCTATTCGACCGGCTTTATGGTTTCGGTCGGCGGCTTCATGTTGCCCCAGAAGGCCGGGTTATCGACATTTTCCTTGGTGATCGCAGCGCCGGGGATTTTGATGTTCGGCCCCCACGCTTCCTTGGTCAGGGTCGATTTCAGGCCAAGCACGTCATATTCGCCTGGCTTGATCTCCTGCTTGTTGACCACCTTGTCCATGAACATCGCGACCGCCGCAGCCTGGGCGTAGAGCGGCTGCTCGACTTCGACGTTGAGCCAGCCCTTGCGGATCAGGTCGAGGCCGACCGGAGCGCCGTTCGAGCTCATCAGCATGACGTCGCCCGGTTTCTTGCCGGCGGCCTCGAGCGAGGCGACGGCGGCGACCGAAAGATGCGCGGCGTGGCTGA
Source organism: Mesorhizobium sp. M0195 (assembly GCF_040322115.1). Classification (NCBI taxonomy): domain Bacteria; kingdom Pseudomonadati; phylum Pseudomonadota; class Alphaproteobacteria; order Hyphomicrobiales; family Phyllobacteriaceae; genus Mesorhizobium; species Mesorhizobium sp. M0195. The sequence goes on along the minus strand of NZ_JAMYSV010000005.1, from coordinate 77,927 downwards.
AGATCAGGTCGATGTCGGGGTTGGCGAGTATCTGGTCGGCAACGATGGTGCCCGCGTTACTGGCCTCCCATTGCATGGCCGGCAGCGAGATGATCTTGACGTCCGGGAACGCCTTCATCTTCTCCTCGAAACCCTTCTGGATGTCGAGCGTGTAAGGGTCGCCCGGATCGCCGAGCACCTGCAGGATCTTGCCCTTCACCGAGCCGTTCTTCGCGGTCAGCAGCTTTTGCGCCTGATCGGCGGCGACGTAGCCGATCTCGACGGTTCCGGCCACCGAGGTGAAGTCGGACGGAGTCGAGGTTATCTGGCGGTCGAACTCGACGACCGGGATGCCGGCGGCACGGGCCGCCTCGACCGACGGCTTCAGCGCATTGAAATCGACGGCGGCAAGGATGATCGCCGCCGGCTTCAGCGCGATGACGTCGTTCATCTGCGATTGCTGCGCGTCGGTCTTGTTGTCGGCGTTCAGCGTCTTCATCTCGTAACCGACCTGCTTCAGGAACAGTTCCAGCGCGCTCACCGAGCCGGTCTGGAACTCATCGAGCAATGTCGGCACCATGTAGTAGACGGTGCCCTTCGACTGAGCGAATGCCGGCGTGAGCGTGGCAAAGGCCAGTGCCAGGATACCGAAGACGGAAAGAAGTATTTTCTTCATGTCGTTCGCTCCTCTTGCGCCGGACCCCTCATTTGTCCCTCAGTTCGCCGGTCCGGCACCGGCGAGCGTCTCTCCGGTGATCATGTTGATCACCGCGTCGGGACTTGTTTTGTTGCGTGCGACGTCGCCAGCCACGACACCTTGCCGGATCACCACGATCCGGTCGGCGACCTGGAAGGCCTGTTGCATGATATGGGTGATGATGACGACGCCGATGCCCTGGCTCGCCACCTGGCGGATCATGTCGAGGCCGCGCCGCGTCTGCTCGACGCCGAGCGCCGCGAACGGCTCGTCGAGAAGCACCAGCTTGCCGCCAAAATGCACGAACCGATTGAGCTCGATGGCCTGCCGCTGGCCGCCGGAAAGATGCTCGACATTGGTGCGAAGCGAGGGAATGCGGGTGCCGGCGCTGGCCAGTGCCCTTTGTACCACCTGCTCCATCGCGCGCTCGTCGAGTACCGGAATGCCGAGAACCTTCCTGGTGATCTCGCGGCCCATGAAGAAATTGGCGACCACGTCGACGTTGGTGCAAAGCGACAGGTCCTGGTAGACCGTCTCGATCCCAGCGGCCTTGGCCTCGGCGGGAGATTTGGCCAGGAATTCCTTGCCTTCGAACAGCATGCGGCCGGAGGTCGGCTCGAGGCCGCCGGCAATGATCTTGACCAGCGTCGATTTGCCGGCGCCGTTGTCGCCCAGAAGCGCCACCACTTCGCCCTTGCCGATCGAAAAGCTGATGCCTTTCAGCGCTTCGATGGCGCCGTAATTCTTGGCGACGTTGTCGAGCACCAGCAGCGGTTCACTCATGCCGCGATCCCCTTGTTATGCAAGAGATCCCGACCGCGTTCGCGTTCGGCGGTGAAGATCTGGCCGAAGCGCGGCGAAAGCACCCCCGAAACGGCAAGTGCGGCGGCGCCGCGCAACACCGCATGCTGGCCGCCGCGTGCGACGCTGACGCGGGGCGTCGTGCGATCGCTTCGCGCCGAGACCGAATTGGGCAGGTGCGCGGCCGCGCCGGCAAGCCTTTCGAGCAGGTCGGTGGACGCCAGCCCGCCGAGGATGATGGTTTCGGGGTCGAACAGGTTTTCGATGATGGTGACGGCGTTGCGGAATATCGGCGCAATCTCGCTCACCCACTCGGCGTCGGCGATTTTGCGGCGCCGCAGCGCCTCGAGCGAGAGATACCGTTCGAGGCAGCCGCGATTGCCGCACGGGCACGGCTCGCCGCCCGGCACAGCAGGAATGTGGCCGATCTCGCCGGCATTTCCCCAGGCGCCGCGCAATGCGGCCCCATCATGCACCATGACGCCGCCGAGGCCGACACCGAAATAGAGATAGTAATATTCGGAATATGCCGTCCCGAGGCCGTAGAGGCGCTCGCCGATAGCCGCCGCCGCCATGTCGGTTTCGAAAAAGGCCGGCAGCCCGGTTGAGGCGGCCAGCCGCTCGCGCAGCGCCACATCCTTCCAGCCGGTCATGGTGGTCGGCCCCACAAAGCTCATGGACTCCACGCCGAACGGTCCGGGCAGCGCCATGCCGATGCCGAGAACGCGGCCACCGGGCCGCAATGCCGTCAATTCGAGCACCATGGCGCCGATCAGGTCGAAAGCGTGGTCGGGCGTTGCATTTGGGGCTTCGCGGTAGGTGCTCTCGATAACATCGCCGCTTAGGTTGATCAGGGCGGCATTGATGCCCAGCGGGGTGACGTGGATGCCGACGGCATAGCCGCCTTCCGGATTGATGCGCAGCGTCGCCGGTGGCAGGCCGCGCCCCTTGGGCTCTTCGCGCAGCGACAACACGTAACCGTGCTCTTCCAGCTCGCGAACGATGGTCGACACCGTCTGCACGGTGAGCCCGACGCGTCTTGCAATGTCGCCGCGGGCAATCGGTCCGTGAAGGCGGATGGATTCGAGCACGATGCGCCGATTATACGGCCGCCCGAACTCCTGATTGGTTCCCCGCAGTGCCATGCCTTGCGCCCTCGAGAGAGGTCAGACTGGCACCGAAGATTTATTCAGTCAAATGGAATTCAAAAATAAAATTGACACCCCGTGCGGAGCGAACCTGGCGTCATGCCGAGCCCGAAGGGAGCAGCCCGGCTCCCTAGAGGTACCGCTCGACCTTCTTGCCGATGGTCAGAAACCGTAGCGGATCGATTGCCTCGCCGTTGTGGCGGACCTCGTAATGCAGATGCGGGCCGGTTGAGCGGCCGCTGTTGCCGGTCTTGCCGATGATGTCTCCGGCATCGAGCTTCTGTCCGACGGCGACGTCGATTTCGCTGAGATGCCCGTAACGCGTCACAAAACCGTTGCCGTGGTCGACCTCAATCATGCGGCCGTAGCCGCCGTTCCAGCCGGCCTTGACGACCACGCCGGCTGCCGTGACCTTGGCCGGCATACCGACCGGCGCCCTGAAATCCATGCCGGAATGCAAGGCGGCCGTGCCGAGGATGGGATCGGTGCGCACGCCGAACGGGCTGGTGACGCTATGGCCGGGCGCGGGGTTGGCGAGCGGCAGCCGCCGCGCTTCCTTTTTAAGATGATCCAGCGCGTCAAGAGCCTCGTCCAATTCCTTGACCTTGCTGTCGAAGATCAACGAGCTGTCGAGTGGTATCAGCGGGCCGCCGACGTCGCTCTTTTCGAATTCGCTGTCGACGGGCAGGCCTGCGGCCTCGAGCGCCTGCGAGATCGCGTCGGCGCTCTTGTAGGCATTGTCGGCAAGTGTGGCGATGCGGGTGAGCTGCCGGCTCTCGATGGCCTTCAGCGAGTTGTTGATCGAAACGAAGAGCTTGTCCGCCCGGTCGGCCGCACTTTCGCTCGGCAGCGGATCGGCGCGGGTCGACCACAGTGAGAACGGCCTGGTGTCGTCAACGCCCACAGGAGCCGCAAGGGGGGCAGCAAGGCTGGCGACGGAATAGGCCATCGGCTGGATGCTGCCGGTCGCGTCGGCATGTTCGTCCGGCTTTGCCGTCGGCACGGGCGGCGTTGCGACCTCGTTTTCGGCTCGTTCGAGGATCGGCCCGAGGCGGCCGTGACGCAGGCTGAGCTGGCTCTGCCGTTCCAGCAACTCGCTGACCTTGGTTTCCATCAGCTGCTGATCGAGTAGCTGGCGGCTGGTGATGCGGTCGACCTGGCTGCGCAGTGCCGAGATGCGGTCTTCGTAGGCCTGCTGCATGCGCGCCTGCCGCGCCGTCGTGGCGCCGATCAGGTCGTCGCGCAGCACCAGATAAGAGGTCGCCAGCAGGTAGCCGATGACGATCGCCGCCAGCGCCGAGCCGCAAAATGCCGCAAGCCACGGGCGTATGGTGAAATGCCTTATCTGGTCGCCCCGGGCGATGATGACCGTGTGGGGCTCTTTGCGTCTGCCGAAGACCGCTGACTGACTGGCTACGTTCACGGGACCAAGCTTTCGTTACGACACCAACGACGAGCCTGATTACACATTATTAGGGTTAACAAAGTTTTGTCGGATCGAACGAAGGCAAAGGTCTTCGCGTAAAACGGGCATCGCATTGCAACGGCCTGGCGCAGATCTCAAAGCGCGCGAACCGCCTCCAGCACCTCTTCGGCGTGCCCCTTGACGCGGACGTTGCGCCAGATCCTGGCGATGCGTCCGTCGCGGCCGATCAGGAACGTCGCCCGCTCGACGCCCATATAGGTGCGGCCGTAGAGTTTCTTTTCCACCCACAAATGGTAAGCCTCGATCACTTTGCGCTCTTCGTCGGCGACAAGATCGACGCTCAGATCGTATTTCGCCTTGAATTTGTCGTGTTTCTTGGCGCTGTCCGGCGAGAGCCCGATGACGACAGCGCCGGCCTTTTCGAACTCCGGCTTCAACTGCGAAAAGCCGATCGCCTCGTTGGTGCAGCTTGTGGTGTCGTCCTGTGGGTAGAAATAGAGTACGATGGGTTTTCCCAGCAATGCGGCGAGGCTGAGTGAACCGCCGCCGTCGCGCGGAAGATCGAATTGCGGCGCAACATCGCCCACGTCGAGGTCAGCCATACCGATGCCCTTGTTTGAAGTTACGCGCCAGGCTGCACCGATATAATGTCGAGCGGGGATTCGTCCACGATCGAATTCGTCTCAACGGAAGATTGCGTGGATCAGGAGCTACCGCAGCACGAGAAGATCAGGTTCAGGCGTGACGAGATCACCGACCTGGGAACCTTTCCGTCCGCGTGCCGCGTCCCGCCGCTCGGCCAGGCGTCGATCGGTCGCGGCGTCCGTTTGATGGCGCGGCTGTTTGCCGGCCTCGTCGCCCTTGTGCTGCTGGCTGCCGCCGGCGTCTACGCGATCGGCGTATCCGGCTTCGGCTCGGAGCGGCTTCGCGCGGAAGCCGAAACGGCAATCGAGAAGTTGGCAGGCTTCGATGTCGACGTTGCCGTCGGGCCGGCCCGGCTGACGCTTGACGGGTCGAGCTTCATTGCGCTGCAGGTCAGCGACGTCAGCCTCAAGACCGCCGACGGAAAACCGATGGCCGACGCCGGCCGGGTCCGCTTTGGCATCCGGCTGATCCCGTTGCTTTCGGGCGAGGTGCGGCTGACCAGTGCCCGGATTTCCGACGCGCACATCGTCATGGCGGCGATGCCGTCCGGTGGCGACTGGACGGCCGAGCTACGCAACCAGGACGGCCTCATCGATCCGGAAAAACTTTCCGCCGCCGTCTTCGCCAACCTCAACCGGGCGCTCGATGCGGTGCGCGAGGATTCGATGCGCCAGATCGATCTGCGCAACGTCGAGCTGGTACTGCCCGAGACCGGATCTGTCGAGTCGGTCACCATCGCCGACGCCTCAGTCTCGCAATCGGGACCGGGAAGCATGGAGTTTTCATCCAACGCGGATGTCGACGGCAGGGCGCTCACCATCGCCGCTTCCGCCACCCGCGATCCGGCGACGCGACGCATCACCACGCTGGACGCCAGCATCCAGGCAGCGGACGCCGACACTGCGGCAGGTGGCAAATTGGGTGCGATCGCCTTGAAGCTGGCGGGGTCGGAAGGAACCGGCGACAACGGTTCGCGGCTGACCGCTGCCCTGTCGCTGACCGGATCGGTGCTCGATCTCGGTTCGCGCGGCCTGCTTCCGGCCGATATCGATCTCGATGCGACGCTCGTCGCCGGGTCGAACAAGATCCAGGTCGACAGTTTGCTGCTGAAAACCGGCCGCTCGACCTTCGATTTCGCCGGTTCGATCGGGCCGAAGCCGGCTACCGGCACAGCCGGCGAGGAGCCATCCTATCGTTACGACCTCACCAGCGACGGTTCGACCCTGGCGCCTTCGGATTCGCCGGAGCCGGCGCTCAGCTTCATCGCCCGTATTGCCGGCGTCTACCAGCCGACGAGCCAAAAGCTGATCGCCGAGCAGATCGGCGTCCGGTCCGGACCGGGCAGCGAAGTGCTGGGCACGGCTTCGGTTTCATTCGTCGCCAACCAGGCGCCGGGCATATCGGTGGCGCTCAATGTCCACCACATGCCGGTCTCGCACGTCAAGCAATTATGGCCGTGGTTTTCGGCGCGCAATGCCAGGCTGTGGGTGCTTAAGAACCTGTTCGGCGGTCGCGTCGTCGATGGCAGCCTGCAGTTCCAGGTCGTACCCGGACGGCTCGGCAACGGCGTGCCGCTTTCCGCCAATGAAGTGTTCGGCCGGTTCCAGGTCGAAGGATCGCGCTTCGATACGGCCGGCCGCATTCCGCCGATCCGCGATGCCGTCGGCGTCGTCGGCTTCCACGGCAACGACGTCGACGTCGCGCTGTCGTCGGGCAGCGTCTATATGCCGAGCGGCCGCACCGTGGCGGCAAGCAACGGCACGCTCACCGTCAAGGCGGCGAACCATCCGCCGGTGATCGGCGCGCTCGACATCGATGTCGCCGGCGAGGCGCCGGCAATCGCCGAACTGGCATCGTTTGACCCGATCAACGCCATGCGCCATGTCGGCCTGCTGCCGGACGACCTGTCCGGCACGGTGACCGGCCACGTCAAGGCTGATATTCCGCTGCAGTCCGGTGTCGACTCGTCCAAACTCGATTGGCTGGTGGCGCTCGACTACAAGGACCTGTCGCTGGGCAAGCCGTTCGAGGGCCAGACGGTCAGCCATGCCGACGGCTCGATCACGGTCGCGCCCGACCGGGCGGTGATCTCGGCCAAGGCACTGCTCAACGGGATTCCGGCCGAGCTCGACCTGATTGAGCCGCTGAGGGATGGCGGCCCGCCGCGCAGTCGTAAAGTAGCGCTGTTGCTCGACGACAAGACGCGCGCCAGCGCCATGCCTGGCCTGTCGACGCTGCTTTCCGGAACCATCAAGGTGGCGATCGACAAGAGCGGCGCCGGCAACCAGAACGTATCGGCCGACCTGACCAATGCCAGGCTGGACATTCCCTGGGCCGGCTGGAGCAAGGGCCCCGGCATTCCCGCCAAGGTCGTCTTCGCCATGGCGAAGACCGGCGACACCACGACGCTGTCCAATTTCGAACTCGACGGCAAGACCTTCTCCATCGACGGCAGCGCCGTGCTGATTAACGGCGCCTTGTCCTCGGCCCGGTTCAGCAAGGTCACGTTGAACAGGGGCGACGACGTCGCCGTCTCGGTGAAGCGGTCGGGCAAGGCCTATGCGGTCGAGGTCAGCGGCAGCGCGTTGGACGCACGCTCGCTGATCAAGCAATTCACGTCCGATGTCGATACCGCGACGAAGACCACCGGCGTCGATGCGATCTCGGTCAGCGCCGACGTCAGCTCCCTGACCGGCTTCCACGACGAGGTGCTGTCGAATCTGAAGCTCGACTACAGCGCCGCCGGCTCCAGAGTGAACGGGCTCAAGGTGAGCGCCACCGCAAGTTCGGGAGCCGCGATCACCGTCAGCAACACGACCGGCGGCGGCCTGCGAACGCTCAACATGAAGTCGGCCGACGCCGGCGCCATACTGCGCTTCCTCAACATCTACGAGCATATGGAAGGCGGCTCGATCACGTTGGCGCTCACCGGGGCCGGCGACGGGCCGATGAAGGGCCAGGTCGACGCCAGGAATTTCGTTGTCGTCAATGAGCCGAAGCTCGCCTCGATCGTGTCGACGACGCCGGCCGGCGACAGCCGCAGCCTCAACGAGGCGGTCAAAGGCAATCTCGACACGTCGAGGGTGAAGTTCGAGCGCGGCTTCAGCGAGATCGACAAGGGCAGTGGCTATCTGAAGCTGCGCAACGGCGTGCTGCGCGGCCCGCGCATCGGCACCACCTTCCAGGGCACGCTCTACGACCAGAACAACAACATGGACATGACCGGCACGTTCATGCCGGCCTACGGCGTAAACCGCATCTTCGGCGAACTGCCGCTGATCGGCGCGCTGCTCGGCAACGGCCGCGACCGCGGCCTGATCGGCGTCACCTACAGGCTCAAGGGCAACGCCAACAAGCCCAACCTAGAGGTCAATCCGCTATCGGTGATAGCGCCCGGGATTTTCAGGTCGATCTTCGAGTATCGGTGAGGTCAAAACCCAATTACCTCGAGCGACCGAGTTTTGATCTCAAGCGGCCGCTCGTCCGCCCGCGAATTCACGCCCATGATCCAAAGGCGACTGACGTCAGCCCGGGCTTAAATGGCCGCTTCCCGCCTAATCTCGGCCATTGAGGTGACCGTTACCATTGCCTGACAGCAGACATTGTTGTGACCATGATGGAGGTCGCGCGGTTGCGCCATTTCTGGACATTCGGAACTAGCCATAAAGCAGACGTCGGTGCGAGTTCAGGATCACTCCTCGCCAGCGTGCCTTCGAGGAACGGCATTCATGATGGCCTCCGCCAGTTCTTCGAGGACGGAGGTATCGCCGTTCGATGCGGCAAATAGCCTGAACTCCGCTTCTGGTAACTTTGGCAGACCGTAGCTTTCGGGTACCCTGACCAGGCCGTTTCTCAGCTGACTGGCGATCATCGGCGCTACAGCAAAGCCTGAGATGGCAGCCGCCCTCAGGCTGGAGTTGCTTGCGCAGATCATCACCGTGCGCTGGCTGATCCCGGCCTTGGCAAGCCGTTCAAGAGCAACTTCCCTGTAGGGGCAAGGTTCCGGCAACACCGCCAACGGCAGCGGGTCCGGAAGATTCACGCCGGTACGATCCGTCCATGCCCAGACAAGAGGCTCGCGCCACAGGAGGCGCCCCATCTCCTCACCCTCACATTGTGATCCGAGCACCAGTTCGATGTTGCCTTCCTTCATCTTCGAGAGGAGCGCACTCGGAATCCCGACTTGCACCTCGACCTGCAATCCGGGGCGATCAGCGCCGAATGCCTGCAAGGCGCGAAGGATGGGGACCTGTGCGAAGTCTTCCGAGAGGCCGACGCGAACCCTGCCGTGAAAGGGTGCCTGCGCCAGATCGGCCAAAGCATCCCGGTTAAGGGCGAGCATCGCCCGGGCATAGGCGAGCAGGCGCTCGCCATCGGGTGTCATCTCCAGCGAGCGCGTCGTCCTATTGAGCAAGGGCTTTCCGACCTGCTCCTCGAGACGGCGCAGGTGCCCACTGACGGCCGACTGCGTAAGGTTTAGTCGCGCTCCTGCCCGACTGAAGCCGCCTTCGTCGAACACGGCGACGAACGTCCTGAGCAGGACCAATTCCAACATATATTCTGATCCATGATGAATGTCGTCTATAATCTCAATTTCTATATCGAATTGAAATATGACGCAATGTGGTTCGTCACAATGAGCAAGGGTGTTACATGACCAAGCTACTGCATATCGTTTCCTCGCCCCGCAAAGAGCGTTCCGCCTCGCGTGAGGTCGCCGACGCCTTTGTTCAAACCTATCGTGCTCGGCGACCCGACTTGGAGATTTCAACGCTCGACCTATGGGATGTCGACCTCCCCGAATTCGGAGAGGACGCGATGTTGGCCAAATATGCGGGGCTCAGCGGCACGCCGCTTACCCCTTCTCAACAGCAGGCATGGGCCGCATTGCAAGAGTTGGCGCAACAACTGTACTGGGCGGATATTGTCCTGCTGTCGACGCCTCTGTGGAATTTCAGCATTCCCTACAAGCTCAAGCACTTCATCGACCTGGTGTCGCAGAAGGATATCCTTTTCTCGTTCGATCCTGAACACGGGTTCGGAGGACTGCTCCGGGATAAGATCGCAGTGGTCGTCTATGCGCGAGGTCTCGACTATGCGTCGCAATCCATTACTCCGGCGCAGCGCTTCGACTTTCAAAAACCTTATATACAAGCGTGGTTGCGCTTCATCGGTATCGAAGATGTCCGCAGTCTAATCATCCAGAAGACCCTCTTTGGACCCGATATTGATCATGCGGCTCGCCAGGATGCGCGAGAGGCCGCGTCACGGCTGGCGGAAGACCTCCTGTCACGCACAACAGAGGCGATTGCATGATTATGAAGCGCTTGCTGCGGACAAGCGCGTTGATAACCCGTTCTGACCCCAGCTTGCACGTGCATCCCCGTCCACCCGGCGTAACAACTTTGGAGAACGGACGTCCGCAACGTCGCCTAAGCCGGGGCAGGCGCACCGATTCTACCTACGTCCGCTTTCAGGCAATGGATCAGTCCCGGCAAGGACTGTTTTGGATCAGATCAGGAGGCTGCTCGCGCGGAACTTAATGTCAGCTTGTATAGATCTCGTTTCTACGAGCAGGCGGTCCGCTTCCGGCCCCGAACAAGACGTTCATCGAAGCGCCGCAGAACGTCCCGCGCTACCTGCTCCTTCCGATCGATGAGACGAATGGCATCTCGGCCATTCTCGGGAGCTAGCTGATTAACCTCGGCCGTGATTCCGAACCTAAGGTCCAGCGCCGCAAGATGAAACCGGTTTCGGAAAAGATCTAACAGGAAGGGCGGGCCCTGGTCAGACCGGCCGCACCAGAACGTGCTTCTTCTTGCCGAGCGACAGCTTTGCGACGTTCTCCGGGCCAAGATCCTGCAGCGTCACGATCCTGCGGTCGTCTGACACGGGCTGGTCGTTAAGGCGCACGGCGCCGCCCTGGATATGCCGCCGTGCCTCGCCGTTGGACGCAGCCAGCCCGGCGGTGACGAACAGCGACAATATGCCGACGCCGGCTTCAAGATCGGCCCTGCCCACCTCGACTGTTGGCAGTGTTTCGGCGAGCGCCCCTTCTTCGAACGTCTTGCGCGCCGTTTCGCTGGCCTCCTCTGCCGCCCCGCGGCCATGCAGCATGGCGGTGATTTCGGTGGCGAGGATCTTCTTGGCTTCGTTGATCTCCGAGCCGCCGAGCCGTTCGAGGCGCGCGACCTCGGCGAGCGGCAAGGTCGTGTAGAGCTTGAGGAAACGGCCGACATCGGCATCCTCGGTGTTGCGCCAATATTGCCAGAAGTCGTACGGGCTCAACATCTCCGCATCGAGCCAGACCGCGCCCGAGGCCGACTTGCCCATCTTGGCGCCAGACGAGGTGGTGAGCAGCGGCGTCGTCAGCGCATAAAGCTGCGCGCCTTCCATGCGATGGCCGAGATCGATACCGTTGACGATGTTGCCCCACTGGTCGGAGCCGCCCATCTGCAGCCGGCAACCGAGGCGCTTGTAGAGCTCGACGAAGTCGTAGGCCTGCAGGATCATGTAGTTGAATTCGAGGAACGACAGCGACTGCTCGCGATCCAGCCGGAGCTTGACCGAATCGAAGGCCAGCATGCGGTTGACCGAAAAATGCCGGCCGACATCGCGCAGAAAATTGACGTAGTTGATATCCATCAGCCAGTCGGCATTGTTGATCATGACGGCGCCGTTCGGGCCGCTGCCGAATTTGAGGTAGGGCATGAAGTTGCGGCGGATGCCGGCGAGATTGTTCTCGATATCCTGCGGCGTCAAAAGCTTGCGGGCCTCGTCCTTGAACGACGGATCGCCAATCATCGAGGTGCCGCCGCCCATCAGCGCGATCGGCCGGTGGCCGGTCTGCTGCAGCCAGTAAAGCATCATGATCTGGATCAGCGACCCGGCATGCAGGCTCCTCGCGGTGGCGTCGAAGCCGATATAGGCGCTCACCGTTTCCGTGGCGAAAAGCTGGTCGAGGCCGGCATCGTCCGAGGTCTGGTGGATGAAACCGCGCTCGCTCATGGTGCGCAGGAAATCGGATTTGAAGGCGGACATTTTCTTTCCCGAAAAGCTTCCGGCCGAACGCGGCCCGGCTATGCATGAAGGCGGGCGTTTAGCACTCAAGCGCGATCAGCAAAAGTGGAATCCGGTTTTGTGTCCGCGCGGATAGCGTGCGGCCTGCTTGCGTCATTGTTTCGGCTGGCGTAATGAGGCGCCGCGCCAGCGGGGCTCTTCCTCTGGACCGCGCGGCATCGATCGAATGCCATATCCTGTGACAGAGTCGAGATGCCGGAGATATCCATCGTCATTCCTTGCCGGAACGAGGCGGCGAACCTGCCGCTTCTGCTCGACGAGATCGGCACTGCCATGGCCGGGCGGGACTTCGAGGTCATCGTCGTCGACGATGGCTCGACAGACGATACGCCTTCGGTGCTTGCAGCAGAGGCAGCGCTTCGCCGGTTTCCGCTGCGCCATCTCAGGCATGAAAAATCCGCCGGACAGTCGCTCTCGGTGCGCTCAGGCGCCTGGGCGGCGCGGGGCGATATAGTCGCCACCATTGACGGCGACGGTCAGAACGACCCCGGTTATATCCCAGTGTTGATCGACGCGCTGCGGCAGGCTGGTCCCGAAGTCGGGGCCGCGCAGGGACAGCGTCTGAAGCGCCGCGACAGCAAGATCAAGCAACTGGCGTCGCGTTTCGCCAACGGGCTGAGAAAAGCCATCCTGCACGACGAGACGCGGGATACCGGCTGCGGCCTCAAGGCGATTCACACCGACATTTTGCGGAAATTGCCCTTCTTCGACGGCACCCATCGCTTTGTTCCAGCGCTGGTCATCCAGGAGGGCTACCGCGTCGTCCATTGCGATGTCGTCGACCGCTCCCGCCGTCACGGCAAATCGAATTACGGCATCTTCGATCGCGGCCTTCAGGGCGTGCTCGATCTTGCCGGCGTCTGGTGGCTGCGCCGCAGGCGCCGCAGAATGCCCAAAGTAGAGGAAATCAGGCATGGGTAACGTGCTTCAGGAATTGGCGACCTGGCTTCACGATGTTTTCGTCAAGCAATTCGATGCCTGGGTGCTGCTCGGCTTCGTCGCCCAGTTCTTCTTCACCATGCGCTTTCTGGTGCAGTGGGTGGCGTCGGAAAAAGCCAAGCGCAGCGTCGTGCCGATTGCCTTCTGGTTCTTTTCGCTGTTCGGCGGCGGCCTGCTGCTGATCTACGCCATCCAGCGTCAGGATCCGGTGTTCATCGCCGGCCAGGCCATGGGCCTGTTGATCTATATCCGCAATCTCTGGCTGATCGCCAACGAGCGCAAGGCGGCGATGACCAAGGTCGATTGAGCCCGCCACCGGCCTGAACCGGTCGAGCAAGCAAGCAAGACTACTTGCCGTCCAGCCCGCCGTAGGACCTTACCAACTGGACCATGTCGGCCGAGTTGGCGGTCTCGCTCTCGAGCCCCTCGGCGACACCGACGCGGTCGCCGGCCGGGCGGTTCTGGCTGACTTTCCACTTGCCGCTGATTTCGGTGATTTCGATTTCCAGGCCGACGATGCCCTTGATCTGTGACTGGATGAAGGGTGCCGGCGCGTCGGTCACCGCCCACGGCGCCGGGCGGCTGCCCTCCTGCGACATCGTCAGATCGGAAATCTGCTCGGCCAGCCAATCCTGGTCTTCGATCACCGTGACGATGCCGCGCACCTGGACGATGGCGTAGTTCCAGGTCGGCACCACCTTGCCGGTTTCACGCTTGGTCTCGTACCAGGACGGCGTCACATAGGCGTCGGCGCCCTGGAAGACGACCAGCACCGGCACCAGGGGATTGTCGGCCAAAAGCCGCCATTGCGGATTGGCCTTGGCCAGATGGGCGCGCAGCCTGCCGTTCGGCGGCACATCCGCGTTGAGCAGGGAGGGCGCGTCTAGAAGAAAGGGAATTGCGTTGGCGATCGGCCCCTCGGTGCCGTTCGACACCAGCAGGCCAAGCGGATGCGCCCGGATCAGCCCGTGCAGGACGTCCGGCCGTGTTTCCTGGAAGTGAGGCGGTTGGTACATCGCCGATTATCTCAGCCGCTTCGGCCGTGGGTCGGACAGTTCCCCGGCCAGCCGGCGGTCAAGGTAGTCCGCGCATTCCTCGATCAGAAGCTCCGCATGGTTGGCAAAGAAATGGTTAGCGCCGGGCAAGGTCTTCTGGGTGATGGTAATGCCTTTTTGCGTGTGCAGCTTGTCGACCAGGCCCTGAACGTCCTTGGGCGGCGCGACCTTGTCGGCGTCGCCGTGGATGATCAGGCCGGACGACGGGCATGGCGCCAGGAACGAGAAATCATAGGTATTGGGCTGGGGCGCGACCGAGATAAAGCCCTCGATCTCCGGCCGGCGCATGAGAAGCTGCATGCCGATCCACGAGCCGAACGAATAGCCGGCAACCCAGCAACTCTTCGAATCGGGATGCAGCGACTGCACCCAGTCGAGCGCCGCCGCGGCGTCGGACAACTCGCCGGTGCCGTGGTCGAACTCTCCCTGGCTGCGGCCGATGCCGCGGAAATTGAAGCGCAGCGTGGTGAAATTGCGCTTCTGGAACATGTAGAAGAGGTCGTAGACGATCTTGTTGTTCATCGTGCCGCCGAACTGGGGGTGCGGGTGCAGGACGATGGCAATCGGCGCGCTCTTTTCCTTCGAGGGCTGATAGCGACCCTCCAGACGGCCGGCCGGACCGGTGAAAATGACCTCAGGCATGAAATACTCCACTTGGCATAAATTGCGCGGCGCCCGGAACAACTTTTCCTCTGGCCCCAGTTTTCCCTAGGCCTTGACGCAGGGCGAGCGTCTTTCTAGAAGCTAGTTTAGAATTGTTCAAAACTGGGCGGCCAAAACTGTGGCTCGGCCACCCGCGCCGCAAGCCGCGTAAATAGGACGTCTTGCCTTGCAATTTCAAGGAAATAACGCGCTATCTTCGCGGAACGGCTTTTGAAGGGACCAGTTGGACGGAAATGGCCGGAGCACGCGCCTATCTCGACTACAATGCCAGCGCGCCGCTGCTTGCCGCCGCGCGCGCGGCGGTGGTCGCCGCGCTCGACGTCGCCGCCAACCCGTCCTCCGTCCATGCCGAGGGCCGCGCTGCGCGGCGGCTGATCGAGGATGCCAGGCGCAATGTGGCGCGACTGGTCAACGCCAGGGCCGAGCATGTCGTATTCACCTCCGGCGCGACGGAAGCGGCCTCGACGCTGCTGACGCCGGACTGGCAGATGGGGCGCGGTGCTGTCCGTATGAGCCGGCTGTATGTGTCCGAGGCCGATCATCCTTGCCTGCTGAACGGCGGGCGTTTCCCAGCGGCGCAGGTGATACGGATCGGCGTCGACGCCGACGGCGTCGTCAGGCTCGACGTTTTGGCCGAGGCTCTCGCCCAGCATGACAAGGCCGAAGGCTTGCCGCTGGTGGCCATCCACGCTGCCAACAATGAAACCGGCGTGATCCAGCTGGTCGGCCGCATCGCCGAAATCGTCAAGGCGGCGGGTGGCATCCTGGTCGTCGATGCCGTGCAGGCAGCCGGCCGCATTCCGCTCGATATATCAGAGGCTTACGCAGACTATTTTATTCTCTCGTCGCACAAGATCGGCGGCCCCAAGGGCGTCGGCGCCATTGTCGCGGCGTCGGACCTGATGATGCCAAAACCGCTGGTCAGCGGCGGCGGCCAGGAAAAGGGCCATCGGGGCGGCACCGAAAACCTGGCGGCGATTGCCGGGTTTGGTGCGGCCGCTAGCGAAGCGTCTGCCGGCTTGCAAACGATCGAAGCGGTGCGGCAGCGTCGCGACGAAATCGAGGCGATCGTTAAAACGCTTGTTCCGGACGCCGAAATCTTCGGGACCGGCGCTGCAAGGCTTGCCAATACCACATTCTTCGCTATTCCCGGCATCAAGGCCGAGACGGCGCAGATCGCCTTCGACCTTGCCGGTGTGGCGCTGTCGGCCGGATCGGCCTGTTCGTCGGGCAAAGTCGGGCCGAGTCACGTGCTGAAAGCCATGGGTTACGGCGATAGCGTTGGCGCGTTGCGTGTGTCCATCGGCCACGCGACCAGCGCCAAGGATATCGAGCTGTTTCGCGCGGCGCTGGCGACGATCGTTGCACGGCAAGCCGGTAGGGAAAAGGCGAACAGGGAAAAGGCCGCCTGAGCGCGGCGAAGGAATATTTGGGCCTTGTGGCCTGGTAGAGCCGTGCGTTCGAATTTGGCCGGGTGAATTTCCGGCATGAACGCACTATATGAAACTTACGCCGCCGCGGGTGCCCAAGGGTGCTCGTTTGCGGTGCCATAGTTTGAAAACTGCCGGGCCTTGACCCCGGCGTGGATGGAGAACGCTGATGCCTGCTGTGCAGGAGACGATCGATCGAGTTCGAAAGATCGATGTCGACCAGTATAAATACGGATTCCAGACCGAAATCGCGATGGACAAGGCCCCCAAGGGCCTGAGTGAAGACATTATCCGCTTCATTTCGGCCAAGAAGGACGAGCCGTCCTGGATGCTGGAATGGCGCCTGGAAGCCTATCGCCGCTGGCTGACGCTGGACGAGCCGAAATGGGCGCGCGTCCACTATCCCAAAATCGATTTCCAGGACATTTATTATTACGCGGCGCCCAAGAGCACGCCCGGCCCGACTTCGCTCAGCGAGGTCGATCCCGAACTGCTGAAGGTCTACGAGAAGCTCGGCATTCCGCTCAGGGAACAGGGAATCCTCGCCGGCGTGCAGAAGACCGATGCCTCGGAGCTCGAGGAAGCCAGCGACAACGTCTACAAGTCCGGCCGCGTCGCCGTCGATGCGGTGTTCGATTCCGTCTCGGTCGTGACCACTTTCAAGAAGGAACTGGCGCAGGCCGGCGTCATCTTCTGCTCGATCTCGGAAGCGATCCGCGAGCATCCGGAGCTGGTGAAGAAATATCTCGGCTCGGTGGTGCCGACCACCGACAATTTTTACGCCACGCTGAATTCAGCCGTGTTCACCGACGGTTCGTTCGTCTTCGTGCCCAAGGGCGTGCGCTGCCCGATGGAATTGTCGACCTATTTCCGCATGAACGAGAAGAACACCGGCCAGTTCGAGCGCACGCTGATCATCGCCGAGGAGGGGGCTTACGTCTCCTATCTCGAAGGCTGCACGGCGCCGCAGCGCGACGAGAACCAGCTTCACGCCGCGGTGGTCGAACTGATCGCGCTCGACGATGCCGAGATCAAATATTCGACGGTGCAGAACTGGTATCCCGGCGACGCCGAGGGCAAGGGCGGCATCTATAATTTCGTCACCAAGCGCGGCGACTGCCGCGGCCATCGGTCGAAGATTTCGTGGACGCAGGTCGAGACCGGTTCGGCCATCACCTGGAAATATCCGAGCTGCATCTTGCGCGGCGACGATTCCAGCGGCGAGTTCTATTCGATCGCGGTGTCGAACGGCTACCAGCAGGTCGACAGCGGCACCAAGATGATCCATCTCGGCAAGAACACGTCGAGCCGCATCATCTCCAAGGGCATTGCCGCCGGCTTCTCGCAGAATACCTATCGCGGCCAGGTCTCGGCGCACCGCAAGGCGACCAACGCCCGCAACTTCACTAACTGTGACTCGCTCTTGATCGGCGACCAGTGCGGCGCGCACACCGTGCCCTACATGGAAGCCAAGAATTCGACCGCACAGTT
The DNA here is from genome assembly GCF_040322115.1 of Mesorhizobium sp. M0195. Lineage (NCBI taxonomy): Bacteria > Pseudomonadati > Pseudomonadota > Alphaproteobacteria > Hyphomicrobiales > Phyllobacteriaceae > Mesorhizobium > Mesorhizobium sp. M0195. Next base: position 60,573 of record NZ_JAMYSV010000005.1, on the reverse strand, counting down.
CGAGCATGAGGCGACGACGTCGAAGATTTCCGAGGATCAGAAATTCTACGTCATGCAGCGTGGCATTCCGGAAGAAGAGGCGATCGCGCTGATCGTCAACGGCTTCGTCAAGGATGTCATCCAGCAGCTGCCGATGGAGTTTGCGGTCGAAGCGCAGAAACTGATCGGCATCAGCCTCGAGGGGAGCGTGGGGTGATGAGCTCTGGCTTTGCGTTGTCATCTCTGAGCTTGGCACTGTCATCCTCGGGCCTTGCGCCGTCACCCTCGGATTTGGCGCCGTCGTCACTGAGTTTTGCGCCGTCATCCTCGGGCTTGTCCCGAGGATCCGCTGTCCAACAGAGGTGTGGCGCGATCCGTATTGAGAGGCCGGTAGATCCTCGGGACAAGCCCGAGGATGACGGAGCGAATCTCAGTAACGTCGGCGCGAAGTTCAAAGATGACCGCACAAATTTTAAGGATGGCGGTGCCTTGCGTAGGTCGTCAGCAGGAAAATGACCGGCTTTGTTTACATGATGTCCGATAAACCGCGTGGAGTTATCTACACTGGCGTAACCAGTGATTTGCATGCGCGAGTGTGGGAACACCGTAATGATGTGCACCGGGGTTTTACCTCGAAATACAAGGCAAAGAATCTGGTTTGGTTTGAGCGGCACCCGAATATCGTTCTCGCGATTCAGCGCGAAAAGTCTTTGAAGCGCTATCTCCGCGAATGGAAGACGAATCTGATTGAAGGTCTAAACCCGACTTGGCTGGATTTGTATGAGAGCATTGATGAGATTGAGAATGTCTATCAGCCTCATCCGAGCACGATGATGTGGAGTAACTACAATTAAAAGACCGCTGGATGTTTGAGTACTGCGGCCGGGCGCCGAAGCCTTGAAGCAGTTGTTAAATCGAGTTTAGCCGGGCAGACGGCTACGGATAGGACGAATGGAATGCTTGAAATCAGAAACCTCCATGCCCGTATCGTCGATGACGGCACCGAGATCATCCGCGGCCTGAATCTTTCGGTGAAGGCCGGTGAGGTCGCCGCCATCATGGGGCCGAACGGCTCGGGAAAATCGACGCTGTCCTATATCCTTGCCGGGCGCGAGGATTATGAGGTCACCGAGGGCGACATCCTCTACAACGGCCAGTCGATCCTCGACATGGATCCGGCTGAGCGCGCAACTGCCGGCATCTTTCTCGCCTTCCAGTACCCGATGGAGATACCGGGCGTGGCGACGATGGAATTCCTGAAAGTGGCGATGAACGAGCAGCGCAAGGCGCGCGGCGAGGAACCGCTGAAGATCCCGGAGTTTCTGAAGCGCGTGAAGGAAGCTGCCGCCTCGCTAAACATGGACATGGCGATGCTGAAGCGGCCGCTCAATGTCGGCTTTTCCGGCGGCGAGAAGAAGCGCGCCGAGATCCTGCAGATGAAGCTTCTCGAGCCGAAACTCTGCGTCCTCGACGAGACCGATTCCGGCCTCGATATCGACGCGCTGAAGATCGTCGCGGACGGCGTCAACACGCTGCGCTCGCCGGACCGCGCCATCGTCGTCATCACCCACTACCAGCGCCTGCTCCAATACATCGTGCCGGATACGGTGCACGTGCTCTACAGGGGCCAGGTGATCAAGTCGGGCGACAAGTCGCTTGCGCTCGATCTCGAGGCCAATGGCTATGCCGGCGTGATCGGGCAAGCCGCGTGAGATGCCAGCAGGCCCGGAAGGCAAGCCAAACAAGGCGATACTGATGAATATGCACACGACACCCCAGCGGACACCGGCCGAAACGGCGCTGATCGACGCCTTTGGCGAGCGGCTGTCGCTGCTGCCCGGCGACGGCGCGGTGATGCTGAAGCGCGACGACGCCATCGAAGCGATCAAGAGCGGCCTGCCGACGCGGCGCGTCGAATCCTGGCACTATACGGACCTGCGCCGGCTGCTGATTTCGGTGCCGGACTTCGATCCGGCAGCGGTTGCGAAAGCCATTGCGCCGATCGTCGAGGGCTCCAGCGTTTTGCCGGTGCTGAACGGCGTTTCGAGTATGAAACTGCCCGATATCGAAGGCGTTGCCGTGCAGCGCCTGTCGGAGAAGCTGACCGACGGCAGCGCAGCATCTGGGCTTGAGTCTTATGGCAGCGACGACGCCATCGGCGCGCTCAACACCGCCTTTGTCGCCGACGGCTATTTCGTCGACATCGCCGACGGTGCTCAACTGGATAGGCCGGTCGAATTGCAGAATTTGCAGGCCGGCGGACAGTCGCATGTGCGGCTGACCGTCCGCGTCGGCACCGGCGCCAAGGCTGTCGTCGTCGAGCGCCAGACGGGCGAGGGGGCGGCACTGGTCAGCTCGGTCAGCCAGCTTGTGCTTGGCGAGGGCGCCGAAGTGACATGGCTGGTCGTGCAGGAGCAGCCGGATACGGCGACGCATCTCGCCCAGTTCAAGGCGCATCTCGGCAAGAACGCGAAACTGACGCTGTTCGTCATGAATGCCGGCGGTAAGCTTGTCCGCCAGGAGGTCGTTGTGAAGACGACCGGCGAGGGCGCCGAATTCACGCTGCGCGGCATCAACCTTTTGGCCGGCGACACCCATACCGACGTCACCATGGTGCTCGACCATGCCGTGCCGCACACCGCCTCGACCGAAGTCATCCGCAACGTGGTGACCGGCAGAGCGCGCGGCGTCTTCCAAGGCCGCATCAATGTCCACCAATATGCGCAGAAGACCAACGCCAAGATGGCCTGCAACACGCTACTTCTGTCGGATGACGGCGAGTTCTCGACCAAGCCGGAGCTTGAAATCTTCGCCGACGACGTCGTCTGCGGTCATGGCGCGACCGTCACCGAGATCGACCACGGCCATCTGTTCTATCTGATGGCGCGCGGCATAGACGAGAAGACCGCGCGCGGCCTGCTGGTCAAAGCCTTCGTCGCCGAAGTGATCGAGGAACTGGACGACGAGGCCATCGTCGAGGCGCTGGAAGCACGGCTCGACAACTGGTTCGTGGCGCACGGGTGAGTGGCTCAAGATTCCGGCGTCATCCTCGGGCTTGTCCCGAGGATCTGCCGCGTGGGACAAGGAACTGGCAAAATCCGAGGGCTAGTAGATCCTCGGAACAAGCCCGAGGATGACGGTCGAGACGATGGACCAGAAAGTCGAAAACATTCCTTACGACGTCGAGGCGATCCGCCGTGACTTCCCGATCCTGTCGCGGCAAGTCTACGGCAAACCGCTGGTCTATCTCGACAATGGCGCCTCGGCGCAGAAGCCGCAGGCCGTGCTCGACGCTATCCAGCACGCCTATTCCCAGGAATATGCCAACGTCCACCGCGGCCTGCATTTCCTGTCCAATGCCGCGACCGACGCCTATGAGAAGGCGCGCGAGACGGTGCGCCGTTTCCTCAACGCACCGAGCACCGACAACATCGTCTTCACCTCGAACACCACGGCGGCGATCAACACGGTTGCCTATGGTTTCGGCATGCCCAATATCGGCGAGGGCGACGAGATCGTGCTCTCGATCATGGAGCACCATTCCAACATCGTGCCGTGGCATTTCATCCGCGAACGGCAGGGCGCGAAACTGGTGTGGGTGCCGGTCGACGATCTCGGCGTCTTCCACATCGAGGAATTCGAGAAGCGGCTAACCGACCGCACCAGGCTGGTTGCCATCACCCATATGTCGAACGCGCTGGGCACGGTGACGCCGATCAAGGAGATCGTGCGCATTGCCCATGCCCGCGGCATTCCGGTGCTGGTCGACGGCAGCCAGAGCGCCGTGCACATGCCGATCGACGTGCAGGACCTCGACTGCGATTTCTTCGTCTTCACCGGCCACAAGGTCTATGGCCCGTCGGGCATCGGCGTGCTCTACGGCAAGAAGGATATTCTGGAGCGCATGCGCCCGTTCATGGGCGGCGGCGAGATGATCGAGGAGGTGACGCAAGACATCGTCACCTACAACGACCCGCCGCACCGTTTCGAGGCCGGCACACCGCCGATCGTGCAGGCGATCGGGCTTGGTGCTGCGCTGGAATACATGGAAAAGATCGGCCGCGAGCGCATCGCCGCGCACGAGGCCGATCTGAAGGATTATGCGCATCAAAAACTGCGCGCCATCAATTCACTGCGCATCTTCGGCGACGCGCCCGGCAAGGGCGCCATTATCTCGTTCGAGCTGCAGGGCATCCACGCGCACGACGTGTCCATGGTCATCGACCGGCAGGGCGTGGCGGTCCGCGCCGGCACGCATTGCGCGCAGCCGCTGTTGAAACGCTTCGGCGTAACATCCACATGCAGGGCGTCGTTCGGCATGTATAATACCAGGGCCGAAGTCGACGCTTTGGCCGATGCGCTGGAGAAGGCGCGAAAGTTCTTCGGGTGACGATCATGGATGATGCGAGCCACACCGCCGAAAGCACGGCACTGGATATGACCACCAATGCGGCGGTTTCCGGGTCAACGATTCCTGCCGACGAACTGGCGCGGCTGACCGACGACATCGTCTCGGCGCTAAAGACGGTCTACGACCCGGAAATCCCGGCCGACATCTATGAGCTCGGCCTCGTCTACAAGATCGACATCGAGGACGACCGCTCGGTCAAGATCGACATGACGCTGACCGCACCCGGCTGCCCGGTGGCCGGCGAAATGCCGGGTTGGGTGGAAAATGCCGTCGGCGCCGTCGAAGGCGTTTCCGGTGTCGAGGTCAACATGACCTTCGACCCGCCCTGGTCGCCCGACCGCATGTCGGAAGAGGCACAGGTGGCGGTTGGCTGGTACTAGCATCCGACCAGCCAGAGGCTGGCGCACTTGCGCCGGGTACAAAACTTCACCATTTTAGGTGAGGAATCATTCGGCAGGCCTTGAACCTGCGCGCAATGGAGAAGGAAAACATGGGACGCTTCGCCGTCATCACGATGACCGAAAAGGCCGCCGACCGGGTGCGCGAGATCGTCGCGACCCGCGAGAATGCGCATGGCATTCGCCTTGGCATCAAGAAGGGCGGCTGCGCCGGCATGGAATATACGGTCGACCTGGTGACCGAGCCCAACACCAAGGACGACCATATCGAGCGCGACGGCGCCCATGTCTATGTCGCGCCGGAGGCAGCGCTTTTCCTTTTCGGCACCGAGATGGATTTCGAGCAGACGACGCTGCGCACCGGCTTCACCTTCCACAACCCAAACCAGAGTTCGGCTTGTGGCTGCGGCGAATCGGTCGAACTGAAGCCGGCCGATTTGAAGGCCTTGGCTGAAGCGCGCGCTTCCGCCTGATCTTTCCTTCTCCTCCGTTCACGGGGAGAAGGGACCTAATCCACCCACATTCCTGTTCGTTTGTGCCAGTCGGCAATTGATTCTTCCGGGTAGACGTCGAAGACCTTGTCCCTTTTGCCGATCTCCGGCTCGACCCAGTTCGCCTTGTATTTCAGCATAAGATGCACCTTCTCCGGCGGCTTTGGCAGGTCTGTGTCGATCGCCGAGGCGAAGGGGTGCACCAGCTCCGGCCAGGTCGGGTCGTAGAGCCAGAGTGCCGTCCCGCATTTCGTGCAGAAGTTCCGCTCGCCCGTCGAGATTTCGCGTTGCGGGTGCTCGTCGTCCTCGATCTCGGCGCGGTAGACGCCGAGATGGCGCTTGCCCTGGATTTTCAACGTCTTGTAATCGGCGCCGAGATTGATGGCGAAACCGCCACCGCCCTGCTGCTTGCGGCAGATCGAGCAGTAGCACAGCATGAACGGCACCGGCGTGTGGCTTTCCACCTCGAAACGCACGGCATTGCACCGGCAGGACCCTTTGAGCAGAAGCGGCATGAGAAACTCCGACGAAACTGGTTCCGAACTTGTCAGGATGGTGCCGGTTGCGGCGATGACAAGGGGAAATCCGGATGACATGATCGCCGCATGGACAATGAGCGCATCGAAGAGCTTTTCGAAGGCCTTGGCCCGGTTAGCATCCGCAAGATGTTCGGCGGCAAGGGCATCTATTTCGACGGCGTCATCGTCGCCGTCGTCATCCGTGACGAATTGATGCTGAAGGCTGACGCGGAAAGCGCGCCTGAATTCGAAGCGGCCGGCTGCCGGCAATGAACCTATACCGGCTCACGGCACGGCAAGCTGGTGTCTATGCCGTATTGGAGCGTTCCCGACAGTGCCTTCGATGATCCGGATGAGATGGCGATCTGGGCACGCCGCGCCTACGAGGCAGGACGGCGCGCCGGAAAATAGCTGCGTTATGCTTCGGCAATTCCGGGCCGCACTTCATGCCAGGTCCCGCGCCTCGGGCACGAGCGCCAGCGCCTCGGCAAAGCTGGCACTGGTGAAGGCGGCGCTCTCGATGGCGAGCGTCGCGGCGGCGACGCCTTCACGCAACGCTTCGCGCAGCTTCAGGCCACGCAGCAGGGCAGCGATCGTGGCGCCGGCCAATGCGTCGCCCGCGCCTGTGGCATCGGTCCGCTTTTGCAGTGGCGGTGGCAGGATCGAAAATGCGCCGGTTTGGTCGAAACCGAGCACCGGTCCGTCGCCGGCGGTGATCACGCCGCTTTTCAGGCCGGCGCGTCTCAGGCTGTCGACGATGCCTTGATCGCCAGCATCGATGTCGGCGCCGGCGAGCACGCCGGCCTCGTGCCGGTTCATGAACGCCATCGCCAGACGGTCGAGCACCGGCGTCAGCCGCGCCGCTTTGCTGGGCGAGACGGCAAGCGCAAACACCGGCTTGCCGGCGGCGAGTGCCGCCAGCCGCTCCAGCGCGGTCGACGGCAGGTTGGCGTCGCACAGGATCGTATCGGCCGAACCGATAGCTTCGCGCACCTTGGCGCGGCGGATCTGCTTGGGAAGCGCCAGCTCATAGAGCACCATGTCGGCAAGGCCGGCGATCAGCCGGCCGTCGCTATCGATCAGTATCGTATGGCTTGGCGTTGCCCGGTCGAGGAACACCGCCGACAGGTCGGCGATTCCGGCCTCGGCGACGGCGCGTAAAACCGTGTCGCCCAGAGCATCGCCGCCGCGCACCGAAAGCAGCGAGGCCGAGGCGCCGCGCCGCACCGCCCAGCGCAAGGCGTTGAAGACGGCGCCGCCAACATGCTCGCGCATCGTGCCGGGGTTCAAGGCGGCTGGCACGAAGGTGCCGGCAACCCGGCCGCGCCGCTCGATATAGGCGCCGCCCACGGCCAGGATCGTCGGGGAGTTCATCATGCCGGCGAAATGCCCTTTGCTGTTGCCCGGGAGGAGACTAGGTCGCTGGGCGGAACCCTGCAATCGCGGGTGCGATTCGGTTGGTGACGGCGGCGGCGCCGCATGCGAGGCCGGTTGCATCCGGAAGCAAAATTACGAAACAAAAATAGAACAAATATGGATATCCTTTATTTTTCAAATCCTTGCCGCTCATTGACAAATGAGAACAAACGAGGTACATTCTTTTAAGGATTGCGGGATTGTCCGGCCTCCATTGACGACCACGGGGTGATGTATCATGGCTCAGAATTCTTTGCGGCTTGTAGAGGACAAAGCGGTGGACAAATCAAAGGCTCTGGATGCGGCGCTGTCGCAAATCGAGCGTGCCTTCGGCAAGGGCTCGATCATGCGGCTCGGCGCAAACGAGCAGGTCGTCGAGATCGAAACGGTGCCGACCGGCTCGCTTGGGCTGGACATCGCGCTTGGCGTCGGTGGCCTGCCGCGCGGCCGCATCGTCGAGATCTACGGGCCGGAAAGCTCGGGCAAGACGACGCTGGCGCTGCACACGGTGGCCGAAGCCCAGAAGAAGGGCGGCATCTGCGCCTTCGTCGATGCCGAGCACGCGCTCGACCCGGTCTATGCCCGCAAGCTCGGCGTCGATCTCGAAAATCTATTGATCTCGCAGCCCGATACCGGCGAGCAGGCGCTGGAGATCTGCGACACGCTGGTGCGCTCCGGCGCCATCGACGTGCTGGTGGTCGATTCGGTGGCGGCGCTGACGCCGCGGGCGGAAATCGAAGGCGAGATGGGCGATTCGCTGCCCGGCCTGCAGGCGCGCCTGATGAGCCAGGCACTGCGCAAGCTCACCGCCTCGATCTCGCGCTCCAACACCATGGTCATCTTCATCAACCAGATCCGCATGAAGATCGGCGTCATGTTCGGGTCGCCCGAGACGACGACCGGCGGCAATGCGCTGAAATTCTATGCTTCGGTCCGCCTCGACATCCGCCGCATCGGCTCGGTCAAGGATCGCGACGAGGTCGTCGGCAACCAGACCCGCGTCAAGGTGGTCAAGAACAAGCTGGCGCCGCCCTTCAAGGTGGTCGAGTTCGACATCATGTATGGTGAGGGCGTCTCCAAGACCGGTGAGCTGGTCGATCTCGGCGTCAAGGCCGGCGTGGTCGAAAAGTCGGGCGCCTGGTTCTCCTACAATTCGCAGCGTCTTGGCCAGGGCCGCGAAAACGCAAAACTGTTCCTGCGCGACAATCCCGACACGGCGCGCGAGATCGAGCTGGCGCTGCGACAGAATGCCGGGCTGATCGCCGAGAAATTCCTTGAAAACGGCGGCTCCGAAAGCAGCGACGACGGTTTCGAGGACGACGCTGGGGTGATGTAGGGCAAGCGACGCCTCGCGGAGCCTCAGCCGGGTTTCGATTTGATGTTTTGATTTTGAGTTTGCGTAATCGATGCGTTTCGAACCGCCGGCCCCGTGCCGGCGGTTCGCGTTTGACGGCGAGGCAGACGCGTTTCAAAGCGCTGTTGAAAGCGGGGATTTGAGCCCATTTGGTGTTTCTGGACAGGCTGCGGTGCGACCGCTAAAAGGCCATGTCTATTTTCCGCCGGCAGCCGGCGGTTCTCTCGAAAAGGCAGTATTCATGAGTGGCGTCAACGAGATCCGGTCGGCATTTCTCGACTATTTTCGCAAGGAAGGTCACGAGGTCGTCGCGTCAAGCCCGCTGGTGCCGCGCAACGACCCGACGCTGATGTTCACCAATGCCGGCATGGTGCAGTTCAAGAACGTTTTCACCGGTCTGGAGAAGCGGCCCTATTCGCGCGCCACGACTGCCCAGAAGAGTGTTCGCGCCGGCGGCAAGCACAACGACCTTGACAATGTCGGCTACACCGCGCGCCACCTGACCTTCTTCGAGATGCTCGGCAATTTCTCCTTCGGCGACTATTTCAAGGAGCGCGCCATAGAGCTTGCCTGGAACCTGATCACCAGGGAGTTCGGGCTGAAGAAGGACAAGCTGCTGGTCACCGTCTACCACACCGACGACGAGGCGGCCTCGTACTGGAAGAAGATCGCCGGCCTTTCGGACGATCGCATCATCCGCATCGCGACTTCGGACAACTTCTGGGCAATGGGTGACACCGGGCCTTGCGGGCCGTGTTCGGAGATATTCATCGACCGTGGCGAGCATATCTGGGGCGGCCCCCCCGGCAGCCCCGAGGAGGATGGCGACCGGTTCCTCGAATTCTGGAACCTGGTGTTCATGCAGTATGAACAGGTGACGAAGGAAGAGCGCGTCGACCTGCCGCGTCCGTCGATCGACACGGGCATGGGCCTCGAGCGCATGGCCTCCATCCTGCAAGGGGTTGAAAGCGTCTTCGAAACCGACCTGTTCCGCCACCTGATCGACGCTGCATCGTCGGCGCTCGGCAAAGGTCCGGATGCGGACACCGTCGCATCGTTCCGGGTCATCGCCGACCATTTGCGTTCGTCCTGCTTCCTGGTCGCCGACGGCGTGCTGCCGTCCAACGAAGGACGCGGCTACGTGCTTCGTCGCATCATGCGCCGCGCCATGCGCCACGCGCAGTTGCTCGGCGCCCGCGATCCGCTGATGTGGCGCCTGGTGCCGGCGCTGGTCCGCGAGATGGGGCAAGCCTACCCGGAACTGGTGCGCGGCGAACAGATGATCACCGAGACGCTGAAGCTTGAGGAAACTCGTTTCCGCAAGACGCTGGTGCGCGGCTTGGGCTTGCTTTCGGAGGCGACGGAAAAGCTGGCCTCCGGCGACATGCTGGATGGCGAGACAGCGTTCAAGCTCTACGACACCTATGGCTTTCCGCTCGATCTGACGCAGGACGCGCTGCGCCGGCGCAACATCTCGGTCAACCTTGCCGGCTTCACCGAGGCAATGGAGCGGCAGAAGGCGGAGGCACGCAAAAGCTGGGCTGGTTCCGGCGAGGCCGCAACCGAGACGGTATGGTTCGCGGTGCGTGAGGAGACCGGCGCCACCGAATTCCTGGGTTATGAGACCGAGCAGGCGGAAGGCCTTATCCAGGCGCTGGTCAAGGACGGCAAGACCGTCGACAGTGCCGGCAAAGGCGACGCCGTTGCCGTGGTTGTCAACCAGACGCCGTTCTATGGCGAGTCCGGTGGCCAGATGGGCGATACCGGCGTCATTTCGGGCGACGGGTTCTCGATCGAGATATCCGATACCCAGAAGAAGGCCGATGGGCTTTTCGTCCATCTCGGCAGGGTGGCCAATGGCACTGTCAAGACGGGCGCGACCGTCGAGCTGAAGGTGGACCACGCGCGGCGCTCCAGGCTGCGCGCGAACCATTCCGCCACACATCTGATCCATGAGGCGCTGCGCGAGGTGCTGGGTACCCATGTGGCGCAGAAGGGCTCGCTGGTCGCGCCCGAGCGTCTGCGCTTCGACATTTCGCACAACAAGCCGATCTCGCCGGACGAGCTCGAAGAGGTCGAGCGCATGGCAAACGAGATCGTCGTTCAGAACGGCCCGGTGATCACGCGACTGATGTCTGTCGACGACGCCATCGCCGAGGGCGCCATGGCGCTGTTTGGCGAGAAGTATGGCGATGAAGTGCGCGTCGTTTCGATGGGCACGGGCTTGCATGGCGCCAAGGCCAACCGGCCTTATTCGGTCGAGCTATGCGGCGGCACGCATGTCAGGGCGACCGGCGATATCGGCCTGGTGCGCATCGTGTCCGACAGCGCGGTCGCTGCCGGCGTGCGCCGCATCGAGGCGTTGACCGGCGAGGCCGCCAGAAAGCATCTCGACGAACAGGACAAGCGGCTGAAGGCGGCCGCCGCCGCGCTGAGGATTTCGGCGGCCGATGTGCCGGCCCGCGTCGAGGCGCTGCTCGACGAGCGCAAGAAGCTCGAAAAGGAGCTGACAGAGGCGCGCAAGAAGCTGGCGCTGGGCGATCGCTCGCCAGCTGGTGTGCCTGCGGAGAACGAAACCATTGCCGGTGTCGGTTTTCTCGGCAAGGCGGTATCGGGCGTCTCGCCAAAGGATCTTAAGCCGTTGGCCGATGCCGGCAAGAAGTCCCTCGGCTCCGGCGTCGTCGTCTTTGTCGGCGCCGGCGAGGACAACAAGGCGAGCGTCGTCGTCGCCGTTACCGATGATCTGACCGGCCGCTTCAGCGCCATCGATCTGGTGCGCGTCGCGTCCGCGGCATTGGGCGGGCAGGGCGGCGGGGGGCGACCGGATATGGCCCAGGCCGGCGGCCCGGACGCCTCGAAGGCCGAAGACGCGATCGCTGCGGTGAAGGCGGCGCTGGAAGCTGCGTGAATCTGCACCAGTAAGGCCAGGCCGAAGTGGCAGCGGGGATGATGTGGCAACGTTGACTATGTATCAAGTCGACGCTTTTGCCGAACGGGCTTTCCAGGGCAACCCTGCTGCCGTTCTCATTTTGGAGGACTGGCTATCGGACGACGTGATGCAGGCCATCGCAAACGAGAACAATCTTGCTGAAACCGCGTTTGCGCGGCCGAGTGGCGAGGGTTGGGATTTGCGCTGGTTCACACCGGTTCATGAAGTCGACTTCTGTGGCCATGCTACACTTGCGGCCGCCCATGTGCTGACTACGGAATACAATGGTCTGGGCGAAATGGCCTTCGCCACCCGGGTGGGCGAGCTGCGGGTTTCCCGGCGGGAAGGCGCCTATCAGCTCGATCTGCCGTGTTTTCCGCCGCAGCCCGTCGAGGACGAGCTGAACTCGGCGCTGCAAGCGATATTGCTTCAGCGGCCGGCTGCGAGCTTCCGCAATTTCGAGAACCTGTTTGTCGAGCTTGCCGACGAGACAACCGTGCGATCTTTCGTTCCCGATCTGCTCAGGATCGGACGTTTTCATCCTCTCGGCCTGGTCATTACCGCGCCTGGGCGAGCCCATGATTTCGTCTCGCGTTATTTCGTACCCGGAGCTGGCATTCCCGAGGACCCGGTGACTGGCTCCATTCATGCGACATTGGTGCCGTACTGGGCTGAAAAGCTCGGCAAGACGCATGTGTCGGCATTCCAATGCTCGCAGCGCGGCGGGCATTTGCTATGCGAGCTGGCCGGAGATCGCGTGCTGATCACAGGCCGTGCGAAGACCTTCATGAAGGCGGAAATCTACCTTCCCGATTGAGCGGCCTGGCTCGGGTTCCTCGCCCCCACGAAGTGGGTACGAAGTGGGGAGAGGTGGCCGCGAAGCGGCCGGAGAGGGGGCCTGCGGCAACCAGACGAAAAGAAAGTCTGTGTCGGACGTGTGAAAAAGACGTTCGAGGACGGTGTGTCGATTTCCCCTCTCCGTCTCGGCTTCGCCGAGCCACCTCTCCCCGCAAGCGGGGCGAGGAACCCAAGTCCTGCCACGTTGCGTGCCTCGCAGAGGGTCATTCAGCCTTTTCGGTCTTCGCAAAACTCTCGCGTCCGGTGATGCGCGCATACCAGTCCTGGATATCGGCAGACTCGGCCAGCAGTTTTCGCCCCTCGGCGACCTTGACGAAATAGCTGATGATTGGCGCGGCGTGCAGGTCGGCCAGCGTCAGGTCCGTCCCCAACAGCCAAGGCCCTTCGGCCTTCAGCGAAGACAGCGCCTGCAATGCCGTTCTCGCCTGCCGCAACCCGTTGCCGATCACAGCTTCGTCGGGCGGCGTTTTCTCCAGCCGCTCGACCGCGACATCCCAGACCATGGCCCTGTAGGAGTAGGCATCGAGCATGCCGGTGATCTGGTTCATGCGTGCTCGAGGCCGGGCTTCGACCGGCTGCAGCGCCGGGCCGTCAAAGGTTTCGTCGACATAACGGGCAATCGCGCCGGTCTCGTAGAGGCGAAAGCCGTCATGCTCGAAGGCCGGGATGCGGCCGAACGGCTGGTGCTCGAAGTACCAGCCGGGAATGCCGTCCGCGGCAAAGACGTCGACAGGCACCAGCTCGTAGCCGACACCCTTTTCCTCGAGCACCAGCCGCACGATGCGCACATAGACGCTGTAGTCCGCGCCGTAGACGACGGGCTTGCCCATGTCGCGGGCTCAGGCCATCGCCTTCTGCAAATTCTCGTCGATCTTGTCGAGGAAGCCGGTGGTCGAAAGCCATGGCTGGTCGGGGCCGATCAGCAGCGACAGATCCTTTGTCATGAAGCCGGACTCGACCGTCTGGACGCAGACCTTTTCCAGGGTCTCGGCAAAGCGCTTCAGTTCGGCATTGTCGTCGAGCTTGGCGCGGTGCGCGAGGCCGCGCGTCCAGGCAAAGATGGAGGCGATCGAATTGGTCGACGTTTCCTCGCCCTTCTGATGCTGGCGATAGTGGCGGGTAACGGTGCCGTGCGCGGCTTCCGCCTCGACGGTCTTGCCGTCCGGCGTCATCAGCACCGAGGTCATCAGGCCGAGCGAGCCGAAGCCTTGCGCCACCGTGTCGGACTGAACGTCGCCGTCATAATTCTTGCAGGCCCAGACATAACCGCCCGACCATTTCAGGCTGGAGGCCACCATGTCGTCGATCAGCCGGTGCTCGTACCAGAGCTTCTTCGCCTTGAATTCGGCTTCGAATTCCGCCTCATAGACCTCCTGGAAGATGTCCTTGAAGCGGCCGTCATAGGCCTTGAGGATTGTGTTCTTGGTCGAGAGGTAGACGGGGTAATTACGCAGCAGGCCATAGTTCAGCGAGGCGCGGGCGAATTCACGGATAGATTCGTCGAGATTGTACATGGCCATGGCGACGCCGGCGCTGGGTGCGTCGAACACATCGTGCTCGATCACCTGGCCGTCCTCGCCGACGAATTTGATCGTCAGCTTGCCCTTGCCGGGAAAGCGGAAGTCGGTGGCGCGGTACTGGTCGCCGAAGGCGTGGCGGCCGACGATGATCGGCTTGGTCCAGCCGGGCACCAGCCGCGGCACGTTCTTCATGATGATCGGCTCGCGGAAGATGGTGCCGCCGAGGATGTTGCGGATGGTGCCGTTCGGCGACTTCCACATCTTCTTCAGCTTGAATTCCTCGACGCGCTGCTCGTCGGGCGTGATCGTCGCGCATTTCACGCCGACGCCGTATTTCTTGATGGCGTTGGCTGAATCGATGGTCACCTGGTCGTTGGTGGCGTCGCGGTGCTCGATGCCGAGGTCGTAATATTCGAGCTTGAGGTCCAGATAAGGGTGGATCAGCTTGTCCTTGATGAACTGCCAGATGATGCGGGTCATCTCGTCGCCGTCGAGTTCGACGACCGGGTTCGCCACCTTGATCTTCGCCATGAAAGAATGCCTCGCTTTTGGGGAACGGAACGGCCTTGCCCGCACGGCTGCCGGCCCTGGATGCGGCCCGTATATCAAAGGCTTTTTGGCCGCGCAAACGGCGAACCGCGCCGTAGTGCCGGCATTCCTTGCGAAAGCTTCATTTTCGCCGCCAAATGTGGCAGGGGACTGCGAAATGTCGCAAACAGCAGTTCACTGACAACCATGGCCGCTACCCACGATCCCGACACCCCTCTTGCCTCCGGAACGCCTGCGTCCGGACCGGCGATCATCCTGGTCGAGCCGCAGCTCGGCGAGAATATCGGCATGGTTGCGCGCGCCATGGCCAATTTCGGCCTTGCCGAGCTGCGGCTCGTCAATCCGCGCGACGGCTGGCCGAGCGACAAGGCGCGTGCCGCCGCAAGCCGCGCCGACCACGTCATCGATGCCGTCACGGTGTTCGACGACCTGGCCTCAGCGGTCGGCGATTTGAACTTCGTCTTCGCCACCACGGCGCGCGCGCGCGACAATTTCAAGCCGGTGCGCGGTCCGGTCGAGGCGGGCAGGGCGCTGCGGGCGCGGCAGCGGGCCGGCCAGCGCACCGGCATCCTGTTCGGCCGCGAGCGCTTCGGCCTCTATAATGACGAGGTCGGCCTTGCCGACGAGATCGTCACCTTCCCCGTCGATCCAGCCTTCTCCTCGCTCAACATCGCCCAGGCGGCTCTGCTGATGTCCTATGAATGGATGAAGTCCGGCCTGGAACACGAGACCATGACCAACTTTTCCGGCCCTGAAATGCCGCCGGCTGCCAAGGAAGAATTGCACGGCCTGTTTGCGTATCTGGAAGGTGCACTGGAGGCGCGCGGCTATTTCCGCCCGGCAGCGAAGAAGCCGAAGATGGTCGACAATTTGCGCGCTGTGCTGACCCGCCCCGGCTTCGCCGAGCCGGAGCTCAAGGTGCTGCGCGGAATAATATCATCGCTAGACAGGTTCTCGCCGGCCATGCCGCGCGGCGACGGATCGCCCGGCGACGATCCAAGGCGGCTCCCGGCGGCCGCGGCACGCGCTGCGAGGGCGAAAGACAAAGACTAGGCGCGCAAATGCAGCTGTCTTACCAGTAACCGAATTTTATTTGGTTTGATCCATGGTTTTCGAAACGATGGATCTCGGATGTTTAGCTCAAATATCGGTCGTCTTCGCTTTTTCTTCTATTCCGTGGCTCTGCTGGTTGCGGAAATCGTGACCTTTGTGCTGTGTGTCGTGCTGACCATCGGCATCGAGGGCTTGGCCAATTCGAAACCAGGTCCTTCCAGGGAAGGGCTGGCCGCGGCCGTTCTCGTCGCCTCGCTGGTGATCGTTCTGTTCCGCGCGAATTTCGCCTGGCGTCGAAGCCGCGACGCGCAAGGGTCGGGTTGGATCCTTTGGTCGTATATCGTGTTCTCGACCCTGCTTGCGATTCTGCAGGCCGGCACTGTTCTTGTCGTAAAATTCGACGGCGAAGATTCGCATTCCGGTCTTAACCTGCTGGGATTAGCTCTTGTCGGGCTGTGGGCCGTCATCTTGGCGGCCAGGCCGGCGGGCGGTCGCTCTTCCGATATGGCGTCATCCCTGAGTTTCGACGATTTCGACCCGCCCGGGCCGCTGCGCGGCACCGCGGCGCTTCATTCAGCGTCAGCCGCCGGCGTGACGGCCCAGGCTCCGCCCTACGCCATGCGCGCCGCACCGGTGCCGTCGAACCATGCTGCATCTCAACCTGCATCTCCGGCAGCCGGCCGGCCGCGGGCCGGCGGCTTCGGCAAGCGGGGCCTTGTGTGACCCGTCTCGCCGCATCAAGGCCATGATGGTTCCACATAGAAGCGGCCGGGACAAAGCATCATTGGCCGAAGCAAAATGCATGGGCCGGCCTTCTCTCGTGATCTCGTTTGTAATTCCCCAGCCCTTAGTGTTTCCCAGCCCTTAGTGACTCAATGACCATGACCGATCCGTCGAGCGCCCGTCCGATCCTGATGTTCGATTCGGGCATTGGCGGCCTCACCGTGCTGCGTGAGGCGCGCGTCCTGATGCCTGACCGCCGCTTCATCTATGTCGCCGACGACGCGGCGTTCCCCTTCGGCGCCTGGGAGGAAACGGCGCTGAGAACACATATTCTGGAGTTGTTCGCTAGGCTGCTCGAACGGTTTTCGCCGGCCATTTCGGTCATCGCCTGCAACACCGCCTCGACACTGGTCATCGATGCGTTGCGCGAGCGGTTTCCCGGCCACCCTTTCGTCGGCACCGTGCCGGCCATCAAGCCGGCGGCGGAACGCACGCGCTCAGGCCTGGTTTCGGTGCTGGCGACGCCCGGCACCGTCAAGCGCCAGTACACGCGCGACCTGATCAGCAAGTGGGCGCAGAAATGCCACGTCCGCCTGGTCGGCAGCGACAGGCTGGCTGGATTGGCCGAAGCCTATATGCGCGATGGTTTTGTCGACGAGGACGCCGTGCGCGCCGAGATCGCGCCGTGCTTCGTTGAGCATGACGGGCTGCGCACCGACATCGTCGTGCTTGCCTGCACCCATTATCCTTTTTTGGCCAACCGCATGCGCAAGACAGCACCTTGGCCGGTCGACTGGCTCGACCCGGCCGAGGCGATCGCACGCCGCGCGCTGTCGCTGCTTGCCGATACCGAGGCCGCTTATCGCAGAGAGGCACTGCCGGAAGGGGCCGACCTTGCGTTCTTCACCTCGAACAGCGCCGATTTTCCGACGCGCCGGCTGATGCAGGGATTTGGCCTGGCGATATCCTGACCGCAAGCAATTTTCGCTTTGGGAACATCACACCAGACAACGCGTTTTCCTCTCATCGGAAACGGGAGAAACCATCATGCCAGCCACCTCAAAAGCCCAGCAGAAAGCGGCCGGCGCGGCATTGTCAGCCAAGCGCGGCGAGACCAAGAAGGGCGCGCTCAAAGGTGCGTCGAAGGGAATGTATAAATCCATGAGCGAAAAACAGCTCGAGGAATTCGCCGAGACCAAGCGCAAAGGCCTGCCGGAAAAGAAGTCGAAACACTGATCGACTGACCATTCTGGCGGCGGATGCCGGTCAATAAAAGGCCCGCGGCTGAGCCGCGGGCCATGAAGTCTCAACGGGCGAGGGCGAAAATTACCAGTTCCAGCCCCACCCGCAGCGCCGCACTTTGTAGCGGATGACCTTGCGATGACCGTGACGCCACACCACCTTTTTCTTGACCACGATGCGGCAGACCTGGTGATGCCTGTGCCCATGCCAATGCCGGGCCTGCGCTGGCTCGGGCGCGACCGCCATCGTGCCGGCCATCACCGCGGCTCCTACCAACGTAAGGAAGAACTTCTTCATGCGAATTCCTGCTCCTCTGACTTCAGTCCCTTCCTGATGCCGCTGGCGCAACCTCCCGCCACATCCGGCACGTTCTACAACCGTAACACTATCCGGTTCGGCGACTCGCGCCAGCCAGAAGCTTGACAGCGGTTAAATCTCCGTTTAACCAGCCCACCAACACCGGGCCGCAATGCCCGGTGGTTTTCTTTATGTGTGCAAGACGTTTGGGCAGCCGGTTTTACTTTCCCTATGTCTTGTTTGAAATGACGTGTCCCGTGGGTTTTCCGTCGCGTTGCGTGGAAAACCCTGTCAGGTCTCGAAAACGGAGGCCAGAGGAGGGCGCGTTTCCTTCACCCGGACCATAAGGTTCCGGGTGTGTTGTTTTGAAAGGGAATGCGATGAGCAAGCGCGAATCCGCGAAGTACAAGATCGACCGCCGTCTTGGCGAAAACATCTGGGGCCGCCCGAAGTCCCCGGTCAACAAGCGTGAATACGGCCCCGGCCAGCATGGCCAGCGCCGCAAGGGCAAGCTTTCCGATTTCGGCCTGCAGCTGCGCGCCAAGCAGAAGCTGAAGGGCCACTATGGCGACGTTTCGGAGAAGCAGTTCCGCAAGGTCTATGAAGAGGCGGACCGCCGCAAGGGCGACACCTCGGAGAACCTGATCGGCTTGCTCGAATCGCGCCTCGACGCCGTCGTCTACCGCTCCAAATTCGTGCCGACCATCTTTGCGGCGCGCCAGTTCGTCAATCACGGCCACATCAACGTCAATGGCAAGCGCGTCAACATCGGCTCGTACCGTTGCAAGCCGGGCGATGTCATCGAAGTGCGCGAGAAGTCGAAGCAGCTGGTCATCGTGCTGGAATCGGTGGGCCTGGCCGAGCGCGACGTGCCCGATTACATCGAGGCCGACCACAACAAGATGACCGCGACTTTCACGCGCATCCCCGGCTTGGCGGACGTTCCGTTTGCCGTGCAGATGGAACCGAATCTGGTCGTCGAATTCTATTCGCGCTGATCGGCGCGTTCGTCACGACAAAACCGAAGGCCGCCCCTCCAGGCGGCCTTTTCTTTCTTCGTCCTTTTCAGGGACGTGAGTCGGAAATCGATTTCGATTTTCGATCCGATGCGCTACTGCGGGCGGCAACAGGACTTTAGGGCCGACGCGCCGTGAACATGCAGCCAGACGCCAAAACGCTTGACCCGATCGCCGAGGCCGAAGGCGGCTTTCATCCGCTGTTTGCCGATGTGCCGTCCTCCGTCGAGTTCAACAAGCTGCGCAAGCGGCTGTTGCGGCTTGCCCGCCAGGCGATCGACGATTTCGCCATGGTGAGACCCGGCGACCGTTGGCTGATCGCTCTGTCGGGCGGCAAGGATTCCTACGGCTTGCTTGCCGTGCTGCTTGATCTCAAATGGCGCGGGCTGCTGCCGGTCGAGCTGTTGGCCTGCAATCTCGACCAGGGCCAGCCGAACTTTCCCAAGCACATATTGCCCGATTATCTCGACAGCTATGCCATTCCGCATCGCATCGAATATCAGGACACCTATTCGGTGGTCACCGACAAGCTGGCCGAGGGCAGCACTTATTGCTCGCTGTGCTCGCGGCTGCGGCGCGGCCATCTCTATCGCATTGCCCGCGAGGAGGGCTGCTCGGCGCTGGTGCTCGGCCACCACCGCGAGGACATACTGGAAACCTTCTTCATGAACCTGTTCCATGGCGGGCGCCTGGCCGCCATGCCGCCGAAGCTGCTCAATGACGAAGGCGATGTCATGGTGCTGCGGCCGCTCGCCTATTGTGCGGAAGCCGATCTCGAGAAATTCGCCGGCGCCATGAAATTCCCGATCATTCCGTGCGATCTGTGCGGTAGCCAGGAAGGTCTGCAGCGCAACGCCATGAAGGCGATGCTCGACGACATCGAGAAGCGCATGCCCGGCCGCAAGGACACGATGATCCGCGCCATGACCAATGTGCGGCGTTCGCATCTGCTCGACAGGAAACTGTTCGATTTCGCCGCCCTCAACGAAACCCTCACCACTAGGCGTCCCGATGACATTTGAAGATAGCGCGATCGACTGGCTTGCCGACCTTCTGTCGGAAGCCGCCGTCGCCGAGATCATGCCGCGCTTTCGCCGTTTGAGCGAGGGCGACGTCCGTCGCAAGACCTCGGCCGCCGATCTCGTCACCGAGGCCGACGTCAATGCCGAACGGCTCATCACCGCCAGCCTGCGCCAGCGTTATCCCCACGCAATGATCGTCGGCGAGGAGGCCTGCTCCGACGACCCGACGCTGCTCGACGGTCTCGGCGATGCCGAACTCGCCTTCGTCATCGACCCGGTCGACGGCACTTTCAACTTCGCCTCCGGCGTGCCGCTGTTCGGCGTCATGCTTGGCGTCGTGGTCAAGGGCAAGACGGTCGCCGGCATCATTCACGACCCCGTCGGCAAGGATTGGCTGATCGGCGTTAGTGGCGCCGGCAGCCATATCCGCCATGCCCATGGCAATCTGGAAAAGGTCCATGTCGCCAAACCGGCGCCGATGTCGGAAATGACCGGTGCGGTCTCATGGCACTATGTGCCCGAGCCGGACCGCTCACGTTTGGCGCGCAACCAGACTAAGTCGCTATCGCAGTTCAATTATCGCTGCGCCGCCCACGAATACCGCCTGCTGGCCAGCGGCCACGGCCATTTCGTCGTCTACAACAAGCTGATGCCTTGGGACCACTTGGCCGGCGTGCTGATCCATGCGGAGGCCGGCGGCCATGCCGCGCGCTTCGACGGCAGCGCCTATCTGCCGTCGCATGTCGGGGGTGGCTTGCTGGTCGCGCCGGACCGTGAGAGCTGGCGGGAGCTGCGCCGCGAGCTCTGGGCGGAATAGCTCTTCGCTGCCAAAGGTGTCCAATCTTGTGCGAAACCGGAGATCTCGAATGAAACCTCGGTCCGCAATTGTTGCAACGGCCTTTGCCCTTGCCTTGGTTGCCGGTGTCAATGAAGCAAGAGCTGGGGAACGCGCATGTCGCAGTCCCGACTCCGTCGACACCATAGACGAGATGTTCTCCGCAATCTTCGCCTGTTGGAAGCCGCCGCCCGGAACCGCGGGCATGACCCTGACGCTGCAGTTCTCAATTCGCCGAAACGGCACGCTTATTGGCAAGCCGCGCGCCACTTTCTCCCATCTAGGGGACGATGGTCCGCTCAACCGGGCCTTTGTGGCTTCCGTCCTCGAGGCGCTCGACAAGGCTCTTCCACTGCCCGTTTCCGACAGTATGGGTGGAGCAATCGCAGGACGTACGCTGTTCCCTCGCTTCACCGCGGTCAGTGAGGGTGCATCATAGGCGCACGCGCAATGTGTATTAAACCGGCGGGTTATGCGGCTGGAATAGTCTGCCGCGCTCGGCCAGCAGGATCATCAGCAGCGCCGCCACCGACACGCTGCAGAACCCGGCGGCCAGCGGCGTCACCGTGCCGTTGAAGGCTTGGCCGATTAGCGTGCCGAGAATGCCGCCAAGAAATGTCTGCATGAACCCAAGGATCGACGACGCAGTGCCGGCCAGGTGCCCCAGCGGCTCCATAGCGAGCGCGTTGAAGTTCGCGCCGAGCGCGCCGAACGGGACCATGGCGCAGGCAAAGAAGGCAATGAAGAGCCATAGCGGCATCTTCATTTCGATGGAAACGACCAGCCAGGCAAGGCTGATTGCCAGAAACAGCAGCAGCGCGCTTTGCGACAGGCGGCGCATGCCGATACGGCCGACGAGGCGCGAATTGAGGTAGTTCGAAAACGCAAGCACGCCGGCAACCCCCGCGAAGATGACCGGGAACATCTCACCGACATTGAACACGCTGACATAGATCTGCTGGGCCGAGGCGATGAAGCCGAACATGGCGCCGAAGATGAAGGTGCTGGCGAAGGCGTAGCAGAGCGCGATGCGGTTGGTGAGAACGATGCGGAAGCCGCCGATGATGGAGGACAGCGTCAGCGGCCGGCGATATTCGGGATGTAATGTCTCGGGCAGGCGCAGCAGCGACCAGGCGGACACGATCAGCGCGCCGGCTGCCATGGTGACGAAGATCACATGCCAGGTCGCAAACAGCATGATGAACTGGCCGATACCGGGCGCGACCACCGGAATGGCCATGAACACCATGAAGATCAAGGACATGACTTCGGCCATGCGCCTTCCGTCGAACGTATCGCGCACGATCGAGACGGCAATGACGCGCGTCGCCGCCGCGCCGATGCCTTGCACGGCCCGGCATAGCAGAAGCGTGGCGAATGACGGGGCGATTGCCGCAGCGCCGGCCGCGACGACGTAGATCACCAGCCCTGCGACAAGAGGCGCGCGGCGCCCGAAACGGTCCGAGATCGGCCCGAAGAACAGCTGTCCGCCCCCAAAGCCAAGGATATAGGCGGTGACCACATATTGCCGGTGGTTTTCATTTTCGACGCCAAGCGAAGCGCCGATCTGCTGCAGCGCCGGCAAAATAATGTCGATGGCCAGCGAATTGAGCGCCATCAGCGCCGCGCACAGCGCAATGAATTCCCAGCGCGGAATGGGCAAGGTGCTTGCCTTTTGCTGCGCTTGTGCTTGCTGATCCACGGCCAGTCCGATCCTCAACGAAAATGCGCCGGCTGGCCGACGCATCCATTCGTTGATTGCCCCGATGTCGGGCAGAACTTTTTGCCAAGGTGGGGGCTGCCCCGGCGCTTATCGCTTGACCCCCGAAAATCGCAGTCGGAAGGTCATACGCAGAAACAGAAGTCAGGCGGCGCCTTTGACGCTGACGCCTTTTTCGACGAGGAAGGTCTGCAATTCGCCCGCCTGGAACATCTCGCGGATGATGTCGCAGCCGCCGACGAACTCGCCCTTGACGTAGAGCTGCGGGATGGTTGGCCAGTTGGAGTAGTCCTTGATGCCTTGCCGCAGTTCGGCCGACGTCAGCACGTCGACGCCCTTATAGTCGGCGCCGATATAGTCGAGGATCTGCACGACCTGGCCGGAAAATCCGCATTGCGGAAAGCCGGGGGTGCCCTTCATGAAGAGAACGACGTCGTTGCCCTTCACCTCATTGTCAATGTAATCGTTGATGCCGCTCATGGAATACCCTTTCATGCCTGTGGGAGTCAGGCTCGAACATTACCCTTCAAATAAACCCATGGGTTGCGCGAAACAAGATGTTTGCCGCCTTGCCATGCAAATGGCGCAAAGGAAGGTCTGATCTTGGGCCAAGCCGTTGGCCACCATTTGTCCCGAGGCGTGATGAAAAGACGGTATCTCGCCGGGGTCGTCCTCGCCGTTCTGTTCGCCGCACTGTCCTTGATCTGGTGGGCCAAGTCGCCGAGGCAGCCACCTCTCGTCGTCGGCGGTGGATTACCGGCGCCGTGCCGCGACGCGAGCTTCGAGGCGGTCGCCTATGTCGTCTGCGAAATCGATCTGCGCCGCTATGACATCGGTGTGTTCCACGCAGGCATTGACGGCAAGGCTTTCGGTTCACTGGACAAATTCGACAAGGCGATGGCGGATCAGGGCCGGCCGGTGCTGCTCGCCATGAACGCCGGCATGTATCACCAAGACCTGACTCCGGTCGGCCTTCTCGTCGAGGACGGCCGGGAGAAGGCGCCGATCAACCTCGCCGACAGCGAAGGCAATTTCTTCCTGAAACCGAACGGCGTCTTCCTGGTCCGGAAGGATGGCAAGGCGGCGGTCATCGAGACAAGCGCCTATGTTGCGACCAGACTGGACGTGATGTTTGCCACGCAATCCGGCCCGATGCTGGTGATCGACGGCCGGCTTCATCCCCGCTTCGAGCAAAACGGCACATCGCGCTATATCCGCAATGGCGTCGGCGTGCGTGACGAAAACACTGTCGTGCTGGCGATCTCGCGCTCTGAGGTCAGCCTCGGCAGCTTCGCCCGACTGTTTCGAGACGCGCTCGATTGTCCCAGCGCGCTTTTCTTCGACGGGGCCGTTTCGGCGCTGTCGAACGGCGAGCGGATGATTGTGGGTGGAAACTATCCAGCCGGGCCGATCATCGCCGTGACCGGTAAGAAGCTTGCGAGCCGGTAACTGCAAGAGAGCTCAGTCCGGCACGCTGGTCTGCAGGGCAAGCGCGTGCAGCACGCCGCCCATGTTGCCCTTCAGCGCGTCATAGACCATCTGGTGCTGCTGGACGCGGCTTTTCCCGCGAAAGCTTTCGGCCACAACCTCAGCCGCATAATGGTCGCCGTCGCCGGCCAGGTCGCGAATCGTCACCTTGGCGTCCGGAATGCCTTCCTTGATCAGCCGTTCGATGTCGTGGGCGTCCATTGCCATGTGAGGATTCCTTGTTCAGGTCGTGATCTCATAGATATGGTCGAAATGGCGGATGAACCACAGGGAAAGGGGCCCACTCGATCACATCACGGGTCCACGACCTCATTTGCCATGAAGCGAGGGAACCAGGATTCGTGGGCGGCAGTCAATTCGCTGACCGGTATCGCACGCGCCTCGCCCAGCTTCAGTTCGCTGCCGCCGGTCGAGCCGATCCACGGCGCAAAAACGCCGAGCTTGTTTTGCTGTTCGCGAATGGCGTCCCATTGCTCGCTCTGCGGGTCGATCGACAGCGTCAAGAGATAGCGGCCCTGGTCCTCGCCGAACCAGACCGGGATTGGATCTGTGCCGATCAGGCCGGGGATGGTCGCGCCGATGCCGGAGGCCATCGCCATCTCGGCCAGCGCCACCGCGATGCCGCCATCGGAAACGTCATGCGCCGCGGTAACGACACCGGAGGCGATCAGTGCCCGCACATGGTCGCCGACCCGCTTCTCGTGGCCGAGATCGACCGGCGGCGGCGGGCCGTCGGCGCGGCCATGAATGTCGCGCATATAGACCGACTGGCCAAGATGCGTTCCCCACATGCTCGGCGCGCCGACCAGCACGATCATCTGGCCTTCGGCGGCAAAACCGATCCGTACCATCTTCGACCAGTCGGCAATCAATCCGACGCCGCCAATGGTCGGTGTCGGCAGGATGCCTTGGCCGTTGGTCTCATTGTAGAGCGAGACGTTGCCGGAGACGATCGGGAAGCCGAGCGCCCTGCAGGCATCGCCAATACCTTTCACCGCGCCGACCAACTGACCCATGATCTCCGGCCGTTCCGGATTGCCGAAATTGAGGTTGTCGGTGGCCGCGAGCGGCAGAGCACCGGTGGCGGTAAGATTGCGCCAGCATTCGGCAACCGCCTGCTTGCCGCCCTCGTAAGGGTCGGCTTCGCAATAGCGCGGCGTCACGTCGGAGGAGAAGGCGAGCGCCTTGGTCGGGTGGCCGTCGACGCGCACGACACCGGCGTCGCCGCCGGGAAGCTGCAACGAATTGCCCTGGATCAGCGTGTCGTACTGCTCCCACACCCAGCGGCGCGAGGACAGGTCCGGTCCGCCCAGCAGCTTGAGCAGTGCCTCGGCCACGTCGGCTTGCGGTGCATCGCCGGCCAGCGGCGCCGGCTTCTTCGGCTCGACCCAGGGACGGTCATATTCCGGCGCTTGATCGCCGAGATCCTTGATCGGCAGGTTGGCGACCTCGTCGCCCTGGTGCAGCACGCGGAAGCGCAGATCGTCGGTAGTCTTGCCGACGATGGCAAAGTCGAGGCCCCATTTGTGGAAAATCGCCTCGGCCTGTTTTTCCTTTTCGGGGCGCAGCACCATCAGCATGCGCTCCTGGCTCTCCGAAAGCATCATCTCATAGGCGCTCATGCGCTCTTCACGCACCGGCACCTTGTCGAGATCGAGCTCGATGCCGAGGTCGCCCTTGGCGCCCATCTCGACCGCCGAGCAGGTGAGGCCGGCGGCACCCATGTCCTGGATGGCGATAACGGCGCCGGACGCCATCAGTTCGAGGCAGGCTTCGAGCAGGCATTTTTCGGTGAACGGATCGCCAACCTGCACGGTGGGCCGCTTCTCGTCGATCTTGTCGTCGAACTCGGCCGAGGCCATGGTGGCGCCGCCGACACCGTCGCGCCCGGTCGTGGCGCCGAGATAGACCACCGGCAGGCCAACACCCTTGGCTTCCGACAGGAAGATCGCATCAGTCTTGGCAAGTCCCGCCGCAAAGGCATTGACCAGGATGTTGCCATTGTAGCGGGCGTCGAAATTGACCTCGCCGCCGACCGTCGGCACGCCGAAGGAATTGCCATAGCCGCCGACGCCGGAAACGACACCGGCAACGAGGTGCCTGGTTTTGGGATGGTCCGGCGCGCCGAAGCGCAGCGCGTTCATCGCCGCGATCGGCCGCGCGCCCATGGTGAAGACATCGCGCAGGATGCCGCCGACGCCGGTCGCAGCTCCCTGATAAGGCTCGATATAGGAGGGGTGGTTATGGCTCTCCATCTTGAAGACGACGCAGTCGCCGTCGCCGATGTCGACCACGCCGGCATTCTCGCCCGGGCCCTGGATGACTTGCGGCCCGGTGGTCGGCAGCGTGCGCAGCCACTTCTTCGAGGATTTGTAGGAACAATGCTCGTTCCACATCGCCGAAAAAATACCAAGTTCGGTAAAGCTCGGTTCGCGCCCGACTAGGTCGAGGATGCGCTGGTACTCGTCGGGCTTCAGCCCGTGCGCGGCAATGAGTTCAGGAGTGATCGGCACGGAATTGGAAATGGTCATGATCGGCAATTGTGTCCTTGGGATCGAGTCCCGTCTTATCGCAAGCGATGCAGCCGATACACCCCGTTGGATGACTAAAACGATGGAAAGCAACAGCTGACCGCAAGTAGCGAAAGATCGCCACTCGACCCGCCGGTTTCAAGCCGGTTCAGGAAAAGCTGTCGTAGCCGGCGCGGCCTTCGTCCAGAAGCCGCCGGATTACCGCGACGCCGTGCGCGATATCGTCCCGCTGTCGCGGCTGCGAGATGCCAAACCGCACGCCATGAAAGGCCTGTTCGGAACGCCCTGCCTTGAACTCATCCTCGTCGTCGATGAGCACGCCATGTTCGAGGCAAGCCTGTTTGAAGGTGCCGGACAGCCACGGGTCGGGCAAAGTGAGCCAGACGAACGGCACATTGTCCAGCGCCTTGAAGTCGAAGCCGTCGAGTGTCTCGCGCACGATCGCGATGCGCGCACCGATCTCGGCAATGCTGCGCTTGCGCATCTCGGCGGCCTGACCGGACAGCACCAGCCGGCTGCCCACCTCCGCCAGCAGAAAGGGCAGGCCGCCCGTCATCATCTTATGGGCGACCCGGATGCGGTGACGGTAGGCCGGCGGGCAAGCGAGCCAACCGCCGCGAACACCCGCCGCGACCGATTTCGACAGGCCGCCGGCAACGATGGTCCGTTCGGGAGCATATTCGGCCATTAAAGGCGTTGGGTCATCGGTCAGTCCACCATAGAGATCGTCCTCGATCAGGACGACGTTATATTGACGGGCGACATGCGCGATTGCTTCGCGGCGCGATGCCGACAGCGTTGTCAGCGTCGGGTTCTTCGCCGTCGGCATCAAAAAAATCATCTTCGGATGCTTTTGTGCGCAGACGCGCTCGAAATCCTGGGGATCTATGCCCTCGTCGTCAGCCGCCACCAGCGCGGTCCGGCGACCGATCAGGCCGGCACTGCGGGAGATCTGCGAATAGGTGAGGTGCTCGAAGACGACATAGTCGCCGGGGGCGGTGAGTCCCGCAATGGTTGCCATCACCGCGGCGTGGGTGCCGAGCGTGGGAACGATTGCATCCGCCGCCGGGCGATAGGAATTGCGCGACAACCAGCGCCTCCCCGCTTCCAACCAGCGGTCCGGGAAATCACGAGTATAGCTTGAAATCTCATGCGGATGGTCTTGCGCCGTGCGTGTCAACACGTCGGCGACGATGGCACCCTGGCCGACATCCGGTGCGGCCGTGCTATCGAAGCGCAGCTTGTCGCCGGGCGCATCCATATAGCGTGTGCCTTGTTCGACCGGCCCCAGGAAATCCGGCTTTGCGCTCTCCGACTGTTGAGCGATAACATAGGTTCCGCGGCCGACCTCGCCGCTGACCAGTCCCCGCTCGCGCAGCAATTGATAGGCCCTGCCGACCGTGCCGACGGTCGTGCCGATGTCGTATGCCAGATCGCGCTGCGGCGGCAGCTTTGCCCCTGCACCGATCAGGCCGCGGTCGATGTCCGTCTCGATGGAATCGGCAAGCCGCTGATAGAGCGGGCCGGTGCGGGCGGTCAGGTCCGGAAGCCAAGTTGTCATGGTGACAATTTTTTACATTGCACCGAAATGGGAGTCAATACATATGAAGCGGGCCGCACGAAAGGCACAATTGCAATCTTGGCAGAAAGACAATGGGTACAATAGAGACAATCCGCTACGCGGCAGTTGAATTGACCGGAAGCCGCTCGTCGGGCCGGAGATCCTATGTTCGCCGGATCGTGCAAGTGGTCACGTCATTCGTCCGATGGATCGATGGTCTGCTGGAGCGCCGGCGCAGTCGGCTGGTCCTGCTCGAGATGACCGACGATCAGCTCAAGGACATCGGTATCTCGCGCTGCGATGCCCATCGTGAAGGTCTAAGGCTGTTCTGGGACTGATGCGTTCGAGCGCTTCAGCGGACGCTCGCCGTCCTGAGCCGCGCGACGCCGCGGTCCACAAGCACCGCCACAATACATAGCACGAGAAAAAGCCCCGTGATGGCCACGGCCGAGACGGCGACGCTGGTCGCGCCGTTCTTGGCGACGTTGAGGAACGGGTAGGGCACTTCGCCCGATATTGGCGCCCGCGCCAGTACATAGGCCAGATACGCGATCGGATAGATCATCCACCAGGAGATGTCACGCCACCGCGTCGAGCCGTCGGCGCCCGCCACAAGCCACCACAGCACGAACAACACCGGCGTCACATAGTGCAAGAGCACATCGCAGAGCAGGAACAGCCCTCGCGGCTGCCAAAGCCGCGCCAAGACCGTTGCATAAACGATGAGAACCAGCGTTATGGCGACGGCTACGCCCGCCCGCATCCGTGGGGCGGCAAAAGCCGGAAACCAGGCATAACCCGTTGACGACAGCAACGAGGCATGGACGAGCACCGCGCCGATATTGGTCAGGATGGTGAAGAAGCTGAAATAGAAGACCAGCGAGCCGACAAAGCCGCGGCCGGCTTCCATTGATGCCGGGACGGTGATGCAGAGCTGCAGGACGAGCCCGGCCAGGCCGACGACCAGACCGGTGATCTGCAGCAAGCGACCCATTGGGCTAGGCAGCAGCGCCACAGGCCGGATTGCCCGTCTGCCAGCGGGTAATGTCCGAGCCGATGCGGGCGCCGAGCGGTTCCGCCATCAATGGGCCGAATACGTCGACGCGGCTCGAATTGCCTTGCGCCTGCACGACCAGCAACGGCTTTCCGCCATAGTGTTTGGCCGGCACCAGCAGGAAGCGCGGTGTGCCGCTGAACGAATTCAGTTCGTTGGCCATCTGATAGGATTTGAACGCAGGGTCCTTGCTGGCGATCCAGCATTTGTGGGCAGCTATTGCCACCTGCTCCATGGCAAGCAGTGACGCGCTCTTGCCCGCCGGCGCTGGCGTGCTCTTCGGGCCTGACTGGCAGGAGGCGAGTACAAGACCGGCGGAAGCGGCGAGGGCGAGGCGGGCTAGTGTCGATCGCATGGTCAAGCGGCGCCCATCTCGAGTTCGGACAGAAAGATCTTCAGACCGTCCGTCATCTCACCCCAGACGCGCGACAGCGCCGGGTGCTGCAAGGCGATTTGCTCATAGGCAACGAATTTCGGATAGGCATCAAGCAGGTCGGGGCGGCCGATCGTCGCCCTAAAATTGTTGAAGACGAAGCGGGTCGGCGTCAGCCACGCATCGGCGAAGGAGATGTCGTCGCCGAGCGCGAACGGGCCATGCGCCATGCGGGCCTCGATTGCTGCAAGCCCGTGATGCAATCGGGCGAACTGTGCCTTGATCTCGGCCTCGTTGCGCTGCGGCACGAAATAGAGCTCAAACAGCTTCATGGTGGGGGCGAGCACGTCAAGGTCGGTGATGCGAGCGAACATGCGCACCAGTGCCCGGTCCTTCGAATCCTTGGGCAGCAGCGCTGGCTCGGGAAAGCGCTCCTCCAGATATTCGGCAATCACCACCGATTCGACGATCGTTTCGCCCGAGCCGGTGATCAGCACCGGAATCCGGTTCAGCGGCGAGATGGCACGAAATGCCTCGGGGATGGGAAACCCAGGCGGCGGTGCAATGACCTTGAGCGGCACGTTCTTGATGTAGGCCAGCGCCCGCACGATCGACGAATAGGGCGACAACGGCCGCGAATAGAGTTTCATGACCGTCGCTCCAGGAGGAAAATTGAAGGCATCAAGCGGCGATGCCCAAGGCGCCTTCGAACAGCGCCCGGCCGTCGCTGCCGCCATGCGCCGCTTCGATCAGGTTTTCGGGATGCGGCATCAGGCCGAGCACGTTGCCGCGGCCGTTGACGATGCCGGCAATGTCGTTGATCGAGCCGTTTGGATTGGTGCCTTCGGCATAGCGGAACACCACCTGGCCTTCGCCTTCGAGGCGGGCCAAAGTTTCGGCGTCGGCAAAATAATTGCCGTCATGGTGCGCTACCGGTGCGCGGATGATCTGGCCCGGCTGGTAGCGGCGGGTGAACATCGTGTTGGCATTGGCGATCTGCAGCTTCACCTGGCTGCAGACGAATTTCAGCGAGGCGTTGCGCATCAAAGCGCCCGGCAGCAGGCCGGCCTCGACCAGGATCTGGAAGCCATTGCAGACGCCGATGACCGTGACGCCCTTGGCTGCCTTTTCGGCGACAGCCCGCATTACCGGCATGCGCGCGGCAATGGCGCCGCAGCGCAGATAATCGCCAAAGGAAAAGCCGCCGGGAATGGCGATCAGGTCGACATCGGGAATTTCGGTGTCCGTCTGCCAGACGGTGACCGGCGGCGTGCCGGAAATCTTGGTCAGCGCCGCGATCATGTCGCGGTCGCGATTGAGGCCGGGGAGCAGGACGACGGCTGATTTCACCTCAGGCGATCTCCACCGCGTAATTCTCAATCACCGTATTCGCCAGAAGCTTGTCGCACATGGCTTTCAGATCGGCCTCGGCCTTGGCCCTGTCGCCCTCGGCAAGCTCGACATCGAAAACCTTGCCTTGCCGCACCTGGCCGACGCCGCCGAAACCCATTGCGGACAGCGCATGCTCGATTGCCTTGCCTTGTGGGTCTAGCACGCCGTTCTTGAGGGTTACGGTAATGCGGGCCTTGATCACGCTGGACATGCTCCTGTTCACCTGTTGAGCGGGCAAGCCGTCAGTGCGGCTTGCCTTTGACGCCGTCGGTCGATGCGACCAGCACCGGCCCGGCCGGACGCGGCGGTTCGTTCTCGTTCATGATGCCGAGGCGGCGGGCAACTTCCTGATAGGCTTCGACCAGCCCGCCCATGTCGCGGCGGAAGCGATCCTTGTCGAGCTTGTCCTGCGTCGCCACATCCCACAGCCGGCAGGAATCCGGCGAAATCTCGTCGGCGACGACGATGCGCATCATATCGCCTTCGAACAGGCGGCCGCATTCGATTTTGAAGTCGACGAGCTGGATGCCGACGCCCATGAACAGTCCGGAAAGGAAGTCGTTGACGCGAATGGCCAGCGCCATGACATCGTCGATCTCCTGCGGGCTCGCCCAGCCGAAGGCGGTGATGTGCTCTTCCGAGACCATCGGATCGTCGAGCGCATCGGCCTTGTAATAGAATTCGATGATCGAGCGCGGCAGCACGGTGCCTTCCTCGATGCCGAGACGCTTGGCCAGCGAGCCGGCGGCGACGTTGCGCACCACCACTTCGAGTGGAATGATCTCGACTTCCTTGATCAGCTGCTCGCGCATGTTGAGCCGGCGGATGAAGTGGGTCGGAATGCCCATCCGGTTGAGATGATTGAAGATGTGCTCGGAAATGCGGTTGTTGAGCACGCCTTTGCCATCGACGATTTCATGCTTCTTCTTGTTGAAAGCGGTAGCGTCGTCCTTGAAGAACTGGATCAGCGTGCCAGGCTCCGGTCCCTCATAAAGGATCTTGGCCTTGCCTTCATAAATGCGGCGGCGATTTTTCATCTGATTTTTCTCTGGATTTGCGGGCAGGCGGCAAGCGACCAGTTCCTGTCCGTCTGCCTAAAATAAGATGGCGACGGTGGGGTTCAATGCCGGTGTCTATCCCAATCGCACTGTTTGCTCAATCGGCAAATCCTTTCAATCAACCGCTTTCGGGGACCGAAATGCCGCAGCGCAGCAACCAATGTAGCATATTGACCGGCCGGCGCCCTTTTGGTTTGTGCTCCGGCAACACATATTGGCACGACGAATCGGATTTCACGGAGGGATGCCATGAGCAGCATGAAAGACCGCGAAGAGGGCTTTGAGCGCAAATTCGCATTCGACGAGGAACTTCGGTTCAAGGCCGCGGCACGCCGCAACAGAGCGCTCGGCCTGTGGGCTGCCGAAAAGCTCGGCAAGTCAGGCACCGATGCCGACGCTTATGCCAGGGAAGTGGTCGTCAGCGACATTGAGGAAGCCGGCGATCACGACGTTTTCCGCAAGATACGCAAGGATTTCGATGCGGCCGGCATTGAGCAGTCGGACCATCAGATCCGCCGCACCATGGATGAATTGATGGCGCAGGCGATCGAGCAGATCAAGAACACCTGATCCTTCTCGATACCGATCGAATGCTGGACCAATCGACCGCTCGGCCCAACCGGGCGGTTTTTCTTTGCCTTTGCGGTCATTTCCGGCTGAATTGTTGCAACCAAAGAGGAAATCGCCAATGTCCCTGAAGTCACGCCTTGCGGCCGACGAGACACTGTTCACCGCATGGTCAGGCGTGCCGGATGCTTTGACGGTCGAGATACTGGCCAGACAAGGATTCGACGCGGTTACGCTCGACATGCAGCATGGTGGCCATCACGAGGACAGCGTGCTGCGCGGGCTTGTGCCGGTGCTGGCCGCCAACAAGCCGGCTTTGGTGCGCATCCCGGTCGGCCGCTTCGACATGGCCAGCCGCGCGCTCGACTTCGGCGCCGAGGCTGTGATTGCACCGATGGTGAATTCAGTGGCGGACGCAAGGCTGTTTGCCGCCGCCATGAAATACCCGCCGCTCGGCGAGCGCTCCTGGGGCCCCACCTATGCCTTTCCGCGCCATGGCAAGGGCGATCATGCCGACTGGCTGCGCGACAGCAACCAGCGCACCATGGCGTTCGCCATGGTCGAAACGCGCGCCGCGCTTGCTGCACTCGACGGCATTCTCGACACGCCGGGTATCGACGGCATCTTCCTCGGCCCGTCGGATTTCTCGATCGCCTGGTCGAAGGGGACCACCGTCAGTTCGACGCTGGAGAGCATGATGGAGACCGTCGCCTCGATCGCCGAGCGCACCCGCAAGGCCGGCAAGCATGCGGCGATCTATGTGATGGAACCGGCCATTGCCGGTCGTGTGGTGTCGATGGGTTACCGGCTGCTGGCGATGGGTTCGGAGCATTCTCTGATTTCGCTTGGGGCAAAGACCCTGCTGAGCAGCGTCAGGGATTCGATCGCTTCCTAGAGATCCGTCAGGAATTTCGCGAACGTCATCGAACCTTCGGGCCAGGGGCCGAAGCCGGAATCCGCGTTGAGATGACCGGCATCGCCGGCGTCGATGAACAGCGAGCCCCAGGCCGCGGCAATGTCCTCGGCGACGCCAAAGGCGCAGAACGGGTCGTTGCGGCTGGCGATCACCACCGACGGAAATGGCAGAGGATCGCGCGGATAGGGACCGAAGGTCATCAGGTGCCTCGGCTTTATCTTTGGATTGGCGACATCGGGCGGCGCCACGAAGAAAGCGCCGGCGACCGGTCGCTCGAACCGAGACAATGCCTGGATGACCGCGGCGACGCCAAGCGAGTGAGCGACAATGACGACCGGCCGCTCCGCCTCGTTAACCGCCTTGGCGACACCGGCCGTCCAATCCTCGCGCACCGGCTTCGACCATTCCGTCTGTTCGACGCGGCGCGCTGTCGATAGTTTCGCCTGCCAGCGGCTCTGCCAATGATCGGGGCCGGAATTGGTGTAGCCCGGCACGATGAGAATATCTGCTTCCCTGACTTTCATGGCGCGCATGTAGCGAGAGGCGCTGTCGGGTGCAACCGGGTATAAACTCAACAGCGACATGCAAACGCACCTCTCATGAGCCCGGTCTGCTCGCTATTGTGAACACCTTGTTCGCTTCTTGCGCTCTTGTGTGAACGATAGCGATCGACGATCTGTCGCCAGGAAAGAATGGCTGTTCCGAGATTTTGGCACGGACACGGCGTAGAATGATTGATGGCGCCGGGTTCCTCCGTTGGAAGCTTGTCGAGCGCCGGCGGAACGGAGCACTTTGATGAGCGAACTGCCTTTTGCCGCAACGACCCCGGTCAGCGTTGCCCGCGTCGGCTTGCGGGCGCGCGATGCAGAAAATCTCGCTGCCTACTATCGCAAAGTCGTCGGTTTGCAGGAACTGAGCCGCGCCGGCGGCACGATTACGCTCGGCGCAGTCAATCGCCCTTTGCTCGACATCGAAGCGGATCCGGCTGCGAAACCCGATGACCCGCGCAGCGCCGGTCTTTTCCACACCGCCTTCCTGCTCCCTAGCCGGGTCGATCTCGGCCGCTGGATCAACCACGCCATCGCCGGCAAGATTGGCATCGAGGGCGCGTCCGATCATCTGGTCAGCGAGGCGCTTTATCTTACCGACCCGGAAGGCAACGGCATCGAGATCTATGCCGACCGCCGCCCCCAGGATTGGAAATGGAATGGCGACAAGATCGCGATGGCGACGGAGCGGCTGAACATTCCGTCGGTCATTGCCGAAGTGCCGGCCGGTGACGTCGGCTGGCAGGGCGCGCCGGAAAACAGCATTATCGGCCACGTCCATCTGCGGGTCGGCCGGCCGGAAGAAGCCGAAGCATGGTGGCATCAGGAGTTCGGTTTCGACACCGTGGCAAAATACGGTGGCGCGGCGGTATTCTTGTCGTCCGGCGGCTACCATCACCACATTGGCGCAAATGCGTGGCAGAGCGCGGGTGCCGGCCGCCGCGATCCCGCCCGCTCCGGCTTGGCCTGGGTCGAGATGCGTTCGGACAATGTGGCTGATGCAACGACCCGCGAGGATCCGTGGAGCACGGTGATCAGGACCGTTCCCGGCAAGGCGTAGTTCGGTTAGAGCTTCGCCTTTTCAAGCAAGCGGCCAAGCATCAGCAGGCCCGCCGGCCACAGGCCGAGGCCGGCCTCGTTTCCCATATGGCCGAGATCGCCGGCATCGGCGATATCCGCGCCCCAGGCTGCGGCAAAAGCGGTCGCCTTGTCGAAAGTGACGCGCGGGTCGCTGCGGCTCGCCACCACCAATGCCGGGAAGGGCAGGCGCTTCAGCGGCATCGGCGCGAACGGGCGCACCGCGTCGAATGAGGGATCGGTATCCTCGACATTGGTCGCGGCAACCAGGAATGCCGCCGCGACCTTGTCGAGTTGGCTTTGACTGGCGCCGGCAGCCCACTTCACCGCCGTCGCCACCGCCAGCGAATGCGCAAGTAGCACGACGCGGCGCGGTGCGGCGGCCACCGCGGCATCCACCTGGCCGATCCAGTCCCCAGGCTTAGGCCGGTCCCACTCGGCCTGCAGCACGCGGCTCGAATTGGGGAACACCCGGCACCAATGCGACATCCAATGATCCGGCCCGGAGTTGCCGCGCCCGGGCAGGGCAAGGAAATCGAAATCTCCGGCCGACGAAATCATCAGGCCTCTCCAAACACTCGGCTAAAGATCGTATCGACGTGCTTGGTATGATAGCCCAAGTCGAATTTTTCGCGGATCTCGGCCTCGGGCAGGGCAGCGACAACGTCCTTGTCGGCCAAAAGTTCCTCAAGAAAATCAGCGCCTTGCCCCCACACCTTCATCGCGTTGCGCTGCACCAGCCGGTAGGCGTCCTCGCGCGAAACGCCAGCTTGCGTCAGCGCCAGCAGCACGCGCTGCGAATGCACAAGGCCACGGAATTTGTTCATGTTCTTCAGCATGTTGTCGGGGTAGACGAGCAGTTTGTCGACAACGCTGGTCAGCCGTGAGAGCGCGAAATCGAGCGTCACCGTCGCGTCGGGCCCGATCATGCGCTCGACCGAGGAATGCGAGATGTCGCGCTCGTGCCACAGCGCCACATTCTCCATTGCCGGCAATGCGAACGAGCGCACCATGCGGGCAAGGCCGGTTAGATTCTCGGTCAGCACCGGGTTGCGCTTGTGCGGCATCGCCGACGAACCCTTCTGGCCGGGTGAAAAGTACTCTTCTGCTTCGAGTACCTCCGTGCGCTGCAGATGGCGCACCTCGATCGCCAGCCGCTCGATCGACGAGGCGATCACGCCGAGCGTGGCGAAGAACATCGCGTGGCGGTCGCGCGGGATCACCTGCGTCGACACCGGCTCCGGCTTCAGTCCCAGTTTCTTGGCCACGTATTCTTCGACATATGGATCGATATTGGCGAAGGTGCCGACCGCGCCCGAGATGGCGCAGGTGGCGATGTCCTCGCGTGCGTGCACCAGCCTCTCGCGGCAACGCGAGAATTCGGCATAGGCCTGCGCCAGCTTGACGCCGAAGGTGGTCGGCTCAGCATGGATGCCGTGGCTGCGGCCGATGGTGATGGTGTCCTTGTGCTCGAAGGCGCGGCGCTTGAGCGCCGCAAGCAGCCCGTCAATGTCGGCCAGCAGGATGTCGCTGGCGCGGGTGAGCTGCACGGCAAAACAGGTGTCGAGAACGTCGGAGGATGTCATGCCCTGGTGGATGAAGCGGGCATCCGGCCCGACGAATTCGGCAAGATGGGTGAGAAAGGCGATGACGTCATGCTTGGTGACGCGCTCGATCTCGTCGATGGCTTCGACATCGAATTTCGCCGCCCCGCCTTTCTCCCAGATGGTCTTGGCGGCCTCCTTCGGGATAACGCCGAGCTCGGCCAATGCGTCGCAGGCGTAGGCCTCGATCTCGAACCAGATGCGGAACCGGGTTTCGGGCGACCAGATGGCCACCATTTCCGGCCGGGAGTAGCGAGGGATCATCAGTCGGTCCTGACTTGCGAGAGCATTTGCCCGCGTCCTAACAGAGGCAGGCAAAATGCTCAACGTTGCTGGCGCGCAAACCAGACGCTGGCGACAGCGAGCGCAATGAAACCGAGCGGAAAATACAGCCGGATGCCAAGGACGACGAACTGGTAGAGTGCCGTCAACATCGTGAACACGAACTGGAAAACCCAGGTGATGGTGAACGCGGGCGCATGCCATTGGACATAGTAGGAGCGGTATTGCAGCCCAAAGAGGCCGCCGGTGAAGACAATCGTCGCTGCGAGAAGGCAGACGAAGGCGGCGGCGAGGGCGATCTCCCAGTGGCGTCCGAGCGAGACGAGCCGCGCCAGGAACAGCCCAATCGGGAAAGCGAGCGCACCGCCGGCTGCATAAAGCAGCGAGACGAAGCGGATCTTTGCCGGGGTCTCCCAATTGTACTGCAGCAGATTGAGCAGCGCGCTGGCGCCCATCGCCATGGCCCACAGCAAGGCACCGGCAATGCCGTGCGCAGCGACGGCAGAGCGCGGCGGAGACGATGCAGGGCGCGATAGCGCATGGCGGGGAACGTCACAGGCGACCGGTTACCGCGATCCAGCGATAGTCCGGCCCTTCGAAGCCGTATTGGCGCACTGCGATCAGCACGGCATAGGCGCTGAGGCTATTCAGTGAAAATGTCTGAACCGCGCCGATCTGGTAGCCATTCGGACAGCCTCTGCTTTGCGGGATCGATTTGTCCTCGTGAATAATGCTCGTCTGACCGCCGTCCTTCGCCTCGATGCGCAGCAGGCGAAAGCCATTGATCTCGCCCTGGCTCTGGCAGCGCTCGGTGTCATTCATGCCGATCTGGTCGAGCCGGAACTCGAGCGGCTCGTCGACCGGCGAAAAGATCGGGCGCGGATTGACCACCATGCGGAAGGGATCGGCAGAAAGCTCGGTCACCGGGTTGAAGCCGGCGGTGATGCCGCGATTTGCCTTCAGTTCCGCCTGACTGACGATCGCTTCGCCCTTTTGCCGGGCCTGCAGCCGCGCCGCGTCCACCGCGGCATTCTCGTCGTCGAGCCGGACACGGATCGGCGAGCCCTTCAGGAAACTGTCGTCGGCCGTGTCGATATAATAGCGGTTTGCATAGGGAAATCCCGATCCGTCCTGGACGCCGTATTCCTCGAAGGCAAAGACCCCGCCATCGCGGCTGAAGCCGAGGATCTCAAGCTCGGCGACATCGCCTGCGTGGGCGGCGGCCAAAGTTGCAAGCTGGGCAAGCAGGCAGACGGCAAACAGAGCAAGATTTCGCATGGGGAATTCCATTCAGGCGGTCGACGCCGTTAAATTCCTATCACGATGCCGTCAAAAGATCGTGCTGACTGAAACACAAAGTCGATGCATCCAATCCGGCTGTCGTTTGTTATTGTCTCCAGCTTCACCGCATCGTGCCTTCCGAAAATCAGGATCGATTTCGGAAGGCACGGCACATTGAGTCAAAATGTTTAGAGCGTCCTTTGCGCGTTCAAAAGGGTGCGCGGCGCTATAAGGGAGACCCCCATGACAGATGCAGCCAAGATTCGCGAACGTATGGAAGTGATCGGCGCCGACGGGGTCCATGTCGGTACTGTCGACAAGGTTGACGGAGATCGCATCAAGCTGACCAAGCGCGACAGCGGTGAGGGCGCTCACAGGGGTCATCACCACTTCATTCCTCTCAGCCTTGTCGCCGAGGTCGAGGGCCAAAAGGTGCGGCTGTCGGCAAACTCCGACGTTGCGGTCACGTTCGAGGAAGAAAAATCCGACCCCACTTGATCATAAGTCCAGTCCGGTTACGGCAAATCCGAATAAGCGGCGCGGTCAGCGCGACGACCAGACCGGGAACAGATCGCCCTCGGCCGGTGTCGCGGCAAAGACGCCGCGGCTGATGGCGCGCGCCATCGTGGCGCCGGCCGCGGCGTAGAGATCGATTGCATCGTTGGGCCTGAGCTCGATGCCGCTCTTGCCCGTTGCCAGCGCGAAGACCAGATCGCCGTCTGCGGGCGTGTGCGTCGGCCAAATGGCACGGACAAAGCCGTCATGCGCTGATATCGCCAGGCGTTTGGCGGCGGCCTTCGTGAGTACCGCGTCGGTGGCGATCACGGCGATGGTCGTGTTGGCGCCGGTTTCCGCCTGCTCTGCGGCATGCTTGTCACGGAACTTCAGCAGGATCTTTCTGGCATCGTCAGGCATCGGGTGGGGAAAGCCTAAGCCGCCGAACTCGTCGCCGATCTCGAACGGCGCCGCCCAGAAATTCCGGGTCCCGGCGACAGTCACCGAGCCCGTCGGGTTGACGGCAGCGAGCGCGCCGATGGTGACGCCGCTGTCCAGCACTGTCGAGGCCGAGCCGAGCCCGCCCTTCAAGCCGGAGCTCAAAGCCCCGCTACCTGCGCCGGCAGTGCCGAGCGCAAAGTCGATCGCGGCGGCTTGCGCGGCTTCGTAGCCAAGGTCGCGGTAAGGCGGATACCGGCCCCAATCCTTGTCGCCGCCATTGCGCAGGTCGAACAGGATCGCCGCCGGCACGATCGGCACCCGAAAGCCGCCGACCTCGACGCCGATGCCTCTTTCGCGCAAGGCCGCCTGCACCCCTGACGCGGCGTCGAGGCCAAAAGCCGAGCCGCCCGAAAGCACCACGGCATGGATGGCGTGGATCGAATTGTGCGGCTCGAGCAGGTCGGTTTCGCGGGTACCTGGCGCACCGCCCAGGATTTGCACGCCGGCCACGGCCGGTTCGTCGCAGATGACGGTGGTCACGCCGGATTTCAGCTTCGCATTCGCCGCATTGCCGACACGCAGGCCGGCGACGTCGGTGATGAGATTGCGCGGACCCGTACGGAACATCCCCGTGCTGGACATCATTGGCTCTCCGCCGGCACGAAACGGCCGCCGTCGAAACGGTAGGCTCGATAAGGATTTTGCGTCAGGTCACCTTTTTCGTCAAAGCGGATCGGTCCGATCGCCGTGGTGAAGTCATGCGCGGTCAGCACGTCGGCCAGTCTCTCGCCTGAGCTTTGCGTCATTGCCGAAGCCGACTTGGCGATCTCGACCGCGGCATAGGCGGGCAGGGTGTAACCTTCCGGCACGATGTTTTGCCCGGCAAAGCTCTGCAGCACCTTGGGGTCGGCGACATCGGCCCATTCGGGCGGCGCGATCATCAGCGTGCCGATGGCATAAGGCACATCGCCGAGCGGCGCGCGCAACGCTTCGCCGCCGGCAAACACCATGCCGGTATTTAGCTGGCCAGCATCCCGGCCCATAATGGCGACATCATCGCCGTCGCCGCCGGCAAAGACATGCGTTGCGCCGGCTTTCTTAAGTCGGCCGATCAGGCCGATCTGGTTGTCGAGCTGCGGCCGGAACGTGTCGACGAACACCGGCTTCAGAGCCGCTTGCTCGGCGGCTGCCCGAAACGTCTCGGCCATTTCGCGGCCATAGATCGTGCCGTCGTCGACGATGGCGAACAGCTCGGCCTGCCATAGGCGGGTGAGGATGGCAGCGACGGCATTGCGCTCGTCGTCGCCGCGCGGCCCGAGACGATAGATCGGCCATCCCGTCTTGGCGCGCCGGTCGGTCAGGCTTTCCGTGCGAACGCCGACTGTGATCACCGGTATGCCGGCATCCTTGAGGATCGGCAGAGCCGCCTCGATTGCGTCGGTGCACAAAAACCCGATGACGACGTTGACCTTGGCCGCGGTTAACTCCCGCGCGGCGGCGGCGCCACCATCGGCCGTGCAGGCGTCATCGATCGTCGTGATTTCGGCGTCGTTCGCTTCAGCCGCCGTTGTCGCGCCAGCCTCGATCTGTTTGCCGAGGATCGCCGACGGCCCCGACAGCGGTGCCGCGACGCCGACCCGCAGCCTCTCGGCGCTCGCACCACCGGCGACCGAGAGCCAGGCCAGCACCGCTATTGTGGTTGTCCAAGGTCGCATGCGAGCGAAGAATTCCTCCGCGCCGATCGCGTGTTCTGTCGGCGCCAATGCCGTCAAGACCTAAAGGCTGGCCAGCTTTGGCGCAACACGGGAATCCAGGATATACGTCAAGCACTTCGCTTGTGGGCTGCAATATCCCCCCATATATAACGGTTGGTTCTGACTAGTGGAAAATCATCGGTGCTGAAGAAGAATGACATCGGGCCGCAGGCCTACCGCGACGCGATGGCCCATTTTGCCGGTCATGTGCATGTAGTCACCACCGATGGCCCCGCCGGCAGGCGCGGCGCGACGGTGATCGCGGCCTGCTCGGTGTCGGACACGCCGCCAACCATCCTGGTCTGCCTCAATCGCGAAAATCCCAAGAATGAGCCGTTCGTGGAAAACGGCAAATTTACCCTGAACACGCTGGCTTCGGATCAGGAGCCGCTGTCGATCGGCTTTTCCGGCATGACCGGCCTGCCGGTCGAGGAGCGTTTCGCGTTGGCCGAATGGGACGTGATCTCGACTGGTGCGCCGACGCTGAAGGGCGCGCTCGCCGTCTTCGACTGCGAACTGATCGACTCCAAGGATCTGGCCACGCACCGTGTGCTTTTTGGCAAGGTTACAGGTTTGCGCATCGGCGATAACTTGCGGCCGCTGATCTATCACAACCGCGGCTACCACGCTCTGTAGAGGCTTTCAGATGGCTGCGCCCGCGGAGACAGAATGACCGAGTGGAAAACCGCGTCCGGCGCCGCGGATGATCGACGAGACGCTCGATCTGTTGCCCCGTGCGGATTATGTGGCGGAACCGGTCGCTGGCAACCGTGCTGTTTATGGGTTCGGTCGACCCGCGCGGGTGGATCGAGGCTGGCGTGAAGCGCGTCGCATAACCACATGTCTCTCAGGGAGAAATCATGGAACGCAGTATCTATCTCGATGAGGCTCGCGACCCGCTGATCATCGCGGAGGGCTGGATGAAGGACGGCAAGGATGTCGCCATTGCCACCGTGGTCGAGACCTGGGGCTCGGCGCCGCGGCCGGTCGGCAGCCACCTGGTCATCGACGCCGAAGGCAATTTCCACGGCTCCGTCTCGGGCGGCTGCGTCGAAGGCGCCGTAGTCACCGAGGCGCTCGAGGTTATCGATAGCGGCAAGGCCAAAATGCTCGAATTCGGCGTCGCAGACGAGACCGCCTGGCAAGTCGGCCTGTCATGTGGCGGCCGCATCAAGGTCTATGTAGAAAGATTGGGTTGATCTCGAATGGATCCCTATGCGCTGAAGACACTCAACGCCGAACGCCGCGCCCGCCGCGCGGCAATCCTGGTCACCGATCTCGGCGACGGCCGCGACCGTGTCGTGCGCGAGGGAGACCGGGTAGCCGGTGAACTCGGGGCGGCCGTCGCCAAGGCATTTCGCACGGGCAATTCCGGTTCGGTCGAAGCTGAGGGGCGCACGTTCTTCCTCAACGCACATCTGCCGCAGCCGCGCCTGGTGGTGATCGGCGCCGTCCACATCAGCCAGGCGCTGGCACCGATGGCCAGGATCGCCGGCTATCCTGTCGAGATCATCGATCCGCGCACGGCCTTTGCCACGCCCGATCGTTTTCCCGATATCGCGCTGCATGCCGAATGGCCACAGGATGTGCTGACGCGTCAGCCGCTCGATAACTATACGGCGCTGGCTGCTCTCACCCACGATCCGAAGATCGACGATTTCGCGTTGAAGGCGGCGCTCGACGCCGGCTGCTTTTATGTCGGCGCGCTCGGCAGCCGCAAGACCCACGCCAAACGTGTGGAACGCCTGCTGGCTTCGGGGGCGACAGCCGACCAGATCGCCCGCATTCATGCCCCGATCGGCCTCGACATTGGAGCTGCCAGCCCGGCCGAGATTGCCGTCGCGGTGTTGGCGCAAGCGATCCATGCCTTTCGCTCCCGCGGCCTCGAATCCAAAGGCGCGGTCGCGTGAAATTTGGTCCCGTTGCGATCGATGCGGCCGAAGGGGCAGTGCTTGCGCACGCCACTACAGCCGGAGAGCGCCGCTACCGCAAGGCGCACCGGTTAAGCGCCGGGGATGTGTCCCTGTTGAAGGCCGCTGGCATTTCCGAGGTCGTCGCGGCGGTGTTGGCGCCCGATGATCTCAGCGAGGACGTCGCCGCTGAAAAGATCGCCGCATGTATGATCCATCGCAACATCGAGGCGAAGCCTGCCGCGACAGGTAGGGTCAACCTCCACGCGCAGGCTGCCGGCATGTTCACCGTCGACGCGGCGATGATCGACGCCATCAACGCCGTCGATCCGACGATCACCATCGCCACGCTCGCGCAGCATGCGCCGGTCGAAAAAGGTCAGATGGTAGCAACGGTGAAGATCATTCCGTTTGCGGTCGCCTCCGCTTTGGTCGATGCGGTGGCAAGGATCTGCGCGGGCGGCGAGATCTTTGCGGTCAACGCCTATCAGCCGGTGCGCGTCGGCGTCATCCAGACGGTGCTGCCCGGCATCAAACCCAGCGTGCTCGACAAGACGCTGCGCGTCACCGAAGCACGCCTGGCGCGTTCGGGCGGCAGGCTGACGGCGGAGCGTCGAACGCCGCATGAAATTATCCCCCTCGCCGAGGCTGCGGCCTCGCTGATCCGCGACAACGATATGGTGGTGATCTTCGGCGCTTCGGCGATGGCCGATTTCGGCGACGTCGTTCCTGCTGCGATCGAAAGGGCCGGCGGCACTGTCATCCGCGCCGGTATGCCGGTCGATCCCGGCAATCTGCTGGTGCTCGGCACACTCGGCGGCAAGCGCATCATCGGTGCGCCGGGCTGCGCCCGCAGTCCC
Source organism: Mesorhizobium sp. M0195 (assembly GCF_040322115.1). Classification (NCBI taxonomy): domain Bacteria; kingdom Pseudomonadati; phylum Pseudomonadota; class Alphaproteobacteria; order Hyphomicrobiales; family Phyllobacteriaceae; genus Mesorhizobium; species Mesorhizobium sp. M0195. The sequence continues at coordinate 17,050 of NZ_JAMYSV010000005.1, read as the reverse complement.
AAGGAGAACGGCTTCGACTGGGTGCTCGACCGGCTGATCGCCGGTCTCGACGTGACCGCCAGGGATATTGCCGGCATGGGTGTCGGCGGGCTGTTGATGGAAATTCCGACGCGGCCGCAACCGCGCGAGCCGTTGCCGGCCAAAGCCGAACCAAAGGTCGAGATCGTGCTTCTGGCCGCCGGCCGCTCCAGCCGCATGGGCGGGCCGAACAAGCTCTTGGCACTGTTCGATGGCAAGCCTCTGGTCCGCCGCACCGCCGAACGCGCAGTCGGTTCGAAAGCCGCGGCCACCATCGTCGTCACCGGCCACCAGAGCGAGCGCGTGCGCAGTGCACTGTCTGGCCTCGATGTGACCTTCGCCGACAATCCGGATTTCGCCGAGGGTCTGTCTTCGTCGCTAAAGGCCGGCATCGCCAAGATTTCCGGCGACGCCGCCGGCGCCATGATTGTCCTCGGCGATATGCCCGGCGTCGCCTCGGCCGACCTCGACAGGCTGATCGAGGCGTTCCGCAGGTCCGAAGGCCGATCGGTGGTGCGGGCCTCGCACGCTGGGCGGCGCGGCAATCCGGTGCTGCTGCCGCGTTCGCTGTTTGCCGCGATCGCTCACCTCCAAGGCGATACCGGCGCCCGCCATCTGGTCGAGGCCGAAGGGCTCGACGTCATCGATGTCGAGATCGGCGAAGGGGCAGCGATCGATGTCGACACGCGCGAGGCGCTGGAAGGCGCCGGCGGCGTGCTGCAGGATTGACAAACCGAAGCCGAAAAACGCATGGCTGAGGGATGGCCTTTCGTTCCTGCTTCCGGTTCCGCTTGCCCCCCTCTGGCCTCCCGGCCCTGCCGATGGCGATTCTTTTGCAGCTCTTTTGTGTCGCCTACGCCAACGCTCTCGAACTCAAACCCTTCAAGGACGATCTGTTCGCCTATCCGGTCACACTCTCGTCCGAGAGCAACGGCGCCTATACGGTGGTCGATTATCGTGAGCTGCGCGACATCAACGCTCGTGACGAAGTGCCTGAGCGTCGTGTGCACGCGCAATACACCGAAACCGGCGTGCGCAAGGTGCAGCAGGATCTCTTGCTGAAGACCGACGCCGGCGATGTCCGCCACATTGCCGTCGGCAAGACCGGGGGCGCCAGCATCATCGTGCTTTATCTGCACGGGCAGGGCGGCAGCCGTAAGCAGGGCACCGACGACTTTACCTTCGGCGGTAATTTCAATCGCATCAAGAACCTGATGGCGGGCAACGGCGGTCTCTATCTATCGCCGGACTTTTCCGATTTCGGCGACACAGGTGCCGCCCAGATCGCCGCGCTGATCGACCACTATGCCGAACAATCGCCGAGCGCAAAAATCTTCGTCGCCTGCGGCTCGATGGGCGGCTCATTATGCTGGAAGCTGGCCGCCCGCAATGATACCGGCCGGCGCATCGACGGGCTGCTGCTGCTCGGCTCGCTATGGGACGAGAGTTTCTTCTCAAGCCCCGCCTTCAAGCGTCGTGTGCCGGTCTTCTTCGGCCAAGGCAGCAAGGACCCGGTGTTTCCAATCGAGAAACAGGAAGCCTTCTTCCGCTCCATCCTGGCCAAATCGAAGAGCTATCCCACGCGCTTCGTCCGCTTCGAGACCGGCACGCACGGCACGCCCATCCGCATGACCGACTGGCGCGGCACGCTCAACTGGATGTTGTCGAAGGCCCCTTAAGGCGCGGTATTGTAGTCGACGACCGTCTGCGGATTTTCCTCGCCGTCATAAGACGCGTCGACGTCGTACTGGACCAGGGAAAAATCGCCGTTGCGAAACAGATAGGTCCCCGACGAAGAGGCATCGCCGATGCCACGCCATTTGTTGAAGGTGGTGATCGTCTTGGTCTCTTCGTCGTAATCGGAATTGGTTGCCCAGCCGGAGGTCTGGAAGCCAACTATGGTCATGCCCAGCAATTTGCCGTCGCTGTCATTGTTCTCGTAGCGGATGTCCATTTCAGGTTCGGCGAACTGCAATTGTCTTACGCCAAGCACGTCGTCGCTCATGTAATAGATCGAGTTTTCGTTGTAGGCCGCGGCCGAGCAGGCGAAATGGAAAAGCCGCGTTTCGCTTTCGGGATCGCTGGCAGCCGCATCCTTGTCCTTGTAGTGGATCGAGAAAATGTCCGGCTTCTGCGCCAAAAGATCCTTGTCGCACTGGTCGCCATAAGTCGCGGCAAACGCCTTGTTGGCCTGCTCAAGCGCTGCGTCCTTCTTCGGCGGCGGCGGTCCTTCGCCGCAGCTTGCCGGCACGGCATCCTCGAAATCGGCCTTTGAGGGTTTCAGCGCACCCTTGTCGATGAAGATCGAGCGAAATGGCGGTTCCTGGATCGAGGCGTTGATCTGGCGCAGCGTATAGCAGCCGGCAAAGACATTCTCGCTGCCGTCCTTGGCCGTCGCCCGGATGGCGACCGGAACGCTGTAGTAGATGCTGCCGGCAGCCCCGTCTTCGGATACGCCACCGGTTTTCACTTCGACCGTGTCCGTGCCGTCATAGCCTTTGACGAAGGAATTGAAATCCTTGGCCGGCTTGGTGTCGCCGAAATAGTCCCAGGCGCGCGCGAATTCGTGCCGGCTGATGGCACTATAAAGCGACCGGATCACCGCCTCGGCATTCGACCTGTCGTCGATATAAGGCGCGTCTGCGGCGAGCGCCGATTGGCCGGCAACGGCAAGAGAGATAAAGGCGGTCGCTGCAAAAAGGGCGCGTCTCATCGGGAACCTCCACTCGATAAAAAATCTATCATATCGATCGCGGCGACGTGGTGGCGCTTGAACAATCGCCTGCGAAAGCGCTACCTCTCGCCATAGGCAGTAGGGCCGCGTGGAGATTTCTTGTGACCATATCAATGTATGAAGCATCCGTGCCGGTATTTTCGGCGAGGCTGAAGTCACTAGCCAATGTGCTGAACATTGCCGAGCAAAATGCGGCTGATCGCAAGATTGATCCGCAGGTGTATCTGACGGCGAGGCTGGCGCCGGACATGTTTGCGCTGACCAGGCAGGTACAGATTGCCACCGATCACGCCAAGGGCGCGCCGTCGCGGCTTGCCGGGCGTGAGGTGCCAAAATACGAGGATAATGAGACGAGCTTCGTTGATCTGCAGGCCCGCCTTACCAAGACGCTCGACTATCTCGCGACATTTTCGGCGGCCGAATTCGATGGTTCAGATGACAGGATGGTCGAACTGCGGCTTGCCGGGCGCGAGGTTTCGATGCCGGGAATGCAGTATCTGCTGCATGCCGCCATGCCCAATTTCTACTTCCACCTGACCACCGCCTACGACATCCTGCGCCACAACGGCGTGCCATTGGGCAAGTCGATCTTCCTCGGATTGCGTTGAGATTAGCTCGTGAGATATCCCGCTGCGGCGGGATTCTCACGGCGCGCTGTTTAGCGTACGGACATTTCCCGAGCGATGCGCGGGAAATCGGCCGGCTTGACGCCGATATCGGCGCGATCGGCATTGCTCATCGAATGGAGCAGCGCCAGTGCCGCACGATAACGCAGTTGTTCCCGCGGACGCGGACGGGCGAACATTTCAGTGAAGAATCCCATGATTCAAGCCCCTTATTGAACCTCCACGGCCGTCAATATAGGCAGATCATGACAATTGTGCAGTGCAGCATTCGCATGGCAGCCATGCTGCCCTGATCTTTTTTGACATAATTCGGCTGTTCCGGCGAAACTTCGGCGGTGCTTCGAGCGTAGGCCTCAGTCCCGGCACTTGGCCGGTTTTTTGTTAGACGCAGCGAAAAACTCCGTTCGCCGGCATCCTGGAAAGTCGCCTGACCTGCCGTCGGTGGGCTTGGAAGCGGGCGGCGCTTTCCTGTATGCTATTGCTTCCTCCTCGCGCAGCCGCGCAAAATTCCCGCCGGGGAAACTCCATGCACAAACGCCGTCTCGGCCAGACCGATCTTTTCGTGTCGCAAATCTGCCTCGGATCGATGACTTGGGGCCAGCAGAACACCGAGGCGGACGGTCACGCCCAGATGGATCTGGCGTTTGCTCGCGGTGTCAATTTCATCGACACCGCCGAACTCTATCCGATCCCACCCAAGGCGGAGACACAAGGCCGTACCGAGACAATCATTGGCAATTGGATGAAGGAGAAGCGCAATCGGGACCAAGTGATCATCGCCTCGAAGGTAGTTGGTCGCACCGCCAACACTTGGTTTCGCGGCGACCGCTCGTCTAAGCTGGTGCGCGCCGATATCTTCGACGCTATTGATAAGTCACTCGCCAGGCTCAACACCGATTACATCGACCTATATCAGATCCATTGGCCGGAACGCGACGTGCCGTGGGGCGCCAATCCGAACCGCATCGGCACCTTGCCGCGACGCTCCGATGCCGCCGGTGTGCCGGAAGGCGAGACGCCGATCGCCGAGACGCTTGCCGTATTTGATGAACTGGTGAAGGCCGGCAAGATCCGCCATTTCGGCCTGTCGAACGAGAATTCCTGGGGCGTCATGCGTTTCATTGCCGAAGCCGACAAGGGCCTCGGCCCGCGCGTCGCCTCGCTGCAGAACGCCTATAATTTCGTCAATCGCACCTTCGAGGTGAACCTTGCCGAAGTCTGCGAGCGCGAGCAGGTGTCGCTGCTTGCCTATTCACCGCTGGCGCAAGGCTATTTGACCGGCAAATACGATCATGGCGCGCGGCCGCAGGGCTCGCGCTCGCAGTTGTTCAACCGCGGCCAGCGCTACGAGACGCCGAATGCTGCCGAGGTGCAGCTCGAATACAACCGGTTGGCGCGCACCTTCGGCATGGAGCCGGCGCTGTTTGCCAATGCCTATGTCTCGAACCGGCCCTTGGTCACCTCGAACATCATCGGCGCCACCACCATTTCGCAACTCGAAATGGCGCTCTCTTCCGCCGACGTGGTCTGGACCGAGGACATGCAGAAAGCCGTTGATGCGATCCACCAGCGTGTCGGCAATCCGTGCCCTTGACGCGTCGGGACGTGGTTGTCCGATTGTCATAAGGAGAGGGGAACAGCCATGGGCTTCCGGATCGACGCGGTGCGCGCGAAATTTCCGGCTTTGTCGCTGACCGACAAGGGCCGCCAGCGCATCTATCTCGACAATCCTGCCGGCACGCAGGTCCCGCAGTCGGTGGCGGACGCGGTGTCACGCTGCCTGCTGACCACCAATGCCAACCTCGGCGGCTTCTTCGAGACCACCATTGCGGCACAGGACATTGTCGACGAGGCCCATCTGGCGATGGCGGATTTTCTCGGCGCTGCGAGCCCGCAGGAAATTATCATCGGTGCCAACATGACGACATTGACCTACCACATGTCGCGAACGCTCGGCCGCACGATGAAGCCCGGGGACGAGATCATCCTCACCCGCATGGACCATGAGGGCAACGTCTCACCCTGGCTGCAACTGGCTGAAGACCTTGGCCTTGTCGTGCGCTGGCTGCCTTTCGACCAGCAGAGCTGGCAGATCGAGGAGGCGGCGCTCGCCGCGTTGCTTTCCGAGAGGACGCGGCTCGTCGCGCTCAACTACGCCAGCAATCTCACCGGGTCGATCAACCGGGTGAAGGCGTTGACCGGCATCGCTAGGCGGGCTGGTGCGTTGGTCTACATCGATGCCGTCCAGTTCGCGCCGCATGGTCTGATCGACGTCCAAAACCTCGGCTGCGATTTCCTGATCTGCTCGGCGTACAAGTTCTTCGGCCCGCATATGGGAATTTTGTGGGGCAGGCTGGACGTTATCGATGCGCTTAAGCCGTATAAATGCCGTTGCTCGTCCAATGCCTTGCCGGAGCGCTTCGAGCTCGGCACGCCGCAAATTGAATTGATGGCCGGCCTGTCGGCGGCTGTCGATTATTTTGCCGAGTTGGGAGCGGCAGCTGGCGCGCAAGGATCGCGTCGGCGGAAAATCGCCAAGGCCTTCGAAGTCTCAATCGCTTACGAGAACCCGCTAACGCAACAGTTGATCGACGGTCTGTCGGATATTGCCGGCCTGACCATCCACGGCATCACCGATCCGAAGCGGATCAATGAGCGTGTGCCGACGGTGTCGTTCACTGTCGAAGGCATAGCGCCGGAGACGATCGTGCGGCAGATGAATGCGGAAAACATCTTCCTGTGGTCCGGCCACAACTACGCCTGGGAGATCGTCCACCAGCTCGGCATTCCGGCCGAGCAGGGCGTGGTGCGCATCGGCATCGCCCATTACAACACTGCAGGCGAGATCGACGAGACGCTGGAGAGCGTGCACCGCGTTGTCGCCATGCTGAGGCAGGAGCGATCCTGAGCGGGCCACGCCGACGGATCACCGCTTGTGGGCGCCGCCAAAACCGGTGAGGAAGGCGGTGAGATTGTCGCCGAGCTCGTCGCAGAGATAACCGCCTTCCTGGATGATGACCGTTGGCAGGCCGAGCCGGGCGATCGCCTCTGCAATGCGCGAAAAACCAGGCGTGCTCACCGACAGCCCGCCGAACGGATCACCTTCGAAGGCGTCTAGCCCCAGCGCGACCACAAGCGCATCGGGCGAGAAGGCGTTGATGCGCTGGAACGCTGCCGCCAGTGCTTCGAGGAAAGCCGCATCGCCGGATTTGCGCGGCAGCGGCAGGTTGAGATTGTAGCCGAGGCCGGCGCCTTCGCCGCGCTCGTCGGCATAGCCCCAGAAAAACGGATAGAAACGCACTGGGTCGGCGTGCAGCGAGACTGTGAGCACGTCCGGCCGGGCATAGAAGATGCCTTGCGTCCCGTTGCCGTGATGCAGGTCGACATCGAGGATCGCCACCCGCGCTGCCTGCTTGCGTAGAGCCTGTGCGGCGACCGCCGAATTGTTGATGAAGCAGAAGCCGCCGGCGACGTCGGCAAAGGCGTGATGGCCGGGCGGCCGGCATAGCGCGTAGGCGGCCGGCGCTCCCAACATCACCGCCTCGGCAGTTTCAACCGCGCTCCAGGCGCTCCAAAGCGCGCTCTGCCACGTCTCGCCGGAGATCGGGCAGGCTGTGTCGGCCATGTGGTAGCCGGCTTGGCCGACCGCCGAGGCCGGATAGGAGCCGTTCCGCGCGATCGGGTGGATGTTGGGGATGACCTCGGCCGAGGCGCCCTCGATGCGCTGCCAGCGCGCGAAGATATGGTGAAGGAAATCGAGATATTCCGGCGTATGTACCGCGGCAATCGGGCCGAGTCCGTGATCCCGCGGCCGTTCGATCGTGCAGCCGGCAGCCCTTGCGCCGGCCAACAATCGCTCGACCCGTTCCGGCTTTTCCGGATTGGGCTGCGGCGCGCCGCTGGAGAGGAATGCCTTCGGGTCGTGGCGCTTCTGTTCTTCGGCATAGAAGGCTTTCATGTTAGCTCCTCCGGTGCATCGGCGAAGGCGAAAAAGGCGTCGCCGACGATCTTCTGCACCTGCTCGTAGCTGGACCAGGCAATGCCCAACCGTTCGTAAAAAGCCTTGGCGGTCTCGTTGTCGGTATCGACGGACAGCTTGAGATAGACGCCGCCGTCCTTCCGGCATTGCGCCGCGACCTGGCGCAGCAGGCGCTCGCCGATCCTGCGGCCGCGAAAACGGTCCTCGACATAGAGGTCCTGCACATAGACGCCGGGCCGGCCCATCCATGTCGAGAAGATTGGAAAATGCAGGCAAAGCCCGGCAAACTCGCCGCCGACCTCGGCAATCAGGGTCGAGAAGGCAGGCTTCTCGCCAAAGCCATAGGTGCGGAGATCCCGAGCTGTCGAGGTGATCTCCTGATGTGCGCCGACATGCGCGCCGAGCCGTAGGAGCGCGGCGTGGATGGTTTCGACGTCCTCCACCCGGCCGGGCCGGATGACAATGTCTCTTGACGGTGGGTTGGTCACGGCCGCATCTCAGAACGCCACGCGGTCGCCGCCCTTGAGCGCCAGCATCTGCCGCGCCTCGGCCGGCGTCGCGACGTCCAGCGACAATCCGTCGAGCACGCTGCGGATGCGGCGCACCTGGTCGGCATTGGACTTGGCGAGCTGGCGCCCGTCGTAGAGGCTGTCCTCCAGCCCGACGCGGACATTGCCGCCCATCGCCGCCGCAATCGAGATCATCGGCATCTGGTGGCGTCCTGCGGCCAGCACCGAAAATTGGTAGCTGTCGCCGAACAGTTTGTCGGCGATGCGCTTCATGTGGATCAGGTTTTCTGGATCGGCGCCGATGCCGCCAAGGATGCCCAAAACAAACTGGATGAACAAAGGTCCAGACACCAGCCGACGATCGCGAAAATGCGCCAGCGAATAGAGATGGCCGACATCGTAGCACTCGAATTCGAAGCGCGTGCCGCAACCGCGCCCGAGCTTCTCGAGCACCGTCTCCATGTCGGCAAAGGTGTTTTTGAAGATCGTGTCGCGGGTGGCCTCGAGCAGTTTCGGCTCCCATTCGTGCTGCCATTCCCGCGGCCGCTCGAGCATCGGGAACAGCGCAAAGTTCATCGAACCCATATTGAGCGAACACATTTCCGGCTCGGCCCTGAGCGGCGCGGCCAGCCGCTGGTCGAGCGTCATCAGCGACGATCCGCCGGTGGTGATGTTGATCACCGCATCGGTCGCCTGCTTGATGCGCGGCAGGAACTGCATGAACACCTCGGGGTCGGCGGTCGGCCGCCCATCCTTAGGGTCGCGGGCATGAAGATGCAGGATCGAAGCGCCGGCCTCGGCGGCGGCGATTGCGTCTGCGGCGATCTGGTCCGGCGTCACTGGCAGATGCGGCGACATCGACGGGGTGTGCACCGACCCGGTGACGGCGCAGGTGATGATGACTTTGCGCGGTGCCATGGTTCGTTCCTCAGCCTTCGACCGGCAGGTCGAGCTCGCCGGCCAGCACCTCGAGCGCGTCACCGATGATGGATATGATCTCGCCGATCTGCGCGGCGGTGACGATCATCGGCGGCGCGACCATGAAATTGTCGCCGTCGACACCGCCCTTGACCTTGCGTCCGTAGATGATCAGGCCGCGCTCATAGGCGAGGTCGAGCAGGCGCTGAGTGGCCTTTTTCGCCGGCTCGATCGGCCTCAGCGTGTCCGGATCGGCGACCATTTCGGCACCGGTGAGCAGGCCCTTGCCGCGGACGTCGGCGATGAACGGAAACCGCTTCGCCAATCCCTTCAGCTCGGCCATCAATAGCTCGCCCATGACAGCCGCGTTCGCGATCAGGCCGAGACGGTCCATCTCGCCGAGCACGGCGAGCCCGGCGGCGCAGGCGAGCGGATTGCCGGCATAGGTATGGCCGTGCTGGAAGCCGCCCGACGCGAGCAATGGCTGCACCAGCCGCATCGGTGCCGCCAGCGCACCGAGCGGGGCATAGCCCGAGCCCAGCCCCTTCGACAGCGCGACGATGTCTGGCTTGCAGTTCCAGTGGTCGCCGCCAAGGAATTTTCCGGTGCGGCCGGCACCGCTCATCACTTCGTCATGGATGAGCAGGATGCCGTAGCGATCGCAGATCTCGCGGATGCGCGGATAATAGCTGTCGGGCGCCACCAATGCAGCTGTGGCAGCGCCGCCGACCGGCTCCATAATGAAGGCGAGCACGCTCTGCGGTCCCTCGGCGAGGATCTTTTCCTCCAGCATGTCGGCGTAGCGGGTGCCGCGCTGTTCCATCGAAAGATTGTCGCGGTCGCGCCAGGCGGCAGGCGCCGGCACCGTCGGCATGACCTGCATCATCGGCGCAAAAGTTTCGGCCAGCGCATCGTCGCCGGTGACGGCGAGCGCGCCGAGCGTGCCGCCATGATAGGACGGAAAGCGCGTGATCACCTTCCAGCGGCTGGGCTGGCCGATGGCGACTGCCCATTGCCGCGCCAGCTTGACGCAGGATTCCGTTGCCTCCGAGCCACCGGAGACGAAAAAGATGCGGTCCAGGCCCTCGGGGAGTTTGGCCGCCAGTTGCCGCGCGAGCTCCTCTGCCGGTTCGTTCTCGAAATGCAGGCGGTAGGCGAAGGTGGCGCGGTCCATCTGCCGTTTCATCGCATCAAGCACGTTGCGATTGGAGTGGCCGATATTGGCGACCATCGGGCCGCTCGATCCGTCGATGAAGCGGCGGCCATCCTGCGTCCACATGTAGATGCCTTCGGCGCGGTCGATCAGCGGCCGGCGCAGGCTGGACAGGTAGAACAGATGCGAGGCTTCGCGGGCTTCCGGGGCAGGGGACTTCAGCATGTCATGACTTTCCGAGATAGCGGTCGAGGACATTTCTGGTAACACGCTCGACCATCGCATCCTGCCTTAGCAGGCCGGCAACCCATTCGCAGCTTCCGGCGTGAAACACCTCGCCTTTGCCGCGCCGGAAATTGACGATCATGCCGTTCCCGCGTTTGACCTTGTCCAGATTGGCGTCACTTGCCTCGCCGAACAGCGTTTCGGCGGTGAAGCGGCCGTCCTCGTCGCCGAGGAACTGGTCCTCGAACGGGATGTCGGCGCTTTCCTCGACCTGGGCAGCCATGCCGACCGCGAGCACCTGCAGGCCGTTCGGTGCGCCGCTGTCGGGCGTCGGGTAGGGCAGGCCGCCGCGGATCTCGAAATCGAGCCCGTCGACCTCATAGCCATAGACATGGCTGTCGGCGCCGAGCAGGTCGCCATAGTAGATGCCGGTACCGGCGAAGGCCCAATGCTCCGGCCGGTAGACCGGAAAGCCACGCACCCCGCGCGGCGCGCAGCCGCCCCAGCCGGCATAGACGCCTCTTGTCGCGTTGAGGCCGAAGGTCGCCGCACCCGGCCGGCCGATTTCCGGCGCTTCCCAGGAATTGGTGGCGCGCTTCATATCGCCGCCGCGATAGGCCGGGTCCTCGGCGCGGGCGCGGTATTTGTAGCAGACCTGCCGGCGGCCTTCGTCCTCCAGCCTGGTCTGCCACATGAAGTTGCCGGCAAAGCGCGCCGCATGACCGCCGCGCTCGACATAGGTGTCGACCGCATCGCGCATTTCCCAGGTCCAATATTCGTCGTGGCCGACGAAGACGACGCAGTCATAGCCGTCGAGAATGTCGGGCGAAAAATGCAGATCGTGCTGGCTGGCGAGATCGACGGCGTAGCCGGAACGCTCGGCGAAGCGGAAGAAATGGCTGTCGTAGCTTGCCCAGCCGGCTGAGGCGTATTTCTTCGAATGGCCGGTGGCAAAGGCCCATTCCATGTGCGGATAGCGCGGCACGGTTTTCGGCGGCACCGCGACTTCGAGCGGCACGCGCGGCGCATCCTTGGGCAGCACGACGAAGCCGCGGCACCAAGGCCGCTGCGTCGACACTATTCGTGCATACTGGTCGCGGGCCGGCCCGGTGATGCCTTCGTAATGGTTGGAACCGCCCCATGTGTTGTAGGCGAGCCAGGTGCCGGTGGCCGCGACCTGCAGCACGCGGCCGGGTTTCTTGCCGGGCTGCGGCGAGACGATGAAAAGGTGATGACAGCGGATCGGCTTGCCGTCGCGACCGTCCGCTTCAAGCGTGACGCGATAGGCGCCGGATGGCCAGTCGTCGCCGATCCGAAACTCGAACGACGCCTGCCAGCCGCAGCCTTCGACCGAACATTGATCCGGCGTATCTTGCCAGCGCGCCGCAATCCCGGTCCTTTCGAACATTGTCGTTTCCGCGCCGCCGTCGCGGATGATCGCGATGCCGAAACCGGCGGCCGTCGAACTGACATGCAGCGCCACCATCTCGCCGGGGCGATAGGAAAAACGGTCGCTGTAGCACCAGATTTCGCCGCGCCCGCCATCCATACCGGGCCATTCCCAGTAATGGCTGCGCACCGCCTGGCGTCGCTGCTCCGGCGTCAGTCCGAAATCGGGAAACTCGGTCGGCAGATGGTTCATGGACACCGCTAAGTTCGAAGGCCGCCATTTCGGCTATCCGCCGGCCAAGCGTCAATTGGAAACGATCGGGCCAGCCATTGCCGGGCTGCTCCCTTGGCCTTGCCGGCCAAACAGACTATCTCACAAAGGGCGGCCTTGTCCGCACGGGAGCCGATATGCTGAGAGTGCAAAAGGTCAGGGTCGACGACATCTACGTGCCGACCGCGCGCAAGAAGACGCTGCATCCTGAAACCGTCCGCCATCTGGCCGAGGACATTCTGGAAAACGGCATGAAGATGCCGATCCAGGTGCGCCATGACGGCAAGCGCCACGTCTTGGTCGAAGGCCTGCATCGGCTGGAAGCGGCCAAGTGGCTCGGCGAGACCGAGATCGACGCCTATCTGGTGCAAGCCAAGCGCCACTGAAGCCACTCGGTTCCGTCGCTCGAATCTCCGGTCCCGCGGATTTTTTCGCGGGCCGTGTCGGCTTGCGTCTTGTCGGTTCGTCCTAGACACGAAAGCCAAACCGACGTGTGAGGAACGCCATGACCACCAAGCTCGACATCGCCCCCAACTCCGACCGCGAGCTGGTTCTCGCCCGCATCATCGATGCGCCGCGCGAGAACGTCTATCGCTGCTGGACCGAGCCGAAGCTGCTGACGCAATGGTTCTCGCCGAAGCCGTGGACGACGCCGCGCGCCGAAATGGATGTGCGGACCGGTGGCTCCACCCTTGTCGTCATGGCCGATCCCGACGGCAAGGAGTTCCCGAATCCAGGCATCTTCCTCGAAGTCGTACCAGGCAAAAGGCTCGTCTTCACCGATGCCTATGCCAGGGCGTGGGAGCCGTCCGAAAAGCCGTTCATGACGGTCGTGCTGACCTTCGACGACGAGGGCGAGGGCAAGACCCGCTACATCGCCCGGGTTGCGCATTGGTCGGTCGCCGACCGCGAACAGCACGAGAAAATGGGTTTTCACGACGGCTGGGGCCAGTGCGCCGAACAGCTCGAGGAGGTCGCCAAGCTACTTTGATGCACAAGCGACTTTGATGCAAACGAGAGAGGGAGACTGATATGTCCAGATCGATATTTATTGCCATTTTCGCCTCGGCCGCCGCGCTCTTTGCCGCGCCGGGCGCCATCAACGCAGAGGAGGCCAAGCCCGCCATGACGACCGCAACCGCAACACTGCCGAAGCCGCAAAAGTCCGGCCTGCTGCCGATCAACGGCCTGAACTATTATTACGCCGTCTATGGCAAGGGCGAGCCACTGCTTCTGCTGCATGGCGGTCTCGGCACAACCGACATGTTCGCGCCGATCCTGCCGAAGCTTACCGAAAACCGCACCGTCATCGGGGTCGACCTGCAGGGCCATGGCCGCACCGCACTCGGCGACCGGCCGCTCAGCCTGGAGGCGATGGGCGACGACATGGCGGCGATCGTCAAGGCGCTCGGCTACGACAAGGTCGACGTCATGGGTTATTCGCTGGGTGGGGGCGTCGCCTTCCGCATGGCCGTGCAGCATCCCGACGTGGTGCGCCGGCTCGTCCTGGTCTCGACCGGCTACGCCGCGGACGGCTTCTATGCCGAGATGCGTGGCCAGCAGGCACAAGTCGGCGCAGCGATGGCCGACATGATGAAGGACACGCCGATGTACAAATCCTACGTCGCGGTCGCGCCGCATCCGAAGGATTTTCCGAAACTGCTCGACCAGCTCGGCGCCTATATGCGCAAGGACTACGATTATTCTGCCGACGTGCCGAAGCTGAAAATGCCGGTCATGCTGGTGTTCGGCGACAGCGACATGTACCGGCCCGAGCACGAGATCAAGTTTTACCAGATGCTTGGCGGCGGGTTGAAGGACGCCGGCTGGATGCGCGAGAACCTGTCGCAAAACCGCCTGGCGATCCTGCCGAACCGCACCCACTATGACGTGTTCTTCGCGCCGGAACTGACAGCTGCCACGCTGCCGTTCCTCAATGGCGAGACCAAGGTCAAGACTTGGGATGAGGTCGTCAACGAAACGAACTGACGCTCAGTCAATTGTCTGCCGGCCGTCTCCCGCGAGATGGCCGGCATTTCGTTGATGAGGCCTTGGCGCGGCGCATCCAGCCGATCGCCCATCGGCCGGATCACAGCTTTAGATAACGCCATCAAAGCTTTTCAATTGACGGTGCCACGCCTATCGATAGGTATCGCCTATCCTCGCAGGGAAGGGACATGGGCGATGGCAAGATATCAGGGCGGGTGTTTGTGCGGTGCGGTGCGCTACCATGCCGAGGCGACACCGATCAATGAGCGCGTCTGCCATTGCCGGCTCTGCCAGAAGGCACTGGGTGCCGCCTTCAACGCGCGCGTGCTGTTCCGCATCGACGATGTGACGGTCGACGGACCGGTGGCGACGGTGAATTCCTCGCCCGATCTCAAGCGTGGCTTTTGCCCGCGTTGCGGCACGACGATGTTTTCCCGGCGCGATTCCGCCGGCATCATCGGCATCACGACCGGCTCGCTCGATGATCCTTCGGTGTTCAGGCCTGAGATGCACATCTGGACCGCCTCGAAGCAGCCCTGGGTCCAGATCGACGAAGGCCTGCCGCAATATGAAGGCGCGCCACCTCCGGCTTGAGGTGAAGTCTGGATAAAATTTAATCCAAAGCGACACGAGATAGCCGGCAAAGCGTCATTGGCGGGCCATCATTGCTGCCTATCTATTGCGTGCGGGCGGCAGTCGAGGAGGCGACGGAATGAACGACAGCATCAACACCCTGGACGAGCTCTTGAGTGATCCGATGATCAAGCTGGTGATGGAGCGCGACCGCGTGCAGCCGGCAGAACTTCGCACGCTGCTCGAGGAAAAGGTCCGCCGGGCGGACGATGATGTGGCGGTCAACGATCGGTTTGTACCGCCGGCCCACCTTATGGCCACGACCTGCCACAAGCTGTGGCTTTGCGGCTAGGGTCTTGAAGCGGTCAGCCGGAATTTGCCGGCAAATAGCTGTAATGGCTGCGGAAATAAGCGAGCCTGAAGCCGAGGCGCGCATAGTTGCGATACGCCGGCCCGTCGCGTTCGCACTGCGGCGCCTCGATGTCGGCCACGAACAGTTTTGCACCGGCCGCAAGTCCGTCGCGCACCATCGCTTCGCCGAGCATTGCATCGAGGTCGAAGCTCGGCGCCATGATGCCGGGCACCGGCGCGTCGATGCCGCTCCAGGCCATGCCGTCGACACCGATGACCATCGAGCGCACCGCCGCCACCGCGCCGTCCCGCCGCAGCATATAATGATGCCAGCCGCGTCGGCCGGCCAGCGCTAGCAACCATGGTGAGGTCGGCAACCGATATTGGCTGTCGATGAACCCAGCCCATTCCCTTGCCGTTGCCGACGTCACCCGCTCGACTGAGACATCCTTCGACGGGAAAAGCGGCTCCGTTGGCAATGGCGTGGCGTCGCGAAAGATGCGTTCCCAACCGCCCTGACGCTGCAGGCCGCGTGCCTCGAGCCAGCAGCTGAGCGTCGCGGGCTCGGTATGCGGATTGGTGTAGAACCAGGGCCGCAGAATACCGGCCTCGCGATAATGCGCCAGAAGCGCGTCGAGCCGGCTCTCGGTGGCAGCGCTATCGACACCGAGATTCTTGACGCAGTTGAAATGGATGAACGGGATCGTCGTGCAGGTGGTCCAGACGAGATCGCCATCTTCGGCGATGGCAAGGCCTTGCCTTGCGGCAAAGTCTGCCGGGGCGGCGCGATAGAGATCGAGCCAGGCATTGACCTCGGCTCGTTCGATAACGCGGCTGAGATCGCGCGATATCTCGTCGATCCCGATGGCGGGCGGGTGTGGCTCCGGCGGGACTACGGGCTGCAATTCTGACAGGGCGGCGGGCTGCATGACTTCCTCCCAAGTATGGCCTTACACCGTAAGATTAGTGGAGACTAATCTCATGCCGTGAGTTGTCAAGCGGGATTGCGAGGCAGCCACGTGGCCGTTGGGGATGGCGCACCCCCGTCCGGGCGAACGTCCCGATGCAAACCCCCTAACAATTCGATTCAAACTTTGTTGGTAGTTTCTTGTTAGGAATCCAGCTTGGTTTGTCCGGCGGCGTTGTCCTGCCTTCGGTCTGTTGTGTTTTGCGTACAGGTCCAGATGCGGTTATCAGGCGTCGTCATCTTTTCGATCGCAGCGCTGTGCCTTGCCGGCTGCACGTCGACCTCCGGCGTCGATGCGCTGCAAGTGCCGTCCGGCGAGACCACCAGCTCGGTTGTGCGGCCACCCGCGCCGGTGGCATCCGTGGCGAAGACTGATGCTGCGCCCGCTTTTGCCGAACAGGGGCACGACGAACAGCCGGTCGCGATGAACGTGCCCGATCAGGAGGTCGAACCGCCGGCCGAGGTCATCGCGCTGATGTCGCCGCCGAAGCGGCTGACACGCGCAGCACCGGCGATGCTTGCCGAGCCGGTCACGCGCTATGGTTTTCGCGACGCCAAGCCGATCAATTTCGGTAAGTCCTCCTCGCCGAGGCGCCTTGCCGTCCATGGCGTCGACGTTTCGCGCTGGCAGGGCAATGTGAACTGGCAAAAGCTGCGCGCCCAGGGCGCCAACTTCGCCTACATCAAGGCGACCGACGGCGGCGATCATATCGACCCGATGTTTACCAGGAACTGGCGCAATGCCGACGCCGCCGGCTTGAAGCGCGGCGCCTATCACTTCTTCTACTGGTGCCGCACCGCCGGCGAGCAGGCCGACTGGTTCATCCGCAACGTGCCGAGGGTCGAGGGGGCGCTGCCACCGGTGATCGATGTCGAGTGGAACGGCGAATCCAGCTGCAAGCGGCGCCCATCGCGGCAAAAGGTGCTGGAAAAGATGCAAGTGTTCATGGACAAGCTCGAGCGCCACTACGGCCAGCGGCCGATCATCTACACCGCGCCCGACTTCTACCGCGACAATCTGCGCGGCGCCTTCCCCGATTATCCATTCTGGCTGCGCGCCGTAGCCGCCCACCCGTCAAAGGTCTATCCCGGCCGCAAATGGCTGTTCTGGCAATATTCCGGCTCCGGCCTGTCGCACGGGGTGAGGGGCCGCATCGACCTCAACGTGTTCCATGGCGATGAGCGGGCATGGCGCGACTGGGTTGGCGGCCGGCAGATGGTAGCGGAGGCGGAGTAGCGGCAGCTCTTGCCTTCTCCCCTTGTGGCCTGTTGCGTAATTCGCTGATTGTGATTCTCTGAGACGAAGCTCGGAGGGAATCGCGATGGCAGTGAAGCAGATGGGCCAGTT
>NZ_JAMYSV010000004.1:25000-482557 GCF_040322115.1 Mesorhizobium sp. M0195 | reverse complement strand
ACTGGCCCATCTGCTTCACTGCCATCGCGATTCCCTCCGAGCTTCGTCTCAGAGAATCACAATCAGCGAATTACGCAACAGGCCCCTTGTGGGAGAAGGTGGATTGGCGCGAAGCGCCAAGACGGATGAGGGGTGCCGGAAGAAATGAGGCGTCGGCGTTCCCTGGAACACCCCTCATCCGACCGAGCTTCGCTCGGCCACCTTCTCCCGCAAGGGGAGAAGGGAAAAGGAGCCCTACTCCTCCGGCTCCGTCGTGAACATCAGCGGATAACCCTTGGCCTTGCCGGCATCGGTTGCCCGCGCCGCCTTGGTCTCGGCGACATCCCTGGTGAAGACGGCGACGACGCAGACGCCGCGCCGGTGCGCAGTGATCATTATCCTATGCGCCTGGTCTTCGCTGAGCTTGAACTCGGCCTTCAGCACAGTCACGACGAACTCGCGCGGCGTGAAATCGTCATTGACCAGGATAACCTTGTAGAGCTTCGGCCGTTCGACTTTCGGCTTCGTGCTGGTACGGGGTTTTGTCGTGATTTCAGGCATTGGACCGGCAATTGAGTACGACGGCTTTGCGGTCATTTTGACATGGGCAAAAGCGGTCGTCCATTCAACCGCGCGCGAGCGGCTTCCCGGCGGACGCAGTTCAAAAATCCGTGCCTATGTGGGAACTGCCGTCTGGCGTTCAACGGGGGGTGTGGGCCGGGACTGCCCGTATTGTCTGCACGCAACAAAAAAGACGACCGCTCCAGGCAAATCGCAACTGGAGCGGTCTTCTCATAGGGTAGAAAGATGTCGCTTGATCAGGCCTTCGGAGCTGCCTTGACCGCGTGCTTCTTGTGCTTCTTGACGGTCTTCTTGGCAGCGACCTTCTTCACGGCCTTGGCCGGCGCAGCGGTCGTCGTTGTCGTCGCAGCCGGGGTGGTGGTCGCGGCATTGGCGCTGCTGGCGCCGAGAACCGGCATCGAGACGGCCAGCGCGATGGCGAGACCGAGGGCGGAGAGGAGAGACTTTTTCATGGCTTCACTTCCTTTTTGTGCAGATCGGATTGAGTGTCACTGAACGGGATCGATCGGTGTCACTCCAAGCAGCTTCAAGGCGTTCGCGAGCATCCGGATTCCCTGTGCCTGTTTCTTGTTGGCGCAGAACCGGTTTCCCTTTCTTTGAAGTGCTTTCGCCGCGGTGACCTGCGTTGCCGCGGCATGGGTTTCGAGGGCTTCGTCAAACTGGCGGTTCAGATCGATGCAACGCTCGCTGCGGGTGGTCGCCACCTTTGCATCGGCCGCCTTTGCATTGGCCACCTTTGCATCGGCCAGTTTTGCATCGGCTTGTTCAACCGCGGCCGTGACGAGCGAAATGGAAAGCAACGCACCCATCAGACTGATCGAGAACCTTTGCATTGATCTATCCGTATCCCGTAACGCGTGTCGCAGCCGATGACCTGACCGCCACGGCACCACTTATGACCTTGATTTTTTTCGGCAGTTTTTCCGGATTGTAGAATTTTGTTTCTGGATTGTTTCTGGGCAGCCCGGATCGGGCCGCCGATCTTCACTGGCCAACTTATGGCCTGAATTCTATCGTCTGGCTGACGGCCGAAGCACCGCTTGGGCGATCCACAAATGACAGGTTTCCTGTGAAATCCGACCCCCACATACTGATCGTCGACGACGACAAGGGCATTCGCGACCTGCTTCAGGAATTCTTCCAGAGGCGAGGGCTGCATACATCTGTCGCCGCCGACGGCACCGAGATGGAGACCGTCCTGCGCCGCGCCCAGGTCGACCTGATCGTCCTGGACGTCATGCTGCCCGGCAAGAGCGGGCTGGAGCTCTGCCGCGAGTTGCGCGCCAATTATTCGACGCCGATCATCATGCTGACCGCGGTTACCGAGACAACCGACCGCGTGGTTGGGCTGGAGATGGGCGCGGACGACTACGTGCCGAAACCCTTCGATCCGCGCGAGCTGCTCGCACGCATTCGTGCCGTCTTGAGACGCAATGGCGCCGCCGAGCCGCGACGCGCCGCCTCGCGGCAGATCTACCATTTCGCCGGTTGGACGATGGACTGTTCGCGCCGCCGGCTAATGGCGCCCGGCGACGTCAGGATCGAGCTGACGATGGCCGAATTCAATCTCCTGCAGACCTTCGTCAAGAGCGCGCAGCGCGTACTGAGCCGCGAGCAGCTGATCGAGCTGTCCGGCGGCGACAGCGGCTACAGCTTCGACCGCAGCGTCGACATTCTGGTCAGCCGGCTGCGGCGCAAGATGGAGGACGACCCGAAAACGCCGAAGCTGATCCTGACCGTGCGCAGCGGCGGCTACCAGTTCCTGCCTGAGACGACCTCCGAATGAGACGCATCCTGCCGCAAACGCTGCCGGTCTGGGTGCTGCTCATCGTCATCGCCGGCCTGCTGATCAGCCAGATCGCGACCCTTTACATCGTTTCGCGCGACCGTGCGGCCGCCAATGACGTCGTCGATCTCTATCGGCTGAACGACCGCGCCTTCTCGCTGGTGCAGCTGATGCATGATGCCACCCCAGAACAGCGCAAGGCGACGGCCTCCGGGCTGTTCAATGCCACCTATGCGCT
Organism: Mesorhizobium sp. M0195; assembly: GCF_040322115.1. Classification (NCBI taxonomy): domain Bacteria; kingdom Pseudomonadati; phylum Pseudomonadota; class Alphaproteobacteria; order Hyphomicrobiales; family Phyllobacteriaceae; genus Mesorhizobium; species Mesorhizobium sp. M0195. Next base: position 479,972 of record NZ_JAMYSV010000004.1, on the reverse strand, counting down.
CACCGTCTCCGACACGCCCGCCGTCACCTCGTCGATAGCGGGCGACGACGAGCTGGCCGAACTGGAAGACATATTGGTCGGCCGGCTGTCGAAGTTCGGGATCACCGATGCACGGGTCCGCCGCGACCCGGCAACGCACGAAGCGGACGCTCCCGGTGGGACGGTCGCCGGTCCCGATATCGGCCAGGTCGAGCGCGACCTGCTGGTGCTGGCGGCCGATTTCGCCCAGAGCGACAAGCTGACGGCTTCGCTTCGCTTTGCCGACGGCCAGTGGCTGAACTTCACCGAACCGAACACGCCGGCCGGGCCGATACTGAGCTTCGATAGCCTGCCGCTCTATGCCTTAATCGCCGGGCTGGTGGTGGCTTCCTCGATCTGGTCGCTGCGCCGGCTGACGGCGCCCTACAGGATGATGGAGACCGCGGTGAAGCGGATCGGCGAGGACCTGAAGAGCCCGCCGATCGCCGAGAGCGGCAGCCGCGAGGTGCGTACCGCGGCAAAGGCGGTCAATGCCATGCAGGCGAGACTGCGCGCCTACGTCGAGGACCGCGAGCATCTTGCGGCCGCACTGGCGCACGACCTGCGCACGCCGCTGACCAGGATGCGGCTGCGCCTCGAACTGCTGAGGAATTCGTCCGTGCGCGCCGCACTGGCGCACGACCTCGCCGACATCGAAGGCATTGCCAGCTCGGTCATCGACTTCGCCACTTTCGAGGTGACCGAGGAGAAGAGCGAGAGGATCGATTTCTGGTCGCTGGTAGAATCGATCGCCGACGGCTTCGACGAGGTCTCCTTCGAGAATGAAGACGGGCGCTCGCGCGGCTTGATCTGCATGGCGCGGCCGGTCGCGCTGCGGCGCTGCGTCACCAACCTCGTCCAGAACGCGGTGACCTATGGCAAGAGGGCGCATCTCAGCCTGCGTCAATCAGGCAAGACAATCACGCTGGCGATCCATGACGAAGGGCCGGGCATACCGCAAGCCGAGCTCGACGCCGTGTTCGGCTCGTTCGTGCGCCTGGAACAGTCGCGCAACCGTCAGACCGGCGGCCTCGGCCTCGGCCTGACCATCGCCCGCAACATCGCCCGCGGCGCCGGCGGCGAGGTCATCCTGTCCAATCACCCCGATGGCGGCCTGTTGACGGAACTGAGATTGCCGCTGGCGGTTTAGCTTGCGGTATCGGGCTAAGCCGGCGTTCCTTCGCGCCGGCGTTTGGTCTCGGTTCTCGCCAAGGAGAAAAATTATCTTCGCAGCACCGCGCTCAGCACATCCCTGACGCCGATGGCGCCGACGAAGCGCGACTGGTCGTCGAACAGCGCCACCGGTGCGGTCTGCGAGCGATGCATGGCCAGCATCACGGTCTTCAGCGAGGTGCCGGGATTGGCCCAGAACACCTGCGCCGTCTCCTCCGGCTGTGCCTCGACATCGGCGCAGGACACCCATACCGCCGGCTTGCCGTCGCGCTCGGCCGCCGCCACCAGCCCATGCTCGTCGATCTTGAAGCGCGTCGTCTTGCGCCGGTCGAGCCACACCCAGCCGTTCTCGCCATGTTCGAGGTCGCGGCGGTCGCGCATGACGTTCCACGCGGTCAACACCGAGAGCGGGTTCACATTGGCGATGAAGTCGCGGACATAGTCGTTGGCGGGCCGCAACACGATGTCTTCCGGCGCACCGGTCTGCACGATGCGCCCGCCCTCCATGATAGTGATGTGGGTGCCGATCTTCAGCGCCTCCTCGAGGTCGTGGCTGACGAAGATGATGGTCTTCTTCAGCTCGGCCTGAAGCTGCAGCAGCTCGTCCTGCAGCTTGGTCCGGATCAGCGGGTCGAGTGCCGAGAACGGCTCGTCCATCAGCAGGATCGGCGCCTCGGTGGCGAAGGCGCGCGCCAGGCCGACGCGCTGCTGCATGCCGCCGGAAAGCTCATGCGCGTATTTCTTCGACCACTGGTCGAGATGAACCAGCTTCAGCTGTTTGGTCACCCGCTCCTTGCGCTCGGCTTCAGGCACGCCGGCGAGCTCGAGGCCGAGGCCGACATTTTCCTCCACTGTGCGCCACGGCAGCAGGCCGAACTGCTGAAACACCATTGCCACCTGTTTCTGCCGCAACCGCCGAAGCGTCGCCTCGTCGCAGGTCATGACGTCGACCGTGCCGTCGCCGTCCTTGACCAGCACCTGGCCGCGCGAGACCACGTTCAGCCGGTTGACGGCCCTGAGCAGCGTCGATTTGCCGGAGCCGGAAAGCCCCATCAGCACCGAGATCTCGCCCTCGTTCACGGTGAGGCTGGCGCCGGCGCAGCCCAGTACGTTGCCGGTCTGTTCGAGGATCTCGGCGCGGGTGGCGCCGCTGTCGATCAGCGCCAGCGAGCCTGCCTGGTCGGCGCCGAAGACGATGTCGACATTTCTGAAATCGACGGCGACGGTCATTTCTTGCCTCCCACGCCGATGCGCGTCATTCGGTCGAGCACGATGGCAAGCACGACGATGGCCAGCCCTGCCTCAAGCCCTAGGTCGATCCGGCGCGAACCGAGCGCGCGGTTGATCTCGGTGCCGAGGCCGCCGGCGCCGATAAGGGCGGCGAACACCACCATCGACAGCGACAGCATAATCGACTGGGTCAAGCCGGCCATGATGGTCGGCAGCGCCGAAGGCAGCTCGACCTTCCACAGCAGCTGGCGTTTGGTGGCGCCGAACGCCTCGCCCGCCTCGACGATCGATTTCGGCACCGAGGTGACGCCGAGATGGGTGAGCCGAACCGAGGTCGGAATGACGAAGATGATGGTGACGATGAGGCCGGGCGCATTGCCGAGGCCGAACAGGGTCAGCACCGGGATCAGGTAGACGAAGGTCGGTAGCGTCTGCATCAGGTCGAGCACCGGCAGCATGACGCGATACACCTTCGGCTTGTGCGCGGCCCAGATGCCGAGCGGCACGCCGATGGCCATCGACACGGCGGCGGCGGCGACCACCAGCACCAGCGTCTCCACCGTCTGCTTCCACAGGTTCTGGTTGAGGATGAACAGCAATCCAATGAATACCGCCAAAGCCAGGCCTTTCGAGCGCTGCAGGAAATAGGCGAGCAGAGCGATCAGCGCGATCAGCAGAACCGGCGGCAGCAACAGCAGCCCGTCGACGATGCCGTCGAGCAGGAAGTTGAGGGTGTTGGAAAAAGCCCTGAAGATGGTGTCGAAATTGTCGGTGAGAAAGCCGAAAAACGCCTTCCCCCATGCCCCGATGGGAATCTTGTAACTGACCAGGAATTTGGAGATCGGATCCATCTAGCCCCTCTTCTGCCGGCGCCGTCCTTCGCCGCACGGTCATCTTGTCACAGGATATGAAAAAGAGCAGCCATTTCTACCGTGGCTGCCCCTTGTCTCGTCATGCCAGATGGTCGGGTCAGCTTCCGAGCGCCGTTTTCACCCCAGCCGCCGCATCGCCGCCGTCGAAGGTGGTGACGCCGGCGATCCAGGGGGTGATCGCGTCAGGGTGTTTCTTCAGCCAGTCGGTCGCGGCGGTATTGGCGTCGGCGCCCTTCAGGATCGCGTCCATCATCTCGCCTTCCATGTCCAGGTTGAACTTCAGATTGGCGATGAACTTGCCGGCGTTCGGGCATTCGCTCATGTAGCCCTTGCGCACATTGGTATGCACGGTGGCGGCGCCGAAGCCGCTGTCGCCCATCCCCTCGAGATAGGTGATCTTCATGGCGCCCATCACCGGATGCGGCGTCCAGCCGAGGAAGGCGATCCATTCATTGTTCTTCATCGACTGCTCGGCCTGGGTGAGCATGCCGGCCTCGGAAGACTCGACCAGTTCGAAGCCTTCGAGATTGGTCTTCGGATCCTTGATCATATCGAGGATAATGCGGTTGCCGTCATTGCCGGCCTCAATACCATAGATCTTGCCGTCGAACTTGTCCTTGAACTTGCCGAGATCGGTTAGCGTCTTGACACCGGCATCGGCGACATAGGTCGGAACGACGATGCCATAGCCGGCACCGCTGAGATTTTCGCTGACGGTCTCGACCGAGCCTTCGGCGGTATAGTCCTTGATGTCGTTGGTCATCGACGGCATCCAGTTTCCGAGGAACACGTCGAGGTCTTTGTTCTTCAGCGACGCATAGGTCACCGGCACCGAAAGCTGGATCACCTGCGGCTCGTAACCGAGCGCCGTGAGCAGCACCGAGGCGACGCCGGTAGTCGCCTGGATGTCGGTCCAGCCGACATCGGACAGCCGCACCGTCTTGCAGCTTTCCGCATCACCGGCGAAGGCCCCAGTCGTGGATAGAAAAGCCGCCAGGCCGAGACCGGCGACGAATGAACTCATGCGCGACATAGAAATTCTCCCATTTCAGTTCTCGGTGAAGCGAAGTGGCGGTTTTATTTCCACCTTTGTTCCGTCAGCCAAACACCATTCTGCTGCGGTTTCAAGCACTAAGGCAATCACGAACAACGGCGCAGGCTGGCCGATCGGCGACACGCCCGCCGCTTTACGGATGGAAGTCGTCTTTTCCCGGTGGAATGTAGGCGCTCCCCCTCCCCGCTTTGTTGCAACTCGGCTTAAAAGGACGGCATGGCCAAGCTGTACTTCCATTATGCGACGATGAATGCCGGCAAGACGACGATGCTGTTGCAGGCCTCGTACAATTACCGCGAGCGTGGCATGACGACGATGCTGTTCATCGCCGGCCACTACCGCAAGGGCGATACCGGGCTGATCTCGTCGCGTATCGGCTTGGAGACGGAGGCCGAGTTGTTCCGCGACGGCGACGATCTGTTTGCCCGGGTCGCCGAGCATCATGACCACGCCACGGTGCATTGCGTCTTTGTCGACGAGGCGCAGTTCCTCGAAGAGGATCAGGTCTGGCAACTCGCCCGCATCGCCGACCGGCTGAACATTCCGGTCATGTGCTATGGCCTGCGCACCGATTTCCAGGGCAAGCTGTTTTCCGGCTCGCGCGCCCTGCTGGCGATATCAGACGAGCTGCGCGAGGTGCGCACCATCTGCCGTTGCGGCCGCAAGGCGACGATGGTGGTACGCCTAGGGGCCGACGGCAAGGTGGCGAAACAGGGTGAACAGGTGGCGATCGGCAAGGACGTCTATGTCTCACTCTGCCGCCGCCATTGGGAAGAGGAAATGGGCCGCGCCATGCCCGACGATTTCATCGGCTTCATCAAAACCTGACCAGCGCGTTGCGTCCATCCGTCCGCCCAGCCGACATTCGTTCCGCGATCGCGTCATCGTGCGGCGCTTGTTAAGGCTTGCTTCCTATTTTCAAAACCTCTCAGCCAGAGCCGTCGGGGAGTTCCCATGCTTCGAGCCATTTCGTCTGCAACTGCTTTCCTCATCGTCGGAGCTCTTGCCGCGCATGCCGACGGCGATGCCGCTCTCGGCAAGAAGGTCTTCAACAGATGCATGGCCTGTCACGAGGCAACGAGCGAACGCGACAAGGTCGGCCCGCATCTGCTGGGTGTCGTCGGACGCACCGCCGGCACCGCGGACAGTTATCTCAGCCGCTACTCGCAGGGGATGAAGGACGCCGGCGCCGCCGGCCTGGTCTGGGACGAAATAAGCCTTGCCGAATACCTGCGCGCGCCGCGGCAGAAGGTCCCCGGCAATAAAATGGCCTTCTCCGGCCTGACCAGCGACGAGGACATCGCCAATGTCATCGCCTACCTCAAGGCTGATCCCAAGCCCTGAGCGTGACCCCAGTTGCCTCGTTTCCTGGTGTCGCCCGTCTTCCGTCTTTCATTCGCCAAACCCGGCACATATAGTCACGGCGGTTCGCGACACGAAAACCGATGCCGAAGCGGGAGGCCCCAATGGCGACATTGCAGAATTTCGATGCCGAGATTGCCAAGACCAAGCAGGTCGTAGAGGACATGCGCACCAAGATCGAGCAGTCCGGTAGCGTGCTCGACACGCTCGCCACCGCCGACAAGAAGATCGGCGACGCCAATTTCGACATCGAGAATGCCCGCATCGAGGACGTGCTGAAGCAGCAGAAGGTGATGGAAGGCAATATCGCCGACCTGATCATCGGCCTGGAGGACGCCACCAACGTCTTCGGCGCCGAATTCGAGAGCATGAAGAACTACACCGGCTGGGAGAATTTCGTCGGCGTCTTCTCCAGCCAGCGCAAACAGCGCATGCGCACCGACCGCGTCCGCAACATGTCGCTGGCCGGCAATTTGCAGGAGCTGTTGGCGAAATCCGACACCATCGTCGGCATCCTCAAGGCGCAGAAGCAGGTTCTCGACACGCGCTACAAGACCTCCGAGGCCAGCCTGTCGCAGGTGATCGAGCGCCGCAAGACAACCATGTCCAATCTCGAGACCGTGCAGAAGCGCATCGAGGAACTCAACCCGATGCTGCTCGACATCGAGAACAAGATCGCCGCCTCGACCAGCCAGAAGGAGCGCACGCAGCTTGAAGGCGAACGCTCGAAACTGGCCACGGAATACAACGAAAAGCAGGCCAAGGAGCAGGAATTGCTGGCCGAGAGCCAGACGCTGGAGCGCTACACCTCGATGTTCCAGACCTTCGTCGATTCGCTCAACAATCAGATCGCGGCGCAATCGACGCTGATCAACAAGCTGACCATCGATACCGAGCAGCGCATCGTGCTGTACAAGGCCCTGGAAGATTCGCTGAAGACCGCCGCCCAGCAGGATGTCGCCCATAAGATCAACACGCTGGGCAGCCAGGTCGACAACACCGCCGAGGAGACCATGGCCGGCATTGGTGCCGCCTCGCAAAAGCACATCGGCGATCTGCTTGAAATGCACGAGAAGAACATGGTCGCCACCGCCGACATCCAGCGCCGCAAGAAGCTCGCCGACGACGCCTTCGCCCGCCGCTTCGACGATGTGATGAAGAAGCACAATTCGGCAAATTACGTGCAGTCGTAATTGCTGCACGTGCACTGCTCCCAAGGGCTGGCAGCATGACCCCCGAAAACGAAGCCGCGGCGCGCTATTTCTCGGCGATCGCGGCTGCACTTGGCGGCCTCGAAGTGTTCATGCGCGACGATCGCTCGCCGCTCTATCGGCACGGCATCGTCGCCAAGGTCGTCGCCGAATATATTGCGCGGCTCGAAAAGTCGTTCTCGTGCTGGCGCAACCGGCTGGGTTTCACCGAGACGTTCCGCATCTCGCGCGCCGAAAGCGGTTTTCCGGTTTTCCAGAACCTGCTCGAACTGGAAAACGACCGCCTCCAGGCCGACAGCCGTCTCGCCGTCATCCCTTCGGCCAGCGAGCTGCGCGAGGAAATGGCCGACTTCATTCTGCGCCACAAGGAATTTCCCGAAGCGTTGCAGAAGTCGATGGCCGAGCGGCTTTACCTCGAAGACGTCAAGAGCGGGACCACCTTCGGCCCGTTCACGCTCGCCCAGACGGCCAAGGTTTCGGTCAACCCGAAGACGCTGCGGCCCTATTATCTGGTCCACTGGGCCTGCTTCGACGGCAGCGCCAACCTGCCGCTGGTCTACATGGCGACGGTCGAGGATTCCTCCGACGACATGATCCGGCAGCTGGTCGATAGCAGCGGCAAGCTTAATGAGAGGGTCGACATTCCGCTGCCGGTCGACGGCTTGCTCAATCCCGAACTCGCCCACCGTTTCGACGATTTCACCGAGAAGAATTCCGCCTACACGCTGTCGCCGGCGACGATCGCGGTCAACCTCGACAAGGATTTCGAGACGCTGCATCCCAAGCAGCTGCGCCGCGTCGTGCTCGGCCCGTTCTATTCTGCCGGCATTACCGACAACAATTCGACGGTGAACGAAGTGCTGGCCAAAGTGCGCAAGCCGGAAAACGCCTGGCTGCTGACCTGGACTATCCAGGAGGTCTTTTCCAAGGCCGAGAAGCCCGGCCGCAAGGGGCTGTTTTCGAGCGAGAAGACGACGCAGGAATTCTTCATCAACACCGACGATCTCGAGGCCGCACGCCAGGGCGTGTCGAGCTACGAGAACCACGCGCTGATTCCGCATGAGGCCTATCAGTCGCTTTACGCCGCCGGCGAGGCGCAGAAGATCTTTTCGGGCTACAAGGTCCATATCCTGTCCAAAGGGCAGGTCATCAGCGACGTCTGACCATCAAATCGCGGAGTATCCTCCATGGACACCGGTCTGACCACCATCCCGGAAGCGGCAATCGAAAAGCACCGCGCCACTGCGCAAAGTTTCATCACCCGCATCGTCGTGCTGGAGGACCCATCGCGCGAATCCGGTACCGCGCTTGCCGGCACCAACCGCCGCTTCGTCTCGACCGTTTCGATGGGCTCGGTTCGCCGCACGCGCGAGGTCGAGTTCGCCAAAACCGTCGCTGCCGTCCATCCCGACGACCAGCTGCTGACCATCCCGCAGCACACGCTGCTGTTTCGCGCCCGGCGTGGGCTGGCCATTGCGTTGGCAATATCCGATGTCTTCGCCGAAGGCTCTGACCTCGAAAGCCTGCAGGCGAAAAACGCCCGCGCGCCGCTCGAAGGCGACGAGGCCGCCACATTCAAAAAGCTGCTGTCGGCTTCGGCCTATATTTCCGCCTTCAGCTTCGCCTCCTATCTGTTCCAGCTGATCGATAGCGACGGCGAGGCGCCGAACGACACGCCCGAGCCGGACTTTCTGTTCGACACGCCCCAGGATGCGGTGAAATCGATCGTGGCCGGCCTCGACAGGGCGATATCAGGCGCGAAGGACGACGCCGACCTGATGACCCGGGCGCGCGCCTTTGCCCGTATTGCCATCGATGGGCTTTTGGCGCGAAAAGGCCGCTTCGACGGCATCGGCCCGTTCGAGAACGCGCATATCCGCATCGACGTCGACGATTTCACGCTCGATGGTTTCGACGTCGCGCCGGGCAAGCGGGCAAAACCGTTGGTCATGACCTTCAAGAAGCCGGAAGAGGTCGTCGGCAACCACATCGCCAAATACCAGTCGGTCAAGCTCGCCAAGATGCTGATGGCCTACGACTTCGAGCGCGAGCTGAACCCATTCGTCGAACTCGGCGGCTTCCTGTTCACCTTCATCGGTGACGGCGCGCCCGGCACCGGCAAGACGACGCTGATCCAGATGATCGCCGGCCTTCTCAACGGCTACTGCCAGGTCGCCGGCTATCCCTTCGCCTACGAGAATTTCGGCGTCGACCAGATCTCCTCCTACCAGGGCAAGTCCGGCCAGAACTGCCGTCAGTTCATCAACAATGTGCTGAACCCGCGCGTCATCGGCTTCGGCACTATCGACGATATCGACCAGGTCGCCGCACGCCGCTCCGACGATCGCGCCTCGGCCGGCCAGCAGGAAATCACCGGCGTCCTGATGGACGCGTTCGGGGGTGCCGGCACCGTGGTGCGCGGCAATTGCTCGTTCGGCATGTTTTCCAACTATCCCGAGAACGTCGACGACGCATTGCGCCAGCGCGCCGGCGCGCGCTGGCTGGTCGATGGCCCGCAGAGCCGCGACGACTACATCGACATCTTCGTTCTGCTCGCCGGCAAGAACCACAAGATCCCGCTCGGCGAGCACAAGCTCTACGCTGCCCAGGAAATCCAGCGCGCGGTGATGGAGGCCTATGAGGAACATGAAAAGCCGCAGGAAGACGGGCTGATGAAGGTCTACGAGCGCTATATGAAGGAGAACGGCGCACCGAAGACGATGGCCGACATCGGCACTTATCTGCACATGATCAAGGATGCCGAGCCGCGCTTTACCGGCCGCGCCATCAAGAACGTCACCGACGCGATCAAGATGCGTGCCATGGACATCGAATTGCCCGACGAGTGGTTCGAAAAGCCGGAAGCCTTCATGCACAAGGGTTACGACGACAAGAAAGCCATGATCGAGGAACTGCGCGGGCCATTCTCGATGGACATGGTCATGCAGGAGATCAATCGCTATGCGGATTCCGAATTCCGTTATTCCGACAAGTCCGACGATGCCGCGGTGAGCAAGATGATCCGCGATACTCGGCTGCGGGAGCGTGCCGTCCGCGAGATCGAGGAGATGAAGAAGAAGGGGCTGTGGAATGCGTGAGATGCGCCGACGCCCCCTTCTCCCCTTGTGGGAGAAGGTGTCGCCGAAGGCGACGGATGAGGGGTATTCGTCAAGCTGGAACACGCCTCATCCGACCGAGCTTCGCTCGGCCACCTTCTCCCACAAGGGAAGAAGGAGCGTTCGCGCTCCTCATCCGCCGTTCGGACACCTTCTCCCCGTGAACGGGAAGAAGAAAGCATGAGTCCCGCCAAGAAGCCCGATCTGTTGCGCGACAACGAGCTGATCTACGGCCGGCTGCTGACGATCGACGAGCCGCATCTCATCCAGCGCTATAACAAGGCGATGATCGCGTTCGGCTTGAAGCCGACCAAGTTGAAAAGCTTCGAGATCGATCGCACCGGCTTCTCGCCGCAGGTCGCCGAGGAATGCGGCGACTACAGCTACCTCGATCCGAACGAGGTCAACCGCCGCTTCATCATCCTGACGCCGTCGCAGATCGACCTGCCGGTGGTGCACACGGCATTCTCCAACACCTCGCTGCTGATGTACGAATTCATGTCGAAGAACCAGCGCGCCATCGATGCGCTGACGATCAAGGACGTCATCTACGGCGAGATCGAGGATTCGGTCCCCAAGGTCGACGATATCGAGGACCTGCTGTCGATCAACCAGGTCGAATTCAAGGTGCTCTCGGCCGAGGATGTGCTCGGTAAGGCCGCCGAACTCGGCAAGCTGGTCGACCGGCTGAAGCAGGAGCCGGATGCCTGGCGCGACAACGCCATGCTGGCCCACATGGTCGAGCTGGCGAAGATCTGCGGCGACATCCGCGAGAATGCGCTGGTGCCGGACCAGGTGATCTTCCGTCACAATGCCTATTGGACCAGCCATTTCGGCGGGCTCTATGTGTTCGTCGATCCCGACGTGACGACGGTGATCAGCGACCCGGCAGCGCCCGGTTTCCGCCGCTCGCGGCCGTGGCAGGTGAGTTACCTTTCGATCCACGATGCCGACAAGGTGTTCAAGTTCCTCGCCTCGACCGGCCGCATCGAGCTGCCGCGCGCCTCATGGATCGAAACCTCCGGCTATCTCGAGCATCGCGCCGAAATGGTGGTGCGCGCACTGATCCGCGACGCCGAGCCCGACCGCAATCTGACCGATGTCGACAAGGTCTGGCTGCAGACCTGGATCCACGGCCATGCCGATCTGATCACCAGGGACGGCAATTTTCCCTTCCTCAACGCCGCCAAGCGCGAGATCGCCCAGCTCGGCCATCTCAAGATCGAGGATGTGTTCCCGCAGCAGCGCTTCCTGGTCATCCGCGCCAAGCCGGACCATCCCGACGCCTGGCTGACCAACCAGCTGATCTCGGACTTCGTGCCGCAGGACTTCGTCTCGCGTTACGTCTTCAACAAGCCGGGCTTCTACAGGGATTATGACGGCTTCAGCGACGCCTGGCGATCGCATGTTGTGGACGTTCTGAAAACCACATATTTGAAGGACAAGGTGGCGTTTCGCACACGCCTCTACGGCTTGACTGACTGAGGGGGTGACATCGCCATGCTTGATCCGATCGTGAATTTCTTCACCCGGATTTTCCAGTGGATTGGCCGCGGCATCGGCCTGCTCATCGGCGCGATTCTGTGGCCGTTCCTGTGGGCGGGGCGCTGGTACACGCAACGCGGCTGGATCCTGAAGGCGGTGCTCGGCCTGGCTGTGCTCGTGCTGATCGGCCTCTATGTCAATTTCTTCTATGCCACGCAGTGGTGGAACAATTTCGACCCGAATTACGTCGACAAATACACTTTCGAAAAACGCAACAGCTCCGCCGGTGAACAGGTTTCCGCCGGCGCCGGCACCGACACGGCCAAGACCTGCGGAAATTCAGCCATTGCCCAGGTTGCTGCCGACCTGACCGACTTCAACGTCAACCAGAATGCCTGGGTGTCGTCGATGATCCTCTACAAGCTCGGCCTGTTCGGCATCGACTGGGACCACACGCCGTTCATGGACAACAAGGCTTCGTTCCAGCGCGGCATCAACCAGGCGGTGCGGCGTACGGCGACCGAGCTTGCCGATAATCTCGGCCGCGTCCGCACCACCTCGCAGATCGACGCCGACCTGCAGGACGCCCGCGGCAATCTGCAGTTCGATGAGGAAACCTGGTATTTCGGCCTGAACCCGTTCGGCCCCAAGACGCCAACGCCGAGCTACTATCGCGACGCGGTGCGCAAGCTGCGCTCCTTCAACGCCCGCCTCGCAGCCTGCCAGGCGACGTTCGATGCCCGCGCCGACAATCTCAAGCAGTATATCGACCGCATCTCGTCCGATATCGGTTCGACCTCGGCGATCCTCAAGGAGCGTGCCGAAAACCACAATAATGGCTGGTTCGACACGCGCGCCGACGACCGCTTCTGGTTCGCCTATGGCCAGCTCTATGCCTATTACGGGCTGATGAAGGGCGCACAGGCCGACTTCGAGGACGTCATCAAGGAAAAGCACCTGCAGAACCTGTGGGATACGATGGACGCGCAATTCGTCTCGGCGCTGCGCATCCAGCCCTTCATCATCGCCAATGGCCGCGAGGACGGCTGGCTGTTGCCGACACATCTGACGACGATGGGTTTTTACATACTCAGGGTGCGCTCGAACATGGTCGAGATCAGCAACGTGCTGACGCAGTAGCGGATCGTCCCGCACAGCCGGCGCTGGTGAATTTGCGCCGTTGCTTCTGTCGCTTTTCGCGTATTAGGCGGCTGTTTTGAGACGGCGGAACCGCCCCTGCTCTGGCTTCTATACGGCGCTGCAACCGGCGCAAAAAGAACCTGTAGCAGAGCGGCCGGCGGCAGAGGTATTTTCTTCGCAGGAAACATAGTTGCATGAAAGTTGACGCCGCGGCAGCGACAGGGGTAGAACATGCTCGCGCCTGCAATGCCGGGCTGTTCTTGCGACCACACTAGTCAAATCCGTCCAATCCAGAGGGAAGCCGTCATGGCCGAAGTGAAGTCCGACATCGAGATCGCGCGCGGCGCCAGGAAGAAGCAGATCCAGGAGATCGGCCAGAAGATCGGCATTCCGAGCGAACATCTTCTGCCCTACGGCCACGACAAGGCGAAGATCTCGGCCGAGTTCATCAAATCGGTGAAGGGCAACAAGGACGGCAAGCTGATCCTCGTCACCGCCATCAACCCGACACCGGCCGGCGAAGGCAAGACGACGACGACGGTGGGCTTGGGCGATGGCCTCAACCGCCTCGGCAAGAAGGCCATCGTGTGCATCCGCGAGGCTTCGCTCGGACCGAATTTCGGCGTCAAGGGCGGTGCCGCCGGCGGCGGCTACGCGCAGGTCGTGCCGATGGAGGACATGAACCTCCACTTCACCGGCGATTTCCATGCCATCACCACTGCCCATAACTTGCTGTCGGCGCTGATCGACAACCACATCTATTGGGGCAACGAGCTCGGCATCGACACCCGCCGTGTCGTCTGGCGCCGCGTCATGGACATGAACGACCGGTCGCTGCGCGAGATCATCTGTTCGCTCGGCGGCGTCGCCAACGGTTTCCCGCGCGAGGCCGGTTTCGACATCACAGTCGCCTCGGAAGTCATGGCCATCCTGTGCCTGTCGACCGACCTGAAGGACCTGGAAAAGCGCCTCGGCGACATCATCGTCGCCTATCGTCGCGACAAGTCGGCCGTCTATGCGCGCGACCTCAAGGCCGACGGCGCCATGGCCGTACTCTTGAAGGACGCCATGCAGCCCAATCTCGTGCAGACGCTGGAGAACAACCCGGCTTTCGTCCATGGCGGCCCCTTCGCCAACATCGCGCATGGCTGCAACTCCGTCGTTGCCACGACGACGGCGCTGAAGCTAGCCGATTACGTCGTCACCGAAGCCGGTTTTGGCGCCGATCTCGGTGCCGAAAAGTTCTTCGACATCAAATGCCGCAAGGCCGGCCTGAGGCCGGCAGCGGCGGTGATCGTCGCCACGGTTCGCGCCATGAAGATGAATGGCGGCGTCAAGAAGGAGGACCTCGGCAAGGAGAACGTCGAGGCGGTCAGGAAGGGATGTGCGAATCTCGGCCGCCACATCGAGAACATCCGCCAGTTCGGTGTGCCGGCTGTGGTCGCCATCAACCATTTCTACTCCGACACCGAGGCCGAGATCCAGGCGATGAAGGACTACGTCGCCTCGATGGGCGAAGAGGCGATCCTGTGCAAGCACTGGGCTCAGGGATCGGCCGGCATCGAGGAACTGGCCAAAAGAGTCGTGGCGTTGGCCGAATCCGGCGCGTCGCAATTCGCCCCGCTCTATCCCGACGCCATGCCGCTCTTCGAGAAGATCAACACCATCGTCCAGCGCATCTATCGCGGTTCCGAAGCGATCGCCGACAAATCGGTGCGCGACCAACTCCACGCCTGGGAGCACGCCGGCTACGGTCATTTGCCGGTCTGCATGGCCAAGACGCAATATTCCTTCTCCACCGATCCGAATCTGCGCGGCGCGCCGACCGGCCACACCGTACCGGTGCGCGAGGTCAGGCTGTCTGCCGGCGCAGGCTTCGTCGTCATCATCTGCGGCGAGGTCATGACCATGCCCGGTCTGCCCAAAGCGCCATCGTCGGAAAAGATCTTCCTGAACGAAATCGGCCAGATCGAAGGCCTGTTTTAGGGATAATCAGTGCTCGTACGGCAAAGGGCGCCGCAACGCTGCGGCGCCCTTCTGCCTGTCCGCAATGGTCTCCTACGCTGCGCTCCGCGCCAGCGCGCGCTGGTTGGAGGCATAGGGTGTGTCGTGCTGGGGTACCACGCCGGTCTTCAGGCACTCGATCCATTCGGCGGTTTTGAGAACGGCCGCGAAGCGCGATTGCAGGACGATCGTCATGACGCGATGGATTTCCTCCCCCGACGCGTAGCCGGCGCTGTTGGCGTAGGGCAATGACCCCGTTGCGTCCGATAGGAACTCCACCTCGAAGCCCATATGCACGGCGTGGATGACCGTCGACAGGTCGCAATTATGCGTCATGTAGCCGATGACCGTGATCGTATCGATAGAGTTGGCGCGCAGCCACGCCTCGAGGTCGGTGCCGGTGAAGGCGCTTGGCAGGTGTTTTTCGACATAGTGGTCACGGTTTCGCCTGGCGATTTCCGGGTGCAACTCGGCGCCATGGCTGCCCTTGGCGAAGACCGGTGAGGTTTCCGGCGCCAACTGTTTGATGACCACCACCTTGACGCCTGCCTCGGTGGCCGCGTCCATCGCTCGCGCCACATTGACGACGCTGTCGCGGAAGGGCGGATGCTGGATGGCGAGGTTGCCGCCGTCATAGTCGTTTTGAACATCGATGACGATGAGGGCGCGGCGTGGAGCTTTGCCTGTGGCTGGTTGCGACATGGGGTTTTCCTTTCCTGTTTGAAATTAATGGGTGGACGATAAGCTCGGCGCCGGATCGCAAAAAGTGTCCCAATTGACATTATTCGAAAGAATTGGGACAATCGGCCTCGCCCGTTGCTGGAGCTCCCATGACCGATCCTGCCGTTGCCGCCATCGCCTTCGATGGCATCAGCCCGTTTCATCTCTCCGTGCCGTGTCTCGTGTTCGGCGCGGATCGCACGGAGCTCGGCCTGCCGCGCTTCGACTTCCGGGTCTGCGCGATTGAGGACGGGCCGATCCGCACCGATGCCGGGCTGACCATCAGCGTCCCGCACGGGCTTTCCGCGCTCGATGACGCCGACATCATCATCGTGCCAAGCTGGAAGGATCTCGGGAGCTCGCCTCCAGCCGCATTGATCGACGCGTTGCTTGGCGCGCACGAGCGCGGCGCGCTGATCGTCGGACTGTGCTTGGGAACGTTCGCTGTTGCGGCGACCGGACTGCTTTCGGGGCGGCGAGCGGCGACGCACTGGGCCTACGCGGATCAGCTGCAGGAACTCTATCCCGACATTCTCGTCGAACCGGAAGTGCTCTACATCGACAATGGCGATGTCGTGACATCCGCCGGCGTCGCCGCCGGGCTCGACTGCTGCCTGCACGTCGTACGGGCTCGTTACGGCGCGGAGGCGGCACTTCGCCTGGCCCGGCAGATCGTGCTTTCTCCGCATAGGCAGGGCGGGCAGGCTCAATTCATCGAACGTCCCATCGCCAGGACCGGCAATGCGGACCGCTTCACCCAGGCTCTCGAAGCGGTGCGCAAAACCCTGGGTGAGCCGCACAGTCTGGACAGCGTTGCCGGTCTCGCCGGCCTTACCCGCCGGACGTTCACGCGCCGTTTCCAGAAAACGATCGGCACCAGTTTCGGTGACTGGCTGACCGAACAGCGCGTCCAGCTGGCGCAGCGGCTGCTGGAGGCAACGGAAAAATCGATGGACACGGTTGCCTTCGAGGCCGGTTTCGGCAGCGCCACCTCGCTGCGCCAGCATTTCGCGGCGCGGCTCAGAACCTCGCCGGCGCAGTACCGGCGCGAATTCTCGAAGAGTGCTCAGGCGGAGCGCGTGGCGCACATGCCGAGGCGAAATTAGGCTTGCGCTCGATTCCAGGGCAATCGCTTCAGTGCCAACGTTGGACTGCCATCTGGCCCGAGCAGGCTATCTTTTTCTCTAAGCGATTGCCCTGCTCTCGAGCCTGTCGTGCTTGAAAGGCTCTGCGTCATCTGTCATATATTAAAGCGACAGATGACGCGAAGAGGGCTCGCCGTAGCGATGGCATTGGAAAAGGCTGCGCCAGCAGCAAAAAACAATGAACTTCAGAAGGTGGCGAAATTGCTAGGCGGCAGCCGCATTCTGGCAAGGCGCCTCAGCAGCGCTCTGGATGCCCACGAGTTGCTTCTGCACGGCCTGCCGGCTTCAGCGCTGGACCATCTTATCGGGCAACTCGTCTTCATCCAGAAGACTGATTCGCTGGAGAAGGCCGTCGGCATGAGCCTGCGCACCTACCAGCGCCGCAAGGATGCTCCTTCCAAGCCTCTCAGTCAGGACCAGAGCGGACGAACCTGGAAGTTCGCGGAGATCCTGTCGAAAGCGACCGACGTGTTCGGTTCGCAGGTGGAGGCAGAGCAATGGCTGGAGCGCCCGGCGATTGGGCTCGACCAGCGTCGTCCAATCGACCTTCTGGCGACACCGGCGGGGATCGAGCTTGTAGAAGACTATCTGGAACGGCTTGAATATGGCGTTTATGCATGACGCCGCTGCCGGCGGCGCTCGGTGGCTCCGACCTCATCGGATGGCGCCTCGATCAAGCCGCGTTTGCGCCTACATGGGATAGTGGCGAGGGCGCATACAGGGTGGGCGGACGCTGGAACAGCAAGGGCGTGCGCGCCGTCTACTGCTCGATCGATCCGTCGACTGCGATCCTCGAAGTTGCGGTCCATAAGGGCTTCAGGGTGCTCGACACGATTGCGCATGTCATGACGGCAGCGATCGTCAGCGATGTCGCGGATGTGCATATCGTCGACCCCGCCGCCGTGCCCAACCCCAATTGGTTGCGCCCGGGCATCCCGAGCTCCGGACAACAGGCGTTTGGCGACGATCTTCTGCAACGGCACCGGTTTGTTGTGATTCCGAGCGCCGTATCGCAGCATAGCTGGAACCTGATCTTCGACGCGAGCCTCGCCAGAGGGGCATACGCCATGAAGACGCAGGAGGCGTTTGCGCTCGACACACGGTTGCATCCACCTCCGGCCAAGTGACACAGCCGCCCCCATGTCCATCAAAACGACGACATGACCGGCGACAGAAGCACGGTGCTCAGCTGTTGCTGATTATCCGTGCCGGATTACCAACCACCGTGGTGTTCGCCGCCACGTCGCGCGTCACCACGGCACCGGCGCCGACGATGGCGCCGTCGCCTATCCTGACCCCGCCGAGGATGATGGCACTGCCGCCGATCCAGGCATTGTCGCCGATCTCGACGGGCCTGGCGATTTCCAGCCCTGCCTGCCGCCCAGCAGTCTCTCTGTGGTGCTCGGCGCAATAGATCTGCACATTAGGGCCGAGCAGCGTTCCCTTGCCGATGCGGACTGGCGCCGTGTCGAGGATGGTGCAGCCGGCATTGAGGAAGACGCGGTCGCCGAGAAAGATGTTGAAGCCATAGGCACAGTGGAACCGCGCTTCGATCCGGGCGCCCTCGCCCGCAGCGCCGAGCAGCGTCCGCAATCCAGGCCCGATATCGCCACGCTGCCGCGGTGGTAGGCTGTTGTGCTCGAACACCGCGTCGCGCGACGTAATGCGCAGCGCCTCCAGTTCCGGATCGAGGCAGCAATACCACTCGCCCGCCGCCATTTTCGTGCGTTCGCTCGCCGTCATGGCCGCAACTCCAGTTTCAACTTTGCCAAAGCACAAGTGGTGAAAATACGGAAGCGCCGGCGGCGACACCACCTCTGGTCAAATACCCGACCTATGGTAGCTTGCTCTCTCGGACCTGTCCCAAGCCGGCCATCGAGGGGATCGATCATGCTGTACATTCTTGCACTCCTGATTGGCGTCGTTGCCGGGCTTCGCGCCATGACTGCGCCCGCCGCGGTCGCCTGGGGCGCCTGGCTTGGCTGGTTACCGGTCGCCGGCACCTGGGCGAGCTTCATGGGCCACTGGATCGCCGTCGGCATCTTCACCATCCTGGCCATCGCCGAACTGGTCACCGACCAGCTGCCATCGACGCCGAGCCGCAAGGTGCCGCAGCAATTCGGCACGCGCATCGTCCTGGGCGCTTTCACCGGCGCGGTGATCGGCGCCACCGGCGGCGCCATCATCGGCGGCCTGATCGCCGGCGCCATCGGCGCGGTGATCGGCACGCTGGGCGGCGCCGAGGCGCGCAAGCGCCTGGCCACCGGCTTCGGCAAGGACCCGCCCGCCGCCTTCATCGAGGACGCGGTGGCGATCGCCGGCGGGCTTCTGATCGTGGCGGCGGCGGCATGACGGCAAAGACATTCGATGCCATCATCGTCGGTGCCGGGCAGGCCGGCCCGCCGCTCGCCGGCCGGCTGAATGCGGCCGGCATGAGCGTGGCGCTGATCGAGCGAAAGCTGGTCGGCGGCACTTGCGTCAACACCGGCTGCACGCCGACCAAGACGATGGTGGCAAGCGCCTATGCCGCGCATCTCGCCCGCTCCGCCGCGGATTACGGGGTGACGCTCTCCGGTCCCGTCGGCGTAAACTACAAGGCAATCAAAGCGCGCAAGGACAAGGTCTCCAACGACGCCCGCGGCAATCTCGAAGGCTGGATTGCCGGCATGGACAAATGCACGCTCTATCGCGGCCATGCGCGCTTCGTAAGCGCCAACACGGTGCGCGTCGGCGACGATCTGCTGAGCGCCGAAAAGATATTCCTCAACACCGGCGGGCGCGCCTCGGTGCCCGACCTGCCCGGCATCGACGGCATTTCTTACCTGACCAACTCGTCGATGATGGATCTCGACGAGCTGCCGCGCCATCTCATCGTCGTCGGCGGCAGCTATGTCTCGCTCGAATTCGCGCAGATGTTCCGCCGCTTCGGTTCCGAAGTCACGGTCATCGAAAAAAGCCCGCGGCTGATCGGCCGCGAGGACGAGGACGTCTCGGACGCCATTTTGTCGATCCTCGAAAACGAAGCCATTGCCGTCCATCTCGGCGCCGACGACATCCGCTTCGCCAGGCGAGGCAACGAAATCGCCGTGACCTTCTCGCCAGGCAAGGCGGCTGCGGTCGGCTCGCATGTTCTGCTGGCGCTCGGCCGCACGCCAAACACCGACGATCTCGGCCTCGACAAAGCCGGCGTCGAGGTCGACAAACGCGGCTTCATCGTCGTCGACGACCAGTTGCGCACCAGCGTGCCCGGCATCTGGGCGATGGGCGACTGCAACGGCAAGGGCGCCTTCACCCACACCTCGTACAACGATTACGAGATCGTCGCCGCCAACCTGCTCGACAACGATCCGCGCAAGGTCAGCGACCGCATCGAGGCCTATGCGCTCTACATCGACCCACCACTCGGCCGCTGCGGCATGACCGAGACAGCGGTAAGGAAATCCGGCCGCCGCGCCCTGGTCGGCCAGCGACCAATGACCCGCGTCAGCCGTGCAGTCGAAAAAGGTGAGACGCAAGGCTTCATGAAGATCCTGGTCGATGCCGACACCAGGGAGATCCTCGGCTGTTCGGTGCTCGGCCCGGGCGGCGACGAGGCGGTGCACTGCGTGCTCGACCTGATGTATGCCAAGGCGCCGGTCAGCACGCTGGCGCGCGCCGTCCACATCCACCCGAACGTCTCGGAGCTTCTGCCGACCATCGCCCAGGAACTCAAGCCGCTGGTGTGAACCGGGCGTATCGCGCGACCCCTCGCGCATCCCGCCGAGTAGGCTCATTGCGCCCATAGCGCCGCTGGCTGGACCAATCGACAAGCGCGCCGGCGACGGGCATGTCTTCCGAACTCTTGACGGAGGACAGCATGCAGAAGTCCATCGAACGCATCGCCGGCGACAGCGAAGGCGTTTCCTACGAATTCCCCTTCTTCCGCTTCGCCGGGTCGGACAAGACGGCGCCTTCCGCCTATCTGCAGGCGGCACTTCATGCCGGCGAATTGCCGGGCGTCGTCGCTATCGACACGCTAATGCCGATGCTCAGCAAGGCGGAAGCCGAAGGCCGCATCACCGGCAATATGACCATCGTGCCCTGGGCCAATCCGATAGGCCGCGCGCAATATCTTTACGGCGACCATCAGGGCCGCTTTCATCTGGGCACGCGCACCAATTTCAATCGCGGCTTTCCGCGGCTCGCCGCGCCCGACGTCGCCCTGCTGCCGACGCACGGCACGGTCGACCAGCGGCTGAAAACGCGGCTGCTGCAGCTCTCCATCGGCCACGACATTGTGCTCGACCTGCATTGCGACGATGAGGGCCTCGCCTATCTTTATGTCCACACCAGCCTGTGGCCGGCCATGGCGGATTGTGCAGCGGCCATGGGCGTCGATGCGGTGATGCTGTGGCACGAAGATCCCGACGGCACCTTCGAAGGCGCCTCGATCATGCCGTATCAGAACGCTCCAGCCGACGTGGCGCGCCTGGACCGGCGTGTCGCCACCACGGTCGAATATCGCGGCATACTCGATGTCGACGGCGCCCTGGCCGTCGCCGATGCCGAAGGGCTCTACCGGCTGCTGGTGGCGCGTGGCGTCATCCAGGATCAGGCGCTGCCCGCGCCTGGCAGCTTCGTCGGGCCCAGTTGTTTTACCGGTATTGTCGCGCCGCTCGAAAACGCCGAGATGATGCCGGCGCCCCGCTCGGGCGCGATCCTCTACGACGTGAAGCCGGGCGACCGCGTCACCAAGGGTGCGCGCCTTGCCACCATCGTCCACGCGCCCGGCGAGCCCGACGGCCGCACGGAAGTGTTGGCGCCGCAGGCGGGCCTCATCCTGACGCGGCGTTCCCGCCGCATCATCCGCGCCGGCGAAGACCTCTTGAAGCTGGTCGGCGACAGGAAGAGCGCCGATGCAAGGTCCGGGACGCTGGAGGATTGAAGCCTTCATTTGAATCCAGTTGCGCGGCCGACCAATCGCCGCTATGGGAATCGCCATGAACATGCGTTCGATCAAGACCATTTGGTGGTGGGCTCGCTGACAGCGGCCTGTTCGAACGCGTTCGCGTGACAATAGAGGGTGGCCGCAGCGGAATGTCCGGGCGGCCATTTGTTTTTTCAAGCCATTCCCGGGTCCGTTGCCCAAAGACGCTGATGGAGACGGCAATGACGACGAAAATTCTGGAGAATGGAGCCGAGCGCTTCGTCACTGCGGGCGGCGTGGCGATTACCCGCCAGCGCCATGATCGGCCCTATGAGGGAGCGATCGATGGCTATGTCGACGGGCTGAATTCGCGCCGCGGCGCCGTGTTTTCCTCGAATTACGAATATCCCGGCCGCTATACGCGCTGGGACACCGCCATCATCGATCCGCCGGTGGTGATCTCGGCACGCGGCCGCGCCATGCGCATCGAGGCGCTGAACCGCCGCGGCGAGGTGCTTTTGCCGGTGATCGGCACGGTGCTTGCCGGCCTTGACGATGTCACGATCGCCGAGACGTCGAACAAACTCGTCCGCCTCAAAGTTGCCAAGCCCGGCCGTGTCTTCACCGAGGAGGAACGCAGCCGCGTTCCCTCCGTCTTCACGGTGCTGCGTGCCATCACCGCCTTGTTCAAGACCGAGGAAGATGCCAATCTCGGCCTCTACGGCGCCTTCGGCTACGACCTCGCCTTCCAGTTCGATCCGGTCGACTACAAGCTCGAGCGCAAGCCAAGCCAGCGCGATCTCGTGCTGTTCCTGCCCGACGAGATCCTCGTCGTCGACCACTATTCGACCAAGGCCTGGACCGACCGCTACGACTATTCCGGCGATGGCTTCTCGACCGAAGGCCTGCCGCGCGACGAAATCGTCGAGCCGTTCAGGACCGCCGACCGCATCCCGCCGCGCGGCGACCACGAGCCCGGCGAATATGCCAAGCTGGTGCGCAAGGCGATGAAGAGCTTTGAGCGTGGCGACCTGTTCGAAGTGGTGCCGGGGCAGATGTTCTACGAACGCTGCGAAACCCAGCCCTCCGAGATTTCCCGCAAGCTGAAGAGCATCAACCCTTCGCCCTATTCCTTCTTCATCAATCTCGGCGAGGGCGAATATCTGATCGGCGCCTCGCCGGAAATGTTCGTGCGCGTCAACGGCCGCCGCGTCGAGACCTGCCCGATCTCCGGTACCATCAAGCGCGGCGACGACGCCATCTCCGACAGCGAGCAGATCCTGAAGCTGCTCAATTCGAAGAAGGACGAATCCGAACTCACCATGTGCTCGGACGTCGACCGCAACGACAAGTCGAGGGTCTGCGAGCCGGGCTCGGTGCGCGTCATCGGCCGCCGCCAGATCGAGATGTACTCCCGCCTGATCCACACCGTCGACCACATCGAGGGGCGGCTGCGCGAAGGCATGGACGCCTTCGACGCCTTTCTGTCGCATGCCTGGGCCGTCACCGTTACCGGCGCGCCGAAATTATGGGCAATGCGCTTCATCGAGCAGAACGAGAAGAGCCCGCGCGCCTGGTATGGCGGAGCGATCGGCATGGTCAATTTCAACGGCGACATGAACACCGGCCTGACGCTTCGCACCATCCGCATCAAGGATGGCATCGCCGAAGTGCGCGCCGGCGCCACGCTGCTCTTCGACAGCATTCCCGAGGAAGAAGAAGCCGAAACCGAACTGAAGGCATCCGCCATGCTCTCCGCCATCCGCGACGCCAAATCAGGCAATGCCGCCAGCACCGAACGCAGCACCGCGCGTGTCGGCGACGGCGTCAACATCCTGCTGGTCGACCACGAGGACAGTTTCGTCCATACGCTCGCCAACTATTTCCGCCAGACCGGCGCCAATGTCTCGACGGTGCGCACACCGGTGCCGGACGAGATCTTCGACCGGCTGAAGCCAAACCTGGTCGTGCTCTCGCCCGGCCCCGGCACGCCGAAGGACTTCGACTGCGCCGCCACCATCAAGCGGGCCCGTGCGCGCGACCTGCCGATCTTCGGCGTCTGCCTCGGGCTGCAGGCGCTGGCCGAGGCCTATGGCGGCGAGCTGCGCCAACTGCACATCCCGATGCATGGCAAGCCGTCGCGCATCCGCGTGTCGAAGCCGGGCATCATCTTCTCCGGCCTGCCCAAGGAGGTGACGGTCGGCCGCTATCATTCGATCTTTGCCGATCCGGTACGGCTGCCCGATGGTTTTGTCGTCACCGCCGAGACCGAGGACGGCATCATCATGGCCTTCGAGCACCGCAAGGAGCCGATCGCCGCAGTGCAGTTCCACCCGGAATCGATCATGACGCTCGGCCACAATGCCGGCATGCGCATCATCGAGAACATCGTCGCGCACCTGCCGCGCAAGGCCAAGGAAAAGGCCGCTTAGTTCGAGGGCTCAGTGTTGGGATCTTTTCCCCAGTGACCGCGGCGGAAATCAAAGCCGCCGCCAGGCAGAAGGTCGCCAGCCTCGCCTTCTGGTCGATCGTCGTCGCCTGCGTCGTGCTCGGCCTGAAGCTGGTGGCCTGGTACGTCACCGGTTCGGTCGCGCTTTATTCGGACGCGCTGGAATCGATCGTCAACGTCATTGCCTCTGCCGCCGCCTATTGGGCGATCCAGGTCAGCTACAAGCCAGCCGACCAGGACCATCCGTTCGGCCACCACAAGGCCGAGTATTTCTCGGCCGTCCTCGAAGGCGTGCTGATCGTGCTTGCCGCCTTGCTGATCCTCAATGAGGTCTGGTGGTCCTGGCAGCATCCCGCCCTGCTGGAAAAGCCATGGACCGGCCTTGCCGTCAATGGCGTCGCAACGGTCATCAACGCCGTCTGGGCCTTGACGCTGATCCGCACCGGCCGACGCGAAAAATCGCCGGCTCTCGTTGCCGACGGCAGGCACATCATGACCGACGTGGCGACCTCGGTCGGTGTGTTCATCGGCCTGGTCGGCGCCGTACTGACCGGCTGGCAGGTTCTCGATCCGGCTCTTGCGGTGATCGTGGCGCTGAACATTCTGTGGCAGGGCTGGCACGTCATCGGCTCGTCGATGAACGGGCTGATGGACCGCGCGGTCGACACCCAGGAACATATCCGCATACGCGACATCATCTCGGCCAATTGCAAGGGCGCGCTCGAGGTCCACGACCTGAAGACGCGCATCGCCGGCCGCGCCACCTTCATCGAGTTCCACCTGGTCGTCGACGCCGACATGTCGGTCGGCGCCAGCCACGTCATCTGCGACCGCATCGAGGACGCGCTGCAGGCAGAGATCCCTTCCGTGCGGGTCATCATCCATGTCGAACCCGACGACGAAGCGAAACTGCCCAAAGGCACGACCGCCGTGCCGTTCGCGTGAGGCGATAGCGGGACGCCGCCATCCAAAACCTTGAGGTTGGCGGGACAGCACCCCCCTCTGTCCTGCCGGACATCTCCCCCTCAAGGGTGGAGATTGGATGTCGCTTCGGCTTTCGCCAATTTTCAAAGAAGAACGCTGTCGGTGAAGCTGCCGATCTCCCCCCTTGAGGGGGAGATGTCCGGCAGGACAGAGGGGGGTGCTGTCCCGCCGGCATCGCGTCTCTGAACTGCTACAGCCCGCAGGCAGCCTGCGGCATCGGCTCCAGCCGGTAGACCTTGTCGTCGGACATTGTGTCGCCCTCCGCCGAACACAGATCGATGATCGGCAGACCGCTGTTCGGGTTGGCCAGCATCATCGTGCCGTTGGCGCCGCGGCGAAGGAAGACCTCCTGTTGCCCGATATCGCAGGAGGCAGCACCCGTCTTCGCGCTCGCCGCGCAGCGCCACTGGTCGCCCTCGCCCTGACAGTTATAGACCTGCGTGACCTTGGCCGATTTCTGCCGCGTGGTAACCGAAACGGCGATATCGGCGCCGCTTGGCCAATTGGCCGGATCGCCCTCCTTGGCGAAAGACGCCAGCTCGACCGGTCCGCGGAAAACCCTGATCGACTGGGTCAGCTGATCGGGATGCGAGCCGAGATGCTCGGCGTCGTAGTCGCGTCCGTAGCAGAAGGGCTGGTCCGGCTTCAGCCGCTCGCGCAATGGCGGGCCAAGGGCCGGGTCGATCGGGTCGATGCGCGCGAACTCCGCCTTGCAGGTGGCGGCCGGCATCGGGTCGAGCCTGAAGCCGTTGTCGTCCTTGCCCAGCGCCTGCCTTTCATACTCCGCCTTGCCGAGCTCGTCTTCCGATCCCGCGTCGAGATAGAGGTCGGGCTGCACGTCCGAGACGATCAGCCGGCCTTTGTCGTCGACCTTCAGCGAAGCCATGGTGCGGTCGCAGTCCATGCCGCAACGGATCGGGCCGGTCTTGCCGTCCTCCGACTCATGACTGCACCAGCCGCCGAGCCATTCAGGCGCCTCGGCGCCGCGCACCGTCGTCGCCATGAAGCCATTGTAGGAGGAATCGATGCCGGTGCTTGGCTCCTCGTTTGGCCGGCTGACCGGATCGCGGCCGTAATAGAAGAAGATGCGCGTCACCTTCTGCTGCGGATGCGACTTGAGATGCGCGGCGTCATAGACGCGGCCGAAGCAGGCGTCCTTGCCGTCGGGGCTGAGCTCGGTGAGTTTGAGCGTGTCATCGGCGAAAGCAGAGCCGGCGACGGCGGCGAGCAAGGCAACCCCAACTCCGGCGCCCATCACGGTCCTTGATATCATGCTGGCTCCCCCTGCCCCGACAAGACATGGCGTGAACTTATGTTAGGATCGAGGCCGAGGCCACGCAATTTGCGCCGGCCGGCCAAATGGGAGATGAAGCCATGCGACGCCGCGATATTTTCCGCGTCGGTCTTGCCGGGGCCGCCGGGCTTTTCGGGCTGCGCCCCATCAAGGCCGCAGCTAGTGAAGTCAAGCCGGCGGCGGCCGAAGAGGAAAGGCAAAAGGTCGCCTATCACCTCAGCGACCTCGACAAGGTCAATTTCGTGCTCGGCAACATCAAGAACCACTTCGAAGGCACCGACGGCAAAGTCGACATCGCGCTTGTCGTGCACGGCCCAGCACTTGCCGCCTTCAAGTCGAAGGGCATATCGGCCGCCATTTCCGGGCGGTTCGCCGGCCTTGTCCAGGATGGGCTCAGCCCGCACGCTTGCGCCAACACCATGCACGGCATGGATATCGGCCTGGCCGACCTGCTCGACGGCTTCCATGCAGCCGACAGGGGCGGCGTCGTCAAGCTCGCCGAATTGCAACGCCAGGGCTACGCCTATCTCAGGCCATAGGGCAATTCCAGGAAAAGTGTGAAACGGCTTTCCGTCCGGAATTGCGTCAAGACAAAGAGGGAGCGGTTCGCCGTTTCCGTGAAACGGTGAACCGCTCTAAACTTTTACGGACTTGAATGCGAGGACTGCGAGGGCCTACGAAGAGCAGGCAGAGTCCCCCGGAGGAATAGACGTGCCAGCCACCACCACCCTTGTCAGCCCCTCTCTGGTCATCCCCGACCTTGCCGGAAAGGCGGTGCTGGTCACCGGCGCGTCGACCGGCATCGGCGCGGCGCTTGCACTTGCCTACGCCGCGCAGAAATGCCGCGTCGCGCTGCATTACAATTCGAGCCGCGCGGCTGCCGAAAACCTGGCCGCGACCATTCGCAACGGCGGCGGCGACGTGTTCCTCGCCCAGGGCGATTTCTCGATCCCCGCCGATGTCGAGCGCGTCGTCGAGGACAGTGCGCAACATTTCGGCCGGCTCGACGGCCTCGTCAACAATGCCGGCGGCATGCTCGGCCGCGTGCCCTATGCCGAGCAGACCGAAGCGCATTACGACGCGGTGATGGATCTCAACGCGCGTTCCGTGCTGACAGCTTCGCGCAAGGCGATCCCATGGCTGAAGCGGCAGGGCGGCTTCATCATCAACACCTCCTCGATCGCCGCGCGCAACGGCGCCGGTGGCGGCGCCGGCCTTTACGGCTCGGCCAAAGCCTTCGTCTCCAACGTCACGCGCGGCATGGCCAAGGAGCTGATCGGCTTCAACATCCGCGTCAACGCAGTGGCGCCCGGCACCATCGCCACCCCTTTCCAAGAGCGCTACTCGACCGACGACCAGATGAAGGGCATGATCGCCACCATCCCGCAGGGCCGCGCCGGCACGGCCGAGGACTGCGTCGGCGCCTATCTGTTCCTCTCCTCCGATCTGTTGAGCGGCTACATCATCGGCCAGGTGATCGAGGTCAATGGCGGGCAGTTGATGCCGTAGACGACGACCTGCATACTCCTGGTTGCGTCATCTCAACGGAGCAAAGCGAATGTACGGACTGATCGGCAAGATGCGGGCGATGCGCGGCCAGCGTGACGCAATGATGGATATCCTGCTCGCCAGCACCGGCGCCATGCCCGGCTGCCTGAACTACATCATCGCCACCGACCCGGCCGATGCCGACGCGATCTGGGTGACCGAGGTGTGGACCGACGCCGAAAGCCACAAGGCTTCGCTGCAGCTGCCCGAGGTCCAGGCGGCAATCGCCAAGGCACGGCCGATCATCGCCGGGTTCGAGTTCCAGGTGGAGACGCATCCTGTTGGCGGGTTCGGCTTGCCGGTGAAGGCGGAATAGAGGGAGAGGCCGGCGGGCCAGCGCCCCCCTCTGGCCTGCCGGCCATCTCCCCCTCAAGTGGGGAGATTGTCCGTCATCTCGGCTTTCGCCAATCGCCAAACGCCACAGGAATGAGCGGGGCCCTGGAACAGCCGATCTCCCCCCTCGTGGGGGAGATGTCCGGCAGGACAGAGAGGGGCGCGAAGGATCGCCACAGAAGCCGTAGTGCAGTCGTCACCCAAGGCCAACCCCGCAAAAAGGGTTCGCATTTTTTCGCGGCCGGTCTAAGAGCCCATCTATGGATTCTTCCCCCAACCCGCCGGCCATCGAGCACCCGGCGCGGATCCACAAGGCCTGGCAGTGGCCCGTCCTGGTGGTGGTCTCGGTGCTGTTTGCCGGCGCGCTGGAACTCGCCGCCCTGCCGGCCGCGCTCTTGATCGGACCGATGCTGGCGGCCATCGTCGCCGGCACCAACGGCGCCACGGTGCGCGTGCCGCGGGTTCTGTTCGGCTCAGCCCAGGCGGTCGTCGGCTGCCTGGTCGCCAGTTCCATCTCGGCCGATATCTTTCCCGTCTTCTACAAGGAATGGCCGCTGTTCCTTGGGGTCGTGATGGCGACGGTCGCGGCATCCAGCCTGCTCGGCTGGCTGATCAGCCGCTGGCGCATCCTGCCCGGCACCACCGCGGTCTGGGGCTCGTCGCCGGGCGCCGCCACCGCCATGGTGCTGATGGCCGATGCGTTCGGCGCCGACCAGCGCCTCGTCGCCTTCATGCTTTATCTGCGCGCAATCTGCGTCTCGATGACGGCAGCCCTGGTGGCCAAGCTCTGGGTCGACACCTCGGGCATCGAGGTGCCGGCCATCGTCTGGTTCCCACCGGTCGACCCGCAAGGCTTAGCCGCGACTTTCGGCGTGGCGCTGGTTGGCGGCCTCGCCGGCAAGATTTTCCGGCTGCCGTCGCCGTTCTTCCTCGGCACCTTCATTTTCGGCACCGTGATCCATCTTGGGCTCGGCGTGACCATGCAGTTGCCGCCCTGGCTGCTTGCCTTGAGCTATACGACGATCGGCTGGAGCATCGGCCTGAATTTCACCAGGGCCATTTTGCGCCACGCGGCCCGCGCGCTGCCGCAGATCGTCGGCTCGATCATTGCCCTGATCGGCTTTTGCGGCGGCCTCGCCTTCCTGATCAGCCGCCTGCTCGGCATCGATCCGCTGACCGCCTATCTGGCAACCAGCCCGGGCGGCATGGACAGCGTCGCCATCATCGCCGCCGCCGCGCAGCATGTCGACATATCCTTCGTCATGGCGCTGCAATCGGCACGCTTCCTGATCGTGCTTCTGGTCGGCCCAAGCGTGGCGCGGCTGGTGGCGAGAAGCCTGCGGGAGTAAAGACCAGCTGGGCTGCGTCAGCTGATCACCAGGCTCGATATACGCTCGCCGTCCAGCGTGAAGACCATATCGCCCTCGCCGTTGAAACCGTTGCCTTCGACGGCGATGCGAACGCGGCAGGTGCCGTCCGCTGCTGCGATGCCGAGGATGCTGAACCTGGACTGCACGCCGATATGGTCCGACTGGTTCCAGCGCGCAATCTGCTCGCGGCCCCGGAACGACCGGCCCCAGTCGCTCAGAAAGGCATCCGGCGTGAAACTGTCCAGGAAGGCTTCGGTGTCGCCGGCATTGGTGGCTTCGACAAAGCGGCGGATGGGATCGGGCGTGTCCATGTCTTTCCTCCTGGACCGGATTCCGGTGCTCTGGAAGGAGCGGCCGGATGGGACGATAGGGTAGTCCTCGAAGCATGACGCCGAAAATAAAAACCCGCCTCGGGAGGCGGGTCGTTGGAGCCAATTAGCACCATACCCAGATTAGTAGCATAGCTGCCGGCACAAAGCAAGAACAAAATGTGGCTACCCCGGACAATCGCGACAGGTTTGCGCCGCCCTGCGTGAAGGGCAGCGCCGGCATCGGTCATCCTTTTGATTGATTTCCCTGGCATCGAACAGCCCCAAGCTGACGGGCGTGCTCCCACTTGCCTCGCTTTGCCCGCTCCTGTATGAAAACCGCCATGAGCCCGCGCGCCACCTCTTTTGCGTCCCGTCCGACTGGCATTGCCGGCCAGACCGTTCGCGCGCTTGCCTCCACCCTGCTGCTTCTCGGCCTTATCGGCGATCGCCGGGTTCGCTGAAGGAGCGCCCGGCGGTCGAATTCGCCGCTCACGCGCACGCTCCTTGGCCAGTCTGCAAATTGGCACGTCACATCAAGCGAACGAAATTCTGGTAAAGGCGCCGCTCGCCACCAATCCGCCTGAAGCTGGATCCGCGAGCCGCCGGGAGAAAAGACGATGAACGCACGAGAAGATATCCGTCTGAACGTAGAGGAAACCGCCAAGCCCGCGAGGGGCATGCCGGACGCTGCCCGCAAATACCAACCCTATCCGACCGTCGGCCTTGCCGATCGCACCTGGCCTTCGAAAGTGATCGACAAGGCGCCGATCTGGTGCTCGGTCGACCTGCGCGACGGCAACCAGGCGCTGATCGATCCGATGGGCCAGGAACGCAAGGCGCGCATGTTCGCCCTGCTGCTCGACATGGGCTTCAAGGAGATCGAGATCGGCTTCCCGTCGGCCTCGCAGACCGATTTCGATTTCGCCCGCTGGTGCATCGAACAAGGCAACGTGCCCGCCGACGTCTCGCTGCAGGTGCTGGTACAGTGCCGGCCGGAACTGATCACCCGCACTTTCGAGGCGCTCAAGGGCGCCACCAACCCGATCGTCCATTTCTATAACTCGACCAGCGAGCTGCAGCGCCGCGTCGTCTTCGAGAAGGACGTCGCCGGCATCAAGCGGATCGCCACCGATGCGGCCAAGATGATCACCGACATGGCGGCGAAGGCCGGCGGCGGCTACCGTTTCGAATACTCGCCGGAGAGCTTTACCGGCACCGAGCTCGAAGTGGCGCTGGAGATCTGCAACGCAGTCACCGAGATCGTCAGGCCGACGGCGGAAAACAGGCTGATCATCAACCTGCCCTCCACGGTCGAGATGTCGACGCCCAACATCTATGCCGACCGCATCGAATGGATGTGCCGCAATCTCGACAATCGCGAGAACCTGTTGATCTCGCTGCACCCGCACAATGACCGCGGCACCGGCATCGCCACCACCGAACTCGGCCTGATGGCGGGCGCCGACCGCGTCGAAGGCACGCTGTTCGGCAATGGCGAGCGCACCGGCAATGTCGACATCGTCACGCTGGCGCTCAACATGTACACGCAAGGCGTCGATCCCAAGCTCGACTGCTCCGACATCAACCGCATGAAGGACGTCTACGAATACTCCAACCAGCTGAAGATCCCCGAGCGCCATCCCTATGTCGGCGAGCTCGTCTACACCGCCTTTTCCGGCTCGCACCAGGACGCCATCAACAAGGGCATGAAGGCGCTGCGCAAGGCGAACACGCCGCACTGGGAGGTGCCCTACCTGCCGATCGACCCGGCCGATGTCGGCCGCAGCTATGAAGCCATCATCCGCATCAACTCGCAGTCCGGCAAGGGCGGCATCGCCTATGTGCTGCATGCGGATTACGGCCTCAACCTGCCGCGCAACCTGCAGATCGAGTTCAGCCAGGCCATCCAGGCGATCACCGACGCCGAAGGCAAGGAAGTGCCGGCCAGGCGCATCTACGAGCGCTTTCTCGACACCTATGTCGACCAGCCCGGCGCGCGGCTGAAGTTCCTCGACCACCACACCTACCCCGACACCGAGGTCAAGGGCCGGCGCGTGGTCGAAGCGGTGATCCTCGACAAAGGCAAGGAGGTGACCATATCAGGCACCGGCACCGGCCCGATCGACGGCTTCGTCGATGCGCTGTCGCGCCATGTCGGGGTGCCGATGTCGGTGCTGGATTATTCCGAGCATTCCATGCAGCGCGGCTCGAATGCCTCGGCCATTTCCTATGTCGAGATGGAACATCCGGGCGGCAAGCTGTTCGGCGCCGGCATCAACACCAACATTGTCGCCGCCTCGCTCGAAGCCGTGGTTTCGGCCGCCAACCGCATCGTCGGCCGAAAGCTCGGCTAGCCGAGACTGCCAGACTTGCGCCATCGGCCCACCGGACTTTTATCCG
Source organism: Mesorhizobium sp. M0195 (assembly GCF_040322115.1). Lineage (NCBI taxonomy): Bacteria > Pseudomonadati > Pseudomonadota > Alphaproteobacteria > Hyphomicrobiales > Phyllobacteriaceae > Mesorhizobium > Mesorhizobium sp. M0195. Next base: position 447,847 of record NZ_JAMYSV010000004.1, on the reverse strand, counting down.
GTGGGTACGCTATCGCACCATAAGCACACGCTTGTAAGCCGCCGCCAGCGCTATATGATTGTACCTCAACCTGTGCCGAATTCGAAGGGATCGACACTTGCAGCATACCACGCCTGCCGCCCCCGCAGTGCGCGAAACGCTGGAGCGATTGCTTGCCAGCGAAACGTTCGGACGATCCGAGCGCGCGCGCAAGCTGCTCCGCTACCTCGTCGAGCGCGAGCAGGCAGGCGAAGCCGACCGGCTCAAGGGCTTCTCCATAGCGATGGACGTCTTCGGCAAGGACGGCGATTTCGATCCGTCGACCGATGCGGTGGTGCGGGTGCAGGCCGGCAGGCTGCGCGAGCTTCTGCAGCAGTATTTCGCCAATGAGGGCGTTGCCGAACCGGTCCGCATCGCCATTCCGCGCGGCGGCTATGTTCCGTCCTACGAACTCAACGCCATTCGCTTGCCGGCGGAGGTGGAGCCCAAGGCAGAAAGCAAGCCGGAGCTGGCAACAGAGGAAGCGGCGACGACCGCCCCGCCCGGATCGCTGGAGGACGCCCGCAACCGGGCACATCCGGCCGCATTGCTGAGCGTTCCAGCCGTCGCCCCTGCTGCTCCTTCGCTGCAACGCCATTTGCAGTTCTTTTGGCTGGCGATCGCGCTGGTCATCCTCATGCTGGGTGTGCTGATCCTTCGCCAGGGTAGCGTGGTATTGCTGACCGGCGGCGACACGGCGGTCGAGACCGCGGTGGCGACCGGCAGCATAGCAGCGCCTCCGGTTGAAAACCTCCCCCAGGTCTACATCGCCATCAAGGCCGACAGCGACCTGGCTCGCCGTGTCGCCGCATCGCTGCGCGCCGGCCTCAGCGGCTTCGATACCATCAATTTCATCGGCCGTGATGCCGACAGCCCGCCCGATCCAGTAACCGACGCCGCCAGCTTCGTATTCGATGTCCTGCCCGGGCCGCGTAGCGGCGACATCATGCTCGAACTGCAAAGCGTGGCGACCGGCCGCGTGCTGCTCTCACGCAACCTGACCGCCGGCGACAGCGCGAACACCGCCATCGAGGACCAGATCTCCGGCATTTTGACCTCGGCTCTTCCCGCCTCGGGCACGATCTACAACTACATCGAGCAGAGCGGCATCCAGACCGGGCTGACGGCGTGTCTGGTGCTCAACGGCAAATATTATCTCGACCAGAATGCCCAGACGCACGAAGCCGCCTACCGCTGCCTCGAAGATCTTGCCAACCGGGAGGCGAAGTCGTCGCTCGTCTATTCGGAACTCGCGTCCTTGCATCTCGAAGCGGTCACCGACCACTATCCCTACCCCGCCGACGCGACGATCGACAAAGCCATGACGTTTGCCCATCGCGCCATCCAGATGGGCCCGACCAGCCCCTACGCGCACCGCGCCCTTGGTTATCTCAACTCGCGCATGGGCGATTCCGCGGAATCGATCCGCTGGATGCGCAAGGCCTATGAGCTCAATCCCTATGATCTCGCAATGGCCGCCGCCTATGGCTACGGGCTGGTTTTCGCCGGCAGGTACAGCGAGGGCACTCCGATCATCGCTCACGCGGTGGACATCGCCAGCGCCCATCCGACATGGTGGGATTACGGGCTGTTCGCCGGAGAGTTCATGATGGGCGACATGAACAAGGCGACGCTTGCCGGCGACGGCTTGCGAACGACGGAAATGAAATCGCATTATCTGGCAGCGCGGCTGATCGGCGCCAAGGCTGCCGGCCGCGAGAAGCTGGCGAGCAGGCTTCTGCAGGAACTGACCACCAAATTCCCGAAATTCGCAGCCGATCCGCGCGCAACCTTCGTCGAGCGAAGATATCCCGCCGATCTGACCAACCGGCTGGTGGAAGCCCTGCGCGCCGCCGGCCTTGGCGGCGCCAGCTGACGTCTCCCGGCGCGTGCACGACGTCAGCTGATCGCGAAGATTTTACTGGCCATCCAGACGGTCAAAGCGCAATTCAGACACAATTTGAACTGGCCAATCTGATCCCGCATAAGACTGATCTCCGCATAAGTCTGACCTCCCACAAAGACTGATCCGCATAGGACCGCCCCCGGGCATCCCGACTGATCCCGGCACCAAGCCATAAAGTTTGCATGACCCCATCCCTGTACGCCGCCGAACGGGGCACCGGCCCGACAACCATCGCCTTGCTGCATGGTTTCGGTGGCTGCCACGACGACTGGCGCGAGGTGGCCGCCTCCCTGGCACTCGGCGCGCGGACGATGGCCTATGATCTGCCGGGGCATGGGCTGTCGCTCGATTTTCCGGGCGGCGGTCCGGCCAGGATTGCAGCCAGTGCCGTCCTTGCGGATTTTTCCGCTCGCGGGATTAAGCGGGCCCATCTCGTTGGCCACTCGATGGGCGGCGCCGTGGCCGCCCTGATGGCATTGAACGAGCCGGAAAAAATAGCCTCGCTGACGCTGCTGGCGCCGGGCGGTTTCGGTCCTGAGATCAATGGTCCGCTGCTGCGTCGTTACGCCGCCGCTGCCGGCACGGATGAAATCCGCGCCTGTCTTGCCGCCATGTCGGGACCACAAAGCCGACCTTCGCAGCATAGGGTCGAGCTCCTCAACGAGATGCGGCAGCGTCCCGGTCAGCTACGGACATTTGTCGAGCTCGCGTCCGCCATGACCAGAGATGATCGGCAAGGCGTCATCCCGAACGAGCGGCTTGAAACGCTGAATATGCCAATCATGGTGGTCTGGGGAACCGACGACGCGATGCTGCCCGTCAGCCAGGCGGACGGCCTGCCGAAGCATTTTCATCTGCACCACGTGCTGGAAGCCGGCCATATGCTGGTCGAGGAAGCGCCCGGCCTGGTCGTCGAGGCTGTCCGTCGCAACATGCGGCGCCGCAGCAGGCGGCTTCGTCCAGAATTGGCTGCGGCGGCGAGCTGATCCGTCCTCGCGCGGGACGGCTGCGGCGCAGGTGCTCCTTCCACCGAACCCTTGCCGGCCCGTCGATCTGGCAAGTGCATTTTGCCGGCGGCTGTGTTAATTCGGTGTTAACCAAACCCGCGAGGCAACGCCGATGAAGGACGCAGGCGAGAACATCACCCAGATCGATCAGTCGCGAAAACTGTCCGATGCCATTCGCGACGTCAAGAACGCCTTCGCCGACCGCGACGATGTCGTCGTCGACATGCGCGAAGCGCATCGCATGCGGCTCGATCTGCTTGCCGCCGAACTCGCACCGGTCTTCGGCGACGTGCCCACCGACATGGACAGTTTCGACTTCGCCGTCTCGTCCGGCCTGCAGCCACGGCTGTGGATTGACGCCGTCAGCCATGTCGCCATGGGGCGCGACCGCCGCACCTACCGCTTTCTCAAGGACACGCGCATCGGCCGCGTCGTCCTCGCCGAATCGACCGACATGAAGGTCGTTGCCGACCAGGTGACGCGCTATGTCGCCGAGCGCGTTGTCGAACGCCAGAGAATGATGGAAGGCGGCATCGAGCAAGCCGTCGCCGGCCTCAAACGCGCCCTGGTGGCGGAGGCCGAGCCGCCGCTGCAGATCGCCGCGCGCAGCAACGGCTGGTCGGCGTTCTTCTCGGGCCTCGGCCTGATCGCCGCCGGCGCCCTGGTCGGCCTGGCGATTTCGCTCGTACTGTTCTGGGATCGCATCGTCGCGATGAAAATCAGCTTCTAAAGCGGTTCAGCGTTTCACCGAAATGCTGAACGGCTCTATCTCTTTGTTCTGACGCAATTCCGAAAAACCGCTTCACACTTTTCCTGGAATTGCTCTAGCCATCGACGCCTCGGCCTCGACGCCAAGCTCCAGCGTCTGCAGGTCGCTGGGCGGCAATGCCGGCCCGGTCAGGCCGCGGCGCGTCAGCCTGATCCGCCAATTGTCCTTTTCACCGTCGATGTCGAGCAGATTGTATTGCGCCGGCGCATGCGAACTGCCGGGGGCCTGCCCGGCGGCGGCGACGCCGACCACCGGGATTTTTGTCTTGCGGGCGCCGATGAAGAACAGCGACGGCACATGCGAATGGCCATGCAGCACAAGTTCGGCGCCGTGCCGGTGAAGCACCCTGTGGAAGCGCGAGATGCCGAACAGCCGCTTGTTCTGCGAAACGGCGCCGCGCATCGGCGGGTGGTGGATCATGATCACCCGGAACAGGCCGCGCTTGCCTGTGGCGTCGAGCATGCCGCGCAGCCGTTCCGCCTGGCCTTCCAGAAAGAAGCCGTTGGCCATGAACGGAGCCGTGGCGCGCGCCGTGGAGACGCCGATCAGCGCAACATCGCCGCGTACGCGCAGATACGGAAAGGTGTTGCGGTCGACCGGCGTATTGACGCCGTCGCCGGTCATCCATGCCGCCCACGACCGGCAGGTCTTGTCGAAGGCGCCCGGCACATAGGCGTCATGGTTTCCCGGCACCACCGACACGTCGTTGGGCGAGCCCAGCGTCTCCAGCCAGTGCTTGGCCATCTCGAGCTCACCGTCGAGCGCCAGATTGACCAGGTCGCCCGTGATGGCGAGATGGTCCGGCCCGCTGGCCTTCATGTCGGCGACGATCGTGTCGATGACGGCGTCGTGCATGTGGCGGCGGCGGTTGCGCTGCCAATTGACGTAGCCGACCACGCGCTTGGAGGCGAGATCGCGATAGGTTACATCGGGGAGCGGCCCCAGATGGACATCGGAAATATGCGCGAGCCTGAACATCTTTTCTTCATAGGCGAGGCGCGCGCCGCTTTCCACTCACGGTTTCGCGGACGATGACGACGCCGGATCCGGAGCAAGCGCTGCGCCAGACCGGATGGCCGGGCCTCAGGGCAAGGCTGTTTCACCTGTATTTCGTACTGCGGCGGCCGATGACGCTCGGCGTGCGCGGCTTGATTCACGACCGCCCCTCCAATTCCGTCTTCCTCATCCGCCATACCTATGTTCCTGGCTGGCACCTGCCCGGCGGTGGCGTCGAGTTGGGCGAGACGATGATCGAAGCGCTGACACGCGAAGTCTTCGAGGAAGGCAACATCGCGCTGACCGGACCGCCGGTGCTGAAGTCGCTGCATTTCAACCGCCGCGCCAGCCGCCGCGATCATGTCGGCCTTTATCTGGTCGAGGAGTTCGACCAGCCAGCACCCAAGCTGCCTGACCGCGAGATCGCCGAAGCCGGCTTCTTCCCGCTCGACCGCTTGCCTCAGGGAACGACGCCGGCAACTTTGCGACGGATTGCCGAGGTTTTTGATGGCGCAGCGGTATCGCCTTACTGGTAAAATCAGGCAGCCTTCCTGAACCTGTCGCGGTCATGCGGCGCGCCATAGTCGAGCTCTGGCCCGACCGGCACGATGCGCGTCGGGTTGATCGTCTCGTGGCTGCCGTAATAATGCGCTTTGATGTGGTGCAAATTCACCGTGCCGGCAACGCCCGGCACCTGGTAGAGGTCGCGCAGATAATTCGACAGGTTCGGATAGTCGGCGATGCGGCGCAGATTGCATTTGAAATGGCCGACATAGACCGGGTCGAAGCGGACCAGTGTCGTGAACAGCCGCCAGTCCGCCTCTGTGATGCGGCCGCCAACGAGATAGCGCTGCTTTGACAGGCGGTCCTCCAGCGTCTCGAGCGCCGAGAACAATTCGCCGAACGCCTCCTCGTAGGCTGTCTGCGTGGTGGCGAAGCCGGCACGGTAGACGCCATTGTTGACCGCGGGATAGACCAGCGCATTGACCGCATCGATCTCGCCGCGCAACGGTTCCGGATAGAAATCGAGCTTGGCATCGCCCCATTCGTCGAACGCCGAATTGAGCATGCGGATAATCTCGGAGGATTCGTTCGAAACGATGGTCTGCTCGCGTTTGTCCCACAGCACGGGAACGGTGACGCGGCCCGAATAGCCGGGATCGGCCCTGGTGTAGATCTGGTGCAGGAAATCGAGGCCGTAGAGCGTGTCGCCGGTGGCGCCGTCCTCGGCCAGGAACGTCCAGCCGTCGGCGCCCATGAAATGATGGACGACCGAGATGGAAATCACGTCCTCGAGTTTGTTGAGCACGCGAAAGATCAGCGTCCGATGCGCCCACGGGCAGGCGAGCGAGACATAGAGGTGATAGCGGCCGGGCTCGGCCTTGAAGCCGCGTTTTCGTCCTTCGGCCGGCGCGCCGTCGCGGGTCACCCAGTCGCGCCACTGTGACTGCGCGCGCACGAATTTCCCGCCGCTCTCCCCGGTATCGTACCAGCGGTCCTGCCATTGGCCTTCGACTAGCAATCCCATGAAATATCCTTTCGCGTTCCTACCCGATGTAGGGCAGCAAGCGGCCCCGCGGAAATCCTCGACGCTGAACAGATCGTCAACGGCTGCGTCGAGTGCGTGTCGGCTGCGCCGGCCGATTGCGGCGGCTGAAAATTGGTGGTAGCGGACATCCACATGTTTGACTTTGCCGTGATCCGGTTCGACCGACGACGAAAGAGCGCCCGCGCTTGATGAAGCGCTGACTGGCGAACGCTGCCGCTTGCAGCAAACCTTTCCTCGTATACCGGAACGCAAAGACCATGAGCCTTGCCGACGTGAAATACCTGCCGGAAACTCCGGCGCATGATCCTGAAATCGAAGCCATCAACAACGAGGCTTTCGGGCCGGGCCGTTTCGTGCTTGCCGCCTACAAGATCCGCCAAGCTGGCTCGCACGAACGCGCTTTGTCATTCGTGGCCGTCGACGGCGCAATCGTCGTCGCCTCGGTACGGATGACGCGTATCGCCGCCGGTGCCGGCCGCGCGCTGATGCTCGGGCCGCTCGCCGTGCGGCCGGCCTTCAAAAATCTCGGCATTGGCCGCAAGCTGGTGGCAATCGCGCTGGAAGCCGCCGCCAAGGCCGGCGCGCCGGCCGTGATGCTGGTCGGCGACGAACCCTATTACGGCCCGCTCGGCTTCAAGAGGCTGCCGCGCGGGCAGATCTCGATGCCGCGTCCGGTCGATCCCGATCGGCTTTTGGCGCACGAGATCATGCCGGGCGCGGTGGCAAGGCTGGTGGGCGAGGTTTGCCACGCCGACCAGGCAAGGATTGCCGAGCACATCGCCGCGATGGCGTGACCGTGCCGGCGCTGTTGCACGGTGGCTTCGCAGCATTAGTCTGGGCAGGGAGGCGAACGTCAAGATGAACCCGAACGGCCAGATTGCGATCGTCACCGGCGGCGGCTCTGGCCTTGGCGAGGCGACGGCGCGCGCTCTTGCCGTCCGTGGCGCCAGGGTTGCCGTCCTCGATCTCGGCATTGACCGGGCGGCCAAGGTGGCGGCCGACATCGGCGGCATCGCCGTCCAATGTGATGTGAGCAACGCGGAGAGCGGTGCCGCTGCTGTCGCGGGAGTGGGTGAGACGCTCGGCGAGCCGCGCATTCTGGTCAATTGCGCCGGCATCGCCATCGGCTTGAAGACGATCGGCAAGGATGGAGCGCACCCACTCGATCAATACCGCAAGGTGATCGAGGTCAATCTGATCGGCACCTTCAACATGATCCGCCTGGTCGCCGACCGGACCGCGAGGCTCGAACCGCTACAGGGCGGCGAGCGCGGCGTGATCGTCAACACCGCATCGGTCGCGGCCTATGACGGCCAGATCGGCCAGGCGGCCTATTCCGCGTCCAAGGCTGGCGTCGTCGGCATGACGCTGCCGGTGGCGCGCGATCTCGCCCGCTTTGGCATTCGCGTCTGCACCATCGCGCCCGGCATCTTCAGGACGCCGATGATGGCCGGCATGCCGCAGGAGGTGCAGGATTCGCTCGGCGCCGCAGTACCCTTCCCTTCCCGTTTGGGCGAGCCTTCGGAATACGCGGCACTTGTCTTGCACATCGTCGAGAACCAGATGCTCAATGGCGAGACCATTCGCCTCGATGGCGCCATCCGCATGGCGCCGAAATAAAAGCGACGGTGGTGCTTTGGACGAACCCAGGAAAGACGTGATCCGCGCGACCGACGCCGAGGCGATCAGGCTGGCAAAGACGCTGATCCGCAGCGCCCGTTTCGGCGCGCTGGCGGTGCTCGAACCAGGGACCGGTTCGCCGCTGGCCAGCCGGGTCGGCGTCGCCACCGACATCGACGGTACGCCATTGATCCTGGTCTCGATGCTGTCGGCCCACACCGGCGCTATCCTTGCCGACCCGCGCTGCTCGTTGCTCGTCGGCGAACCCGGCAAGGGCGATCCGCTGGCGCATCCGCGACTGACGCTCGTCTGCCGCGCCGTCCGGCTCGAACGCGGATCGAACGAACACGCCCGCGCCGAGCGGCGCTACCTCAACCACAATCCCAAGGCGAAGCTCTATGCCGGACTCGGCGACTTCTCGATCTTCCGGCTCGAACCGGAGCGCGCCAGCCTGAACGGCGGCTTCGGCAAGGCCTATCTGCTCGACCGCACCTATCTGGTCGCGACGGGAGCGATCGTCGAAGAGCTTGCCGTCGGCGAGCAATCGGCACTCGACCATATGAACGCCGACCATCTCGATGCGATTGCCCTCTACGCAAGTCATTTCGGCGGGGCCGAGGGCGACGGCTGGATCGTCACCGGGTTCGACGCCGACGGGATGGATCTCGTATCCGGCGACGATGTCTGTCGGGTCTTCTTCCCCGAGCCGCTGGCAGCGGCACGCGACCTCAGGCCTGTCCTGGTCGATATGGCAAAGGCCGCCCGATCGGCAAATTAATCACAGCCGCACAGTTAATCGGCTTGCATGGAAAGCAAGCCTTGAGATTTGAGCGAAATGTTCTACCTTTGCGAGTGACGCTGAATCGCTGGCGTGCATCTATAGGGAAAGTCTATGGAATCCGACGCTATTGCCCCCATAGCGGCGGATGAGCAAGAAGGCATGGGGGATCTATGGTCTCGAACAAACTAGTCGCCAACGCCGGAACCGCGGCTGCGTTTCTGACGCTGATGGGCAACGAAAAGCGTTTGTTGATCATGAGCTATCTGGCCGAGGGCGAGATGTCGGTCGGCGCCATAGCCGAGAAGGTGTCGCTCAGCCAATCCGCCCTGTCACAGCATCTGGCCAAGCTCAGGGCTTCCGACCTTGTCGAGACCCGCCGCGATCGGCAAATGATCTACTATTCCTGCAAATCCGGGGCGGTGCGCGAATTGCTGCACATGCTGGACGGCATTTTCGGCGAAGGTGAACTGTCCCAGATGGCTCACCGGCTGCGTCGCGCCGGGACTTGAGCGGCCGAGGCGGAGAACACCCCGCCAAATCCGCTTGCCGCCAAATCCGCCTTGCTGCCAAATCCGCCTTGTTGCCAAGTCAGCCTTGCTACTGAACACGCTCGTCGGCGGCCTGCGCAATCTCCTCCTTGAACTCGACCTTCGTGCCCGGCTGCACCATCGAGGCAAGGTCTTCGGCATCCCAATTGGTCAACCGGATGCAGCCATGCGAAAAGGTCGTGCCGATCTTGCCGGGTTCGGGCGTGCCGTGGATGCCGTAGCTTTCGATGGAAAGGTCGATCCAGACCGATCCCACGGGATTGTTCGGCCCGGCAGCGACGGTGAAGGGCCGCTTGGTCTTGACCCCCTTGAAAGCGAAGTCCGGATCGTAGTGATAGGTAGGGTTGTGCACCACGCGCCTGACCTCTGCCATGCCGCTTGGCGCCGGCTTCTCCTCGCTCCCAATCGAGGCGGGGTAGACCGCCAGCCATTTGCCGGCACGGTCGAGCACACGCACCAGGCGAGCGCCCTTGTCGACCTCGATGGTGGCGACGCCGGCGGGAGGGTCGCCCCTGTCGACATCCGGCACCACCAAGGTCCTGCCGGGCTTCCTGAGGCTGGTGCCCGGATTGAGCATTCTCAGCAATTGTTCGCTGATATGGAAGCGCTCGGCCAACCTCTCCACCGCATTGCGGTAGCCGAGCCGCCGCAAGCGGGCCATCCTCTCCAAGCGGGCGGGAATACGCCGGGTGAACGGTCCACGCACATCCTTGCGCATCACCTCATAGGTCGCCAGCACCGGCTTGGCGGAGGTTGCGATGAGTTTGCTCCAGGTCTGTGGACTGAGCTTGCCATCGGGCGGAAGTCCGTTTGCCGCCTGAAACGCGGCGACGGCCTTGGCGAAGTTCTGGGAAAGGCGACCGTCGATCAGGCCCGGCGAGAAGCGGGCGCGATCCAGAAGGATCTGCGCCTTCAGCAGCATCGGATCGACACCCTTCGGTTCGCCGACAGTGAATTGGGCCTGATTGACGGTGGCCGGATCGAGCTTGGCGGCGCGGGCCACGCCGCATGCAAGGGCAAGCGTGGCGGCAAAGACGAGGAGGAGCCTGATCATCGATGTCCTTCCAGGACCGCAGCAGGAGCCCGCTTCTATGACGCGGCATGGCCCTGTGCGGTTCCCTCGCCCCATCGAAATTCTGCAGAAGCGGCTTTGCCGAAGAGCCGTGCCGCGGGAATCAATATTCCCCGTCGCCAAAGCCCGGGCAGATTCCATCCTGGCCCGGCGCCCGGTGACTGGATAACCGTTAGAACGGCGTGCATCCATTTGGACGCTGAGATACGGTCTGAGCTTCGGATCCGGCATCATGCCTTCCGAAACCGAATCCCGATTCGTGGCCGACGCCATGGTCCGCCGAGGAAGCCATGGATCCGATCCGCATAGACGACCCGCACGATCCCCGCGTCGCAGCCTACCTCGACATCCGGGAGCGAGATCTTGCCGGCCGGCAAGGCCGTTTCGTCGCCGAAGGCAAGGTGGTGCTCGACACGCTGCTCGCCGCCCGGCGCTTCGAGGCAGAATCGGTGCTGGTACTCGAAAACCGGCTGGCTGGCCTCGATGACGTCTTGCGCAAGGCGCCTGCCGGGCTTCCGATCTATGTCGCATCCGGCGAAATCATCGACAGGATCGCCGGATTCCACATGCATCGCGGCATATTGGCGATCGGCCGCAAGGGTGCGGCCATCTCCGCCGAAGCCTTGCTTGGCGCGCTGCCCGCCCGCGCGCTGATCGTGGTGCTGGTCGGCATCGCCAATCATGACAATATGGGCTCGATCTTCCGCAATGCCGCGGCCTTTGGCGCGGATGCCGTGCTTCTCGACCCGACCTGCTGCGATCCGCTGTACCGCAAGGCAATCCGCGTTTCGGTGGGTGCGGCCTTGAAGGTCCCCTTCGCCTGCTTTGCCGATACCGCCGGCTGCACCGCAATGCTCGACCGGCAAGGCTTCAGCCAATTCGCCTTGTCGCCGCGCGGGCAGATCGACATTCGCGATGCCAAGAGAAACGAACGGCTGGCGCTCTATCTCGGCACCGAGGGCGAAGGCCTGCCGGAAAGCCTGCTTGCCCGCCTGCAGACGCTGCGGATCGGCATGGCGCAAGGTTTCGACAGCCTGAACGTCGCCGCCGCGTCAGCCATCGCGCTGTATCATTTTTCCGGAGCCTAAGGCATGTCAAATTGCAGCGGCTTTGCGATAACGACATGCATCAAACAAGAACTCAAAGCGCGTCGGATGAGGCCGGTCGAACGCGACGCGCTTCAGAGCCGGAGGGCCCGCTCTTGGATCTGCGGAATCTCAGTCGGTCGAAGCGGCCTTCTGCAGCGCCCGCACCCGATCGGCAAGGCTGCGTCCGCCGCTCCCCAGCGGCGCATCCTCAGCCGCTGCAAGCGCCCGGGCGATCGGCGAATCCGGCCCGTCGAGCTTTGCCGTCAGGGCCACGACTTGCGCCGCCAGATCGTTCATCTCTTCGCGCAATGCCGCGCCGGCGCTGCCGGCATCATCTCCGGCCCGTGATTTCGACGTTTCAACGGCAGCAAGATCTGTCTTCAGCCGCCTGTTCTCGCGTGCCAGCGATGTCAGCCTGGCCTCCAGCCGCTCGCGGTCGGCGTCGAGCTTGGCGGTTGTCTTTTCGATGTCGCCGTTGGCGGCCACATTGACCTGACTGCCTGGCACGCCGGCAAGACCCCCCGCAGGCGCCCTTTCAGCGCTTTTCGGCTTTTCGCGAAGGCGCACCAGTTCCTTCTCGCGGCGCTCCAGCCTGTCCTCGCGATCGGCCAGCGTGGCGAGCAGCCGCTCGATTTTCTTTTCCAGGTCGCCGGTTCTTTTCTTCTCGGCCTTCAGCGCGTCCCGCAAAGCCTTGCTTTCGGCTGCCAATTCCTGGCTGCGCCTGTCCGCCTCCTTGCGCTGGCCGCGCAGCAGCGAAATGTCGCTCGCCAGCTTCTGCAGCTCGGATTCGCGCGCCACCAGCTCGATCTGCCGGCTGCTGGATGAGAAACTGGCGTCGTCATACATGTGCTCCAGTTTCCGCAGTTCGAGCCCACGCTTTTCGAGGGCGCGTTCGGTCTCCGCAAGCCGCTCCGACAGCTGCTGCAGCTGCTCATCGCGCTTGCGAAGCTCCTCGCCCCTGGTTGTAAGATCGGCGACGACCCGGTTCTTGTCCTGCCGCTCGGCCGCCAATTCCTTGAGGGCTTCGCGGTCGCGGCCGATCTCGACCAGCTGTTCGGCGGCCTTCTCGCGCAATGACTTGACGGTCATTTCAAGCCGGCGCACCGAAACCGCGAACTCGGCGCGAATGCGATCCTTGTCCGCCTGGATCTCGGCCAGCGTCAACGGCATCGAACCCTCGACGCGCTTGCGCGTCAGCGCCACCGCCCGCCGCCACACGGCCGGAGCAATCATCAGCGCCAGAAAGCCCGCGCAGAGAAAGCCGAGAACAAAGAACAGGATCGACTGGACCAAGATGACTATCCGTTGTGCATGGCAACCGCCAAAGGTCGACTTTGCCATCTTCGCATGACGGAAATCCGGCGCCACGGCAAGAGTATGCCGCGGCAAAGCTCGGGCCGCGGGATCACAGGCCCAATCGCCGTCGCTCCGTCATGCCGGTCAGAACGGATTCCAGGTCGCGCGCTGGGTGAGCTTGAGGTAGCCGAGATTGACGCCGAGACGGGCGCCGACGCCGGTACGGATCGGCACGAGCAGCACATTGTTGTTCTTCAGCACGTTGAAACCGACGCCGGCGACGACATAGGCGGAGCCGGCGACGCCGCCAAAACGGTTATAGAGGCTGCTCACATCGTCCAGATTGTAGACCAGCATCATGACGCGCGAGCCCTCGCCGCCGAAATCCCAGCCGAGCGACGGGCCTTGCCAGAACACTTTGTGATCGCCGGCATTCTTGGTGTAGAGCGTGCCTTCGCCATAGGTCAGGCCACCGATCAGCGCCCCGGACCCCTCCTCGCCGAGCAGATAGCCGTTCGGCAGGCCATAGGTGGCGAAAATCTTCTCGACGACGGTGGCGAGCCCGCCCGATGTCGCGCCGAAGAATTTATGACCGGAATCGACGATCTCCTGGGCCGTGTATTCCTGCGCCCGCGCCGCCGATGCCGAAAAGGCGACAAGGCCGATAAGCGCGATCGTCATTGAGATGACACGGAAAAAAGTCCGGTCGTAGAATCGGGAAACCATGCTTCCAATCTCCGTCAGGGAGCACTTTCGCCGACGCCTCGCATCCGTACGGCTCTTTGGCGGCCGTTAAGGATGACTGTTAGGGGCAAACTATGCCGTAATCCTTTTTCAACCATTAAACTCTCACATGAAGATGGCGGTTCGAAGGCTGTTTTGCATCGCCCGCGCAGCACCCTGCTGCGTGAACACACCATTTTCGACAATCAAAATTTTGGATTTGTTGCTGCACGCATAAGCGCTGTGTATTCAGAATGCTTGGGAGAGAGCGTGATTCGTGTTGACAGGCGTGATCATGACCGCCCGGTCATTGTGTTGTGAAATTTGCAGGGATTTTTGCCGATGGCCGAGCTTTTCACCCTTTCCGCACCCGACCTGGCGGCGCTTTTGTGCAGCCGGGTCTGCCACGACATCATTTCGCCGGTCGGCGCCATAAACAACGGGCTTGAGCTGCTCGACGAGGGCGGCGCCGACGAAGACGCCATGAAACTGATCCGCCAAAGCGCCAAAAACGCTTCCGCCCGCCTGCAATTCGCCCGCATCGCCTTCGGCGCCGCCGGTTCCGCCGGCATGCTGATCGACACCGGGGATGCCGAGGCCGTGGCCATCGCCTTCCTGAAGAACGAGAAGCCGGAACTGGTCTGGAACGGGACCCGTGCGCTGTTGCCCAAGAACAAGGTCAAGCTGCTGCTCAATCTCATCCTCGTCGCCAACGCCGCCATTCCGCGCGGCGGCAGGCTGGCGGTCACGCTGGAGAACCTGGAGACCGAGCCGCGCTTTGCGCTCGCGGCGAGCGGCCCGATGCTGCGCGTGCCGCCCAAATTCCTGGAATTGCATTCCGGCAACAGGCCGGACGAGCCGATCGACGCGCATTCGGTGCAGCCCTATTACACGCTGCTCCTGGCCCGCGAAGCCAACATGACGATTTCGATCCACGCGACCGCCGACGAGATCGTCCTTTCCGCAGCCTGAAGTTCTCCGAAAGAGCGGGGAAAGTATTTTCTCCAAGTCATATTTACGGCGTGGTCTTAATATCTGTGAGACGCGCTTGCGGATTGATTGCGTGAAGCATTGCGAAAGAAGATTTCACTAAAAACACCTTCAGGAAAATTTTACCTAACGGCTTTTCGGCTTCTTTACCAGATCGGCCTATGTTCCCCGGCAGATGCCACGACGCTGCCGGTTCGCCAAACGGCAAGAGGGTCCGGGAATGAAACGCTGCATGTTCGTCGACAATTCGAGCGTCATCAGGAAGGTCGCAAGGCGTATCCTGGGCGGTTCCGGCATGATGGTGATCGAAGCCGCCAGCGGCCACGAGGCGATCGAGATGTGCGCGGCCGACATGCCTGATATCATCGTCGTCGACGGCGCCTTGCCGGACATGCAGGCGCAGGACCTCATCCGCCGCGTGCGCGCCATCGAAAGCCCGGTATTGCCGCAGGTTTTGATTTCGCTGGTCGAGGTCGATGTCGGGGCCATCATGCGGGCAAAACGAGCCGGCGCCCAGGGCTACCTGCTGAAGCCGTTCAACCGGCCGCAACTGCTCGAGTGCTTCCGCGCCTTGAAGGTTGCCGCCTGATCAGAGCTGTTCCATTCCGACCAAAATCGGATCGGCTCTATCTTGTTGTTTTGCCAGGTTCTTTTCCGAAAAACCCGGCACCCACCTTGGGATCACGCCCCTAGTTCAGGCGCTGACGCGGATATCTTCGGGCTCACGCAGCACATAACCGCGGCCCCAGACGGTCTCGATGTAATTCTGCCCGCCAGACGCGGCGTCAAGCTTCTTGCGCAGCTTGCAGATGAAGACGTCGATGATCTTCAGCTCCGGCTCATCCATGCCGCCATAGAGATGATTGAGGAACATTTCCTTGGTCAGCGTGGTGCCCTTGCGCAGCGAGAGCAGTTCCAGCATCTGATATTCCTTGCCGGTCAGATGCACGCGCTGGCCACCGACCTCAACGGTCTTGGCATCGAGATTGACCACCAGGTCGCCCGTCGTGATGACCGACTGGGCGTGGCCCTTGGAACGCCGCACGATGGCATGGATGCGGGCGACCAGTTCGTCCTTGTGGAAGGGCTTGGTCATGTAATCGTCGGCGCCGAAGCCGAGGCCGCGCACCTTGTCCTCGATGCCGGCCATGCCGGAGAGGATGAGGATCGGCGTCTTCACCTTGGAAAGGCGAAGCGTTCTCAAAACTTCATAGCCCGACATGTCGGGGAGATTGAGATCGAGGAGAATGATGTCGTAATCATAAAGCTTGCCTAGATCGACGCCCTCTTCGCCAAGGTCCGTCGTATAGACATTGAAACTTTCTGATTTCAGCATCAGCTCGATGCTTTGTGCGGTTGCACTGTCGTCTTCTATCAGCAGAACGCGCATTTCATTCCCCTTTTCTGCTGCCGGACCATTTCACGACCCGTCCAGGACCGGAGCAGTGATTGCCCTGAGCAGAGGCTGCCATCGAATGGTTAATAAAACCTAATTCCCCGTCCGTGACGGTATCAGATTTTTTAACCCCTTTCTACACCTTGTTGAATCCAATAACGAATCACAGACCCAAACCGTTAATGCGGCACATTAATAAGCCAGACTAAGTGACTCTTCGGACTCGCTGGCCGGGTTTCGCGACGAGAAGCAGAATTTTTACCCGCCCTTAAGTCCTGAGCCGTATGATTAACAATGCCCGTAAACGAATGGTTACCGCCGGCAAAAAACTTTAGGAGTTTGTTTCCCATAGTTCCGGGAAAGCCGGTGGAAACGGGTCAGGCCTGGGCCGTGCCGGGTGAATTGGACGATATGTGCAGGTGTGCGTTTCCGGGAGTACCGAATCATGAAGTCACGTGAAAACCTCGTTCGGCTGAAGCAATTTCAGGTGAGCGAGAAGCGGCGGCAGCTGCTGCAGCTCGACATGATGATCGCCGAATTCGAGCGCATGGCCGTCGAGCTGGAACTTCAGATCGCTGCCGAAGAGAAGAAGGCCGGCATCACCGACATCAATCACTTTGCTTATCCGACCTTCGCCAAGGCGGCACGTCTACGCCGCGACAACCTTAGAAATTCGCAAAGCGACCTCGCCCAGCAGCGAAATGTCGCCGAATCATTGCTGAGCGAAGCCGAAGCGGAGCTTTCCAAGGCCGAGATGCTGGAATCGCGCGACACCAAGGCGCGCGACACGGAAGCCGGCGGTCGCAGCGCCATGATCGGCTGAAAACAAGACTTTAACGCGCGTCGCGCTTGCGCGCTATTGCTGCGCACCGAACTGTGCCCGCCTCAGGCACCCAGATCTTCTTGCTGTTCCGCCGCCCGTGCGCGCGCATTTTTGATGTCGGGCACATGCTGCTCCGACCAGGCTCTGATCTGATTGAGCAGTCCTGCCAGGTTCTTGCCAAGTTCGGTCAGCTCATATTCGACCCGCGGCGGAACGACCGGGAAAACCTCGCGCCGCACAAGCCCGTCGCGTTCCAGGATACGCAGCGTCTGCGTCAGCATTTTCGGCGTGATGCCTTCGAGCTTGCGCGCCAATTCGCCGTTGCGGAGCCGGCCCGGGCGCAGCGCACAGATCACCAGGTAGACCCATTTGCTGGCGAGCGTCTCGAGCACGGCGTGTGACGGGCACGACCGCCGAAAGGCGTCATAGCCGAAAGGGGAAACATCTTCACTATCCATGAGGTGCGTATATATCAAAAAGGTACATACTAGACAAGAGAATGTAACTATCCAAATGATAGCGGCACATCAAAACCAGCAGGAGAGCCTTCCATGCGTGCCATTGTCCAGAATTCCTTCGGCGGACCCGACGTCCTCGTCATTGCCGATCGCCCCGCGCCATCACCCGAGGCCGGCGAAGTGCTCGTCCGCATCGAGGCGGCCGGCATCAATCCGGTGGATGGTGCGGTGCGCGGCGGCCACTATCCGCTGCTTGGCGAGCCGCCTTTTGTCCTTGGCTGGGACGTCTCGGGAGTTGTCGAGGCGCTGGGCTCCGGCGTCTCCGGCCTCAAGGTCGGCGACGCCGTGTTCGGCATGACGCGTTTTCCCAAACAGGCGGCAGCCTACGCCGAACTCGCCGCTGTCCCGGCTGATGAGCTTGCGCCGAAACCTGAAGGCATGGATCACGCGCAAGCCGCCGCACTGCCGCTGGCCGGCCTGACGGCCTGGCAAGGCCTTGTTCGCCATGGCCGGCTCGAACCTGGTAAGCGCGTGCTGATCCACGCCGGAGCCGGTGGCGTCGGCCATCTGGCGGTACAAATCGCCAAGGCGCGCCGACGAGGTGATCGACTACACAAGGGATGATTTCACCGGGAAGGCCCGCGACATCGATCTGGTTCTGGACCCGTTCGGCGGCGTGCATGCGGAGCAATCACTGAAAGTGCTCACCGCTGGCGGCGTTCTGGTGTCGCTGCTCGATGTCAGCGATGCCACCAAGGCAAAGGCCAGGACGCGAGGCGTCCGCGTCGAGCGCATGTCCGTAGTGCCCGACCGTGCCGCCCTGGTGGAGCTCGGCAAATTGATCGACGCGAAAAAGCTGGCCGTCCACGTGGCAAAGGCGTTTCCGCTCGAACAGGCCGGTGCCGCCCATGCCTTTCTCGCCACCAGGCCGATCGGCAAGGTGGTGCTGACGGTCTGAAATTGCAGATCGTCGCCCCTCGCAAACGTAAGGGCGCTGATCAGCGCCCTTACCGGCCTAATGCCGGTATTGCTGGATGCGCGTGGTGCGCAGGCCGGCAAGGCCGTATTCGTCGATCGACGCCTGCCAGGACAGGAATTCCTCGGTGGTGAGCTTGTAGCGCTGGCATGCCTCTTCGAGGCTCAAAAGCCCGCCACGCACCGCCGCCACCACTTCCGCCTTGCGCCGGATAACCCAGCGACGTGTGTTTGTCGGCGGCAGATCGGCGATGGTAAGTGGGCTGCCGTCTGGCCCGATAACATATTTGACTCGCGGTCTAATTAGATCGGTCATCGTACTCTCTACAAAAAACTCAAAGACCCAATCCCCACCACATTACCGCCACAGCTTTAAAATTTGCCTAAGCAGACCCTAATGGTTAGGTAAGGATCATGAACGCGGCGTTAGCCTTTTCATCGGCATTTGAAACATCTGCCGGCATGCGCGTTGAACCCGGCAGGAAAAATGAACCGGCCCGGCAAAGCTGGCGCAGTCGAGACGCTTGACCTATATTCCGGCCATTGGCACTGAAGCGCCGCGCAGAACGAAAGAACCATGAACAGCCTCGATCTTCCCGGACGCCCCGAAAACACCCGCGTCGTCGTCGCCATGTCGGGCGGTGTCGATTCGTCGGTCGTTGCCGGCCTCCTGAAGCGCGAGGGCTACGACGTCGTCGGCGTCACGCTGCAGCTTTATGACCACGGCGCGGCAACGCACCGGGCCGGCTCATGCTGCGCCGGCCAGGACATCGACGATGCCCGCCGCGTCTCCGAGACGCTCGCCATCCCGCATTACGTGCTCGATTACGAGGAGCGCTTCCGCAAGGCGGTGATCGACCCGTTCGCCGAAAGCTATGTCGCCGGCGAAACGCCGATCCCTTGCGTCTCGTGCAATCAGACGGTGAAATTCGCCGACCTTCTCGCGACCGCCAAGGAACTCGGCGCCGATGCGCTGGCCACCGGCCACTACATCCGCTCCGGCGCCAATGGCGCCCATCGCGCGCTTTACCGGCCGGTCGACGCCGACCGCGACCAGAGCTACTTCCTGTTCGCCACCACCCAGGCGCAGATCGACTATCTGCGTTTTCCGCTCGGCGGCCTGTCGAAGCCTGAGGTTCGCGCCATCGCCGAGGAGATGGGCCTGACGGTTGCGGCCAAGCAGGACAGCCAGGACATCTGCTTCGTGCCGCAGGGCAAGTATTCCGACATCATCGCCAAGCTGAAGCCGGCTGCCGCCAATCCGGGCGATATCGTCCATATAGACGGGCGCGTGCTTGGCCGCCACGAGGGCATTTTGCGCTACACCGTCGGTCAGCGCCGCGGCATCGGCATCGCCTCCGGCGAGCCGCTCTACGTCGTCCATCTCGACGCCGACCGGGCCCGTGTCGTCGTCGGCCCGCGCGAGGCGCTGGAGACCCACAAGATCTTCTTGCGCAACATGAACTGGCTGGGCGATGGCCCGCTGACCGATATCCCGGCGGCCGGGCTTGAGCTTTTCGCCAAGGTACGCTCGACGCGGCCGCCGCGCCCGGCGGTGCTGCATCACCGCGCCGGCGTCACTTCGGTGGAGCTGGTTGACGGCGAGTCCGGCATCGCCCCCGGTCAGGCCTGCGTGCTCTATTCCGACGACGGCAACGAGGCGCGCGTGTTCGGCGGCGGCTTCATCGAGCGCTCCGAGCGCGGCGCCGAAGCCGAGGCGATGCTGACGCGGCTTGCCGTCCAGCCGGCGCGGGTTCCCGCCGAATAGACGGCGTTTTCTCTTTAGGGTCTGGTGTGGGCAACGGTGCCGGCGGTCAGGATGCGCAGCACGCGGATGGCTTCCTCACCGCTGGTGCGCGGTTCGGCCCGCGTCTCGATGCAGTGGATGAAATGCTCCAGCTCGCGCGTCAGCGGCATGCCCTCCCCGACCGCCACATAGGACGGCTCGTTGGCGGTGAACGCCCATTGGCCGCTGTCCTGCCACACCGCATGGCGGTAGACGGCAAGCTTGCGCTCCCACGGCTCGACATCGTCGAACACCGCCATCGCCTTGGTGCCGACCACGGTCAGCCGCCGTTCGCGGTAAGGGTTGAGCCGCGAGGCGAACAGATGGCCGCGCAAGCCGCTGGGAAAGCGCATATGCAGATGCGCAAAGTCGCTGAGATTGTCGAGAAGGGCAGCGCCTTCGCCGCGCACCTCGACCGGTTCGGTGCCGGTGATGGCCAGGATCATCGACAGATCGTGCGGCGCCAGATCCCACAACGCGTCGTTTTCGGTGTGGAACTTGCCGAGCCCGAGCCGATGCGAGTGGATGTAGCGGACTTCGCCGAGTTCGCCATTGTCGATCAGCGCCTTCAGCGTCTCGAAGGCGGGATGAAAGCGCAGCACGTGGCCGACCATGAAGACACGGCCATTATCGGCGGCCGCCTGCACCGAGCGCTCGGCATCGGCCACCGTCAGCGCGATCGGCTTCTCCACCAGCACGTCCTTGCCGCCGAGCACGGCGCGCACCGCCATGTCGGCATGGAACTGCGGCGGCAGCGCCATGACAATGGCGTCGACATCGTCGCGGGCAAACAGCGCCTCCGGCTCGATCGCCAGGCAATCCTGCTCGCTGGCAAAACCCTCCGCACGCGCGGGGTTGACGTCCGAAACCGCGTGCAGCGCGCCGAGCGCCTTTAGGGTGCGGATGTGGTTGCTGCCCCAGTATCCGCAACCGAGGACTGCAATGCGCGGTTTCATCAATTCATGACCATGGCTTTCGTGGCCGAGACATAGCGACGTGCCTCGCTGAACTCAACCCCGGCCTTTGCGCCCAAATGTCTGCCCGGCAAAGCTTTAGGCGCCAGCAATATGCCGGCGCGGCAGCCACTTCGATGCTTGACAGGCTTGGCCTCGCAACCTTATATCCGCGCGACCTTGGCGAACGCGCCGATATGCCTGCCGATTTAAGCTGGATTTCGGGCCTTCGCCGCCCTGGCGGGGTAGCTCAGTTGGTTAGAGCACGGGAATCATAATCCTGGGGTCGGGGGTTCAAGTCCCTCTCCCGCTACCAAAAATCGAATAAGTTACTGAAATAACTAGTAAATCATGCATATGTGGTAGCGCCCCCCAGACGGCTCCAGCTGGAGCAAGGTCATTTCCATTGCTGCAGAGCGCCGGACTTCGCGTCGTTGCCGTCCAGAACCCACTGACCTCGCTTGCAGACGACGTCGCTGCCACTGAACGGGCCATCGAGGCCGCGCCGGGAGATGTGATCCTCGTTGGCCACTCCTGGGGCGGAATGGTGATCACCGAGGGCGGAACGGCGGACAAGATCAAAGCCTTGGTCTACGTTGCCGCCTTCGCCCTGCCGAAGGGCCAGTCAGTCACCAGCGCTACGGCGGGAAGTCCGCCGGCGCCTTGGACGTCGACCCCTGCAGAAGGACAGCGGCGACTTCCTGACCGTACCCCAGGAGGGGCTGGGCAAGTATTTCGCTCAGGACGCGACGCCCGAGGAGGTTGCGGTTCTCGCGGCGACGCAGCAGCCATCGGCGGCCCGTCTCTTCGACGAACGGCTGACCCGGGCGGCGTCCGAGACCAAGCCCAGTTGGTTCGTGGTTGCGAAGGCTGACGGTGCGATCCCGCCGGCGTTCGAAGGTTCGATGGCCAAGGCCATCAAAGCGCATATCACCGAGCTCGAGGGCAATCACTTGATCATGTTGACCAAACCTCGTTCGGTCGCAGACGTGATCATCGACGCTGCAAAATCGGTGCGGTAGCTGTGACGGCGATGTCTCGATAGCGGTGGCAGCGCGCCTAGTGTGCGCTGTCGCTTAGGACTGTGCGAGTGGCGCCCTCTCGTGACCATCCAGCGACGCTTGCCGCGGGTCAAACTTAGCTATCCACATGCCATTGTGCGCCAAGGCCCGACACGGTGACTTACGGGCCCCTAGCGCGACTAATTCCGCTATGAAGGGACCCTGTCGATTTCAGTTCGTTGCTAGGTCTTTTGGTTCAATAGGTCCGCCAGCAAGTGCCTGCTTGGAACTACGGGCCAAGAGCGAGGGAGGGGGTTCGTTTCTTTCACTCCAAGGCGCCAGCAGGCGAGGTTCTTGTTGCGCAGCTCGTCGGCGTTCTCGGCGACGAACTGGCATGTTCGCTCCAGCGCCTCAATATCGGGATCGGCGCCGACGCGCAGAAAGGCCGGCGAGCAGCGCCTGCACCTCAACGGTCAACGCTCACGATCTGCGCGAGATGGCCGTCGAGGAGCGCCGCGAGTTCCTGGGCGTCATCCCGCTGGACATCCGTATCCAGTTCAGCCAGGCGCTGCCGATGCGCTTCGATACCATGCCCTCCAGTCCGGCCTGATCGAGGAATATCACCTGCACGTGAGGCCGTTCGTGCTCGGCAGGGGCAAGCAAGGCCTCCGCTGCAACTGGTGTCGAGCACATTGATCGATGACGATACGGTTCATTTGATCTATGTGTGCCGCGAGACTGAACGATAAGGCGCTTCAGCGCCAACAGGCGAACCAACACGTACGTCCGCAATGGGCCTGATCCCGGATCTTCGCACCGAGGTCTCACATGTCCGCTCGCGTGCTGGGTACCCTAGCAGCGGACGGTCTGCTCGGCCCCATTTCTGCCGCCTCGGACCGCGTGGGTAGTGGAGAAATACGCCCGATTCCATTCATCCGCCCCCGGCTGTCGCAAAAGTTATATAGCGCACACGATGACATAGGGGGTTCTCAGTTTCATCCTGTCGGGCGTAGCATTGCCGCGGTTCGCTTGCCGACAACTATTCCTGCTGGAATTGACAGGGCCAATCTTCAGGCCTCGTCAAGCCAGAAGGCAACTCGGTCCGGGCGTCTCCGCAAGCCATGTTGATCTGCCACTGGGACAGACCCACCGAATTGGAAAGGTCGACGCCCTCGATACGGGTCAGAAAGAAAAAGGCGCGGTCAAAGTCTATCGGCGCGGTGAACGTCGCTCCTCGGAAGTCCGCCCGTGCGAGATTGGCAAACGAGAAGCGGCTGCCGCTGATATCGGCGTCATGGAACTGCGCACGCCCCAGTTCTGCCTTTGTGAAATCAACATTGGTCAGATTGGCGTCCTGGAAATTCGAGCGCTGCATTTCCGCGCTCGCAAACGCAGCGCCCTGCGCGTCCATACGGCTGAAGTCGGTCCTGTAGCCCTCGATTCTGTCGAACCGGGCGCCTTTGGCGGTCGAGTCGGCCAAGGAAGCACGCACAAGCGTTGCCTTCTCAAGATTTGCGGCAACGAGATTGCTGTTCCTGAGGTCGGTCGAAGTGAAATCAACACCGAACAGGTTCGCCCCGCTCAGGTCCTGTCCTTCTAGGATGAGAAGCTTCTTGTCACACTCGTGCCAATTGACGCCAGGCGTCGCGGCTGCGTCGCAATTTTGAGCGGCAGTGGCGTTCTGCCAAGCAAACACAGTGCAAACCGCTAGAACCAAGCCGGATGCGCCGTAAGCTCTGGTTCGCCTCAAAGTCATTGTTGCTCGACCTCTGCCACTCGCCGACACTCAACCTTACCACATCTGCTGACACTCGAGCCACGGTGACCACCGCCGTCACAGTTGGCGCATTTCTGATATTCAAGCTTTGATGTTAATCAACCGATCAACCCGCGCGTAGGGCGCGATTTGCGAGCGCCTCCCCATATCATCCGCGGTCCAGCAGAGATTCATTTGTCACCGGCCAGGCGCATCATTCCGCAGGTATGTTTGACTAAGCCGAGGAGAGCGGTCGTTCAGGATGGCGCAGTCGCGTGCCAAGATTGGCCTCCGCTCTGGACGTTTGTCTTGCTAATGAGGAGCCTGCTCGGGTGCTGATCGCCACCGCCGGCGTCCGCTGCCGACAAGCGTGAATCCGCTTGGTTCCGCACCGATCGGTACTTGCCGACGGCGAGGTTGACCCGGCACGGGGTGCTCGTCGCGTATCCTGATTCCGCTGTCGGATAAACCCCACGACTTCGCTTAGCGAGGCCGAAGTTGATCTCTGCCATCTACCAGGTCGAACCATCAACCCCGCATATTTGTGTCGTAAGCTGACGTGCCGCGAATACGCCGTTTTCGGTGAGGGAGGATTCGAACTCCGCGCTTGGAAGAGCGTCCTTCTCGTCTTCACCGTGCACGCCGGTTACGTGGGCGGCCGAGTGCCCTTCCGCGCTTCGCCAAACCTGCCGTGGAAAAGGCCTTGCCGTTTTTTTCCGGCGGGGCTTTGGTCAGATCGCGACTAGTAGTGATTTATGCTGAAACTGGTTGCAGAGTCCGGAGTCGGACTTATTTGCGCTGATTAAGAGGCCCCGTCAGCAAACGAACTCGGTCACAGCACTGTATTGGCGGTATCCCTCTACCGACTCGAACCGCGACCGTTTCTTAGGTCGCGCCTACCGTTTTGCACGCCCTCCCCTGCCCGGCCGTGGCGGAAGGTTGAACCAGTTGGGCGACTGCTAGGTTCCAGACTGGAGGTAAGGTCGGCTCGCTGAAAGCACGGCAGGTGGCACGCGGCACATGCGCGACAACGGCGGTGGAGGGTTTGAGAGGGCCGGAGCCCCGACAGCTTTCGGGAGTTCGAACGATA
Source organism: Mesorhizobium sp. M0195 (assembly GCF_040322115.1). Classification (NCBI taxonomy): domain Bacteria; kingdom Pseudomonadati; phylum Pseudomonadota; class Alphaproteobacteria; order Hyphomicrobiales; family Phyllobacteriaceae; genus Mesorhizobium; species Mesorhizobium sp. M0195. Next base: position 423,246 of record NZ_JAMYSV010000004.1, on the reverse strand, counting down.
TAGTCGAACGGCCGAAATCGGGGCGCAAAGCTGCCATTCGGCACAAAGATAACAAATAGCATCGGCGATCGGCTGAAGCCGCTCCTTCTCAGTCTGCTGGCGAACCGCGTAACCGGGGCAGATTTCCGGGCGAAGGGGTTTGCAGGCGAGCGCGTTCGTGATTCACCCTATGCGTGACGCTACCACCGACTGATTCGTTTGAAGGCTGTCGCTCGCGGAACTCCGCGGGTTGGTTACTGCGCTGATCGGCGAAGTGCGCGGTCCAAACATGGTTCGAAGTGGTCGATCGCAGGGCCGCGTCGCACGGTGCAGAAGGCCATGCATCGTTGATTATGCGCAAACTGCTATCGCGCGCCTAGTCGGAACTCGCGCATCGAACAGTACATCACATCGTCCGTCCCCAGCGCACCGGCGGCCTCCCCGCTCGCAATCCAAATAGACGTCTTTCAGCTGTTTGATTGGCATGTCAGCGTGAGCGAACGCGAGGTCCTGGGCGTCAGAAGCCGACAATGAAGCCGGACTGATTGCGATCAGCACGGTGCCGAGCGTCACAGGCGCGAGGGACTTAACAACTGACATGATCATTTTGAGATCCTCCCCAGCTCCCGTCGGTCAACATCCAGTCCTTGGGGTCGCAGGTGTAGTGCCGTTCGAAGGTCCCGTCCGCGCGCCGCTGCTTGTCGAAACCTCGATGTAAGGCTCGATCGCGCGCTCGTGGACCAGCCAAAGGGGATCTCGGCCGAGGCGTAGCCACTGCCGGCGGCCAACCGTTTCGGGATCGAGGCCGAAGCGATCCTGGTGCGCTCGATCGTCGTGCCGGCCGCGCCTGCCTCCGCATGACGGATGGCGCGGCTTCGCAAATCGCACATGATTTCGTCACGTGAGATGCCGATGTCGCCAAGGACGTCATCGGGTAAACGGCTCAACTGGTCCGTTGCCGACAAGAGAGCTTTTCGCTCGGCGCGGAGGCGTAACCACCTGCGAAATGGACCAATGGCGGCAGCATGAATTATAACCATGATCAGATCCTCCCTTCATTGATCTGAATTGACCGGTACGGAACGGCGCGAACGGCACTCCGGGCGAGAGCGTCAGGCGTCCGCGAGGCAAATTAGGCGTAGTGGTCGATGGATTGGTTTTGCCGCGGCGTGCCCATACGGCGGGCGGTGGCTGGCCCCGGGCCACGCATGTAATAAAGCTCCGGGCGGTAGCGCGGCGCGACGAATTTGCGAAACCCCGCAGCAAGTTTTGTGACGGGAGCCAAGAATTTCATGACTGTTCCCTTTCCCTTCGCCGGCTTGCGCACGAGCCGGCGGGCCTGACGTTGCAACAAGGATATGACAGTCGAACCAGGCTCGGCTGTGGGAATTCCCACACCGGGGAAAACATTGGCGAAATCCGCTCCCAGTTTGCATCCCGGAAAGCGGGACCTACGGCCATCAAATTTCCTTGGATAGGGAGTAAGGTGAAGTACACTTGATTGAACAAGAGACCGTTGTGACAGGCTCTCTGGCCTTCATCTCAAGACTTTGCGATGCCGACCTGGCCGCGCTGACCAAACGGTGGCACGAGCGCAGCTATCGACACAACGAGCTAATCATTTCCCACGGCGACACTGGTCGCGATGTCTTCTTCCTGCTGGAAGGACGTGCTCGCGTGACACTGGTTTCAGCGGACGGCAGGGAGATAGCGTATCGCGATGTCGAACCGGGTGACATTTTCGGGGAGCTCGGAGGCATTGACGGGATTGCACGCTCTGCCAGCGTAGTCGCGCTGGAGGCAACCCGCGCTGCACGGCTGTCCGGCACAGCATTCCGGGATATCGTGATGACCCACCCGACTTTTGCCTGGGTGCTGCTTGAGCATCTGTCTGCCCAGCTCCGGCGCATGACCGAGCGGGTATTCGAATACAGCACTCTGGTCGTGCGAAAACGGCTGATCGTCGAGATCCTGCATCGGGCGGAGAAAGCCGCACTCGTGGACGGCGAGGTGTCCATAAGCCCGGCACCGACGCATTCCGAGCTGGCGGCAACGATGAGCACGCACAGGGAAGCGGTCTCGCGCGAAATGAGCGACCTCGCCAAGAGAGGCCTGATCGAAAAGCGCGGCAGCAGGTTATTGCTGCATGACGTCTCGGCACTACGGGCGCTGGTCGACAAGAAGGAATAGCGAAGGCTGTCGCTGCGGCGGGGGGCACCGCACGTTTCATACTCCTCGGCCGCAAGTGAAGCGTTCCCGCATCTCCCGGTTCAAGGTGATAAAGGCGCTCCCGACATAGCGTCCTGTGCCACGCTCGGCCATTAGGGCGAAAGCCGGCTCGGCGTAGATGATCGACTGGATGTAGAACGCTTCGTGAGGGGGATAAATCCCGCCATACTGAACTGCAGTCAGCGTCTCCCGCCGTTTCCGAGTGTCTTCGTCCAAACCTTCCACGGCAATGCTCCCGATCCCGTCTTCTGGCCCCACTTAGTCCTTCCCGAGGACAAGGCGCAATCGTCGGTCGAAGTAACGCTTGTGAAAGACCTCACGGCCGCTCCGGAGCTTATAGGTCGTCCAGAAGTAAATGGCGTTTCTGTTGCTGCCGGCGAGATCAATCCCGGCCATTGCCTCCATGTTCGGCCTCGAAGCGGTTCGGCGGCATTCCTCAAGAAGTGCCTCGAATGGCACCGTCAGAAACTGCTTCAGTTCCGCTTCCGCGAACAGGTCCTCCACGGGATCGAACTTGCCGATGCCGACCCGCTCGCATTCGCCCAGCGGCCTAGCTGGCTTAATGCTGCGAAACGCTAGTTCAAAACCCCTGATTTCCCCCCTCCACCGGTCGCCGGTCCATCACCTCGCATACCCGCGCGGCGTGTTCAGGTTTGACACGGGGACCCAGGCACACGCGACGAAGCGCATCGTCGAGAAAGTGCTTAGGCCCGGCTTGGCCAGTAACGAAGCGCCATTCCTTCTCGTGAGCCCATTCACCGCGCTTGCGCGTGATGCGAGCAATCACCGCCTCTTCGAGATGCTGCGCCCCCATGTCGGCGAGCGTGAGCGATGGCAGAGCGTTGCGCGCGCATAGGTCACCGGGCGCAGTTTCTCTGCATGGAAGTCACTGATCATGAGGTCAGCAGTATCGAACTCTAGGCACATGCCCGCGAAGTTGCTGCCGTGATAAGCCCACATCGGCAGATGGGTGGGCCGATCTTGCTCATGAGGTTCTGGGCTTTGGTAACGTTCTCCAAGATCAGCGCCATCAAGCAATGCTCCGTTCGTAACAATCAAAGGCAACGTGGGACCCCCTGTCAGGAAGGCGCGGCGACTACTTCGGCACGGCTTTGAGCATTTCACCTTTAATCCTGACGGTCTCAAGCTTGTACGCCCCGCCGTCGTTGTTGAACCATTGACACATAAACCCGCCGGCACTCTGCGCCTCGTTGATCGTCATGTTAGGACCGCCAGACTTTAGCTCCACCACATCGCCAACTTTGAAATCAGACATAAATTCTCTCCCAATGTTTGAGAACGACCAGTAATCAGACGTGGGACGCGGTGGAAAGCGGAATGGAGACCTAGCTAGATTTAGCGTAGCACCCCCTCCTCCTCGGCAGCGGCCTCGAAGGCTTTACGAACATCCCTGGGTGACACCCGGCCCTCAAAGGCGTCGCTGCAGGCTTGCACCGCCAGATTCCACTTCGGTCCCCTCTCGGTCCACTTCATGAGTTCCTCGGCGGCACCCTCGACATTGTTGCAGCCGTAGGTGACCCCAAGTCGGTCAGTCTTGACGTACACCGGAGGGGAGAACCAATGGGTTGCCATGAGGGGGCCGCTCTGCGCTCATCATCGAAGACCGTGGGCATACCGCTTCGCGAACCTGAGGTCCGCTTTTCGTTGCCAGACGGGCAGAGCGCCTAAACTTCAAATCGCACGGCCCAGAGCAGATGAAACTACAGCCGCATGTGTTGCCGGCAGTTCGAACAGCATGGGCAGGTGGCGACACTCGGCTTCGTCCACGATCAGCGCCTCAATAGTCGCGATGGAAAGATGGCTTCTGAGGCGCAGCCGGACAACCGCGGCGAGCTTGTGAACGGGCACCGGTACCGCCCCGGCGTACTGGTCTAGAAGATTGTTGATCTCGGCAACTACTTTTGGATCGACGGCGTGGGGCAATGGCAGCATGAGAGCGCTTCCTTTCGGAAGTAACTCTAAGCCGATCGGGGCGATGAGTCTTGGCGGGTACGTTTTTAACCAAATGTCGCGGACATCATTAGACGTCAGGTCACGCTCGTTAGCGTTGCGCGCATTAGAGCGGCCAGCGCCCGCTGCACAGCCAATCGCAACGCAAGCGTGAACCATTCTCGCGTTACTGTGTTTGTAGGGATGCCGCGCTATTTCTTCGACTTCACCGACACTGGCAAAGTCTTCCTTGACGTTGTTGGTACCGATCTCCCGGACCTCGAAGCTGCAAAGGCGGAGGCGGTAAAGGCCTTGGTTGAGATTACCAAGGATAAGCTGCCGGATGGCCCTTTCGAGAATTTGTGATGACCGTTCGCGACGAGTCCAACGAAACGTTCTTAGAGGCTATGATCAAGTTTGAGATGCGGGCGCGCTAGCTCTGCAAAGATGGTTTCCGATTGGTATCACTTGATAGACAGCTCTCGCTTACAAATAGACAGTTCTCGGTTGAATGAGCGTCGCGCGCGCACAGACATCGATGACCTTCGGCTCTCACTTGATGAAACCCGCCGCGTAATTGCGGCATCCCGTAAGCTGCTGGACCGGATGGCGAACCGGTTCGATGAACACGAGTGGAGGGTTCCTACTCTGGTGAGAGATACACCTTGGCTTCCTTGGCGGCAGCCTCAAAGCCCTTTCGTACCACCTGAGGGTCAATCGGATCGCTCTCTAGATCTGACAGGCAAAGGTTCACCGCCTTGTGCCAGCGGGTCCTCTGCGGGTCCACCTCTTGAGTTGCTCAAGGGCTGCCCTCGCATTGTTGCAGCCATGCCTGTCGCCGGTTTCAGTCTTCACGAACACGGGAGGGACGAACCAATGGGTTGCCATTGAGGGATAATTAGAGGGGGTGGAATGTTTGGTAGAGATGTCTGGGCCGGTGATCGAATTTGGCTCGCGCGAAGAGCGATGCGACCTGCTAATCAGGAAAAAGCCTACCCTCCTCCTTAGCGGCAGCCAGGAATGCCTTACGGGCCTCCTCAGCTTCCATCTCGTCGAATATCACGGCCATGCAAACGCTCACCGCGAGGTCCCAGCAAGGGCCACGCTTCGTCCACTTCAGCAGCTCCTCGCCGGCTGTCTCGGCGTTGTTGACGTTGCGAAGGGTCCCGGGACGCTCGGTCTTGACGGGGACCGGAGGGGAGAACCAATGGAGTGCCATACAGTCACTCTTTGTCGGCCCTATCAAGTTCCTGCAGCAAATGCTTTTGCTCAGCCGGCAGCTCCCGTTCTACGGGCAGATTTAGCAGGTTGCGAAGGTGATTGCGGATTACCTCTGAAGTGATCCACCGCCGCACAACTTCGGCAATAACCTTCTGTTTGGCTTTATCGATTTCAGCCATGTTCCGGCCTGCATGCTTAAAAGGACCGAACTGCACCGCGAGCGGATTTGTTCCTTTGAATGATGGGCGGAATGTTTGGTAGAAATTTCTCAGCAGGGGATCGGATTACTGGCTCGCGCGAGGACCCCCTGCCCTCTCGACCCTATAGAGCGCGCCTCGATCCGCCTTTGGTCCCACAACCCCGGATCGGTCGTCCCGACGTACACCTGAGGTCGAACCAATGGGCTGCCGGGAGGACTATTCGTGGAGGTCGAACGCGACTGACAGTCCGAAGGCCGGGGCCGCAGTGATTATAAGGTAGACCAGCTCATCGTCAGTAACCAGCAGATACGAAGAGTCTCGGCGTATCTCTGCGATGGTCTCCTTTACGGATAAGACTTCACCGCGAGAGGCTTGCAGGATCACTTTCTGAACAAGGTCCTTCGTGGCAGCTGCGGCGGGTGGAGAGTTCGGTTGATCGCCCATCCTGGGAGCCCCCTCAAGCTAAACCCAAGCGATCATTGATGATCCACAGTGGTAAAAAATCAACATACGATTTCGTGTGAAGGGGGCGGAATGTTTGGTAGAAATTTCTGAGCGGGGGATCGGATAACTGGCTCGCGCGAGACTCCCCCATGCGCCCTTCGCTTTCCGCCAGCGAGGCCGTAACATGTTGTGTCGGAGAGTTGGACCCCAACATGGTGAGTCTGAGCCAGAAGTTACGGAGCAAGCAGCCGTTCTGCATCTATTGTGCCGGATCGACTCGCGGCGTCGACATCGACCACGTACCGCCAAGGGGGCTGTTCGATGGAAAGTGGCGACCGAAGGGCGGGGAAGTGACTACCTGCAAGCAATGTCACTGAAGGGACACGCGAGATGGACGATGTCGCGGCGTTCGCAAGCCGCTTCCTGCCCAACCCGACGACGGCTGAACAGCATGACGACGTCAAGCGGTCGATCAAATCTGTGTACCGAAACTATCCCAGCCTAATCGCCGAACTGGGCAGACCGAAGGAGGACGGCCGCTACGTTGAAGGGCGGAGGAGTGCTGGCGGCGAACGGGCCGATCATGTCCTCCGTAATGACTACCTTCGCCGCTCGCATGGGTTTGCCCTTCACCACTGGGTTACTGGGGAGATTGTCGGCCCGGCTGGTGGCGTGTTTGCGCGATGGCATTCAAACTATGAACGATTTCAAGGCCGGCTGCCCCAAGCATTTCTGGACATCCTCGGGGCGGATTACACCATGTCGCAGGGCCGGAAGAATGTGGGAGATCAGTTCAGCTTCAGGTTTGTCAAAGGCATGGAGCTTGGGGTGACCGGGTATTGGGCAATGTTTCGGCAATCGTTCGCGGTCATGGCGTTCGTCTCCCAAAACATGGCTGAACTTCGAGACGCGGCGACCGGGGTTCCTCAAAGGCTATTCCGTCAAGTTCTTGGGGTCTTGGCCCGGTCAGTACGGTCAGCCGTTCCTGACGCCCTATTCCTTCATCAAGTGACCCACCGAGGCACCCGGTCTCGTATGGTATGCTCCAGCGGTACCAGCCAAACCGGAAACCATCTTAACTGAACTGAAGAGGGTTTCCGAACATGTCTTTCATCAGGGCCTATCTCCGCGCATCAACCAAGGAATAAGACGCAGGACGGGCAAGGGAAGACCTTGAACGATTCAAAAAAGAGCGCGGTCTGGCGGTGGCCGCCTGGTATGAAGAGAACGAGAGTGGGGCAACCTTGAAGCGTCCTGAGCTGGATCGGCTCATGCGCGATTGTCATCCCCAAGACGTGCTCTTGGTGGAGCAAGTTGATCGTCTTTCCCAGTTGAACGAGGCCGATTGGGAGAAGCTGAGAGCCGACCTGAAGGCGAAGCAGGTGCGCGTCGTGGCGCTGGACCTGCCGACATCCTGGCAGGCTGTCAGTGATGGAGGCGACGAGTTCTCCCGGCGCATGGCCGAGGCGATCAATAGTATGATGCTGGACATGCTCGCAGCCATTGCCCGCAAGGACTACACCGACCGAAGAAGGAGGCAGGTCCAAGGGATCGAGAAGGCCAAGGCCGACGGGCGTATGCGGGGCCGGCAGGAGGACGCGAAGCGGAACGCCGCTGCCTCGGCGATGCTGAAGACGGGCGCAAGCTGGAATCAGATTGTCGACGTAATGGGCTGCTCTCGGGCGACCGTGGCGAAGCTGGCAAAGCGGGACAGGGCGGCATAGCGAGGAGCGCTCCCGCGACACCTTGCCTGCTTATCGCCGTTCATGCGACCGCGTATGCGGGGTGGCTATTTTGAAGACCAGAAATTTTGCAGATGGATCAGACTACCCCTATCGTGACCGAACTCGATGACGGAGAGGAAGAGCGCGACAGTCCCTTCAATGCCTATCGGTTCGCCGCATCGGAGAACACCAAGGCTATCGTCCAGGAAGCGATCGGGCTGCTCCTGAACTGCGAGGCCCATGTCGGGCTCAGGACGAACAAGCGCCGGAACCGGGATCAGGAAACATTCGACCTGACCGTTGACGCCGTTCTGTCGGGCCTCATGCACCATCACGTCGCCGAGGATCCAGGCGCTCCAACCGCGTTCTCGGCACAAAGAGCCGCTATCGACCACGCGTGTACAGCAAGATGTTCCCACACATTCTCGACCTCATGGCGAAGCCAGAGATGGATTATATCGAACAGCAGATCGCTGCGCCGGTGGAAGGCGCTGCCAGGGCGACGGTCATCCGGTCCGGTCTCCGGCTTCTTGACCGGATCGCTGAGCATGGGGTCGGAATCGATGACCTCGACGAACATCCGCACGGCGAGACCATTGTTCTGAAGCGCGTCAAGCTGGTGTCTACAAGATACTCAGCCAGAACAGGGCTGGCACCTCGATCTGCCGCCTTTTCTCGTTGCGGAAACGTGTATGCTGCAGCTTAGCGCGCTGTTTCCGCCCGGGTGGAGCTAGGCTGTCAGTTTAGTGAAGTCGTGGCGCCGCGCGCGAACATGTGCCAGCAAATTCGTTTCGTTTACGACCCCTGATTGAAAGAGATTCAGCGTGGTCGAGACCAGAATCTGACCGTCTATCGAAGTGCTGTACCATTTAGCGTCGGCGGTTATCTGGTCGACAACCCGCTGGCAAATCGCCCGATCTTTAGGTCTAAGGAACTGACTTTTCAGCACTGGTAGCATCTCGATGCCTTTAAAGGGGAGTCACTTGTCTCCCACGCGACCACGCGTGGGTCTCCCGAGAATGGATACTAAACGCATCTGGACAGAAAATTGCCATTCGTTTGAGCGGTACCGATGCGGGGCGTTGGGTCGATGACGTGGTTGCGATCCCGGCCGCGGTACGGAGGCGGGTCACCGACGACCGCCTCAGGGATACACGCACTTCCTTAGGGGGCGGCCCAGCGGCTTGGGTTAGGGGGCCGCTTGGCCTGACCAGCGAGCGTTCGGGAATGCTCGACTGACTGGTTAGTACATTAGACAAATCTAATGTACTTGAACCCTGCGAACAAAGTACGCGGCGGTAAGAAAGTGGCTGGCACGATTCACTTACCGCGCGCTTTTGCCTTGGGTTCTGGCGAGCTTTCTGACGGGTTTGCAGCCAATTTTGCAGATCGCCGATCTGTTACCCACAGGGACTTTTTCCTCGCCACCAAATCATCACGATCGCCCTCAGCGGTCGCTCGGCTATGCATCGCAGCTGTGGCGTAGTCGGCTCTGTTGGTTCGATAGTCTTCTTTTTGGACAGTCATCGTTTGCTCCCAGTTTCATAGCCCGTCTTTTTGCCCTGGCGGGGAGATTAACTGCCGGTGCCTTACGCGAGTCAATCGATTAAACGACCACCCCGCAGTCGCGAGGGACGGGAAGCAAGCCGACAATTTTGACGTTGGAACGGCTTACAAAGCGCCGGCAACACAGCCGCCCTTTTGTCGGTGTGCGTTGATCGCGTCCATGTTGCCCTTCAGCTCCCCGATACGAGCATGCGCTGAGGGCGGGACGAAGTCTATGTGCCTTGATGGGATGCGGATTATATTCCTATTTTGTGGATGCCGCACCATCGCCGACACGAAGCCGTGCCGGTCCTACGTCCTTCCTCTACGACCGCACAAGATTGTCAACAATCTGTAAAAGTTTTGTTGACAGATAATTGATTTGAGCCTTGACTCACAAAAGTCCGCGTATCGGTCGAGTTCTGTCGCAACAATGCGCGGCCTCCAAAGGGGAAAGAACAATGATCAACAGACGTTCAATAATCACATTCGCCGCACTCGGCGCCGTCTCTGCGCTGGCAATCATGGCCGGCGGCACAATCACAGTGCAAGCCGCCAACAAGGAACTCAAGATCGGCTTTGTCGGCGTGACGAGTGGCGCGGCCGCTGCGTGGGGCACATCCAACGTCCGCTCGATGCAGACGCGCGCCGCCTGGATCAACGAAACCGGCGGGGTGAAGATTGGTGACGAGACCTATGACATCAAAATCGTCACCTTCGACGATCAGAAGGACCCGAAGCGGGCGATCGCCGGCATGGAGAAGATGGCCCAGGAGGGCATCCACTATGTCGTCGGTCCGAATGTCGACGACGGCGCGGCGGCGGTGCGTCCCGTGGCAGAATCCAAGGGCATCATCTATTTTCCTTACGCATTCCCGAAGGAACTCTACACCCCGCCGGCGTCCAACGCCGTGCTCGGCATGATCGCCAACTACCAGTCAGCTCCGGCGATCTACAAATATCTCATGGAAAACAGGGGCGTGAAAAAAGTCGCCTTTGTCGCCGCCAACGAATCCGATCCGCTGAGTCAACGGGATGGCGGTGTTGCCGCGGCAAAGGCGCTCGGGCTTGAGGTTGTAGCTGCCACGGACGTCTACCAAAACGATACCCGCGATTTCACGCCGGTACTGACGCCGATCGTTTTGCAAAAACCGGACCTGCTGGTGCTTTCGGGTGTCGCGCCCGGCAATGCTCCGCTGCTGATCCGCGCCGCGCGCGAGCTCGGCTACGAAGGTCTGATCTCCACCGAAACGGCGCAGGATGCCAAGGTGCTGGAAGAGGGCGCGGGCGAGTTGGCCAACGGTTTCATCTCAGTCGGCGGCGCATCGACGCCCGAAATCGCATCCGACATGATGAAGGAGTTCGTCGACCGCTATACGAAAATGTTTGGCGAATACAATGACGAGTCCAACACCAAGGTCTACGCGCTCGAATACATCATCGAGACGCTGAAGGCGAACCCGGCCGCGATCGACAATGTCGAGGAGTTCAAGAAGACGATCGACACTTTCTCGGCGCCCAATCCCTATCTGAAGGGCGATGCCAAGCTGACCTATGTCGGAATGACGTCGTTTGGCCAGAAGCGCCAGCTTTCGGTCCCGATGGTGGTCACGGAATACCGCGACGGCAAGTTCGAGACGCTCTTCGTCGCTCAAGTCGATTGACGCAATTGCACTGAAGCGGATTGCCGCAGAGGCTCGTGCATTCGCCTTGAGCCTCTGAATGGCCGGGAACCATCCTGATGGAACAAGTCATCGCCAACGGGCTTTATCTTGGTGCGCAATACGCCTTGATCGCGCTCGGTCTGACCCTGATCTTCGCTCTGATGAACGTGCTAAACTTTGCCCATGGGCAGATGTACGTTCTCGGTGGCTTCATCACCTACACCGTCTATGGCCAGCTCGGCATGCCTTTCGTCGTCGCGCTCGTCGCGTCCGGGATCACGCTGCTGGTCATTGGAGCGCTGGTCGAGAAATTCCTTTTCAGAACGGTGATTAGGCGAAGCGTGCGGGAGGAAAGTACGATGCTTCTCGCGGCGGCGGTCGCATTCTTCCTCGACGCCGTGATCCTCCTCCTGTTCGGCGAAAAGCAGCGCGGCGTGCCGAAGATCGTCAACGGCGTCTTCGTCTCCGACAGCCTCATAATGCCTTACGACCGGCTGCTGGTCGGCGCACTCGCCATACTGTTCATCGCCTCCTTCGTGCTTTTCATGCAGTACAGCAAGCCGGGACGCGCCATGCGGGCGCTGGCGCAGGACCGGGTCGCGGCACAGCTTATGGGCGTCGAGGTCGACCGCTATTCGATGATCGGCTTTGCGCTCGGCGCGATGCTTGCCGGCATAGTCGGCGGGCTGCTGGTCGCCATCACCGGCGTCAATTCGGGCATCGGCGGGCCGATCTCGATCAAGGCGTTCTTGATGGTGATGATCGGCGGCGCCGGCGTGGTCAGCGGAGCGATCGCCGGCGGCTTCATCCTCGGCATGATGGAATCGGTCGGCCTGACGGTGCTACGCCAATATGGCGACGTCACTTATCTCGTCATCTTCGCCGCGCTGATGGTGTTCCTGAGCATCCGCCCGAACGGGCTCATGGGCAAGCCGTGGGGGTGATCGACATGAAGCGTACACGCAACATCCTCGGCGTCGCTGTCTTCCTGCTGGTCGTACTCATCGGCGTGCCCTGGCTGATCGAGGCGACGGGTCGGCTCGACCTCTACTACACGCTGACTTCGGTCGCGCTGCTCAGCATCGCCAGCGCCGGGGTGTGGGTGACTTTCTACATCGGCCGCATCAATATCGGCCAGGGTGCCTTCGCGCTTATGGGCGGCTATGTTTCGGCCATCCTTGTCGTCCAGTATGGTGTGTCGTTCTGGCTGACACTGCCGCTGGCTGGGCTATTCTGCGCCGCTGCAAGCGTGCTGATCGGGCTGCCCATCCTCAGGCTTCGCGGCGTCTATTTCGCCATGGTCACGCTGGTTTTGACCGAAGTGGCGCGGCTGCTCGCACTGGCACTGCCGATCACCAACGGAGCCAAGGGCATGGTCAGCATTCCGCTCCCCGGCGGCATCTCGATATTCGGGCTGACCATCCTTCCGGATTTCGCGACGCTCGCCAATCCGCGTCCCGCCTTCTATCTGGTGTCGGTTGTGCTGATGGTGCTGTGCTTTGCAGCGCTCTACCGCCTAGTCCATTCGCGCATCGGCAAACTCTGCCAGTCGTTGCAGCAGAACGAGGAACTGGCCTCCTCGATCGGCGTCAATATCGCCTATCTGCGCGTCATCGCCTACGCCATCTCCTCGTTCCTCGGCGGTCTCGGCGGCGCGATGTTCGTCGCCATCTCTCAGTCGATCTATCCGTCCAGCTTCACCGTCACCGACTCGGTGAACTTCATGCTGAACTGCTTCCTCGGCGGGCTCAGCTACGTCTTCGGGCCGATGATCGGCACCTTCGTGCTCTATTTCGGCTGGGATTTCCTGTTCGAGACCGGCGAGTTCCAGTTGCTGATCTTCTCGTCGGTGCTGATCGCGCTGATGCTGTTCCTTCCCAACGGCCTGCTCAGCCTCCGGCTGTTCGGCAGGAAGCAGGGCTAGGACCATGACCGACCTTCTCCAGATCAAGGCAGTGACCAAACGCTTCGGCGGGCTGGTCGCGGTCAACAATGTTTCCTTCGCGGTCCGCGAACGCGAGATCCTTTCCGTCATCGGCCCCAACGGCGCCGGCAAATCGACGCTGTTCAAGCTGATTTCCTCTTTTCTCAATCCGACCTCGGGCGAAGTGCTGTTCCGGGGAGAGCGGATTTCAGGCCTGGCGCCGCATATCGTCGCCCGGAAGGGCGTCGTGCGCACGTTCCAGGAGACGACGATCTTCAAGGGCATGACGGTGCGCGACAATGTCATAATCGCGCATCACCTGCGTTCCAATGCCAGCCTTGCCGGCTTCTATCTCGGCACGAATACCGCACGGCGCGACGAAGATGAATTCGGCCGCTCGGCCGACGAGATCATCGACTTCCTCGGTCTCGGCGCGCAACGGCATGAGATCGCCAGCACGCTGCCGCACGGCCATCTGCGCGCGCTCGGGATTGCCATCGGGCTCGCCACGAACCCGACCGTCCTTCTGCTCGACGAGCCCTTCGCTGGCATGAACCATGACGAAACCGTGCGCGCGGTGGAGATGGTGCGCGGCGTGCGGAAGCGCGGCGTGACTGTCCTGCTGGTCGAGCACGATATGCCCGCCGTCATGAACATTTCCGACCGAATCGTCGTCCTGAACTTCGGTGTGAAAATCGCCGAGGGAACGCCGAAGGAAATCCAGGAGAACGAAAAGGTCATCGAGGCCTACCTCGGCGCCGAAGATGAGACGATCGGATTTTAGCCATGAGCGAACTGCTGAAAGTCTCCGACGTCGAACTCTACTACGACCATGTCTATGCACTGAAGGGTGTGTCGCTCAACGTCAACGAGGGCGAGACCGTCGCGCTAATCGGCGCGAACGGCGCGGGCAAATCTTCGATCCTGCGCGCCATCACCGGCCTGAAGAAGGTCCGCAGCGGCGAGATTCATTTCCAGGGCCACCGCATCGACGGAACGCGCCCTGACGAGCTGGTCAGGATGGGCATCGCCATGGTGCCGGAGGGTCGGCGCGTCTTTTCCTACATGACGGTGCGCGACAATCTGATGATGGGCGCCTTCACCCGCATCGACAAGGCCGAAATCGCAAGGACGCTGGACATGGTGCTCGGGCGCTTCCCGCGCCTGAAGGAACGCTATTCCCAGACGGCGGGTACGATGAGCGGCGGCGAACAGCAGATGCTGGTGATCGGGCGGGCGCTGATGGCCAAACCGAAGCTTCTGCTGCTCGATGAACCCTCGCTCGGCGTCGCGCCGAAGCTCGTTCAGGACATCGCCCGCTCCATCGTGGCGATCAATCGCGACGAAAAGGTCAGTGTTCTCTTGGTCGAGCAGAATTCGCGCATGGCGCTGCGCATCTCGCAGCGCGCCTACGCACTGACGACCGGAAAGATCGCGCTGGCCGGACATTCGGCTGAGCTGCTTGGCGACGACCGGGTCAAGAAACTCTATCTCGGCGGCGAAATATGAAAGCGCAAATGGACGTACTCGTCGTCAATCCCAACACCACCGCGTCCATGACCGAAAAGATCGGCGAGGCGGCGCGCCGCGCGGCTTCGGCCGGCACCAGGATCATCGCCGTCAATCCGAAGGACGGGCCGCCGAGCGTCGAAGGCTATTTCGACGAGGTCTTCGCCATCCCGGGAATGATCGGCGAGATCCAGAGACATCCGGCGGCGAGCGCCTGCGTCATCGCCTGCTTCGACGACACCGGCCTCGACGCAGTACGCTGCGTCGGCGAGATGCCGGTGGTCGGCATCGGCGAAGCGGCGTTTCACATGGCGAGCCTGATTGCCGGCAAGTTCAGCGTGGTGACGACGCTGTCGCGTTCGGTGCCGGCGATCGAGCACAATCTGGTGCGCTACGGCCTCGCCAGCCGCTGCGCCAGGGTGCGGGCAAGCGACGTTCCCGTTCTGGAGCTCGAAGTGCCCGGCTCCAACGCCCGCCATCGAATTTCGGAGGAGATCGAGCGCGCCATCCGCGACGACCGGGCCGAAGCGATTGTGCTGGGATGCGCCGGCATGGCCGACCTCGCCGCCGCGCTCAGCCGCGAACATAGCCTTCCCGTGCTCGACGGCGTCGCCTGCGCAGTAAAACTCTGCGAGAGCCTCGTCGGCCTTGGCCTGTCGACCTCAAAGCGCGGCGGCTACCAGGTTCCACTCGAAAAATCCTTCGCCGGAATCTTTGCGCCCTTTTCGCCCTCCGGCCGTCTATCCTGATGCGTGCAAAATTGTTGACATTCCCACACAGGATGTTCGATGTGCGGCCGGAAACGCGGTGTTCGTGCCGCTATGCGATCCGGCCGCCGGGACAATGAGACGATGGACCTGCTTGGGCCAAAGCCACGGGATGGCGACAAGCCGACGATGCGCTGGTTTCCGGTCTATGCCGGCCTGCGCGACGCCATCGTCAGCCACCGCCTCGCACCGGGCACAAAACTACCCGAGGACGAACTCGCCTCGATCTATTCGGTGAGCCGCGCGGTGATACGCGCGGCGCTGCAGGCGCTGTCGCATGACCGCTTGGCTCGGCTCGAGCCGAACCGCGGCGCGTTCGTCGCCCAGCCGACCAAGCAGGAAGCGCGCGAGGTCTTCGAGGCGCGGGCGCTGATCGAGCCCAAGGTCGCGGCGCTTGCCGCCGAAGTGGCAAAGCCGGCCGAGATCGCGCAACTGCGGCTTCATCTCGAAAAAGAGCACGAGGCCCTGCATGCCGGCCGCGACAGCGACGCCATCATGCTGTCGGCAAAATTCCATGTCGGCATAGCCGAAATCGCCGGCCATTCTATCCTGACCGCTTTCGTCAAAGACCTGCTGTCGCGGTCGTCGCTGATCATCGCGCTCTACTGGCGCCGCCGCGACACCACCTGCGAAAGCCACGCCCATCACGCCCTCGTCGATGCCATCGAAAAGCACGACGCACAAAACGCGTCCGACCTGATGCGAAGCCATCTCGTCGAACTTCTGTCGGGCCTTGATCTGTCACTTGGCGAGAAGAAGCCCGAGAGCCTGTCGGACATCTTGCGCTGATCTGCGCCGTCAAACTCTTCGCCAAGCTTCGCATTGCAGATGTCGTCGCGATGCTGGACGAATATCGGATCACCCGCAACCGACACCGGCCAACGAAGCTCGCGCGTAAGTGGCCGCTCTCAAAGGTAGTTAAGCCGAAGTGCCATACTTGATCGCCCCCGATTGGGCGCTGACGGCGAAGCCAGGATGCACGTCACCCCGCAATCCTGACCTGGCGCCTACCCCTGAAACGTCCCAATGCGACATTTCTACTTGCCAGCAACGCGACATTCGAACTTGGTTGCAACATGATCCCCGGTTGATTGGCGATCCTGCTCCCGGTCCACCGGGTTCCGAAACGGCACTATCGCCATCTTGGGACGTTCAATGCAGGGAACTTCGCGATCCGACCCTTCTCGGACCTTCCCTGAATGCAAGATCACGGGCAGGTTCTGACCCTCATTCCCGACCTTGACAGCCAAGTGCAATATGCGCCAGTTGCGTCTTCGGTCGTTGCAAGCCGTTGACACGATATGATTCAGCATTGTTGGGCGGTAGCCCGAGGATTGAATCCGATATTCGCCTTGCTGGAATGTCTAATGCGACTCCGTCATGATCTTTCCGGCCTGCCAAAGCCGGTGACGCCAATGCAGGTGACGAGGTCAGGCTAGATCAGTGCAGCAGATCCGCCCGGCGACTTTTCTTTTTGCGGCCCGAGCCCTGCGGGACATGGGCGACGGCTTCGTGGCCGTTCTGTTGCCGGTCTATCTCCTCGCATTAGGCTTCGCGCCTCTGCAGGTCGGCATCATTGCAACCGCATCGCTGCTCGGTTCAGCGCTCTTGACCATCGCCGTCGGACTCCTTGGTGCCCGACACGATCACCGCCAACTCCTGCTTACCGCCGCCAGTCTGATGGTCGCCACGGGTGTGGCCTTTGCTGTCGTCCACGACTACGCGCTGCTTTTGGTGATCGCCTTCGCAGGCACCATCAACCCGTCGGCCGGCAGCGTCAGCGTATTCGTGTCCTTAGAGCATGCCGTGCTAACACGCGAAGTCACCGACGCCGCGCGGACCAAGATGTTCGCGCGCTACAGCCTTGTGGGTGCGCTCGCAGCCGCGGTTGGCGCGCTCGCTTCGGCGACACCTGATCTTCTGGCTCCAGCCGGCCTCGATCAACTCACCGGCATCAAGGCGATGTTCGTGCTCTATGCGTTGCTGGGCCTGCTCGGCGGTCTCCTTTACGCGCAGATCCCGCAGCGCCGTCCAACGTCGGACTCCGGCAGCACGTCCGCGCTTGGCCCCTCGCGGAATATCGTTTTCAGGCTTGCGGCCCTTTTTAGCCTTGATGCCTTTGCCGGCGGCTTCCTCGTCCAGTCGTTGCTTGCCCTGTGGCTTTTCGAAAAATTCGACCTGTCGCTTTCGGAAGCGGGCTTTTTCTTCTTCTGGTCCGGCGTCCTTTCGGCGTTCTCATCCCCCGTTGCCGCCTGGCTGTCGCGGCACATCGGACTCATCAACACGATGGTGTTCACACACATTCCGTCCAGCATCGCCCTGATGCTGGCGGCGCTTGCGCCGACGCTCCCTCTGGCGCTCGCCCTGCTGCTGATCCGTGCCGCGCTTTCGCAGATGGACGTCCCGACGCGCTCATCTTACGTCATGGCAGTCGTCACGGAGGCGGAGCGGGCAGCCGCCGCGAGCTTCACATCGGTACCGCGCAGTTTGGCTGCCGCAGCCAGTCCCGCCCTGGCGGGCGCTCTGTTCGCTGCCTCGTTCCGGGCATGGCCCCTCCTGATCTGCGGCACACTCAAAATCATTTATGATCTGCTGCTGCTGATGCCGTTCCAGAACGTCAAGCCGCCAGAGGAACGCTGATATTTGGGTTGCTTGACCGGGAGGGGTCAATGGCGAAGGCAAATGTTGGAAAGGTCGTCGATCATTTCGGCTCTGACTCCGGACTTGTTGAATGCCTAATGTGACCCGACATCCTCGACGCGAGGCCTGCAGACCATCACCCGCCAGCGCAGCAGACAACGAAAGTCTCCGCTGGGCTCTGCCGATCAGGCAGGCCGTGCTTTGTAAAAGCGGCACCAACCATCGGGGCTAATTTCACCGGCGACAATCTCGGATGCATTCGGCTTCAGGAAATGGGAGCACCCGGCGCAGCGGCGACCTTTGTTTGGAACATCCTAATAAAGCGCCACAGGCTTTTGGGGTTGTTTCGGCGCCGCGCCGCAGGCTGACCTGTCATGCAGGAAGCAAGCCCACCTGCACCGGCAGTCGCCGCGCCGGTCATCGACACCTTAAGAATTTCCGGCGAGACAGCGCTTGGCCTGGCTCACGTTGTGCCGACCCGCAATTTATCTCACCACGATCTTCTTTGATGATCTTTCCTCCCAATCGTACCCAAAGAAGCGCCGAGTGCTGATCAGATCGATTTGAGGTACTCGATCAGATCACTCTTTCCCTGGTCGGTCAGAGCAAGGCCGAGATGGCCGTCATAGTGCTCCTTCTGCGCAAGACGTCGATCGGTTCCACTCCTCCTGCCAGGGGTCGATCAAGTTTAAGGACCCGACGTCTCCTCCCGGCTCCAGGTCTATTTCTATAAAACCGTGCGTCACACCGTCCTGCTTCCTTGATCCCTTGCCTTCCCTTACAATCCCTTCCGGATACAGAGGAGTTCCGCCATGAGCGAAGACGCCGTCAACATGTCGATCCGCAAGTTCCTGAAGGAAGTCGGCGTCACCTCCCAGCGCAAGATCGAGGAGACGGTGCGCGAAGGGCAAATCGGAGGCAAGAAGCTGAAGGTCCGCATGACGCTGACGGCGGAAGGCACCGGCCTCAACCACGTGGTGGACGGCGAGATCGAACTTCCATAAGCGGGGCGAAGCGACCTAGCGAAACGGCCGAGGCGGCCGAAAGCGTCGAGACGGATCAGCGGTTGGAATGGCGTCTGGCCGGGTGGATGTAGTACCGCTCACCCCACGCTCTTGCGACTCTGACGGAACGCGAAACACCGACCCTTTCCAGTCGTTGGTTCAACGAATCTATGGAGGCGCCCGACGAGGATATGCGGTTGTCGAGGAACCGGGCCGACGTATCGTCGCGGAGGAACTTGATCGGAACGGCGATGTGCTACCCTGGGTTGATGCGGCGGCGTTCGCCCGCCGCGCCGTTACGTGAAGCGGCCGGCGACCGTCTCCAATGCCGGTTGCCCGTTTGAAACTCGAGCGCCGCCGCAGCATCGATTTGATCTGTCGCCGGCGCGCAGCCTCTCCAGCGCCTCCCATTCGCCATGAACCATTTCCAAGGCTGGCAGGCTAATTTCGATGGGGCGCACCTCGTCCACTCTGGCGCCCGATCCCATATCGCTTTGCCCACAACGAATGGTCCTGTCATCGCGGCCAGCGTAGTCGGCCGCTGATTTGATATCCCGCAGTTCATCGGGCCGCATCAGGACGGATCGAGGAGGCGCCCTGTTTCTGGCGCTGTTTTGACAGGGAGCGCCTTGGTCATTCGGCCCATCTCGCTTTTTTGTCGCGGCTGCAAAGACGGCCGGACCATATTGGCAGCGCTCATCACTGATAGAGGAACGGCGGCACCCCGCTCGCCCGATATCAGGGAACGATATCGCGCCCCATGTATTAGAAACTGATGGACACTATGGAACCCCACGGCCACGGGATAGCGGCCGATATTTTGACATCGGAAGTTGCCATTGCCAGGCAGCGCATCCATCGGACCGAGCTCGCGCTTCAACGCACTGAAGAAATGCTGGCCAAGAATCTCGCGCTGCGCAGCAGGATACGAGCTGCGGTCGAGGCCGCAGACCGCTTGGTGAAGATCGATCCCCCCAGCTTTGAACGGCGTCGCCCAGGTTGAACTGGGCCGGCGCTTCATTCGTCGCGCCCCACCGGCCACCGGCGCCACCACTCAAGCACCGCGGCAACCATGTCCACAGACGGCGAGCGCGGTTCATCGTGGGCGGACTGGTGCTCGGCCAGGAACCGATCGTCGTCCATGCGGCCGATGGCTTCAGCGACGTGGGCCAGCGGTTGGTCGATCCAGGCCGCGGCGGAGCGATCGGTCGACGTCATGCCGACGGCTCGGTGTCGGGAATGCTCGGGGCGGCGGTGGGTAGTGGTACACTCGCCGGAAAGGTCGGCAATTGGCGCGTTGTGCCGGTTCGGAACCGGGTGGACCTGGGGAGAACCGTCAATCAACCTTCGGTCTGTTACACTTCTCCGAAGCTGACGTTCGCGGTGCGGCCCGGAATGCCACCGAACCTGCCGACATCATAGCCACGCCTCGAGTAGAGGCTTCGTCTCGAGCACCTCGGCACGGTTCTGTTCGCGCGATAGAAGCGGCGGTTGGCGATTGAGCAGCATGGAATCGCCGAATTCATGCGCGCGGTATCGATACGCGGTGAAGGCTGCGGAGGCCTTAGCGAGCAGAGCATCGTCGGCAAAGGCGCGCAGGAGCTCGAAATGGCTTTCGCCGGGCTGGTGGACGCCTGTGAGAATCGCATCGACCACGCGAAGCCGCGTGCCCCGCGCGATGCGCCCTGTCGCAATGCCATTTCCGGCACGCACATTGCCGCCGGGATTGGCGGCTGCTTCAAGTGCGCGCACTACGCTTGTGCCGATCGCAATGATGCGGCTGCCGCGCAGCTTCGCCCGCGCGACCTGCGCCGCGGTGCGCCCAGGGATGCGGTATGGCTCGTCGAAGGGAAGGCGCGAGTCGAGCGCGGGATCGCCGGTGGAAGACACGCCCGCAGCATGCGTGAGTGTTGCAAAGCCAACGTCGTGCCGACGCCAGGCTTGGAGCGTGCGCCAGTCGAGCGCGAAGCCTGCCGACGGCGCCTCGAACGCGACCGGCCCGGCGGCAATCTTCGTCCAAACATCCCACAGTGCCAACGGCTGGGGAACATGCGCGTATTGGATCGGCCGGCCGTGCTGCGCCAGTCCTGCAAGCACCGCTGCGCGGTTGCCTGGGAAGTGCAACTCGAGAAGGCGTGGATGGTCGAGAAGGCGCTCGACGACGGCGTCAAGCGAGCCGAGCCGGAGGCGATCGCCTGGTGACAGCGGAGGTGGAGGCAGCCGGTCTTCCGTGCGCGTGCGGTGATCGCCCGAGCCGAAGGCAATCGCCACGAAACGGGTTGGATCGGGAAGTGACAGCCAGCCCGCCAGGCGGATCTCGATCGCCTCACCGCTTGGGACATGCGTGCCGTGCAAGCTGGCAGGCAAGGTCGCGGCGTCATTGGCGACGACCTGATCGCCGGGACCGAATAGCGTCGCGATTCCAGCGCGCGGCAGGTCGCGCATCGTGCCGTCCGCCTCGACGACCAACAGCCTGGCTGCGCGCCGATCGGAACGATCGGCGGCAATCATGCGCATGCCCCGGCGTGAAGCGTAGCGCGGACCTGTAACGCGTCGATCATCTTTTCGATGATCTCGGCAGCAGCCAGTTCGGGGCGTTTCAATGTAGACGGATCGGCGTCAGGAAGCGCTAGCGCGTGCAGCGGGGTGTCCATGTCGCCAGGGTCGGGTGCGAGGAGCCGTATGCCGTCGGCTTTCGCCTCCTCCTCCCAAATCGCCGTCAGATGGGCAAGAGCGGCCTTGCTCGCCCCATACGCGCCCCAGCCGGGATAGGCGTTCACCGCCGCGTCGCTGGAGATGTTGATCACCATCGCGCCACGGCCCTCGCGTGCGGACGCGGCAAGCGCACCGAACAGGGCCTTCGTCAGCCGGAACGCGCCGACCAGGTTGACCGCGAGCGCCACTTCCAGCTCCTCGCACTCAGTATCGGCGAGGAGCGCCAGAGGGACAGGGCCGAGGCTCGAGGCATTGTTGATCAGGACGTCGAGCCCGCCGAGGCTGGCAGTGACCTGTAGTGCGATCGAGTAGGTGTCCTCCTTCTTGCCGACGTCGCCGACAATGCCGTGCGCGCCCGTCTCGTCAGCGATGCGTTCGACATTCGCGGCGGTGCGAGCGACGAAGGCCACGCACGCACCCTGCGCGGTCAGCTGCCGCACAAGCGCCATTCCGAGCCCGGAGGTGCCGCCCGTGACCGCCACGCGAAGTCCTTGAAGATCAATATTCGACTGCATTGCCGGTGCTCCTTCAAGCTTTATGGCCCTTGCTACAAGTTCAAGTTAACTTGAAGTCAAGCGGGAATCGTGCTTTCGTTCATGCATGGATTCCATGCTGACCATCACCGACGTGTCGCGGCGCAGCGGCGTCGCCTCATCGGCCCTGCGCTTCTACGAGGAGCGCGGGCTGATCGCGTCCGAGCGGGCCGGCTCGGGACACAGACGCTATCCGCGATCCGTGCTGCGCCGGATCGCCTTCATCGTCTTCGCGCAGCGAATTGGGCTGACGCTTGAGGAGATCGGCGCCGAGCTCGCCAAGTTGCCAGCCGATCGCGTGCCGTCGCGTCGGGATTGGTCGCGGTTGTCGGGCCAGTGGACTAAGCGCATCGACCAGCGCATCGCCGAGTTGCAGCGCCTGAGGTCCGGGCTTACCGAGTGCATCGGTTGCGGCTGTCTGTCGATCGACCGGTGTAGCCTTGCGAACCCTGCCGATATGGCAGGACGCAAGGGGCCGGGGCCGAGGTATTGGCTGGGGTGAGTTGGCAGCGTGCCTGTCACTATTGCAGGACTCGGCAGCGCAAGACTTCGCCAAGTGCGAGACGCTGCGGCCCGGTAAGGTTCAGCGGCGGTATTGTTCGTCGCTGACTTTCTCCATCCGCTCGACGGCCTTGCCATCAAGTGCTTGCGTCGTCCTGCCAGACGGTCGTTCCTTCTAAAAACGCGGCTGCATTTCAGCAGGCCAAGCGAAATAAGGAAATACGTCGAACTGCTCCGGGTGCGGCAGTCATCAACCTCTTCAGTCCCGCCCGAAACGTTTGAGTATTGGAGCCGTTGCGCGTTGGCACAGGCTGATCGGATTGATCCGGCGGTTGGGGAACCTTTCTTGCGGCAACGAAGGACGAAGATGGTGTTTAGGCCATCGGTAATGGTAGCCCGTTCAAAATTTCGCCAATCGTTGGTTGATCGCCCGAACGGTACTGCATTCGGTACCGCATGACCCAAGGCTTTACGTTAAGTATCCGAATTTGTCAGCTTTTTCGGCGCAGTTCGTCCCATCCATCATCGTCGAGTTCGTGGTTGCTCGATCTCGATTTGCTGTCAGGCCGCTTGCCAACGATAGCAAAAAAGCGCCCCCTCAATAGTGGGTGTCGCGATGTAGCGGTCTCCCACTACCAAGAATTTCTCAAGTAAACTTGACAATCGGCTAGCCCTTAAAGCTGGCCGATTGTGTTTCGCGCCATGTTGCAAGCAGCTACCGGTGATTTGCAAGGATTTCCTGCGACACTCGGCAAATCCACGCGACACGCGCGCGACATGGATTGACCTTTTCAGGAACCGGCTTCGAAACTGGCCCTGGCAGCTTGGTTCCTTTCGTTATGCTTGCCACCAAGGCTGCGGGCGTATCCCAGCGATCCGCAACAGCGTTATCGCCGCACACGGGGCGCTCCCTTCAATGTCCGCTCCAAAGTGTCGGCATTGAGTTTCTGTATGACTGCCCTAGGCGCAAAGCAGCCATGCCGCCGTCGTATGTGAGACTCTGCTTCGGGTGACAAGAAAAACAGCAGCCTCTACGACTCGTCCCTCTCATCGCGCAAATTGGACACAACGCGGCGGTTCTGCGACCTGCAGGCGGTGTCGGGGCAGTCGCGGACGAGCCTGTCCTTGCCGTAGCCCTTGGCCCACATGCGGTTGCGGTCTATGCCGCCGGCGGCGAGGTAGTCCATCACCGCATCGGCGCGCTGCTGTGACAGCGCCATTTCACTTGCGCCGGGATCGTCGGCGAAACCCTGCAGCTTGAGCAGCCAGCGCGGATGCTTTGCTAACCAGGCGATCTGGGTGTCGAGGGTGGCCTTGGCGACAGAATCGAGCGCGGCCGAACCTTGCGTGAAATAGGTGCGGCGGCCGACATTGAGGATAAAATCCTCCTCGCTGCCCGGCTGCACGTTCTGGAAGCCGGCAACCTCGGTGTTGGTGATGTCAGGCGTGGAAGGGGCGAGCGTGTTGCTGGTCGAGCAGGATGCGACCAGCATCAGCAGGCCGGCAGCGAGCAGCCGGCGCGTGTTTTCAATCATACGGTTCATGAGGCGCCAATCATTCGACAGTGGTGGAAGCGGGCGCCTGGTCGGCGATGTGCGGCAGGACCTGCACCGCGGTGCCGATCGGGCAGCGCTGGTAGAGGTCGATGATGTCTTCCGGGAACATGCGGATGCAGCCGCTGGAAGCGTCGGTGCCGATGCTCCATGGCTCAAGCGTGCCATGCAGGCGGTAGCCGGTGTCAGCGCCGTCGCGGTGCAGATAGAGCGCGCGCGGCCCGAGCGGATTGTTGGACGCGCCGCCTGCGATCATGGGCGGTAGTTCCGGCCTGCGCTTACGCATTTCGGGGGGCGGGACCCAATCCGGCCACAGCGCGCGGCGGTCGATCGTCGCGCGGCCGTACCATTTGAAGCCGTCCTTACCGACGCCGACGCCGTAGCGGATGGCGGTCTTGTTTTCCATGATGACGTAGAGGAAATGGTGGCGGGTATCGACCACGACGGTGCCGACCGGCTCGCTGCTGAAATACTTGACGATCTGGCGATGCCATCTCTTGTCGATCTTGGCGAAGTTGGTCTTGCGATAGACAAAATTGTTGTCGCTGGCGGTACCCGCGAAAAAGGATTTTGCCGCCGCGGCTTGAGCAATATTGCTGGTTGCACCCACCGCGACCAGCGCCAGGCCGCCGAGCACGACACCCCTGCGTGACAAAACCATCGGCAATATCCCCCATGCCAAAAGCCTAGCTCAACCATAGTTGAGAATTACTTCGCCTCAAAGTGGAAAATGCCGCGTTGCTGCAGTCCGCCGGAAGCGGACTGGCGGGCGGTGAACAGATGCCATTCCAGCACTCCGCTGTACGCGCCCGCCGGTGCCGCAACGAAGCTGCGCCGAGTTAGCCTTGAGCACGAATGTGCATGACGGAGACGAGCCAAATCCCGTCGTCGACTTTGGTGATTCCGAGCCTCTGGCCGGCGAGCGTTGCGCTTGAAGCAGAGCGGTCGCGCTATTCTGCCAGCCTCCTGCATAGCCGCATTCCGTCGCGATCGACTGCATCGCTCTCAGAAGGCGCCCGGCGGCGGAAACGGCTAAAACGCCTGCTTTTTCGCCGGCAGCTCAGCCGCTTTCCGTCGAAGGGTGAACCCGTTGCCTAGTCCGAAATGGTTACTTGCGCTGCAGCTAATGTAGTCACATTCTTGGGCAGTCGGAAGCCGCATGGATCGGCCAGGCGCGAGTAATCTCTTCGCCGGCGTCTCAAGGCAGTCGACCACACGTTTGCGGTGCTCTAAGGGGGAATCAATGAGATTGGCGATTATTTGTGCGGCAATGGTGATTGCCGTATCCACCGCCGCCGTTGCGCACGAGAAAAAGAGGCTGGTCAACACAGCGTCGGCCTGCGCCGACCTGTCGCGCAGCACGATCAAGAAAACCAGGGAAACAAAGCTGGATCGCAGTTCAACCGGAACTGTCTCCAGCGGGATTTCGAAAGACAAATCGGAGCCGCGCCTGGGCTATGAAATGGTTAATCCTGCAATCATATCTATCTATTAGCTGCGGAAAAGCAGGCAAGTCTATCGGCGTCCAGGCTACGCAGGCTTGATCCTGCGGGACAGAAGTTGCCACTGCCTGCGCTCAATGTTTGATGCGGTCGCGCAGTGCGTACCAAAGCATGCCGAGCACGTGGAGCGGGCCGCTCAGCGCCGTGCCGCCGGGGAACGGCAGCGTCGACAGGATCACCCCTTGCCCGAATAGCCATGCGCAAAATAGACCTCGCCGTAGCGGCCGACATGCGGCAGGCGCGGTGTCGTCAACTGGCATTTGCATCGAGTCGCAGCCGAATGAAGTCATATCGGGCGTGGCGCTGTAGCCGAAGGCTGAGGTCGGAATCAGAAAGGCACCTGCGCTCAACGGCCATTCGCCCGGCGGACCCGCCAGATGACATTACCGACGTCGTCGGCGACGAGCAGTGCGCCAGTCTGATCGATAGCTACGCCGACCGGACGGCCCATCGCCTCGCCATTACGCCCGATGAAGCCAGTGAGCACATCTTTCGGAGGGCCGCTCGGTTTGCCACCACGGAACGGCACGAAGATCACCTTGTAGCCGCTATGCACGCTTCTATTCCACGAGCCGTGCTGGCCGACGAAGGCGCCGTTGCCGTAGGCCGGACCGAGCCGGGCGCCTTTGGAGAAGGTCAGTCCCAGCGAGGCGGTATGAGAGCCCAGGGCGTAGTCGGGCTTGACCGCCGTCGCCACGAGATCGGGGCGCTGCGGCTTGGCGCGTTCGTCGACGTTCTGTCCGTAGTAGCTGTAGGGCCAGCCATAGAAGGCGCCGTCACGAACCGAGGTCATGTAATCCGGCACGAGGTCGTCGCCGATCTCGTCACGCTCGTTCACGGCGACCCAAAGCTCGCCAGTTTCAGGATTCCAGGAGAGCCCGTTCGGGTTGCGCAGGCCCGAGGCGAAGACCCGAGTACGACGGCTCGACCGATCCACTTCAAGGACAGCGGCGCGGTTCTTCTCCGCGGCTATGCCGTTTTCTCCAACGTTGCTGTTGGAACCAACGGTGACATAGAGCTTGCGTCCATCCGGACTTGCGATCACGTCCTTGGTCCAATGATGGTTGAGGTCCCCGGCCGGCAAGTCGATGATCTTTTCCGGCGACGTGCTGACTCGGGTCTGGCCGTTGGAGTAGGGGAAAGCGACGAGTGCGTCGGTATTCGCGACAAAGAGCTTGCCTTTGGACAGCGTCATGCCGAACGGCGAATTGAGGCCTTCCGCGAACGTCGTTCGCACATCCGCAATGCCGTCGCCATCAGTGTCGCGCAGGAGCGTGATGCGGTTGGCGCTTTTGGTTGCGGCGCCGGCCCGCTTCATAGCCAGGTCCATGAAGACCTTTCTAAGACTGAAGCCTTCGTCATGCTTGGCAGGGGCATTGGTCTCAGCAACCAGCACGTCGCCGTTCGGAAGCACATGCAGCCAGCGCGGATGGTCGAGGCCGGTAGAGAAGGCGTTCACTGCCAGCCCCTTCGCCGGGGTCGGCATACCTCCTTTCTGCCAGCCTTTCGCCTCGGCGATGTTAACAGTCGGGATCAGCGTCGGTCTTGGTTTCGGTAAAGTGGGGTTGGGGCCATAGCCGATTATTGCCTCGGCTTTTTGCGCCGGAATGCCAGCGCAGCTCGCCATGACGGCTCCCAACACCGCTACGAGTACGCTTCCTCGGAAGCCGGCATGCATCGGAAGTCCTCCGCATGGATTTGCGTCGTGCTCTTTGTGTAAACGGAAATCAGTGGCTTATTCTTCCAATTGCTTCGAAACAGCGGCGCGTGATCCGAGGGCCAGGAATTCGCGACAGATCTGCTCTCGGTAGAAATATGGCGCGAGGAGATTGTGGCAACCGCCCGAATATCTGTCGCGCGATATGAATCTCACATTCGTATCGCGCGAAATCGATACGGCTTGCGCTTTTCGGTATCGAGTTGCTCATGGGCCAACATGCGTTGGAATGGAACGAGACCGTGAACGGCGGGACCCACAATGACCCACCGATTGCACTGGCTGGTGAAACAGCTGTTGTCGCTGCTTAGCAAGGCGCTGCAAATCTGCTAAAGTCTGCGGTGGGAGGAGACGGATATCCAATCGCTGCCGATAGCACATCCAAGTGTAGCGAAGGCGAGACCCGACGCATCACTCCCGCTCGCCTATTCTCTCGCGACGCTCTGCTGGCTCCTGTCGGCCGGCGTCTATATCGCCGCCAAGTGGGTTGCCCCCGAGATGCCGCCTTGGGCACTCTGCTTCTGGCGGCTGACGCTTGCCTGCGCGATCCTGCTGCCTATCGTCCATCGTCATCACGGGGCGATGCTCGTGCTGATCCAATCCCGGGTGATCGAGGTGCTGGTCATCGGCGCCATCGGGCTAACCTTGTGTCAGGGCATGATCTACACGGGCCTCAACTACACCAACGCGACAACCGCCGGCATCATCATGGCGCTGTCGCCGATCATGACGATGGTGCTTGCCCGCTTCGTGCTCGGCGAGCCCCTCGGTGTCTGGAAAGCGCTTGGAGCGCTGGTCGCTCTGGCCGGGATGGTGGTGATCGTGGCGCGCGGCGACCTTGCCGCGCTGATGCAGCTGCAATTCAATCCCGGCGAGTTGTGGATCGTCGGCAGCGCCTTTTGCTGGGGCCTTTACACCGTGCTGCTGCGTCGCGCCAAATTCGCTATCGAGCTTCTGCCGATGGTGGTCCTGCTGCTGGGAGCCGGCGCGCTGGCCGCACTGCCCCTTTATCTCTGGGAACTGTTTTCCGGGGATCGTTCGGCGCTGCATGCGAACGGCCTGCTGGCCCTCGCCTATGTTGCTGGCCCGGGCGGCGCCCTGATGTACTATCTCTACAACCGTAGCGTCGAGACGCTTGGCGCCGGGCGCGCCAGCATGCTGCTCTATCTGCAGACCGCCTTCGTCGCCGTTCTCGCTTATCTGTTCCTCGGCGAAAGCTTGCACGACTACGATCTCGCCGGCGCCGCCCTCATCATCGCCGGCCTGCTGCTCGCCACCGCGATCAAGCCGAGGCAGCGCACGGTGCGTGTCGCGTAGTGAACCTCAGCACCGCCGCTTCGGCCAGTAACTCGTAAGTCTTTGACAGTCTTTTCGGCCGGTGCGGCCCATGACATTGAAGGCGGCGCGTGTTGGATCGCGATAACATCTTCTCTGCGGAAATACCGCCATGGCCGCGTCGAGCGGTGATCAATGCCGTTCAGCCATCATGCCAAAGGGAGACGGCTCTCGTGCCCGCCCATCCTCGAGCTCGAGCATCGAATCGAAATAAGTCTTCCAGCGCGTATCGTGGGTCACAACGCAGATCGCGACATTGCGGCTGTCCGCCAGATGCCTAAAAACCTTCATCACCATCTCCGCCCGTGTACCATCCAGTGCGGCGGTAGGTTCGTCGGCTAGAATAACGGTGGGATCGTTTGCCAAGGCCCTGGCGATTGAAACGCGCTGCTGTTCGCCGCCGGAAAGTTGGGAAGGATAATTGGAGCCGCGATGTTCGATGCCCAACGCGGCGAGAAGCCGGCTGGCTCGCGCCTGCGCCTGCTGGCGACCGACATCGTTGACCTGCATGGCGATGGCAATGTTTTCGGCGGCCGTGAGAAAGGGGATCAGGTTCGCTTTCTGGAACACAAACCCAAGATGGGTCCGCCTGAAGGCTCGTAGCTCGTTGAGCTTCGCACCGGGACGCGAAATCACCTTGCCGTCGAACAGGACCTCTCCCGTGGTCGGTGTCTCCAGCAGACCGGCGATCATCAGCAGCGTCGTCTTGCCGGAGCCGCTGGGCCCGACGATGCCGGTAACACTGCCGGGGCTCAAGGTCAGCGAACCTGCCGCCAACGCGGTGACCGGCGAGCCGCCGCTCTCGTAGACCTTGCTGGCATTCCGAACCTCCAGCGTGGCGAGGCGGCGCTTCGACATCAGGCCAACACTTCCTGGGCACGGACCGCGAGCGCGCGACGAATCGCAAACCAGCTGGCCGCAAGGCTGAGTGCCATCAGCACGAACGACAACACGCCAAGATCGGATTCGGTCATCAGCACAGTTCTCGGAAATCTCGGATAGATCGTAAACGAGATGGCTATGGCCAGAACGAGGCTGCAAAAGCCGATCAGCCCCGCCTGCTGCGCAATCATGCCGATGATCACCCGGTCACGGGCGCCGATCAGCTTCAGAAGTGCTATCTGCGCGACCTTCTCGATTGTCATCGTATAGATGGTCAGTGCTATGACGGCGCAGCAGATCAGCAGCGTCATCGTCGTGAAAGCCAGGATCTGGACGCGGAGCTTGCCGAGGCGGCCGTCCAGTAGAAGCGTTTCCTGGTCCTGCTGCGTGAGGACCTCGACGTCGCCCCAGCGTTTGATCGAGTCACGCACGACCTCCTTGTCAGCGCCCGGGAGAGTTTCGACGATGACCGCAGCGACACTTCCGGTCTCGTCGCCGAGACCCATGCGCGTCTTGCCCTTGGCCGCACGGTTGAGGAGGATCGCCTCGCTGGGCAGCAGTCGGTTGATGACCTGCGCGTCCGGGATGGTGACGAACAACAATCCGTCGCCACCCATGTCGACCTGCCCGGACGACACGCCGACAATCGTATAGCTATCTCGTCCAAGCCGGATCTCGTCACCCACAACCAGGCCTAAAGTCTTGTCGGCTATGGCCTCGTAGCGATTTGATTGGAAGTACCGGCCGGCGATCAACGGTATCCAGCTGCCACTGTCGCTTGGATAGTCCACACCAGTGACGGACATTCGCAGCGGAAGCCCGTCAATTTCGAACTGCTGGTTGTATTGGATGAACCGGCGCGTTGCCGCCACACCGGCCACACCGGCCACGCGGCGATCGAGATTGGCCGGTACGGCGGAGGATTCGGCGAACGGTCCGGACTTTCCCCCTTCGACGACCCAGAGGTCGGCACCAATGCCGTCGATCACGATCAAGGCTTCGTAGACGATGCCGCGATACATGCCCAGCATGCCGATCGTCGCCGCCATCAGCAGGCCGACGCCGAAAACGGTCAGGATGAACCTCAGCAGGTTATGCCTGATATCTTTGACCGCGAGATTCACCTGCTCAATGCCTGGAGGTTAACCGCTTGGTACTGGAAGCGGCCTGTCGGACTGAGCACGACATCACCGACCTTTAGGCCGCGCGTGATCTCGATATCGGTGCCGCTGGAGTAGCCCAGCGAAACAGGAGCCCAATAGGCCCGCCCGTCATGTGCAATCCAAAGACCCACCCGTCCCTGGTTTCTCGCCAGGAATCGCTGTGGCACCGCGATGCCCGGTGACGGCGATTCCGCTTGGATGGTGACGCTTGCACGCTGACCCACAGCCCAGTTCGCCGGCACCTCGCGCAATTTAAGATCGACCGTGAACTCGCGCGTCTCTTGATCGACCTGCCGGCCGATCCGCGCAATGGAAGCAGCGTAGGGCCGTTGCGGATCCGATGAGAAGGTGACTTTGGCTACTTGCCCCGGCCGAAGCGACCCCATCGCGGATTCGTCGAAGCGCGCCATGACCAGCAATGACGTCGGGTCGACGATCTGCATCAGTTCGACGCCCGGAGAAAGCAGGTCTCCCACCGTGCGGCTGCGGGAAACCACCACCCCATTGACAGGCGAGCGTATCGAGGTTTCGCCGAAACGGCTCCGTATCTGCTCGACCTCGGCGGAGGCGGCCGCGGCCTGGGCCTTTGCGCGCTCGATGCTAGCGGTCGCTCGCGCCAATGCGGCCTCGGCTTGCTTCTGGGTGCCTTCGAAGAGGTCGAACTCGGCCTGAGAAATCGATTTGCTGGCGAGCAGGCTCTTCCTGCGATCCAGATCTGCCTTTGCAGTACGGGCGGCGATAACCAGCCGGTCACGCTCCAATTCGGCCTCGCGCACGCTCTCCGCCGCGGCCCGGTCGTTGGCGACCGCTGCGGCAAGCTGATACTCGATTTCAGTCGCGTTTAGCGTGGCGAGGATATCGCCGGTCTTTACCTCGTCATTCCGGTCGACGCGAACGTCGGCCAGGAATGCCTGGATCCTTGCCGTCACGACGACCTGGTTGGTTGCACCAAGGAGGCCGGGTCCGGCGATTTCACGCGCGATCAGCCTTCGCTGGGCGACATAGGACTCCACCTGAGCAGGCCAGATATACCAACCAGAAAAGAGCCCGACTGCCGCCAGAACGGCAAACAAGATTAAGATGAAGCGAATCACGTGCCTTTTACCTGCACCGGCTTCCACCGGCCCCGCTGACCCCTGAATCGACGCATCACTATATCGCCGCCTGCTCGGCTGCATCGACCGCCGGTTGCCCAGCCAACAGTCGTTCGATGACTTCCCTCAGGATATCTTCTGCTTCTGCACGGTCATAGCCCAATTGGTCGAATATCAAGGTCAGACCAAGACCGTTCGCGGTCGGAAAGGTACGCAGATCCATCTCGCTGGTACGTGGTTTTTCTCGTCGCATGTCAGGCAGGGGCGTCACTTTGAACATGCCGAGATCAAGTTCGCCACCGGCATGGGCCCTTTGAAGGGGGGCCGACTGCGTGGCGCGTGTCCATCTGTCGACTGTTTGGGTGCCGGCGACGAAGAGGGAGGTATAGGAGCCCTTGGCCACGACTTCGTCATGCACGTCTCCGAAGTAGTTCGAATCCATGAAGGGCGCGAACTGGATAGCCTCTTCGATCCCTTCTCCGAGCGAACCGGCTAACGCTTCGATTGTCTCGAACCGAGACAGCCGCGCACGCACAGGGACGTCCGAGGCGACGAAATTGACATAGTTCTCCAGCCGCCGGTCGTGGCGCAACGCTGCTGGAACCTGCATCACCATATCGTCCACGCCGCCGCGCGACC
Organism: Mesorhizobium sp. M0195; assembly: GCF_040322115.1. Lineage (NCBI taxonomy): Bacteria > Pseudomonadati > Pseudomonadota > Alphaproteobacteria > Hyphomicrobiales > Phyllobacteriaceae > Mesorhizobium > Mesorhizobium sp. M0195. Next base: position 390,812 of record NZ_JAMYSV010000004.1, on the reverse strand, counting down.
CGATGGTCTGCGCAAAGGCCGCGATGATCATGGCCGTTTCCGTCGTGCCGGCTGCCCTGGCACGCTTGCGCAGCGCATCCTGCTGGTCGCTGGCTATCGAGAGCGTCACGTCCTCGCTAAGGCTGCAATCGATCAGGTTGACATTCGTCCGGCGGCCTTTCGCCTTGCGCCCGAGATTGGGAATTTGCGGCAAGGGCTCGGCGAATACCTTGCGCAGGAATGCGTCGCGCCGTTCGAACGAACCAGGCTTTCCGACATGGTCGAAATCCCGGATGAATCGGTCGATACTCATTTCCACCGGATCAAGAGGCAGGCCGAGATAAGCCTTGACTGTTTCCTCGACGATGAGGCCGAGGGAATAGCCGTCAACAACGAGATGATGTGCCTTGGCGACGATAAGGTCGCTCTCGGAGCCGAACCGGATGACGGTGACACGGAACATCGGCGCCTGGATATCTATGCCTTCCTGCGCGAGTTCGGTTGCGCGCTCTAACGCTTCGGATTCGTCGGCGACTTGCTCGACCCTGAAGAAATCGGTCGGGGTCCTTTCCAGATACGCGCCGTATCTAGCCCCCTTGCGGAAGAACCGGGTACGCATCACCTCGTGTCGCGCCATGACCGTTTCGATCGCCCGTCTGAGACGATCGGCGTCCATTTGCGGCCGGATCTTGAACTCCTTGCTTACAATGAATGCGGCACGCGCATGCGAAGTCGCGTCTGGATGTTCCTGGAAACGCAGTAATCCCAATTGCGTGCTAGTTACTGCTATCTCTCTTTCGACGTTGGGCACGCCGTTGAGCGGTGAGCGCTCGACATCCTGGCCTCCACTCGGCTGACCGGACCACTCGCGCAGACTCCAGCCCATTGCGATGGGCACCAGGCGGCCTGACGTTTCGAGCTCGGAGGAAAGCTCGTCGAGAAACTGATCGAGTAGCAACCGCGCTGCTGCTTCTTCGACAACGTCGAGATCCACGGTCAGCCGGCAGACAACGCCGGCTTCGCTGGTCGCTACGGACAATTGTATCTCGTGCGCGGATGCGGGGATCGCATCGAGAGGATGGTCCAAGGCGGCGAGCGCCGTAACTTGGCTACGGTCGAGAAAAGCGAAGCCGAATTGGCGCAGCGAAACATGGCGAATGCGCAGATCTTCTTCGAGCGCCAGTTCCAGAGACGACGTATCCATTGACCGATGCGCGTGGCCGTTTGCGTCGGCACGCTCGACCTTCCTCAGCAGATCGTAACCGAGTTCATTCATGGCTCGCAGGACAATCGGATAGGACCCATCCAAGGGGCCTATCAATCCGCTTGGTGCTCCCTGCCCGCGCTCGCTATACCAGCGGTCGACGACGATTGATTGGAGCGAGAGGCGGCTTGCCAAGGCCTTGGCATAGGCGGCCAGAAAGCGCGCGGCCGGCAACTCCGATCCCGACGCGAATGCTGCTGCTGGAAGCGTGATCTCCAGCAACCCGATACGGCCCCTGTTGGTTCCCATACCGACGGGAGACGCGGCACGACTGCGGCCGGGGATCGGTGCGATCGCAGGCGCGTGGTGAAGTATCTCCTTCCAATAGGCGAGGTCGCGACGATACTCGCTCGATCCGGGCATCGGATGAGCTGCGCGCGCGTAGTCGGTAAAACTAGGCCCTGCTTCGACCGCTTCTGCTTCGTCTTGCACAAGCTGCGCAAGCAAAAGATGAACCGACAACGTGTCGGCAGCCGCGCGATGAGCCCGGATTTGTAGATCGTGACCGCCATCCTGCCGCTGCCACGCGCCGATCCGCCATAGCGGACCAGGCAGCGCCACATCGCCCAAACGACCGCCCGGCGAAAGCACTTCAACAATCGGTTGAGCCTCGAAGCCGATCTCCACGGCGCCGGACGCCGATATCGCACCGGTCATCCGGAGCGCGTCGTGTCGCTCGACCAGTCGCGCCAATCTTGTCGCAAGCGCGGCCAGCGACACGCCAGGCTCAATACTCGTCTCGACCAGGATCTGATTGTCCGCCTTTGCGACCGCCGACGACATCGGCAGTCCATCCAGCATCATCGCATTGACCTGGCGGCCAAGAGGTCGGAAGGCTTCCTGCGCTGCAACGCCATCGGAACTCGCTTGTGCGGCCAGGACCTGCAAGGCGGACGCCTTCAGTTTCGCCTCAAAAGCGGAAGCAACGAGGCGCGACAGTCCCGCGATCGTCGGCGCTTGCAGGAACTTGGCGACAGGGATGTCGACTTCGACCTGAGCCTCGACGCGGTTTTTCAGTTCGAACGATGAGAGGGAGTCGAGACCGAGCTCACTGAGCTTGCGGTCATCCGCCAAGGCGCTTGCCTCGACCTTGAGGACTTTCGCCACTTCGCGCCGGATCATGTCGGCGAGCAGGTCGTCCCACGCCTCGCGCGGCGCGGCTGCAAGCTCGGCCTGAATGCGAGACCGCCCTCCGGTTCTGTCTCCAAGCAGCGGCGAAATCCTCGGATTCGTCGCTGCGCCGGGGTTCGTGCGTGCGATCGCAGCCCAGTCGATATTGGCAAAGCCGAGATTCTCCGATCTGGCGCGCACAAGATAGGACAGGGCCGCCGCCGCTTCAGAATCCTGAACCGGCTTGATGCCTACGCTATCGAGATAGTTGGTCATTGCTTCCGACCTGGCAACGAATCCACTGCCGGCGATCATGCCCCAGGCGGTGGACGAGCCGGCCAGGTTGCGACCCCTGCGGTACGTGGCGATTGCGTCCAAAACAGAGTTGGCCGCTGTGTAGTTGGCCTGCCCAGACGAACCGATAAGCTGCGCGATCGACGAGAAATTCACGAAGAAATCCAGCGGAATATCGTGTTCGACAACGGCGACATGCAAGTTCCACCCGCCGGCTATCTTCGGCCTCAGCACGCGGTCGATCTTGCCTGCATCGAGCTGCGAGACGAAAGCGTCCTCGATCACCGCGGCGCCGTGCACGATGCCGCGCAGAGGAGCGTCACCCCCAGCATATTCGCCGATCAGCCTGCCGACGGCAGTAGCATCGGTCACGTCCAGAGCGGCGCGAACGATGCGCGTGCCACGTTGCTCCATGATCTCGATGGCCACAGCCGCTTCGGCAACTGGAACACCGCTTCGATTGGCAAGGATGATGGTTCCCGCGCCTTTCTGACTGAGCCACTCGGCGATCGCAACGCCAAATCCCTTGAGCCCACCAGTGACGAGGTAGGAAGCCTGAGCGGAGACGGCGAACTGTGCGCCGAGGTCAAGTTCGATGTCCACGGAAGGTTCGTCGAAAGTGACGATCACCTTACCGATGTGCAGCGCTCGCGAAAGCATGCGCATGGCTTCTGCCGCGCGCGATGCCGGGAAGCGGGTCGCCTCCAGCGGCTTATAGACGCCGGCGGCAACCTTAGCCTCCACCTCCACCAGCAATTGCCTGAAGAGGCTCTCCTTCTCGACGGGGAGCGTCGAGAGATCGATGACCGAATAGGCGTTGTTGCGATAAAGCGAGCGAAGCCCGATCGGCTTGTCGTCGGCGAGATCGCGCTTGCCGATTTCGACCATCCTGCCGAAGGGCGCCAGGCACTCCAGACTCTTGTCGATGCCGTTGCCAGACAGCGCGTTCAGCACCACGTCGACGCCGCGGCCACGCGTAAGGGAACGCACCTCGTCGGCGAAATCGAGAGCGCGCGAGTTCATGACCTCATCCACGCCCCATGTCTTCAGGAAGGCGCGTTTTGTGTCGCTGCCTGCAGTGCCGAAGACTCGAGCCCCCACATCATGCGCGACCTGGATGGCGGCGAGCCCGACACCACCCGAAGCCAGATGGATCAGCGCGGTTTCGTCCTGTGCCAATCGGCCGATATGTTTGAGAGCGTAGTGAGCGGTAAGGAAGGCTGTCGGGAGGGTCGCGGCCTGGATCAGATCAATACCATCGGGTACGCGCATGGCGAGATCCGCCCGGAGCTTGGCGAAGCGTCTGAGGTAGCCCTTGCCCATACCCATGATGCGATCGCCGGGCTTGAGATTGGTCACCCGTTCGCCGACCCTGCGGACGGTGCCGGCGAACTCCAGCCCGAGATTGCGCCAGTATGCCTCGTCATTCTCCAACTCGTCCGGCAAGATGCTGGTGGCCGCCATGATGTCGCGGAAGTTCAATCCGACCGCGGCGACCTCGACCATGACCTCGTCTGGCGCCAATTCGGGATCGGCGATTTCGCGTAGTACGATGTTGTCGATGGTGCCAGGCCCCGTCATGGTGACGGCGAAGTTGGAAGAATCCCGCGCGGTCTCCAGCGTCCGCCGCAACGGCGCCACTTCGTGCAAAGCCAGTTGCTCCAGCCGCGGGACATAGCGTTCGGCGCCACGCAGGATGAATTCCGTCTCTGCGGTTTCCTCCAGCACGGCGCCCGAAATGCTCACCCCCGACTGCAACGATGTGGGATCCGCATCGATAAGGCGGATGCCCAAACCTTTGAACTCGTTTGCCATTGTGCGAGCAATGCCGATTAAGGCGCTCTCACTCAGGCCTGAAAGGCTCATCGGCTGGTCACCTTGCACAAGCCGGCTGCCGGACGTGACGACAACCAGTTCGGGCCGCTGTTCGGACGAACTGTGCAGCCGGTCGATGACTTTTCCAAGCGTGATCAATTGGTGCACGATAGGCGTGATCCTGGCGAGAAGCTCGTCCCCGCCTGCTTTGTCGTCGAGTTTTTCGGGGGTGGCGGCGCTGAACAGGATGCCACCTGTCCCACCCGATTTGGTCATGAATGCCCGGATCGTGGCGAGCGCTTCATCCGCATCGAGGTTCAGGAACGGCGCGGGGTTTGCGACCTCGACCGTCGCTCCGCGGCTAACCAGCTCAGCCAATGTCGCTTCGAGGCGCTGCGTTCCATCACCCACCACCAACCAGTGGGCGCAACGCAATGAGGGCGCTGCCGGTTTGGCTTCCTGCTTCTCGAAATGCTCCTCGAAAACACTGGAGCCCGAGCCGGCACCTTGCTTGGCCCTGCTGCTCCTGACCTTGCCCAGCGCCTTGGTCTGAAGGTTGTCGAGAACGATGAGCGGCTGCCCTTCCGGCGAGAACACGCTGAACCGAATCGAGTACGGGTCGAGACCCGGCTGGATGTCGACGATCACCTCGGGCGTCAAAGGAGCGCCCAGCAGGATCTTGCGGGCGCCGGTTGGCAGGCGCAACTGATACTGGGCCTTGTCTTCATTAGCCGGCGGCAGCGATTCACCTGGAACCCACACGCCGTCTCGATGCGAAGCCAGGCCGATGCCGGCCTGGAGCACCGCGTCCAGCAATCCGGGGAAGGCGAAATACTGCTTCGCCAAGTTGGGATCCTTGCTTGACAGCCTGGCAACCAGGCGGTCGCCGACAATGTCGAGTGCGTTCACCGACTGGAAATAGGGACCGTATTCAAGCCCGTGCCGTTCGGCGAGACGGTAGAATTCCGTCTTTTCGACAAGGTTCGGGCGATCCAGCAGCAGGTCGGCGGGAGCTGCTGCAAGTTCATATTTGTGGCTGAAGCCGTAAGCTTCGGCACGCGTCCTCCAGCCATCCTCCGAGCCTCGATGGAACGTGGCGATGCGCAGCCTGCTACCGACCGGATCGAACGTCGTCGTAAACAGTACGACGTCGTCCTCCGCGATGGAAAGCGCTTCGTACAGTTTGAAATCACGCAGTTCCACGGACTCAGAGCCGAAATGGTCGCGCAGTGCGGCCCCCATGATTTCGATGTAACCGACGGCCGGGAAGAGGCAATCGCCGCTGACCCGATGGTCAGCCAGGAATTTGAAGCCTCTGAGCGTGATTTCGTTCGTCCAGGACGGCCCCGCAGTGAAGTCGCGCCATCCAAGCAGTGCGTGCCGGGGTGCCTCGAACAGGAAGTTCTTGGTTTCCTCGGATGTATTCAGCAGGCGCTGGTTGTTCCAGGGTAACTTGGGAACGGCCACGTGGCCACTCAACGATTTCGGCCGGTTGAATTCGACGCCGGCAACATGAAGGCTGCCCTCGGCCCGCGCCAGCGTCCAGAAATCATCAGTTTTGCGATCGAGCGAGTTCACCGCGGCGGCGTCTACCCCGCGCTCCTGCGAGATGCCTCGGATGAGCGGCGTCAGCGTGCGGTGCGGGCCTATTTCCAGGAAAGTATTGATGCCGAAATCGAGGGTGAAATCCAAGGCCCTGGTAAAGCTGACGGGTTGGCGCAAATTGGCCCACCAGTAGTCGGCGTCGAACTTCGTCTCGAATATGCCGGTGACGGTCGAGATGATCGGCAGACGGCCTTCTTTCCAGGCGACCGGACCCAGTTCGCCGAGGAACCATTCCTTGCAGTCTTCCAGATGCGCGCTGTGCCATCCGAAATCCATGGTCATCCGGCGGGCCGTCGCATCGGGATAGGCTTCCGCGACCTTGGCCAGCACGCCAAGCACCGCGTCCTCCATGCCGGAAATCGTTTGCGCGATCGGGCCGTTGTAGGCGGCAATGACAACGCTTTCGTCACCGGGCAGCAAAGGTTCGAGTTGATGGACCGTCAGCCCTATCGTGGCCATTGCACCGCGCCGCTCGCTCTTCAGCGGGATGAGGCCGCGTTTGGCAATGATGCGAGCCGCCGTCTCGATATCGATGATACCTGAAACGTAGGTGGCCGCGACCTCGCCGAAGCTGTGGCCGATCAGAAGCTCAGGCCGCACGCCAGCCTTTGTCCAGCGCTCGTAGAGGGATATCTGCGTGGTGAAGATGGATGCCTGGGTAACGTCGGCATCGTTGATGCGGGTCTTTTTCTCGTCCCGCAGCATCTCCTCGACGGTCGACCAGCCGACCATCGGACGCAGCACTTCGTCGAACATCTCGGCGGTTCGGCGAAACGCACGGTCTTCCTTCAACAGGCGGCGCGCCATGGCCCACCACTGGCCGCCCTGGCCCGAGAAGGCGATGGCGAGCCGACGGTTGGATGCCCTGCCGGTGATGATGGTTGGCCCTTCCGCGCTTTGCTCGATGGCTCCCTTAGCCAATGCGCGCAGTTGGGTCTGGAGCGCGGCACGCTCCGGCTCGACGATGAGCGCAGCCCGTTGGGCGAAGTTATCGCGCGCGCTGCTCAAATGGGCGGTGATGTCTTCGACCGGGGTCTCCGCAAGGGAGCCTCCCTGCTCCAGCGCATCGGCTAGACGGCCGGCCCACAGTTCCAGTCCGGCCGTGCTGCCGGCCGAGATCGGGACGGCTATCGGATGGCCGGCTATCACCGGCCTTGGCGCACGGTTGGCGCTGGCGGACAACCCCCGCCATCCTTCCACGGCGATGGAGGCATTGGTACCGCCAAAGCCGAAGGAGTTGACGACGGCCAGGATCGGCCGGCCGTGGTGGTCGATCGGCGTCGGCTTCGTTGCCACAGCGATGTTGAGCGCGTCGAACGGAATGCTCGGATTCGGGCGCTCGAAATTCCGGTTCGGCAGCACGATGCCCTTTCCCGCCGTCAGCACCGTCTTGATGAAACCCGCAATGCCGGACGCCGATTCGAGGTGGCCGAGATTGGGCTTGAACGATCCGACATAGGCCGGTTTTGGGCGTGAATTCACACCGAATACGCGGCCGATAGCAGCCGCCTCGATTGGATCGCCGACCGGCGTGCCGGTTCCATGGGCCTCGACATAGTCGACATCGGCCGGATCGATGGCGGCGCCTTCCACCAGCGCCTCCAGCATCGCTTGCTGTGCTTCCCCGCTCGGAGACGTCAGGGTCGGCGTATACCCGTCCTGATTGACCATCGAATGACGGATCACGCCATAGATCCGGTCGCCGTCGGCAATTGCCCGGTCGAGAAGCTTCAGCAAAACGAAACCGCAGCCTTCGCCGCGCACGAACCCGTCCGCCCTTTCGTCGAAGGTGTAGATACCGCCGGTCGGCGAAAGCATGTTGGCGCTGGAGAATGCGATAAACGGGCCTGGATCGAGCATGCAGTTGACGCCGCCGGCGAGCGCCGTCTCACAGGTGCCGGTGCTCAGGTGGCGCACCGCTTGGTCGATGGCAACGAGCGCCGACGAGCATGCCGTGTCGACGGCGATACTCGGCCCTTTCAGATCGAAACGGTGGGATATTCGGTTGGCCGCGATCGAGAACGCCGAACCGGTGCCGGCAAAAATATCCCCACCACCGACACGTCCGCGGCGCAGGTTCTGCGCGAAATCGTTGGTCGAGATTCCGATGAACACGCCGGTGCGCCCGCGGCGCAGGTCGGCCAATGTGCGCTCCGAATCCTGGACGGCCTCGAAGGCCACTTGCAACGCCAGGCGCTGCTGCGGGTCCATCGTTGTCACCTCGCGGGGCGACATGTCGAAGAAACTCGGGTCGAAGCCGAAAACGTCGCTGGCAAGAAACCCACCCCAGCGCGTCCGCATCTTTCCCCGGGCATCGGGCTCCGGATCATAGAATGCATCGACATTCCATCGATCCGCCGGGATATCGACGATGCCGCAGTTCTTCTCCAAGAGAAAGTTCCAGTACGAGTCCGCGTCCTGGATTCCTCCAGGAAACCGGCAACCAATTCCGATAACTGCGATTGGCTGTGTTGACTCAATGACCTGCTGAGGGGCATCGCCCCCACGATGAATGTTCATGCCCAGACCCCCGCCTAGTATACACCGTGGGTTGCCCAACCCACGGCGCACTTACAGTCACGGCGTATTTAAGTGCATGTCCTAACGGAAGCTCCAAGAGCAAAACTCGCCAGGTTAGCATTTTTATCGCAAAATGTGTCTTTTAAGCCGATTTGATTACTTTTTAGGCCAATTTGATTAGTTTTTAGGCCGATGTGGCTGCTTTTGAAGAGAAACCCGTCCGCTCGATCCTCGTCGCCAAAAACAGGCGTCCCCGAGGCCCGTTCCGGAGCGTCAACGCAATCCCAAGTCGAAATCGAAGCGGCGTGCGACGACCTGAGGACTGCGTGCACTCCAGGCGACGGCGGCCACGTGGTGCGCGCTTGGGCGGAACTCAATGAGCCTGAGGGGTTCAACCAATTCCAGTGGCGGCGAGAGGATATAGGCCTCGCCGCTCCCGTCCATCCCAATCTCGAGTCCCACCCCGGAGAGGCCGACGCCGGCAGCCTTGAGCACGGCTTCGCGACAAGTCCAAAGCCGGCAGAACATGAGGCGGCGGGCCTCTGGCGCCAGTGACTCAAGTTGTGCGATCTCGCCGGGCGCGAACAGAGAACGGGCCATGGACATCTCGCCGCTCCGCGGGGCGACGCGCTCGACATCGACGCCGACTTGCCCGGCGGCAGCCACGGCCACAAGGGCAAGATCCCCCGAATGCGAAAGGTTGAAGGCGAGGCGCCCGTCCGCAAGGAACGGCTTTCCCTGTGGGGTCTCCCGCAGATCGAGTTCTCCCGGCGCTCGGCCGGTGTACATGGACAGCACCCGGCGTAAGCCGGCATGAGCTGCCAGATGGCGCCGCTGATCCTGCTCGAAAACAAACCGTCCGCCCCTGGTCAATTCGGCTGGATTGAGCACGGCCATGTCCGACTGCGAAAGGGGAGCATCGAGAGCAACCCGCCACACATGGACGTCGATCCCGAGAGCCGGCACCACCCGCCCACCGCCGTGCGGCAAGACAACTCCGCTTTGCTTCATCTTACAGTTTTCCCGGCCGGGCGAGAGGTAGGGCTCGGCCTGCTGCAGCAATACGGCATTGACGACTGCTCCCCAAGCTTTGCCCGTTAACACCATAAACCTACGCGATTCTTGTGACACCTCTCGGCACGCTCATCATCGGCCACGCTCTAACGCGCCAGAGTGAACCAGTCCAAAGGCCGGAGGGACTTGGCTGCGATGCGGGTGCGCACCGATGTGGAACAACGAGCCTCAGAGTACCACCCGAAGCGGAGTCAGGTCATTGAAGCCGGCTGTTGTGGCGCAGCACGAGGCCGACCGCGCCGAGCAGTGCGTCGTTCTCCGTGTGCTTGCCAACGATTATCCGCGTGCGCAGCGCAGGCGCCACATCGCGGGACTTGATGAGCGTATGGCGTTCATATGACGCGATCAGTGGCGCCAGGAGAATGTCGCCCGCCAAGGCCATGCGGCCGCCGATTATGATGAGCGGCGGATTGAGCACCGAACCGATCAGGCCAAGGCCACGGCCGGCGAACTCTGCGGTGTCCTCGATCATCCGCAGCGCCCTCACGTCGCCCTGCTCGGCCATCATGATCACATCGTCCATCGTGACCGGCCGCCGCACGATGCGCGAAATCTGCTCGAGCGGCCGGGCAAAGCTGGCATAGAGCTCCAGGCATCCGCGATTGCCGCACCGGCAAAGGTCGCCGCCGGGATCGATGCTGATGTGCCCGAATTCGCCGGCGCCGCCGGCGATGCCGCTCACCAGCCGGCCGTGCTGGACAATGGCCCCGCCCACGCCCAGATCGACCTTGAACAGCACGAAATCGTCGTGGCCGACGGCCGCACCCCACATCAGCTCGGCAATTGCCGAGCAGTTGCTCTCATTGTCGGCGAAGATCGGCTGTTCGAGGACCGGCCCGAACACATCGCGGATGTTGACCCCGGCCCAGGTCGGAACAATACTCGCGCGCAGCACCACTCCTTCGCGGCTGACTGGGCCCGAGACGGAGACCCCAACCCCCAGGAGCCCCGCCATCGGCAGACCGTTCTCTTCGTAGCATCGGGCAATTACTGACTTGGCAAGCTGGGCCGCCTGTTGCGGTTGGTAGTCCAGACCCATGGGGATAGTTTGTTCAGCAACGAAAGAATGCGAGACGTCGGCGACGACGCACCGCATCTCGTCGAGGCCCAGGTGGATACCGACGCAGGTGCCCGCAGCGGGATTGAGCGTCAATGCCGTGGCCGGCCTGCCAATGCCCCTGGCCGCGTCATGATGGGCCGAGGATTCGATCACCATCCCTGACTTTCTCAAGCCGTTGAGCGCGGTTGAAACCGTCGACCGCGCCAAACCGGTAATGCGGGTAATTTGCGACGCGGAAAGCACGCCGCGCTCGCGCAAGCATCGGACGATCAGGCTCTCCGGCGACGCGGACGGCCTGTCGATCAGCCAATTTCTAAGCGAAGGTTTGTTCATGATGAGCACAAAGCATGTTGACTGATAGCTCAAATATGTCATCTTGGAAAGAACGGAGATTACTGCATCTCGCCGGCCACGACCTCAAATCGCAGGCCACAAGCGGTCGATACGAACCGTGCATCACATATGGGAGTGAAACGATGAAATACCTGAGGACGGCCTTTGCGGCCGCTACCGCCTTCACCTTGATTACCGGAACAGCGCTCGCGGAGCCGAAGACCAACCTCTTGCATCAATGGGCCACCGGATCGGACGCCCAGGCTATCGCCAAGCTCGGCGAGATGTTTACCGCCAAGGGTGGCACCTGGCAGCAGACCTCCATCGCAGGCCATACGGCCAATACATTGGCCAAACTGCGTGCCGATGTGATCGCCGGCAACGCACCTCCCGCTGTGCAGCTAAAGGGCCCCGAGATCGCCGAATGGAACGAGACGGGCATGACAGCCAATCTCGACGACCTGGCGAAGGCGGAAAATTGGGAGAAGGTCGTCGCTCCCGAATTGCTGCCGGTGATGAAGCCGACCGGGAATTGGGTGGCAGCGCCGATGAACATCCACCGCATCAACTGGCTGTGGGCATCGCCGAAGGTCATGAAGGATGCCGGCGTCAACGAGATGCCGAAGACATGGGCGGAGTTCAACGCCGCCTGCGACAAGATCGTGGCCAGCGGCAAGATCTGCATTTCACACTCGACCGCGGACTGGACCGACTCGACGGTCTTCGAAGTGGTCGTGTACGGTCAGGACCTAGATCTCTACAGGAAAGCTTTCGTCGAGGGCGACGTCGATGCCATGCGTAGCGACGGCATGGTCAAGGCCTTCGAGCAGTTTCGCACCATGACCTCGAAGTACATGGACCCCGGCATGAATGGACGTGACTGGGATACCATGTCGCATCTCGTCGGCCGCGGCGAGGCCGCCTTCCACATCATGGGCGACTGGACGATCGGCCTGCTGACGGCCGGCGGCTTCAAGGAGGGAACCGACTATGTCTGCGCCCAGGCGCCGACCGATTGGGGCAAGCCCGGCTTCATCTTGAATTCGGACTCGGTCGTGTTCTTCAAGCAGAAGGACCCGGACTATATCGAGGGACAGAAGCTGCTTGCCAGCATCATCCTGTCGCCCGAATTTCAGACCATTTTCAATCAGACCAAAGGGTCCATCCCGGCCCGCCTCGACGTCGATCTTTCGAACGGCTTCAATCCTTGCCAGCAACTCTCGCAAAAGGATCTGCAAGCCTCGATCGCCGCCGGCACGCTCGTCCGTTCGATGGCGCACAACATGACGGTGCCACAAAAGGTCCGCGGCGCAATAATGGACAGCATCACCGAGTTTGTAGCAACGCCGGATATGAGTGCGCAGGACGCGGCCAATGCGATGGCGGATGCGGCCGAAGCGCAGGAGTGACGCTGCCGATGATGGCCGGGGCGAAGCGCCTGGCCAGACCTCGCCGGAGCAGCCCGATGTCCACCCATGATCTGATTGTACCAGCCGCAGCTGCCGCGGCCCGTCCGTGGCGCGAGCGCCTGGGCACGATGGTGCCCATTCTGGTGCTGGCGCCATCGATAGCGGCGAGTTTCATCTATGTTTTCGTCTTCACACTCTGGACGCTCTACATCTCCCTGTCCAATTCGTCGCTGTTGCCGACCTATGGGTTCGTTGGCCTGGACAACTACGCTTCGCTTTGGGCAAACCGGCGCTGGAACATCGCCTATACGAATCTCTTCCTGTTCAGCGGCTTCTATATCGTAGGCTCGATGGCGGTTGGCCTGCTGCTCGCGATCGCGATCGACCAGCGCGTCCGCGGCGAGGCGGTTTGGCGCACCATCTTTCTGTACCCGTTGGCGGTGTCCTTCATCGTCACCGGTACGGTGTGGAGCTGGCTGTATAACCCTGTCGACGGTATCCAGGCCTTCGTTCGAGGGCTTGGCTGGACCGACTTCAGCTTCGCCCTGACGGCCAACCGCAACACCGCGATCTATGCGGTGATCATAACCGGTATCTGGCAGTCGTCCGGCTTCGCAATGGCACTTTTCCTGGCTGGTCTGCGGTCGGTCGATCCGGATCTCGTCAAAGCCGCGCAAATCGACGGCGCGTCGGTTTTCCGGACCTATCGGAGGGTCATCCTGCCAACCATCGCTCCGATATTCCTGGCGGTGGCGGTCATTCAGATACAATTCGCCATCAAGACCTTCGACCTGGTGGCGGCGCTGACGCGGGGCGGGCCAGGCGTGTCCACGACCTTCCCCGCCATCTATGTCTACGACCTGATGTTCCAGCGCGGCCAAATCGGCGAGGGTGCCGCCGCGGCGATGATGATGCTCGCGGCGGTCGCGGTGGTGCTGGTGCCGTACTCCTTGTGGATCGTCTGGCGCCGGCGGGCGGAGGGCCGCAATGGTTGAAATTGCCCCCAATGCCCGTTTTGATCCGGAGGAAGCCGCTGCCACGCGCCGGCATTTCTGGAGCCGCTTCCTTGTCTATGCCGTGCTGACGCTTTTCGCGGTCGTCTATCTCGTGCCATTGCTGGTGGTGATCTTCAACTCGTTGCGCGAGCAGTCGGAGATTGCCCGCAACGGCCTCATCTCCGTACCGCGCAGCTTCCGGTTCGATGCATGGGCGCAGGCCTGGGGATCCTACTGCGTCAGCGGTACCTGCGAGGGCATGAAGCGCAATTTCTTCAACTCGCTGGCGATGACGATCCCCGCCACCATCATCTCGACCATTCTCGGAGCCATGAATGGCTACATCCTCTCCAAATGGCGCTTCAGGGGTTCCGAACTGATCTTCAATCTGATGCTGCTCGGCGTATTCATGCCCGGCCAGATTTCGCTGATGCCGTGGGCGTTCCTGCTCGGCAAGCTCGGCTTGACCAATTCCACATACGGGCTGGTGCTTATCCACGTCGTCCAGGGCATCTCGTTCACCACCCTGTTCTGCCGCAATTTCTACGTCAGCATACCGGACGACCTGATCAAGGCGGCACGCATTGACGGCGCTGGCTTCTGGCGGATCTTCCGCAAGATCATCCTGCCCCTGTCGCCGCCCATTCTGATCGTCACCGTCATCTGGCAGTTCACCGGCATCTGGAACGAGTATTTGTTCGGCGTCGTCTTCACATCAGGCCAGCAGCAGCCGATTACCGCGGCACTGGTCGCGCTCACGGCCGGCGGCACGACCGCGCGTGCTTACGATGTGATGAGCGCAGCCGTGCTGATCGGCGCGTTGCCACCGCTGCTGATCTATCTGTTCGGTGGAAAATACTTCGTGCGCGGCCTCACCCAGGGCGCCATCAAATGAGGCGTCGCCCATGTCCGCGTTGATGATCCGCAACCTTCACAAGAGCTACGGCTCGCTCGAGATTCTTGCCGGCATCAATCTCGAGGCTAAGACCGGAGAATTCGTCGCCCTTGTCGGCCCGTCGGGTTGCGGCAAGTCAACCTTGCTCGCCATGATCGCCGGCCTCGAAACCGTCACGTCGGGCGAGATATGGATCGGCGACCGGCTGGTTAACTCCGTGCAACCCAAGGACCGCGACATTGCGATGGTGTTCCAGTCATACGCCCTCTATCCCACCATGACAGTGCGCCAGAACATCACCTTCGGCATGGAAAGCCGCGGCGTGCCAAAAGCGGCGCAGGCGGAAGCTGTCCAACGGGTTGCCGCGCTCCTGCAGATCGAACAGTTGCTTAAACGCAAGCCCGGCCAGCTCTCGGGCGGGCAGCGGCAGCGCGTCGCGATGGGGCGCGCCCTCGTACGCGACCCAAAGCTGTTTCTGTTCGACGAGCCCCTGTCCAACCTGGACGCCAAGCTGCGCGTCGATATGCGTACCGAAATCAAGAAGCTTCACCATCGCGTTGGCAAGACCACGGTGTACGTCACCCATGATCAGGTCGAGGCGATGACGCTTGCATCCCGCATTGCGGTGATGAACCAGGGCTCGGTCCAGCAGTTCGACACGCCGAAGCGGATCTACGACCGGCCGACCAACATGTTCGTTGCCGGTTTCATGGGATCGCCGGCGATGAATTTCATCCCCGCCCGGCTTACCGGCTCGACCAGCATCTCGGTACGCGCCGCTGACGGCAGCGATGCCAGCCTTGCCCTTGCCGCGCCGATGTCCGCCGGTGCGCCAAAGGACGTCGTGCTCGGTATCCGGCCGGAACACATCTACCGTTTCACGACCGATCTGAAGTCGCGCAAACCTGCTGTGGCGTCCATGCAGGCGCCGGTCGAACTGGTCGAGCCGACCGGGGCCGAGACGCTTGCCGTGCTCAGGCTGGGTGACCTGGAGATCACCGGCCGTTTCGAGCCGGACGACGCTCCAGTCATGGGCGAGACGATAACGCTGGGCATCGATATGTCGCGCGCCTGTCTGTTCGATCCAACAACCAAGGCGCTTCTGTAATCGATGTCCGTACAATTCGCGACTTATCCGAGCTTGACCGATCGGGTCGTGCTGATCTCCGGCGGCGCCTCCGGCATCGGCGCCGATATGGTCCGTGCCTTCGCCTCGAATGGCGCCCGGGTAGCCTTTCTCGACGTGCAAGACGAGCCAGCGGAGGCGTTGGTGAGCGAGCTCGCTGGTGCCGCCGGGCAGGCTCCCTTATATCTCCATTGCGATGTGACCGACGTCGATGCGCTAAAGGCGTCGGTAGAAGGCGTGCGCGCGCGGCTTGGTCCGGTCGCCGCCCTGGTGAATAACGCCGCCAATGATCAACGCCATCCCATCGACGCGGTAACGGCCGACTATTGGGACCGCAGCTTCGACGTCAATCTGAGGCATCACTTCTTCGCCGCGCAGGCTGTGCATCCGCATATGAAGGAACTCGGCTTCGGCTCGATCATAAACTTCTCTTCCATCGCCTGGCGTTTCGGAGCGGACCAGATGGTGGCCTATGCCACCGCCAAGGGGGCTGTGGTGGCGCTGACGCGTGCTTTGGCGCGCTCGTTCGGACCGGATAACATCCGCGTCAATGCGGTCGAACCCGGCGCCGTCATGACCGAGCGGCAGCGCGAGCTGTGGTTCAAGACGCAGGAGGCAGTCGACCAGACGGTGCAGCGGCAATTCATCCGCCGCGTCCTGCTGGGCGAGGAGATTGCACGCACAGTGCTCTTCCTGGCAGCCGACGACAGCCGCATGATCACCAAACAGTCCATTACCGTCGATGCTGGTCTGCGCTAGTGACGCTTCTCCGCTCTCCATTGGAACCGCCAAGCTGATGCTTCGTCTCGGCCTCAACCCCTACGGACTGACCTATCATCTCGGACTGCAGGGCCGCGGCACGCCACGGCACAATCCGGACGGCGTGGGGCTGGAAGGCTTCATTACGCTGGCGCAGGAACTAGGCGCACGCACGCTCGAGATCTACGAACCCTGGTTGACCGACTTGACTGACGCCGAAATCGTCGCCCTGCGCAGGCGTCTTGCCGCGCTGGACATCGTCCCGGTGGTGAGCGGCGGACTGCTGGTGGCAGGTCCGCTGGACAACGCCTTTCGGGCTGCGCGGCTGCTCGAGGCGACGACGATCCGTATCGCACTGACGCCTGTCCTGTGCGGCGACCGCAATGCGTGGGGACCGAAATGGAGTGAGTTCAACGCCACGATTCGCGCTGCCTTGACGGAATGGGGGCCGCGTGCGGCGGCCGAGGGCTGGATGCTCGGCATCGAGAACCATCAGGACTTCGGCAGCGACGAACTGGTTGCGTTCTGCGAACTCGGCAGGCCGGGTGTCGGCATCACCTACGACACCGGCAACACCTTTCCTGTCGGCGAGGCGCCGCTTGCCTTCACGCGCCGGATCGCGCCCCATGTCCGCCATGTTCACCTCAAGGATTATCGCATTCAGTTCACGGATGAGGGCTACCGTCTGGTCCGGTGCGCGATCGGCGACGGCGCCGTGCCATTCGCCGAACTGGCAGCCATCCTTGGCGAGCACCACGACACGCTGACGGCGGTGCTTGAGCCAGGCGCGCTTGAGGCCCGTCACGTTCGCTGGCTCACCGACGACTGGTGGAACGGATATGCGCAGAAGACCGCCCGGGAGTTCGCCGCGTGCCTGAGTGCTGCGCGCGTGAACCGCCTTGCGGACGACGCCGACTACCGCACGCCATGGGAACGGGACGATGACGGCGCGCTCGTTTCGTACGAGCTCGACATGATCCGGCGCAGCGCCGCCAACATGAAGAAGTTCGATTTCATTGCAATGGAGAAATCAGCATGACTGCCCGAGAACTCAGCGGCCTGACCGCCTTCGTAACCGGCTCGGGACGCGGCCTCGGCCGCGTGATGGCCGACCGCTTGGCCGGACTTGGCGCAAACGTCGCGGTCCACGACCTCGATTGGACTCGGCCATCTCAATATGGCGAATTCGCGGATCTCGGCGACTCTGCCCGGGGCTTGGAGAAGCATGGGACGCGGGTGACCGCGGTCACCGGCAATATAGGCGACAAACAAGCTGTCGCCGATATGAAGAGGAAGATCGAGGCCGATCTCGGCGACGTGCACATTCTGGTCAACTGCGCCGGCGGCGACATCGGCGCCAAGGGCGTAAAGCCCAATCCCAACAACGCACTCGATATCGACTACGAAGACATCAAGGTTCTAACCGAGAACAATCTCATCGGCACGATGCTGGTCTGCCAGGCGTTCGTTCCGCCGATGGTCAAGCGCGGCTCAGGCTCGGTGATCAACATCGCCTCGGCGGCAGCGCATATCGGATGCTCGCCCGAGGTGGTCTACTCGACGCTCAAGGCGGCTGTCGTCCATTATACGCGCTGCCTCGCCAAGGAATTGATCGACGATGGCGTACGCGTCAATGCGGTGAGCCCTGGCGCCACCAAGACGGCACGGTTCCAGGCGAGCCGCGTGGTCGATCCGCAGCGCATGGATTCGAGCAAGAAATCGCTGAACCGGTATGCGGAGCCTGAAGAGATCGCCGAAGCGGTGGCCTTCCTCGCCGGCCCGCGCGCCCGCTTCATCAACGGACAGGTCATCCGCGTCGACGGCGGTTTCACGATCTTTCCAGGTTAAGCCGCGACAGTTCACATCGGCTGCCCAGCTAAGCCTCGCCATCGAGCGGGGCACACAGCGTCACCGGGTCGACCAGACCCACCCGCGCTTACGTTCGAAGCTTCGGTCCGTCGCGCGTCCGCATGAGCAGGATCGCCGCTATTTGACGCCCACGCTTTCAGGCCAGAGGACCTGGATTTCCTTTGGCAGCGCATCCCGCACCTTTGCCGACTGGCCAAGGTCGATATGCCGTGCAAGCACACGCAGCACCGAGCGTGCCGCATCCCCGGGATCGACAGCACGGGTCGATTTCAATTCATCGGCGATGTGTTGCAGGAACTCCTCGAGCGAGCGTGTCTTGTCGGGCATGTCGGCGGGCCGATAGCGATCATAGTAGGCCGCACGAGCAGCGGCAGTTCCGCTCCCAATTTGGCCGCCAGTCCGACCTGCAGCCTGTCCCGAAGGGTTCGCAGAACGGCGCCCAATGTATGCCAGGCGACGTGTCGATCCGGACCAAGATCCACCATGATCTCGTCTAGCCAGATGTTTGTTATTTGCAGCGTTTTGTCAAAAACGTCCAAGCCGGTTGCGCTCATCGTCGCCTCCTCGAAAGGTTCTGCGGGCGAAACGGCGACCGGAGATAATTGTTTCGCGGTCCTGTGAAAATCGCCTGGCAAAGCGGCGGAAAGCGGTTCGGTCGGAGAGCCTGTCGGGGGTTGGTCTGCTCGACACTCTGCATCTGCCGGATTTCGGCGATCTGTCGGAAGTGGCCGTTTTCCACCACGTTGAGTGCAGTCACCGCGGCCAGATTGTCGCCTTTCATTCCACCGTACGGCCTCGCGATAGGCGATTCCCTTGAAACGGATATCGCGCACTGCCGCTAGAACGTCGCACCGGCTCGGATGTCCCTTGGATACAGTGCTGGCGTCTTTGATCGCGGCAAGAAGAAGACAGGCCGAATCGTGGGCGTTCACGGCATAATTGCCGATCGGTCCGAAGCGCGCTGCATAGCGCGCGGCAAACTCGGCCGAACCGCCACCCTGCCCGGTTCGGGCGTGGCGGAAAGCACGAGAACGCCTTGGCCAACACTGAGCTTGCGCTTATCGGTTCCGAACGCCGTCAGCAATGAGACCAGTCCTCACGTTGCCCGAACCCGGCTTTTGCCGGATATCTCTTGACCGATTGAGCGGCCCGCGCCGACAATGGCATTGGGAAGATGGCGGGATGTCGCCCACGGTGTTCGGCACCACTTGGCGAAAGCTGCGAAAGGGTTGTCATGGAGTTGGAAGCTGGAACTGGTCCCGGTCCCCGTATCGGACGTCGACAATGCCATCGCCTTTTATGTTGGGAAGGTCGGCTTTCACCTCGATCATGATCACACGGTAAGCGACGAGATACGTTTCGTGCAATTGACGCCGCCCGGTTCGGCCTGTTCGATTGCCATGGGCAAAGGCATCGTCGACAGCACCCCGGGATCCATACGGGGTCTGCAGCTGGTTGTGCCCGACATCGATGAGGCGCACCGGCATCTGGCCGCCCAAGGCATCGAGGTCAGCGATATCAAGGATTTTCCCTGGGGCAGATTTGTCTTCTTTGAGGATCCTGACGGCAACACATGGTCTGTCCAGCAGCTCCCTCCTCGCAACTGAAGCGGCGCGCTGCGGCAGGACGATGCTCGACCCAGACGCGATGACCAAAAGAAAAGGCCGGACTGTTGAGCCCGGCCAAGCGTGAAGGTCTGTAACCTCCAGAGGGGAACGCGCCGGACGCAATGGGAGGAGACATCCGACGCAATCCGCATATGGGTCTCTACTGGTGACGTTTCAATGACATGCAGTGGACCAATGTCGCTTCGCCATAGAGCCAGGAAGGTAAAGCATTCGAAGGGACCGGTGGATCGCGCCGCCTAGTGGACACAAAGGTCGCCGAATGCAGGCGGCTCCTTGCATAGGGACTTCAGTCTGTAGGCCTGTCGACCAAGGGCCTGCACAGCCGAACTTTGGTCCGAGGCTGCTATCGCAAAAGCCCGAAACGCGAGAGTTTCAGGAACCGAGTTCAGAAGAGCCCCGTTGCGATGCCGACTGTTACAGGAGGCCGCTATGGATTCGAGCGTTCACCAGGCGCGTTGGCTGCTTTTTCCATTATTTGGCCTGTGTTTCGGGATCGCAGCCATTGGATTTATTGTTGGCTGACGGTGAGAACTCGGCGCCCCCGCCGAGAGACGCAACGAAGCGAAGGCAAAAGACTTGCGCAGTAAATAGTCCCTTCCTGCGCCAGCGAGGCCCACCAGTTACCCTCGTGGGACTGGTGGGTCTTGACCTTGCCGATACAAACCATTGTTTTAAGCATCGCACGAATTCGAACAGGAGGCAGCACGAAAGGTCCGTATGATTAAGGGGATTTCCGCCATGCGACTGGCAAGTTCATTGATGACGACCCGGAGACGAAGGACCGGATCTTCGCGAGGACGTCATGTCGGCATTTCTGTAGTCGTTTTGACCTTCGTTCTCGTCGTGAGCCCCTATCGCGTCGTGTTCGACGGACTATCGCAGCCGCTCGGCCCGCTGGCTGCCTGGGCCAAAGACGGCGGGAACGGCAACGGCAATGGCGGGAACGGAAATGGGAATGGGGGCGGCAATTCCGGCAATCCGGGTGGAAACTCCGGCAATTCAAACTCGAATGCCGGAGCCGGCAAGGGCAAAGCAAAGTCGCAGGACGACAATCTCCCTGATCCCGCCGCCGCGGTAACCCCGGGCAGCAGGCCAAAACTCTTTATCAATGCAACCACGGGAGACCGGATCGAGGTGAGTGGGCCGAGCATTGGCGTGGTGCATTCGAACGGCCTCAGCGAGCGCGTTGATAGCGGCCAATATGAAATGCGCGATGCCAAGGGCCGTACCATCATTCGGCGCCTGGCGACGCGTTCCGATCGGGACAGGTTGCTTGAAATGATCAACTGACGGCCAGATCACACAGCCGCCCCGTGAGGCTGTTTCGGCTCAAGCATGATCGCGAACAGGCGAATGCCGGCGCTCAGTCGCATCGCGTAAAGTCATTGCGGCTTCGGTCCTGTTGCTGACGTTGAGCTTGGCCAGGATTCGCGTCATGTGGTGCTTTATCGTTTTCTCATGCAGGTTCAGCCGAAGCCCAATCCGTTTGTTGCTCAGGCCCGCGGCAACCAGCGTCAGGATCTCCCTTTCGCGGCTGGTGAGTTCGGCAAGTCCGTCGGCTTTCGCCGGCTCATTTGATTGAGCCGACAGATCGGCCAACAGGCGTGCCGACAATTGTGGACAGACATATCGTTCGCCCGACGCTACCGTGCGCAGGATCGTAGCCAACGTCCTCGATCCGACCCCCTTCAGAACATAGCCCCTTGCCCCGCTCTGCAATGCGGTCATCACGTGCTGGTTTTCTTCCGAAACGGTCAGCATCACGATTTTCAGTGCCGGATGGCTCTCCAGGGCCGGTCCGATCACGCTGAGGCCGCCTCCGGGCACCGAGATGTCCATCAGCAGAATGTCGGGCCGCCGGTCTTCGACTATCCGCAAGGCATCATCCCTGCTGCTTCCTTCGCCGACGATCTCGAACCCGCCGATCTGATCGAGCGTGCGCACAACGCCTTCCCTGAACAGCGGGTGGTCGTCAACGATGGCGAGCCTGATGGCTGCTGTCATGTCTGCCCCATTTCAACGATGTTGAGAGCCATTTTCACGATCGTGCCACTTTGTGAGGACGTCACGGTAAACTGGCCCCCGAGGCTTTCCACCCGCTCGCGCAGCCCAACGAGCCCCAGCCCCTCGGGACGCACGATTTGTGGATCAAAGCCGGGGCCGGCGTCGGACACTTCGATACAAACGTGTTCGCCGTCGAAATGTTTCTCGACCGACTGACCTTCACCTCCGGCATGACGGAATCCATTGTTCAGCGTCTCCTGGACGAAGCGGAAGATACAGATCCTGGCCGCCGGCGACAGCGGTGTATGGCCGCCGGTCATGGATAATCTTACTTTGACGCCGGTTCGTTCTTCGTGCGCCTGTACGGCAATCTGGAGAATTTCACCCAGTTCGGCATGCTCTATATGCGGCAGGACAAGGCCCTTGCTGATGCTCCTGATCTCGCGCATGGCATCGTCCAGATGTGCTTTGATGGCCCGCAATTCCTGCGCACGCTTCGATTGCGGCGTAGCAGGATCGGCAATGACCGGGCTATCGATCCCCAGCGCCGCGAGAGCAACCAGTTGCGCGGGGCCATCGTGCAAGTCCGCGCCGATGCGCCTGAGATAGCGTTCGTTGAGTGCGGTGGCACGCTGCGAAGCGCGCTGCACCCGCAGCCTCAAAAGTCTGTTTTGAGCGAGCAGATCGGAAAGCTCGGCAATGCGCTGCTTCAACGAGCGGCTCTGTGAGCTGATCGTGCGGCTGCCACGGAACACGATTGCCGACAGCCCAAGAAAGAAGGCCGCTGTGACGGCGGCAACGTCCAGCCAGGTTCGAATGAGTGCCTGATGCAGGTTTTTTTCAAAATCAGTGGCGACCTCGTAGAATTCCGAAACGGCCACCACTTCCCCCGACCATGGCTGCAGCACCGGATTGTAAATCTCGAGGAGATGCAAGCCGCTGGCTCTTTCGGCCTCACTGTCTGGATCGTCGAGCCTGTCGAACTCCGAAACCATTTGGCCGGCGAATGCCGCCCGGAGATTGTCGCTGGGTTCAAAGCGCTTGCCGATCAATGTCTTGTCGGTCGAATACAGGATGGTTCCGTCGCGACGCCAGAGCTTGAAGGATTCGAGCCTTGTGCCGAGTGCCCCTTGTCCCAGCGTTTCATCGAGCGCATGGGCTACGCTCTCGTCGAGGACTTCGCTCTTGCGCATATCCGGAAGCAGCGGCGCAATAACGCTGTCCACGTAAAGAGCCGTAGCGGAAGCCGAATTCTGCGTGACCACGGTTTCTATATGGTTCGTGACTGAAATCCCCACCACCACCATGGCCGACAGGGAGAATAGACCACCCGCGAGCAGGAACTGCGTGGCCAGCGACAGCGCGTTCCAGCGGTCTACGAGGCTTGTCAGCCTGTGTGGCCTGGTATTCCGCATAGCCCGCTCGGCAGCACGCCGCGCCAGTGGCGCGATTCTGGAGAGCCGGCTAATCCGCTGTCGAACGTCGCTAAAAGACGCCATCCTAGGTGTGTAACCGATCAATCGCGATGGAACTAGGGCCTGATGAGAGGGCGAACAGCGCATCCGACGCTTTTTTGCGCAAATCGTCTCATTGCGTCGTTCGGTAAAGCTCGGACGCAGCCTGCTTCAGCGCCGCCCGCCCGTCCGGCCTCAGATACATCATGTGCCCGCCTTCCAGCACCTCGCTGCGAATGGGCTTTGCGCCGGCAAGCGAAGGAATTTGACCAAGCAGGTAGCGCGAGCCCATGTACGGCGTCACCAGGTCGCTATAGCCGTTGACGATCAGCACGCCGAGGCTGGGGTTCAGCGTGCGCGCCTGCTGAAGGTCGTCCATGACACCCGCATAGCCCTGACGCGTCGGGCTCGTTCCATAATCCCAATTGCCGCTGACTTCGCGGTTGAGCAGCCGATAGCTGATATCCGTACGGAAGTTCAATTCATCACGCACATAGCCGACGAAAGCGGAGGTAAGCGCCGGCACGCTTCGGTCGAGCACCGGATCGGGACCCTCGACTCCCAAGCTCTCCGGCGCCAAATCCGCCGTTGCGATGTTGCCGTCATAGGCGCTGAGAACATTGCCCTTTGCCCGTGCAAACTCCTTGGCGAACAGCCCTATGGGAATGCGTGCAAAGTGCCGCTGGACGAGATCGAGCGGCAGACCGGTGATTGCGGCGACACGCTGGCTCGCCAGGCGTCCACCCTGCTCCAGCCCACCTGCCAGCGCGGCCAGATAATCGCCGAGCGCATAGCGTTCGACTTCCGCCAGCCGCTCCTGCAGGGCCGGACCGGAAACGCCTTCGCTGTGCAGGCGCACTGCCGCCAGCGACGGCAGTTCCAGCGCCCAGTGGAGCGGCTGGAACTCGTCCGGACGCACCAGCGTGAATTCGAGCGCCGGCGAGATCAGCACGACGCCACTCGGGCTGATGCCGATGTCTTCCTGAAGCTTCCTGGCGAGCAATGCTGCTCGAAAGCCGCCATAGCTTTCACCAGCCAGGAAGACAGGCGATGCCGTACGGCTGGTCTGCGCCAGATAGAGCCGGATAAACGCGCCTATCGACGCGGCGTCCTGGCTGACGCCCCAGAAGCTGTGTGCTTCCGTGCCGGGCGCTTCACGGCTGTAACCGGTTCCGACAGGGTCCACAAAGACCAGGTCGGTCATGTCGAGCCAAGTGTTGGGGTTGTCGAACAGCCTCTGCGGCGGCGGCAGGAAACTTCCATCGGCCGCTGTCGCCAGAACCCGCGGACCGAGCGCGCCCAAATGAAGATAGGCGGAAGCTGCTCCCGGACCGCCATTGAAAACGAAGGTGATCGGGCGACGCGGATCCGGTCCCGTTTCTTTCCCGGCGTGCAGAGCATAGGCGACATAGAAAATCTCGGCGGTGATATCGCCTTTGCCGGACGGTAATGACAGCGTGCCGGCCCTGGCCTCGTAATCGAGCGTGCGTCCGGCAATGACGATCGAATGATCGGAAGTCTGCGGCGGTGGCAGGAGCGAGAGAACCCCGCCGGTGGGCGGCGGCCGCTGGGCCGTCTCCGCGTGACCGACCCCAGTTCCGGCAACCAACAGCAGAAGAGCGAGGGCGATTTCTTGCAGCTTGATAGGCATGACGTCTCCGGAGCAATCGGCAGAAACTAGCACACCGTCGGCCGAACCAAAGTCACAGCACCGTGCGCCAGTACGTCTGACAAGAAGGGGTCGGTTTGGGAAATCCGATGCCCAGGCGGAAGATAGGGCGCGAGGGTCACGGCGGCAGCCTCAACCTCTTGCAGCGGATGCGCGCGGCGGAATGACCTACCAAACGACTTCGTGAATTTTCTGCCGGTTGACTCGATTGGCCCACTTCCTAGGTTGGCATTCGGGGCTCCCGTGCAATCCGAAGTCGGTATGACATCATTCCACACCCGAAAGCTTGCCCTTCTCCTTCTATCGGCAGGCGCCGCCATCCTGTCTTCCTGCGTCATGCCCGACGACACCTCGAGCACCGCGAGGGAAGACGCCACGGCGGCGGCAGCCCGCAAGGAGATGGTCGGCCTTAGCGAGGCGGACGTTCGAATGTGCGCCGGCTTTCCGACCGCCACTGCCGATGTCGGCAAATCCGGCCAGATCTGGACCTATCAGCGCGTCGTTCAACGCGGCAATCTCAACATTGTGGTTCCGACCGTGGCCATTGGCCCGGTCCCGGCGCTCGGAGGTTCCGTCAACGTCGCCCCCGGCGGCTATTGCAACACGCAAATTCGAATGGTTGACGGCCGTGTTGCGGAGGTTGCCTACGCCGGCGACAACAACCTGCCGAACAACCGCGATGCGCTCTGTGTCAGCACGGTCGACGCCTGTGTCGCCTATGCCCGTCAATATCGTCCAGGCAAGGCGATGGGCCGTACCAGATAGCGGGATGAGTGGCATTGCCGCCGACCTAAACGTCTGGGGTTTCTGGTTTGCCGGCTAATGACTATCCCCGATCTCGATCGAGCATCACCGATTTGAACAGATATTCCCCGCTCTCAACCGCCGACCCCATCGCGAATAGCGGAGAAATAGCGGTCGGTTCCGACCTGCCCGCCCTTGAGGGCAATTTCCAGCCCGTCGATCGCCTTTACGCGCGAATGCGCCACACAAAGCGGCGAGCCCGGCGATGCCGGCAGCGGCATTCGCACCGTCAGCGCGTCGACGCCCATCTGGCCAAGTGCATGGCTCGACGTGTCGCCGCCGGCGATGACCACGCGCGGCAGGTTCTCTTGAAGCGTCAGTTCGCGGAGAAGCTCGCCAAGGCCGCGGCCGAGCTTATGGCGGGCGCCCTCCCTGAGATCGATTTCAGCACCGCGCTCGGCCGCAGGTCCGAGCGCGGTGTAGAGGATGACGCTCCGCCCGGCCCGTAGGCTGGAGCGGCCGGTTGCGACCGCGCGCGCAATAGCGTCGTTCGAAGCCTCAGAAACCAGTTCGACCGGGTCGAGCTCGATCCCGTCGAAGCCTTCGGCCAGGGCATACCGGATCTGTCGTTCCGTCGTCGGCGAGCAGCTCCCCGAGACCACGGCGATCCTGTCGGCAGCGCCCGGCGGCGAAAAGGCGGGTTTGGCATCCACGATTCGGTTCGATGTCCATTCGACCAGCAAGGCATATTCGATGCCCGAAGAGCCGACGACGAAATAACCGCCCGGCTTGTGAGCGCGCCAAATCTCCTTGCCGGCAAGCGCCTGGGTTTCCAGGCTGTCGACATCGACAAGCACGATACCTGTGCCATCCTCCACAAGCCGGTCGAATGCTTCCGACCGCGACGCAGACTGCAGCGTCGCCAGGTCGATCAGGCCCGAGCTAAGGTCTGTCTGGCGCGACAGATGGATCAGCAGGTCGGATTCGTCCATCGGCGTGATCGGATGGCGGCTCATCACGGGATGGCGGTCGATACGGAAATATTTTTCGCGATAGGCCGCGAACAGATGACCGAAGGCGGTGTAGCGCTTCAGCTGCGGCGCGCCGACCACCAGCGGCACGCCGTCTTGCCGGAAAACCGAGCGGCCGATCTCGATCGCCCGGCCGATGCTGCCGATCGCCGGGCTGGAATCGAAGGTCGAGCAGACCTTGTAGTGGCAGATCTCGGCGTTGACGGTCTTCAGCCAGGCGAAGGCATCTCGCAGATGCGTGTCCATCCACTGCGGCGTCTCGCTGCGGCTGGTGCCGGCCAGTCCAAGGGCGCGGCAATGCGCAAATTGCGAAAGCAACGCCGCGTCCGGCTGGCGCATGAACAGGACGGTCGGCACGCCGCCGAGCTCGAGCGCTTCCATAACGTCGGTCGAGCCGGTCAGGTCGTCGCCATAGTAACTCAGAAGCAGGTTTTGCATGGCGTCAGGCCGCCTCGCCGCCGCCGAACTTCTCGATCGACCGCGCCAGCTCGACATGGCTCAAGGCATAATCCGCCAACGGAATATCCTGGACCGCCGCCTGCCAGGCCTGCTGCACGGCGCGCACGCCGGCGCCCGGCCCGTCCGGGTGGCTGACGATGCCACCGCCGCACAGATAGAGAAGATCGACCGTCCGGCCGGTTCGCTGGAAGGTTTCAGGCGCCTGCCCGCCCCACTGGCCGGAACCGGCGACCGGCAATGCGCAATCGGCCGGCGAAAAGATCGGCGTGGTCACCGCCTTGAAGGATTCGACGAAGGACCAGTCGGGTTCCCAGTATTTCGAGGCGATGCCGTTGATCTGGAACTGGTCGACGCCAAGCAGGCGCCAGAACTGCTGCCAGACCTTGAAATCCATGCCGAGACCGGGATGACGGGTGAGAATGTCCCAGCCATTGCGGTGGGCATGGAGCACAAGGCTGGAGCGTTTTCGAAGGTAAGCCATGCCGCCGAAACCGATCGAATTGATGTTGACCACGGCGCAATTGCCGCCGGCCTTTGCCACCAGGTCGTGGTTTCGCATCATCTCGTCGGGATCGGCATGTGAGATGCCGAAGGCATACATGACCTTCTTGCCGGTCTTCTGCTCGTGGTCGAGGATCAGCGGCATGATTGCCCTCACCCGCTCCGACAGCGGTGAATAGGCCGGGCTCATCAGCTTCTCGTCGTCCTTGATGAAATCGACGCCGGCGGCAATCAGCTCTTGCACCATTGCGGCCGTCTCGGGCGGGCGGAGCCCCAGCGCCGGCTTGACGATGGTCCCGATGATCGGACGATCCGCGACACCGGTCAGCCTGCGGCTGCCCGTGACGCCGAATTGCGGGCCCGGATGCGCGCCCCGGTACTCCTCGGGTAGCCTCATGTCGACGATCCGGATACCGGACAGGCCCTTGATCGAAAATGTGCCGCCGATGGCGATGGTCATCAACGCCGACAAATCGGTGCCGATGGCGTCTAGCGGAAACGCGATGTCGACGTCGGCGCGCTTGACCGGGCCATTGCGCGCTTCGGGACCGGTTTCGGGAAGAGACGGCCGATCCGCATCGGGCAGATGCCGTATCGCCAGGACTCGCGCCGCGACCCTGGCCTTGAGCTCTTCGGTCTCGCCGGCCAGCGCGACGAAGGTTCCAGTCGACTGGTCGCTTGCGATCTTGGCCGCCAGCGCCTCGATATTGCCGGGCGTTTCGATGCGATAGGTGAGAACAATCATATTCGCGCGGCCTGCCGGGTGGTTCGAAAAAGGTTCCTTGGCCCTTGAAATCTGGTATAATGAGTACATAAGCTTTGCAAGCCCTCTCCGGCTGGGCAGAGCCGGGCGAGCCGGCAGCAGGCGTTCCGGAATTCGCGCCGGAAATGCTAGATAGGGGCCGGTCAAAGGAGTGATTCGCGACGATGAACCGTTCGGAGCCGATCGTCCGGCGCAAGCTTTCCGACGAAGTATTCTTGAGACTGAAGCGCCTGATCACCAGCGGCGAATTGCTGCCGGGTGACGACATGCCATCGGAGCGCGAATTGATGGAGCGCTTCGAGGTCGGCAGGCCGGCGATCCGCGAGGCAATGCAGGCATTGAGCAATATGGGCCTCGTCGCGATCTCGCATGGCGAGCGGGCGAAAGTGCTGCAGCTGACCGCCAAGTCGATCATCAAACAGGTTGACGGCGCCGCCAAGATCATCCTGTCGTCGTCGAAGGACACGCTGGAGCACCTCAAGAACGCGCGTATCTTCTTCGAGCGCGGCATGGTCAGGGAAGCCGCGGAGAGGGCAACCGCCGAGGACGTGCAGCGGTTGCGCGCAACGGTTGCAGAGCAGCGCAGCCATCGTGGCGACTCGGAAGCCTTCATATCCGCCGACATGAAATTCCACACCCAGATCTCGGCAATATCCGGCAACCCGATCTATGTCGCCGTCAGCGAGGCAATGCTTGGCTGGCTAAAGGAATACCACACCGAAATGCTGATCTGGACCGGCAAGGAAAAGTTCACGCTGACCGAGCACGAAGAGATCATCGGACGCATCGAAGCCAAGGATGCGGATGGCGCCGAGAAGGCGATGATCAAGCACCTCGAACGCTCGCGTGCGCTTTACGTGATGAACTCCGGCAGCTGAAAATCAAGAGCAAGGTCCGGACCGGCGTAGCGGCCGGCACCTGCTCTCGGCCTACTGACTGACCACAGATCAGCCTGAGCCCGGAACCGACGCAGTTTTCTGTTGCCCTCTGAATCCGATGTATTGCCGCGTGTTTTCATTCAACGATTTCAGCATTTGCATCTTCGCAGCCATGGATTTCCGCGGCCCCGCCTTCATCAGCAAGCCCGCATAGGCCCTCCTGGAGCCCGCGCGCTTGTTCTGGAATTGGCAATTCTTGCAAAGACTATGCTAGGCTTGCCATCCACGAGAACGACACTGGAGTACCGCAATGGCTGTCAGGAGCCTCCACGTTGTGATCTGGCTGCCGTCGAATTTCTATTCGGCCGTCGTCTCGACGCTCGTGGAAATGTTTCAGCTTGTGAATGACGTCTGCCGTTCGCAGGTTCTCTCCTGTGAGTTCGTTTCAAGGAGCGCGCCGTCGGCATCAAGCACCGGAATTTCCTTCCCGACAAAAGCTCAACCATCCCGGAAAATGGATGTCCTGATTCTCATTGCCATGCCGGGTGTCGAGATTCCGCAGCTTCTGCGCTCGCTCGACGAGGAGAGTGAACATTCAAAACCGCTGATCGCGCTCGCGCAGCAGCAGGACGCAATCATCGCAGCACATTGCGGCGCGTCTTATCTGCTCGCCAATTCGGGATTATTGGACGGTAAACGCGCGACGATATCCTGGTGGCTGAGAGCCGAGGCAAGCCGCCGGTTTCCGCAAGTGCGATGGGACGCTTCCCGCCTACTCATTCGCCAGGACCGCCTCTACACATGCGGAGGCGGGTTTTCCGGACTTGAACTCGCCAGGGCTTTGCTGATCGATCTGGGCTTCTCGAAGGAAGAGCGGATCATTCGAAAACTTCTGGTTCTCCCGCCGCCGCGCACATTCCAGAGTCCCTACGAATTTTCCCTCGATGGAATTTCGAACGGAGCCAGCCCATTCGAGGACAAGTTGCGTGAGCTCTCGAAAGACAAGATGTCGGAAATCGATCTGAAATTTCTGGCAACCGAATTGGGCATGTCTTCGCGAACCCTGTCTCGCAGGTTTTTCGACGAACTCCAGACAACGCCGGGAAAATGGATCCAGGAAAGGCGGCTGGAGTTGGCAAGGTCCATGCTTGAGGAAACGAAACTGAGCGTTTCAGAAATTTGCTATCGGGTGGGTTATCAGGACGTCGCCTCGTTCAGCCGTCTTTTTTCCAAGACAACTGGAATGGCACCGGGCGAGTTTCGAAAGCAAATCCGGTGACAACTCGGCAGCGGAGTGCTGCGGCTACACGCAACCGCTACGCAAGTGCGGCTACCCATGAGCCTCGGCAAATGACTTCAGCCGATCCTGACGATTGCGTAGGGTGTCATCACAAGATGGTCTCGGCCCGACGTATCGCGCGGAATCTGGCGTGATAGTCGTCCATCCCAAATCTTGAGAGGACCCTGATCGGAGCCGAGCCCGGAAACGTCGACCGAAACGTCGACCGGAGTAAGGTTCGCCAGCCAGACGATGATCTTGCCTGCCTGGGAGCAGCCGGCAAGTGCCAGCACCCGCCTCTCATCGGTCGTTGTCGCCGCCACATGCGCATGGCCGGCCAGATCGCAAAGTCCTTTCACCGCGTGGAAAATCGGCCGGGGTGTACCTTCTTCGACAGGTTCGCCCGACGAGGCCAGCACGCCGAAGGTCCGGTGAAGCTGCAGAGCGTCAGCATTTCGAGTTCGGCCGGCGCAACACGTGCGGCATAGCCGATCGTCCATGCGGCTCCGAACAGCCCGGTATGGCGAGGGTCGCGGTCGGCCATGGCAATGCGCTGACTGTCGGGATTGGCCTTGGTCGCACCGCCATAGGGGTTCTGGCGCATGGCAATGGTCGACGGCCCGATCCGATAGGGTTTTGGCCCGAAGATCGCCCTCACCGAGGCTGTGATGGAAGGCAGCGTCTCCAACGATTGCATGACGCTGAGATCGTCGGCGGCGTGCACGATCGGGCAGGTGCAATGCGTGACGAAATCGAGCGGGTCGGTCGGCACACGCTTGCGATTGAGTTCGGTGAAATAGCTGAACATGCCGCCGCCGAGGCGGCTGTCGGGAAAGGCGCGTCGCGTCGCAGCATAGACGCCTTCGAGCGGCGGGCAGTGCGGCCACGCGCTGCCCGGTGGCGTCGACTGCCGGTCGACCGAGGGCGAAACGGCAATGGCCGAAAGCTCGAGCCCGGCCTGCCGCACCCTGTCGGCGACGCCCGAAAGCTCGGCGTCGAGATCGCCGTCGCCGGCAATGACACATTCGAGCGTTGTCCGGACCGGATAGGCGGCGGCGAGCTGGGCGTAAGCCCGCAAGGCGTCGAGCCCATGGCCACGCGTCGGGTCGAAGTGGAACATCAATTGCTGCGGGCCAAGCTCGGACAGCATCGGCAGCTTGCCCAGCGCCGCCTCGACCTCATCCGGGTAGATGATCACGCCGACATCCGGCAGCACCGGTCCGGCTTGGCCGAGCGTGATACGAATCGGTTCGGCGCTTGCCGCGGCAGCCGGCACTTTCCCGCCACCCGCCATCCGCAAGCTGATGGTCTGGCGGAAGGTCTTGCTGGCAGGCAGCACGTATGGCCATGGCAGCGCGAGCGGCCGGACATAGGTCTTGTAGGAGGCATCCGACCAGTTGCGCTGGTCCTCCATCTCGAAAATGTCGCCTTCCATCCGGCATTCAGCGGTGACGCCCGGCCGGACCTCATGGGTGATCGCCCGCAGATCCTTGAAAGGCTGCCAGGGATCGATCAGCTCTGGAAGCCTGGTCGCGACCACGCTGCCATCGGTATGCTCGACCGTGACCGGGCTGCCGGCCAAGCCGGCAATCGGATGCAGGATGCAGAAGCCACAGCGATTGGTTTCGAAATCGCTGTCGGGAAGAGCGCTCACGTCGAAGACCAGCTGGCCATCGGCGGAGCCCTTGATGGTGGCGCGGAAGCCGAGCCGGCTGCCGTCCGGCGCTTGGCAACTTGCCGTATAGCTGACGGAAAAAGCCTCGGCATCCTGCTCGATGGCAAGGTCGGCCAGTGTCGGCTCGTAGGTGCCCCAGTCGCGATCCCTGACGATGTAGGCGATAGCGCGCAGAACTTCGGTGCCGCCATGCCGAATGGTGCGCAGATTGCCGTTGACGAAGTCCGCCGTCAGCGCGCCGGCTTGCAGCCTGACCGGTTCGGCTTCAACGGCACGTGTGCCGTAGAGGAGGAAGGCGTCGGCTGTCATTTCAGCAAGGCGTCGAGTTGCACCGGCTCCCGGCTTGCGGCGCCGGCGTACGCTGCCTCGACCAGCGCTAATGTCTTGAGGTTGTCCGCGCCCGAGGTCGCGGGCTCGGTTCCGTTGGTCAGGCAATCGACCCAATGTTTTTGAATGGCGACGACGCTTTCCTGGATGTTGTGCCACGGCCGCGATGCCCAGGCCAGCAGCGGCGGCGAGACGTCGCTAACGACCGTCCCGCTCCTGCCGGTGACGGCGAGGCGGTAGCCCTGCGCCAGCCGGATCGTGCCGTCCTTGCCATCGATCTCGATCAGCGTCTCGGGGAACGGCTCTGTCGCGAGCTTGCTGGCGTAGCTACAGTCGACCACGGAAGTGGCGCCGCCCGTGTGGTCCATCAGCATCGTCGCAACGTCCTCGCCGGTTATGCCGGGATTGACGCGCGCCGTTCGCGCGGTGACTGTCGAGACGTCGCCCAGCAGAAAGCGGGCGATGTCGAGGATATGGATGCCGAGATCCTCGATAATGAAGCGCCTTCCGGTCGCCAGATAGGGCTGGCCGGAAAACACGTCATAAGCCGATCGGAACGAGATCCGTCCGAAGAAGGGGGTGCCGATTTCGCCGCTGTCGAGCACCGCACGCACCGCCTGGATCGGCGACTGCCAGCGAAAATTTTCATGCACCATCAACGGCACGCCGGCGTCGGCGCAGGCTTTCACCATGGCCTTGGCGTCGGCAAGCGACGGCGCGAACGGCTTTTGGCAGATTACCGGAACGCCATACTGCGCCGCCATCTCCACGAGCGTTCTGTGGCTTGGTGCGGTGGTAGCGATGTCGACGAAATCCAACCTTTCGCCGGCAAACAGCGCAGCAGCGTCGGTATAGCGCCGCGCGATGCTGAACTGGTCGCCGACGACCCTTAACCGGTCCGGATCGCGGTCGCAGATGGCGGCAATCGAAGCGCTCTCTATGTCGCGCCAGGCATGCATCTGGTTGACGGCAAAGAAGCCGCAGCCGATCAGCGCGCCACGCAGCTCCGCCATGTCAGCCGGCCTTTGCCATCTGCATCAGCGTGACACGGCTCTGCAGCCGGCGCTGGGCTTGGTCGACGACAACGGCTACGATGATGACGAGGCCCTTGATTACCATTTGCCAGAACGAGCTCACCCCCATCATCACCAGCCCGTCCGAAAGGATGCCGATTACGAAGGCGCCGACAATGGTGCCGCCGATGGTGCCGCGTCCGCCCGACATCGAGGTGCCGCCGAGCACTGCCGCGGCAATGGCGTTGAGTTCGAAGCTCTCTCCGGTCGCCGGATGCGAGGCCATCAGTTCGGACGAGATGATCAGCCCGACGATCGCCGCGCAGAACCCGGAAAACATGTAGACGAACATCTTCACCATGTTGACGCGGACGCCCGAAATCCGCGCCGCCCGCTCATTGCCGCCAACGGCGAAGATATGGCGGCCGAGCGGAGTGTATCTGGCGAGATAGGCCGCCCCCAGTGCGACGACGACCAATATCCATATCGAAACCGGCAAGCCAAGCAGCCGGCCGGCGCCGAGGAAGCCGAACCCCGTGGTGCCGAGCTCCGGCTTGCCGACGAGATTGGGGAAGGTGCGCCCGTCGGACGACAGCAGTGCCAGGCCGCGTGCGACATAGAGCACGCCGAGCGTGGCTATGAACGGCGCAACGTTAAGCCTGGTGATCAGCAAGCCGTTGACGGCGCCGATCAATATGCCGACGGCAAGCGTGATCAGCGCGATCTCGAAGACGTTGAAATAGATGGTGTAGCCGACCTGCAGGTCGACGCCGTTGAGCACGAGATAGCCGGCCACCATGCCGCACAGGCCGACGATCGAGCCGACCGACAGGTCGATGCCGCCGGTGATGATGACGAAGGTCATGCCCATTGCGAGGAATGCGTTCAACGCCACGTGCTTCGACATCAGGATAAGATTGGCGGCCGATAGGAAATTAGGGGCAGCTATCGAGAAGAATAACAGCACGGCGATCAGCGCGATGAACGTCCTCGCCTTCATCAGCGTCAGCAGGACCGAGCCGCTCGAAATGGAGTTGACCACCGCCTTGGCTGGAATGTCAGTCATGCGCCTTGCTCTCCGTGCGGGACCGGGCCGTGGCCGAGGGCCGAGGCAGCGACGAGCGCGGCCTCAGTCGCCTCCGCGCGATCGAAGATACCGGTCAATTTTCCATTGCTCATCACTGCGATACGGTCGGACAACGCCATCACTTCGTCGAGATCGGAGGTGGCAAACAGGATCCCCAGACCGTCGCGCGACAGCTTGCGCATGGTGCGGAAAACGTCGGCCTTGGCGCCGACGTCGATGCCGCGGCTCGGCTCGTCCATCAGCAGCACCTTCGGTCCGGTGAGCAGCGCCTTGCCGATCACCACCTTCTGCTGGTTGCCGCCCGACAGCGACGAGACTTCCTGCGTCGGATCGGCGACCTTGATGGCCAGTTCGCGCACCGTCTGGGTCACCGCCTGTCGTTCGGCGGCACCACGAATGTGGAACAGGCGCACGAACCGCGACAGGCTGGCCAGAGTCAGATTGCTGGCGACGGAGAGGATCGACACCAGCCCTTCGCGTTGGCGGTCTTCGGGGATCAGCGCCAGCCCGCGCCGGATGCGCCGTGTCGTGTCGCGCTCGCGCACCTTTTTGCCGGCAATGAATATCGCGCCGGTCGAATGGCCGTGGCGGCCCATGATGCAATCGAACAGCTCGCTGCGTCCGGCGCCCATCAGGCCGTAGATGCCAAGGATCTCGCCAGCGCGCAGCGACAGCGAGACGTGGTCGACCGCAAGCCCGCCGGTGACGCGCGGTAGGCAAATGTCCTCGGCGCGGAATATCTCTTCGCCCGGCACATGGCCGTCGGCCTTGGCGAAGTCCTTGGCGTCCGAGCCGATCATCTGCCGCACGATCCACTGGGTGTCGACGTCTTTCATCTCCGCCTGGCCGGTGATGCGCCCGTCGCGCAGCACCGTGATGGTGTCGCCGATGCGGATCAATTCCTCGAGCCGATGCGAGATGTAGACGATTGCCACGCCGCGCGCCTTGAGGTCGGCAATCACCTTGAACAGGATCTCGACTTCCGCCGCGCTGAGCGCCGAGGTCGGCTCGTCCATGATCAGGATGCGCGCATCGAGCGAAACCGCCTTGGCGATCTCGACCAGCTGCTGCTGGCCGATGCGCAGATCCTCGACCAGCATGTCCGGCCGGATGCCAGCCTCCAGGCGTTCAAGAAATTCCGCCGCGCGGCGCTCCTGCTCTTTGCGGTCGATTTTGCGGAAGCGGTTGGTGATCTCGCGGGTGGCAAAAATATTTTCGGCGACGGTCAGATTGCCGAACAGGTTGAGCTCCTGGAACACCATGCCGATGCCGCGATTTACCGCGTCCCCGGATGACGAGAGGGAGACCTCCTCGCCGTCCAGCAGAATGCGCCCGAGCGTCGGCTGCTCGACGCCGGCGATGATCTTCATCAGCGTCGATTTGCCGGCCCCGTTTTCGCCGACCAGCACGTTGACCGCACCCTTGCGCACCTCAAAATTCGCACGTTTGACCGCGACGGTGCCCGAATACACTTTCGAGACATCCTCCAGCTTCAGGATGACGTCTTGATCGCCGGTCATGGCTTCGGCCCGAGCTCTGCCTCCGCCGGCGTCACCAGCGGCAGGTCCCGGCCGCTGCCTGGCGTATAGGCACCGAGGATCTTGACGCTTCGGCCCTCGAGTGCCTCGCGCGGCAGCTTGGAAAGCACGGTCTTGTCGGCGTAGGCGTTGAAGGCCTTGCCGAACTGGGCGAAGTCGATCTGGTTGGTGAAATCGTTGAATTGAATGAAGTCAAGGCTGTCGCGCAGCGCTGTGCCGCGCATGGCGGGTCCGATCTGCACCCGCGCATCCGCCTTGCCGTCGCCGTCGGCATCGACGTCCATTGTCGCCGCGCGTGACTGTGTATTGGCTGCAACGACCTTGCCCTCGAGCCGGACGGCGAAGGTCCACGGCGAATTCGCCTGCTTTTTCGGATTGCCGTATTTGGCACCGGCAGCGGCGGGATCGGTCTTCGCCAAAGCATGAACCTCGGGAAACTGGCCGGCCTTCTGCTGCAGATAGGGTACCACTTTCGCCGCCCAGATGTCCTCGACCATCTTGTCGGGATTGAACGCCGAGCCAGGGCCGCCGTTTTCCGCTGACGGCGTCGGCAGGATCTTGCAGGCGGTCAGGCTGACTATAGCTGCAAGGAACGACACGACAAGGATCGGCCGGGTCAGCGTGTTGAACATGTCGGCTCGTTCGGCATGGTGGTCAGGAGCACCCAGAAATGGAAGCAAGGGCGAAATGGAAGCAAGGGACGAACCGGAGCTCGTCCCTTGCGCTTGATGTTACGCCGGCTCAGTTGGTGAGCGCGAATGTCTCCAGCTTGGCGGCATTGTCGCCATTGACCAGGACGCAATCCATCAATTGCTTTTCCTCGGCCGGAGACTTCTTGTTCTTGATGAAGTCGTTGGCCTGCTCGACCGCCATCTGTGCCTGCGCGAAGGCCGGCTGCAGGACCGTCGCCTTGATGCCGCCGGAAGTTATCGAGTCGCGCACGTCGTTCGACCCGTCGAAGCCGACGACGATGACGTCCTTGCGACCGGCAGCGGCAAGTGCCGCATAGGCGCCCATCGCCATCGTGTCGTTGCCGGAGATCACGCCCTTGATGTCCGGATTGGCCTGGAGGATCGATTCCATCTTTGAGTAGGCCTCGGTCTGGCTCCAATTGGCCGACTGCTGCGCCACCATCTTCAGGTCCGGATAGTCGTCGATGACGTCGTGGTAACCCTTGGAGCGGATGCCGGCATTGGTGTCGGATTCTTTGCCGACGAGCTCGACGAAATTACCCTTCTCGCCCATCAGCTTGACGAATTCCTGCGCGCCGAGCTGGGCGCCCTGATAATTGTTGGAGACGATCTGCGCGACGGCAACGCCGGTGGCATTGATCTCGCGATCGATCAGGAAGGAAGGAACGCCTGCGTCCTTGGCCTTCTGCACCGCAGCGACTGTGGCGTCGGCACCGGCATTGTCGAGGATGATCGCCTTGGCGCCGCGGCCGATCGCCGTATCGATCAATTCGGACTGCTTGTTGGCGTCGTCGTCATGGACGAGCACCAACGCCTCGTAGCCGAGTTCCTTGGCCTTGGCCTCCGCGCCGACAGCTTCCGCCTTGAAGAACGGATTGTCATGCGAGGGCGTGATGATGGCGATCAAATCCGCCGCATAGGCGGGCGCGGCGGTGCCAAGCGCCAGCATGCCGGCGAAAGCCGCAAGCGTCATTCTGCGTGTCAGTTTCATGTATTCCTCCCGTTGAAAATCCGCGCCTTGTCCCAAGGCTATATGCATTCGATTTCGCTAGCCGGCCGTAGGTGGCGGGTCGCGTCAGATTCACAAGCCTTTGCCGGCTTCACTTCGACGGATCGCTTCCCACTACCCCCCACTCATCTGGCCCCTGAGCCTGCTGCGAAGCTTGACGGTCCGATCCATCGAACAGCTAAGGCAACTGGTATAATGAGTCAATGACAATTTCAGGTGACATGTTCCGAAGACGCGTCACTGCCCTCAAGTGATGCGCTGAATGCTCGCGGCAATCTCCTCCGGCTCGAACACCCGTTTCCAGTCGTCGCGCATCAGAACCGGCTTGCCGAACTCTATCGCCTTGTTGCATGCGTCGGAGAACACGCCTTTGGTCTCGCCGAAGATGACGGCGCCAAGCACGTTCATATGACCAAGCAGGAAGTCGAGCGCCGCCTGCTTGTCGACCCCGCGCGCCACCACCTCGTCGACCGCCTCTTTCATGACGACGAGCAGCGAAGCGCATACCGTTTCCGAAAGGCCGGGCTCGAGCAGGGCCATCTGATCGACAGTGACGCGATGGGAGCGCATGACCGGCGCCCAGATGATCTTTGCGATCGCCTCACCCTTGGCGAAATCCTCCTCCGGTCCCTGCATCAAGGCGCTGACCATATGCTGCTTGGCCTTGACGCCGCCGAAATAGTCCTTCTTGGCCGCCATGTCGGTCTCGTCGTTGAAGATCGGCGGATGGCAGGGGTGGGTGACGAAATACGTCAGATCCGGCCGCTTCGGCAAATGCCCGGCGAAAGGTGCCGCGGCGTCGAGCACGACGACCATCGTGCCTGACGCAAGCTTGCTCTCGATACTCGCCGCGACCTTGCCGATGTGCGTGTCCGGCACCGCCAGGATCACCACATCGGCGCCATCAAGCGCCTCATCGGCGCTGACGGCATCGATGCCGAGGCCCGACTTCAGCCGCTCGCGGCCGGCGTCGCTGACCTCGACATGGCGTATCGTATACGAAGATCCGCGAAAATTGGTTGCCAGACGGTAACCCATTTTGCCGCCTGCACCAAACAGCGCAATCGTTGTCATATGTCGTTACTCCTGAATTCCAACGACGGCCCTACCGATCGTCATCTCATTGACTTGTATGCACATTGCCGCCGGCTGGCGGGTAAAAACGCGGGGAGCCGTCGCTCAAATGACGATGCCTGGACGTGTCTCGGGCGCCCGGATGTCCAGCGCAGCTACGCGGAGCATGCTACCTCAGGTACACATTATACCAGCATACCAAATTCGCAAGCGGCCGCGGCACTGCTCTGACCATTTGTTTGCCCGTCGTTTACCTCTGTTCAACGGCAAAGAGCGATCATCGCGCTGACCCGCCGATCGGCGGGATGATTCGCAGCCAACAAAGGCCCATGCTCGAAACGTCACTCTACAGCCCGGTCAAGGCCTTCCTCGAAGGCCTGGGATTTATGGTCAAGGGCGAGATCGGCGGCTGCGACCTGCTGGCGCTGAGTGCCGACTCTCCACCGATCGTCGTCATCTGCGAGCTGAAGCTGAAGTTCAATCTCGAGCTCATCCTCCAGGGCGTCGACCGTATGGCGGCGAGCGACGAGGTCTGGCTCGCGGCATGCATGTCGGCCCGTGGCAAGGGCCGCGAGAGCG
This sequence comes from Mesorhizobium sp. M0195, assembly GCF_040322115.1. Lineage (NCBI taxonomy): Bacteria > Pseudomonadati > Pseudomonadota > Alphaproteobacteria > Hyphomicrobiales > Phyllobacteriaceae > Mesorhizobium > Mesorhizobium sp. M0195. Next base: position 351,301 of record NZ_JAMYSV010000004.1, on the reverse strand, counting down.
ATGTGAGATACCGCAATCTCTGCCGTCGGCTCGGCTTTGGCCTGCTTGGCGTGCGACCGAACGGCGAGGTTCAGGTGCTGCTCAGCCCGACGGCATTGGCCCCGCGTCGGGATCCCCGGCGCCGCTCGAAACTAATCGACGAACATCGGCGTCGGCAGGGCGATCCTGTCGCCGGCGGCGGCTCACGTGCGCCGATCATGACCGCTTATCGCCAGCAGGCACTGGCATGCGCCGCAGCACTCGCCGACGGCCCAAAACGGCCGCGTGACTTGAAGCCCAACCTGCCGAACGCACCCAAGATTCTGCTGCACAACGTGTATCGCTGGTTCGCGCGCACCGATCGCGGGATCTACGAACTGACCGCTCAGGGCCGTGAAGCCTTGCAGCGCTGGCCGCAGCCCGATCGCAGCCACGCCGCTGCCTGAGACAGGCAACGCCGGATTTCGCGCCCTGCTCTCCGCGACAATCACGGCTTTCGGCCAGACAGCACTCAGTACAAGACAGCACCTCAGTCACGGAACCATATTTCGACACGATGGTTTTGTCGTCACCGAATTGATCGTCCGCTGAGCAAACGGAAGGAACGGCCATGCGCCTATCGACGACAATTGCCACACTTTCGGCACTGGCCCTTGCCTCGCCGGTCTATGCGCAATCCGTGGGACCAGAGCTTGCCCCTGTGCCGCCGACGGCGCCGCAAACCTTGCCAGAGCAAGCCACGCCCCAAGGGACCACTCCCGACCAGGCTACACCGGAGGATGCGTTCTCCGCCCAGAATTTCACCGCAGTGACAATCGTGGCGATGGAGGATCTGCCTCCTGACATCAAGGCACAGGCGGAGGCCGTCGTCACCCAGACCAGCGCCGAGGATTTGCGCATCCTGCAAAGTTCGATCGACGCATCGCCGCAGGCGGCATCGGCACTGGCGGCGAATGGGCTTAATTCCACGCAGGTCGTGGCGGCCAATATCGACGGCGACGGCACGCTGACGCTGATCATCCAGACGACGACGTGAGCGGCTGAAAGCGGACAAGCCGGCTCCGGCACGGAACCAAAGCCCGCCTGATCGCGGAGGACTGTCATGGTCGAGGCTGCAGTTCGCAACTTCACCATCAATTTCGGGCCACAACATCCCTCCGCTCACGGCGTCCTGCGGCTGGTGCTCGAACTCGACGGCGAGATCGTGGAACGCGCCGATCCCCATATCGGCCTGCTGCATCGCGGCACCGAAAAGCTCATCGAGTACAAGAACTACCTGCAGGCCTTGCCCTATTTCGACCGGCTCGACTACGTCGCGCCGATGAACCAGGAGCATGCATTCTGTCTCGCCGCCGAGAAGCTCCTCGAAATATCGGTTCCGAAACGCGGACAGCTCATTCGCGTGCTTTTCTGCGAAATAGGCCGGCTGCTATCGCACCTCCTCAACGTCACCACGCAAGCCATGGACATCGGCGCGCTGACGCCGCCGCTCTGGGGTTTCGCCGAGCGCGAGAAGCTGATGGTCTTTTATGAGCGCGCGTCCGGCGCCCGCATGCACGCGAATTATTTCAGGGTCGGCGGCGTGCATCAGGATCTGCCGCCGGAACTCCTCGACGACATCTGGAGGTTCTGCGATCCCTTCCTCAAGGTCTGCGACAATCTCGAAGAGCTGTTGACCGAGAACCGCATCTTCAAGCAGCGCAATGTCGATGTCGGCGTGATCGGCCTCGATGATGCCTGGGCCTGGGGCTTTTCCGGCGTGATGGTGCGCGGATCGGGGGCATCCTGGGATCTGCGCAAGGCGCAGCCATACGAATGCTATTCGGAGATGGATTTCGATATTCCGGTCGGCAAGCATGGCGACTGCTACGACCGCTATCTTGTACGCATGGAGGAAATGCGCCAGTCGGTCCGGATCATGCGGCAATGCCTGGAAAAGTTGCGCTCACCCGAAGGCCAGGGACCGGTCGCGATCCCGAACCACAAGATCACGCCGCCGCCGCGTGCCACGATGAAGCGCTCGATGGAAGCGACGATCCACCATTTCAAACTCTACACCGAAGGCATTCGCGTGCCGAGCGGTGAAGTCTACGCCGCCGTCGAGGCGCCGAAGGGCGAGTTCGGCGTCTACCTCGTTTCGGACGGAGGCAATGTTCCCTACCGATGCAAGATCCGCGCACCTTCGTTCGCCCACCTGCAGGCGATGGATTTCCTGTCCCGAGGCCATATGATCGCCGATGTCGCCGCGATCATCGGCTCGCTCGACATCGTGTTCGGAGAAATCGATCGTTAGCCACGTCAAAGGGTCGCGGGTCCATCCTAGCCAGATCGCACCTGCCTCGACTGCGCTCGGACGCCGGTCGGACGACGGCTCTCACTTGCGGCGGGCCAACTCAAATTCTCGCATCAAAACGGACGCATGGCCGCGACAAGGCGCAGCCAAGCGTCGAGGACTTTCACAATCTGCGCGGCCCGACGTGGCACGTGCCCTTCCAAGTTCGGAAGCGCTCTCCACGGCGCGGAAAGAACGCGTGTTCCGCCGTTCCTCGTACCGCGTCAATGCGCGATCAATCCCTTCAACCAGGCAACAAATCTGTTGCCGCGGACTATCCCGCGCACCCTGGCAGCGGCCCATCGCGCTTGCATCGTAGCACCGACATGGCAATGGCAAACGATTTGGTGCAACTGCCGATCGCTCAGTTCGAAGAAGCGCTTTGCCTCACCGTAGGTATCGTCCTTCAGCCCCATGGCACGCAGAACCGGATCCTCGAAGGCGACGGTGAGCGGCGTTCCAGCACCACGCGATCTGTCGCGCGCTTCCCTGTTCATATATTCGGTGCCTGGAAGCGCCCCAAGGCATCGCGTCGGGTTTTGTTCGAGAAGTTCCGCCCAACGTTCAATCCGTTGGTTTCGAGTCATCGCCGGATACGCCGCGAAGGACTCAACTTCCGCGACGGCTTGCAGTTGGTCGAGTGTTTGATGTTTCATGGTCGGCTCCTGTCGACAGGTGAATTTGCCCACGCCTTTATGAGCAATTATCGCGCCGTGGAGCGCTGACAAGGCCGGACCGCCGCAACATGAAGCATATGAATCACCTGCCCGGTGAAACGGCGCTCTAGTTCGAACGCGCCGGCACCGCTCGGTGGGTTCGATGTCGACCCGTTAACCCGACCACCCCGTTCCGGACAGGAACTTTTGCGGAAGCTTGCCGTTTGGCTTTGCGTCCGCTTCGGCGGCTGCAATATCAGTCTTGAAAGCAATTCCGTTGGACACGAAGCCTCAAAGCGTCGAACAAGACGTCGAGCCTGTAAATGAAACTCGGGAGCAACCGGCCCGGGTGCGAGAATCTCGTGGGCGATCGGCAGAGCCCCGGCAGGAACAGCCCGACGGGAATGCCTCGCAACGAAAGGCCGGTCTGCTCGGCTTTCCCAGGCGCCATCCCTATGCGGCCGCAGCCATAGCACTTGCGCTGTTGCTCGTCGCGGCAGGCATCGCGATCTGGTGGCTGAACGCTCGCCAGTACGAATCGACCGACGACGCCTTCATAGACGCGCGCACGGTGACGATCGGCGCGCAAATAGCCGGCCGCGTTACCGAGCTGGCGGTTACCGACAATCAGCATGTACAGGCCGGCGATGTCCTCCTGCGTATCGATGACAGCGACTATCAGGCAAACCTGAAGCAGGCCGATGCCGGCGTCGCTGCGGCCGAGGCCGCAATCGTCAATGTCACCGCCCAGGTCGAGGCTCAAAACGCAAAGGTGAACGCTGCCCAGAGGCAGGTTGCCCAGGCCAAGGCGGCGCTGGATTTCGCCAAGGCCGAGGATCAACGCAACCGCGAACTCCTGGCCAGGGGCACGGCAACGCAGCAGCAGGCGCAGCAGGCGGCATCGACGTTGCGTCAGGACCAGGCCGCGCTGGACAGCGCCGAGGCCAATGTCGCCTCGGCAAAAAGCCAGGTTTCGGTCTTGCAGGCACAGGCCAGGAGCGCCGAGGCGCAGCTCGAGCAGGCCAAGGCCAGCCAGGAGCAAGCTCGCACGACGCTGTCGCGCACGACTATCACAGCACCCGCAGCCGGGCGCGCAACGAGCATTTCCGCCGCGAACGGCACCTACGCCCAACCCGGCCAGGTATTGATGATGTTCGTTCCCGACGAGGTCTGGGTGAAGGCCAACTTCAAGGAGACGCAGCTCGATCTGATGCGGCAGGGACAGCCGGTCGACATCGACATCGACGCCTACCCGGACAAGTCCTTCCATGGCCGCGTCGACAGCATCCAGGCCGGCAGCGGCACCGCCTTCAGCCTCCTGCCGGCTGAAAATGCCACCGGCAATTACGTCAAGGTGGTGCAGCGCGTGCCGGTCAAGATCGTCTTCGACAAGCCGCCGGATGTGCTTCTCGGTCCCGGCCTGTCGGTGGTGCCGACGGTCAAGGTGCGATGAACGGCGAAACCGCCAGAAATCAGGGCGAAAGCCGATCCGCCGCCGGGACGCACAATCCCTGGCTTATCGCCGTCGTCGTCTCCATCGCCACTTTCATGCTGGTGCTGGACACCTCGATCGCCAATGTCGCCCTGCGCAATATCGCCGGCAGCCTGGCGGCCGGAATGGACGAAAGCACCTGGGTGATTACCACCTATCTCGTTGCCAACTCGGTAATCATCCCGGTCAGCGGCTGGCTGGCAAACGTCATCGGCCGCAAGCGCTACTACATGCTCTGCGTTGCGACCTTCACCGTCGCGTCGCTGCTGTGCGGACTGGCGCCCAACCTGGAACTGCTCATCCTGTTCAGGGTCCTTCAGGGACTCGGCGGCGGCGGCATGGCGCCAAGCGAGCAATCGATCCTTGCCGATACGTTCCCGCCAGAAAAGCGCTCGCAGGCCTTCGCGCTTTACGGCATTGCGGTCATCGTCGCACCGACGGTCGGGCCGACGATCGGCGGCTGGCTGACGGACCATTTCTCCTGGCACTGGATCTTCTTCATCAACGTGCCGTTCGGCATCCTGTCGCTGGCGCTGGTGCAGTGGCTCTTGGTCGAACCGGACGTACTCGAACGCGAACGCAAGGAACGGCTGAAAGGCGGCCTGAAGATCGATGGGGTCGGTTTCGTCCTGGTGGCGATAGCCTTGGGGTGCCTGGAGATCTTTCTCGACCGGGGCCAGCGCTACGATTGGTTCGCCTCGAATTTCATCACCACTTTCGCAGTGATTTCCGCGATCGCGTTCCTGCTGCTTATCCCATGGGAAATCAGTCGCAGCGATCCGGTCGTCGACATGCACCTATTGTTCACGCGCCAGTTCGGCACGGCGTTCCTGGTCATGATGGCAGTCGGTGCTATCCTGTTCAGCACCACCCAGATCGTGCCGCAGCTGCAGCAGACGACATTTGCCTACACCGCGACGCTCTCGGGCCTTTCGATGATGCCGGGCGGCATCGCCATGCTGATCTTGATGCCGGTGTCCGGATTTGTAGGCAGCATCGTGCAGCCCAAATATCTGATCATGATGGGCATGTCGGTGGTCGCAGTGGCCCTTTGGCACATGACCTCGCTTACTCCGGACGCCAGCTTCCGCTTCTTTGCCTTTGCCCGTGTTTTCCTGATGGTCGGGCTGCCGTTCCTGTTCATTCCCATTTCAACCGCGGCCTATGTCGGCCTGCCCCCGCAGAAGACCAACCAGGCGTCGGCGCTGATCAACGTTGCACGCAATATCGGCGGCAGCATCGGCGTCTCGCTGTCCAACACCGTCATTTCGCAAAGCTCCCAGATCCATCAATCGAATCTGGTCGGCCACACCGCGCAATCGTCGCCCGCCTATCAGCAGGCGCTTCGGCAGGCGACTGAGCATTTCGTCGCCCAGGGTTCGCCGATGGTCGAGGCGAAGCAGCATGCGATCGGCTGGCTTGGTCAGTTGATCGCCCGCCAGGCCACGCTGCTCGCCTATGTCGATGTCTTCCGCTACTGCGCGGTGGCAACCGCCCTGCTGGTTCCGCTGGCGCTGCTGCTGCGGTCAAGCAAGTCGGGTGGCAGCCAGCCGAATCCCGAAATGGGCTGACCGGCAAGTGCGACGGTGTGGTTTTCCAAAAACGGGCAAGCCGGGAACCAGCCGACCTGTTGCGTTGTTCTGCGCCAAGAGGAGATGATTACGATGGCCACTATCCCCACACCCGAGCCGACACCGACGCCGGTGCCACCGCCTCCTATTCCCGATCCCAAGCCCGTGCGTGAGCCGGACCCCGACAGGCTCCCCGACGAGGACCCCGTTCCCAACCCGGATGAAAACGACATTCCACCGAAGCGGACGGCTTTTTAGCCGGCAATTGCCGTGATCGTTCTGCAGTGTGTACTGCGATTGCCTGCGCCAGTGGCGCCGCCTGTCAGATTTCGAGCATGGCGTAGGGGCGGCCGGTCGGCTTGGCGACATGCATGGCAACGTTATAGACCGACGCCCCGCCCGGCGTGCGGCCCTCGTAAGCGCCGCGATGCGCATGACCATGCACAACTGCGCTGACCTGGAACCGGTCTATCGTCTCGGCCAGACGTGACGAACCGAGAAACGGGAAGATCTCCAGCGGCTCGCCTTCGACCGTCTCGACGACAGGCGCGTAGTGCAGGACGACAAGCGTGCGTTTGGCGCGGACCTGCCGCATAGCGTTTTCAAGCCGCATCGCTTCGTTCACGCTTTCCGCCACCATCGACTTGATGGCCGGTTCGCCGAAGGAGCCGAGCATGCGCGATCCAAAACCGCCAACGAAACCCTTGACCCCCACGAACCCGACCTCATGAATCTCCGTCGCCTCGCCGTCGAGGAGGTGAACGCCCGCCTGGCGCAGAATATCGGTAACCTGCTCGACGGCGCCTGACTCATAGTCGTGGTTGCCAAGTACGGCGACGACCGGGATCGTGCAGGCACGCAGTTCCTCGGCAAGGATTTCGGCCTCCCTAGGCTTGCCGAGATTGGTAAGGTCGCCCGTCAGCACGAGAACCTGGGCTTCACGCGACATCTCGCCGAAAAGGTCGCGGTACGAGGCCTGGTCCTCCTTGCCGACATGCAGATCGCCGATTGCGGCGACCTTGAGAGTGCCGCCATTTTCCGCCTTTGCCGAAGCAGATTCGAGCCCGTCAGCCATCGCTATATTCTCCTTCACCGCCGACGTCGGCAAAGCCCCATTGCTTGACGTCGATCTCATAGTCGGTTCGTGAAAGCATGCGCCCGCGGCAGATCCGCATCCGGGAAGGCGGCAATTCGCGCTGCTTGGCCAGCCGGTCAAGCAGTTCGTCGAGCAGCCACGCGGGCACCCGGTCGCGCTCCGTCGGATAGATCCATCGGAAGTTCAAGAGATGCATCAGCAGAACTTCCCAATGGACTTCCATGTAGGAAAGCAGCCTTTGCCAGTCGATCTGGTCGTGCGCTTTGAGGATGGTATGCGCGACGTCGGCCCCATCGTGGCGGCCGCGATCCTGGATGAAGCATTTGGACCAGATAAGCTCGGTTGGGCCGATGATCCGCACCTGGCTGCCCAGCAATTCGGCCTGGCGAGCATGCTCCAGCCACTGGTCGTCGACAGGCATTGTGCCGTTCATCGAGGTGAAGATGACGTCGAAAAAATGCGTGCCCTTGAACACTTTGCCCAGCCACCGGTCGTCCTCGACCACGACGGCGTAGCCGATCTGCTTGAAATGGGCGAGGATGCGCGCGCAGTCGCCGGCCTTGCAGAAAATGTCCAGATCCTTGGTCGGGCGGGTGATCCCGGTATAGGCGCTTACGGCATAGGTGCCGGCGACGAGAAAGGGGATGCCGGTCGCGACAAGCTCGCGGATCGCTTCGATATAAAAGACCTCCGCTTCGGCATTGCGAGGCGTCGGGGCGGCTTTTGGATCGACCGACGGAACTGATGCCGGGATGGCGCTTTTCGGTGGGGGATCGATGATCATAAGCAATGGCTCCTGGCTCGGCAGACCAGCAGCCGCCTGTATCTAATAGCCAAGCATGCCCGATGGTTCCCGCCTGCTGCATCAGGCCGACACGCCGCCGTGGCCGGCCTTCGAAGCGGCTATGGGCGAGGTTGCGGCGGCGGCCATAAAAAGAAAAAATATGTGAGCGGCTACTTTTGGAGTCAAAATCGCAGCGCGGTCGGCCTCAAACGCGTCGAGATCGGCTCAAACGCGTCGAGGCGGAGTGGACCCCGCCATCCTCCGGTCCAGCAAGGATTGGCTTCAACATGGTTCCGGAGCTGTCGGAGGCGCTGCGCACCCGGCTTAACAGCCACTTGAGCGCCCGTAGCCAAACCGACTCTGTTTTTCGGAACGCTGCAGGCGGCGTGGCGAAAAGCCCATTCTCCATTTTGTAATTCCTCACTGTCTCAGTCCAATCAGCGTTCTTCAACGAGCAAAACTGGTGTTGGTTCCGCCTCGCCGTCGGGGAATGCGGGCTGGCCAGGCGAAGCCACCATTATGGGTTCAAGCAGGCTAGTCTCGCGCGGCAAGATCAGCGCCTCGCGAGATCGCATCCTCGGCGACCAAGTCGCGTAATTGCTAGCCGGCGGGATTCAGCTCGTATCCTGATGTGCCGGCTCTGGACACGGTCCGCGAAGGCTGAAATTGTGACCGGTATTTCCAGTTGCAAATTTGGTTGGGCTCGGCGGGATGGCGCTGGTTTCTGAAGATATTGCCAGCCATCCGGCATTGCGTCGGCACGTCCAGGCTCAGTCGCGGGCGCTGCTCCAGACCTATGAAGCGAACCCGCGGCTGGCTTCGGTGTTCGCCACGCAACAACGCTGGCTGATGGCCCATATCGGCCTTGCCTTGTATTTCGATCGAGAGCCGGACGACCATCGCAAGGGACTTACGTCCGCACGGTTCATGGACGGAATCCGCCGGCATTCGGTGGCCAGCCGCAACACCGCCGATGCCTTCCTGAAGGAGATGCTGCATTACGGTTTCATCCGGCATCTGCCGATTAAATACGGGCGCATCCGCCCCTTTGAGCCGGTCGCGGGCACTCTGGAGACGGTTGCCGGCTGGGTCATGGCTCATCTGAAAACGCTGGACAGCCTGGACGGTGGATCTCGACTGGCTGCATTCGTCGCACAACCGGACGTGCTCGCCAAACTGCAGCCGCTGGTGGCCGACGGCCTGCTTTCGTCGCATGCCGTGCGCGAGCCAAGACAGACTTTTTCCTTGTTCACCTGGCTCGACAATGGCGGCATCGTGATGGATTGGCTGATGTCCGGCGTCGATCCCGATCATGCCGACCTGGACCGAATTCCGACCGGTGTCGTCTCAATCGGAGATTTCGCGAACTGGCTCAAGCTTTCCCGGACCCACCTTTCACGCAAATTGCGCGATGCGGAGGAACTCGGCAGCATCGGCTGGCTGGGCCAGCGCGGTCATTCGGTCATGTGGGTGTCGAGCGAGTTCTATCAGGAATACATGACCGCCCAGGCGGTCAAGCTCGCCATCATCGATTCAGCCTTCGACAATTGTGTTGTAACTCCCGACGCCAGCTGAACCGCAAGCCGAACGCCGTCGTGGCGGCCTTGGCGCCGCCGCGACGGAGGTCTGGCATTTCAATCGATGTCGAACGACACGCCCTGCGCAAGCGGCAGCGCCTTGGAATAGTTCACCGTATTGGTAGCGCGCCGCATATAGGCCTTCCAGGCATCGGAACCGCTCTCGCGGCCGCCGCCGGTTTCCTTCTCGCCACCGAAGGCGCCGCCGATCTCGGCCCCTGACGTGCCTATATTGACGTTGGCGATGCCGCAGTCCGATCCGTCGACGCTAAGAAAGCGCTCGGATTCCTGCAGGTCGCGGGTAAAGATCGACGATGACAGCCCCGCTCCCACCGCATTGTGTTCTTCTAGCACGGCGTCGAAGTCCGAATATTTCATCACGTAGAGGATGGGCGCGAAGGTCTCCTCCGTCACTGGCGAAACCTGCCGCGGCATTTCGACCAGCGCCGGACGCACATAGTAGGCCTCGGGATGGCCGTTCTCGACCCGCATTCCGCCGGTTATCTTACCGCCATGCGAAGCCGCCTCCTCCAGCGCCTTCTGCATATTCTTGTAGGCAGCCTTATCGATCAGCGGGCCGACCAGAGCGCTTGTCTCCAGCGGATTGCCGACCGAGACGCTTCCATAGGCCTTCTTCAGGCGCGGAACGAGCTGGTCGTAGACGCTCTCATGCACGAACAGGCGCCTGAGCGTCGTGCAGCGCTGGCCGGCCGTGCCCATGGCGCCGAAGGCGATTGCGCGGAGCGCCATGTCGAGATCGGCCGTCGGGCAGACGATGCCGGCATTGTTGCCGCCGAGCTCCAGCACGGCACGGGCAAAGCGCTTCGCCAGCCGTGGTCCGACGTCCCTGCCCATGCGCGTCGAGCCGGTCGCCGAGACCAGCGGCACCTTGGGATGATCGACCAGGATCTCGCCGACGGCGCGATCGCCGATCAGAACCGGCGCCAGCCCCTTCGGCGCATCGCCGAAACGCTCTGCTGCACGCTTGAAGATCGCTTCGCAGGCGAGCGCCGTCAGCGGTGTCTTCTCGGACGGCTTCCACACCACCGCGTCGCCGCAGACCAGCGCAAGTGCTGCGTTCCACGACCATACCGCGACCGGAAAGTTGAAGGCCGAGATGACCCCGACGACGCCGAGCGGATGCCAGGTTTCCATCATACGATGGCCGGGACGCTCGGTGGCGATGGTCAGGCCGTACAGTTGCCGGGAAAGACCGACGGCGAAATCGCAGATGTCGATCATCTCCTGCACTTCGCCAAGACCCTCGGATGGGATCTTGCCGACTTCGATCGATACCAACCGGCCAAGCTCGGCCTTGTGTGTGCGCAATTCCTCGCCGAGCAGCCGTACCAGTTCTCCACGCTTGGGAGCTGGCACCTGCCGCCACGCCAGGAAAGCTTTGTAGGCATTGTCGATGGTCGTCGCCGCATCGGCCGGCGAGATGGTCTTCAGCGCGGCGATCTGCTCGCCGGTCACCGGGCTGCGGACGATGAGGTCGCCGCCCGTGAGCGCGCCTTCGGCAACGCCCAGTTTCGCCAGAAGCCCGGCCGTTTCCTTCGCAATCGTCATTTTCATCCCTTTCAGATCCCGTCGCTCATATGGCGTCGGTCCAAGCCTGGCGCCATACCCGCCCCCTGCCGGTTGGCACACCAGGCGCTGTCATGGCGTGGCATTACTCGTTTCAGGGAAAAATCGCCACCCCGGCATGGTCTAAGCAAAGGTCAGACCGTTGAACCAGGCGAAGGCGTCGGATCAATGCGCCGTTTGCTTGGCGCCTTCTTTCATCAGCCGGTCGATATGCATGCGGATATGCGCGGCCTCGGCGGCGGTATTGGCAAGCGCGATGGCGCGGTCGAAAGCGACGCGCGCCTCCTCGCCGCGGTCAAGCTGCATCAGCAGTCCGCCCTTGAGGCCGAAGAAATGGAAATAGCCGGAAAGCCGCCCCTCCAGCGGCTCGATCATGGCGAGTGCGGCTTCCGGTCCACGCACCTTGGAGACCGCGACGGCGCGGTTGAGCGTCACCACCGGCGACGGCTGCATCTGCTCGAGCAGGCCGTAGAGCAGGTCGATCTCGTTCCAGTCCGTATCCTCGGGCTTTTCCGCCCGCGCATGCAGTGCGGCGATCGCCGCTTGCACCTGGTACGGACCGGGCTTGCGATGGCGCAACGCCTTATCGACCAGCGCCAGGCCTTCATCGATCATCTTGCGGCTCCACAGGCTGCGGTCCTGGTCTTCGAGCAGCACGATCTCGCCGTTCTCGTCGAAGCGGGCAGGCGCGCGTGCATGTTGCAGCAGCAACAGCGCCGTCAGCCCCATGATCTCCGGCTCGGTCTGGAACAGCCTGAGCAGCAGCCGGGCCAGCCGGATCGCCTCTTCGCAAAGCGGCGCACGCGCCGATGCCTCGCCGCTGTTGCTGGAATAGCCTTCGTTGAAGATCAGGTAGACCATGGCAGCGACGGCGGCGAGCCGTTCGGAGCGCTCGACCGCTCCCGGCGTCTCGAACGGCACCCCGGCGTCGGCGATACGCGCCTTGGCGCGCGTGATACGCTGCTCCATCGCGCTCTCACCGACGAGGAAGGCGCGGGCGATCTGCTTGACCGTCAGGCCGGAGACGATGCGCAACGCCACGGCGATCTGCTGTGTGGCCGGCAGGTCTGGATGGCAGCAGATGAACAGCAGCCGCAAAATATCGTCACGGTAATGCGCCCCGTCCAGCCGCTCGGCGACGTCGCTCTCGGCATCTTCCAGGTCGGAGATCTGGTCCTCCTCCGGCAGCGGCGCCTGCTTGGCGCGCTTGCGCACCGCATCGATGCCGCTGTTGCGGCCGACGAAGATCAGCCAGGCTGCCGGATCGCGCGGCGGGCCGTTTTTCGGCCAGTTGTTCAGTGCCCTCAGGCAGGCGTCCTGGAATGCTTCCTCCGCCGCGTCGAGGTCGCGGAAGTAGCGCAGCAATGCCCCCATCACCTGCGGGCGAGCGGTGCTGATTGCCGTGCTGATCCAGGCGAGTTCGGTCATGCGGAAACCTTGGCGGGATTGAAGAGCGAGACCGGCCGGATTTCATAGGAGCCGCCGCTCGGGTTGACCTCGGAAAGCTCACGCGCGAAGTCGACCGCCTCATCGAGGTCGGCGCATTCGAGCGTGTAGAAGCCGAGGAACTGTTCCTTGGTTTCGGCAAACGGGCCGTCGATGACGATCGATTCGCCCTTGACCTTCCTCAGCGTCGTCGCCGCGGTCGTCGGCAAGAGCCGCGCCACCGGGCCAAGGCGGCCCGCCTGGGCATATTTTTCCTGCACACCCAGAAGTTTTTCCATGACGGCATCGTCCTGCTCCTTGCTCCAGGAGCAGACGACGTCTTCAGAGGCATAGCAGAGGATCGCGTAGAGCATGGTTCGTCCTTTTCTCAAAGGACGAAACACTAGGACCGATGCCGACATGGCGTCGACAAAAAAATACGCCGCGGTCCGACGTCAGCTTTCTCTCGCCTTCAGCCATCTCAAGACCAGGGCCTCCTCGTCGTCTAGCCCGGCGACCGAGCGCTTGCCTTTGTTGGCATCCGCCATTTCGTCGAGCAGCCGTCCTTCGGACCAGGCGCGGAAGACCTCCGGATGAATATAGCATTGGCGACAGACCGCGCGTGTGTTGCCAAGCCGCTCGGCAACCTTGTCGATGACATTGTTCATCACCCGCTTTTGCTGCGCCTGGCTTTCGGGACGTTCGGTTTGGGCAAACAGCGACGCGGCATGAATGGTGCCACCCCAGGTTCTGAAGTGCTTGGAACTGAACTCCGCTCCGACGTGTTCCCTGATATAGCGGTTGACGTCGTCTGAGCGCACCGGACGCCTGTTTCCCTCCTCGTCGAGATACTGGAACAACTTCTGCCCCGGCAGGTCCTGCGCTCCACGCACGACCTTGGCAATCCGGCGATCGACAAGCTTCAATCTCCATTCCTTGCCGGATTTGCCGATGAAGGCGAAGCGCAGGCTCGAGCCCTTGATGTCGACATGGCGGTCGCGCAGCGTGGTCAACCCAAAACTCTTATTGTCGCGCGCGTAGGCGGCATTGCCGACACGGATCATCGTGTTGTCGAGCAGCCAGACGATAGCCGAAACGACGCGTTCCAGCGGCAGGCCGTGACGGCGCAAATCGACGTCGATCTGCCGCCGCAGTTCGGGCAGGCTCTCGGCGAAGGCGACCAGGCTCGAATATTTGACGCCGTCACGCTCCTCCGCCCAGTGCGGGTGATAGCGGTATTGTTTGCGTCCACGCTGGTCCCTACCGGTCGCCTGGATATGACCATCGGAATCCGGCGAGATCCAGACGTCCGTCCAGGCCGGGGGGATGGCGAGCGCCTTGATGCGTGCCAGCGCCTCCCCGTCGACAATCCGCCCGTCGGGTCCTTTGTACGAGAACCCCTTGCCCGAACGCAGCCGGCGAATACCGGGTTCAGTGTCGGTGACATAATTGAGCGAGGCCCGAACGGCCGAGGCTTGCGCGCCATTCTCCAGCGCCCCGTTCCGCGGCACCCCGTTCTTTGGTGCAGCTTTCCTCACAGCCGATCGGCCAGACGACGACTCGGATTTGTCGAGCATGTCCTCTCCACGGAATTTCCGTAGATAAGCCGCTTGCCGGCTGCGGGTTCCACCGCCTCTTGATCTCTTGGTTCCAGAACAGCCTATCGACGTCGCCGTGCAACGAAGACATGCGTCATCACGCCTTTTCGAGCACGACCGGTATGACGTCGACCGCCTGTTCGCCGACCTGCCCGCCCGTGGTTTTCAACACGCCGACGATCGGCGCCACATCGGAGTAGTCGCGGCCGTAGCCGACCGTGATATGGTCGTTGCTTGCCCGCATGCCATTGGTCGGATCGAATTCCTGCCAGCCGGCATCGCGTCCGCACCACACCTTGACCCAGGCATGCATGGCGTCGGCGCCTTCGAGCCGCGGCTTTCCGCGCGGCGGGATGGTGCGCAGGAACCCGCTGACATAGCCGGCAGGAATGCCGAGGCCGCGCAGGCCGGCGATCATGATGTGGGAAAAATCCTGGCAGACGCCGCGCTTCAGGCCGAAGGCGTCGCTGGCCCGCGTCTGCACGGTGGTCGCCTCGCCGTCATAGGTGAAATCGCGGTGAATGCGGTTGCACAGAGCCATGGCCGTGCCGACTGTCGAACTGCCGGCACTGTCTTTCGCATAGGCAGTGATTGCCGGGTCGATGCCGGCATGATCGCTGGTGGCCAGAAAGTGATGCGGCGACGCCGGCGCCAGCGAGTGCACGGCGCCGAGTTCTTCCCTCAGCCGGCGTATGTCCGGCGATACGTCGAGCCCGGGCTCCGGCCGCGACACTGAAACACGCGCGCTCATCCTGATGTCGAGCGCATCATGCGCGTTACGAAAGGCGATCGAGGTGACACTGTTGCCGAAAAAGTCGGAAAAGTCGGAGCGTTCGCTGGGCGCCGGCACAAAAGACAGTGAAGCGGCGACGACGCGCTGCACGCCAGGGATGGTCGGCGGCAGCACGCGCACCTGATGGCGGCCGCCACCGGCCGCCGCATCATAGTCGTAACGCAGGTGAAGCCTGATGTCGTAGAGCATGCTGTCTCTACCCGAAATAGGCTTTGGCGAGGCTGTTGTAGAGCCCGCCGATTTCATTGGCGAGATCGCCGAGGGCCTCGGCCGTCATGTCCGAGGGCTCCTTGATGGCGATCGACGTGTTGAGCTGCAGAATTTCCTTGGCCGCCGGCGACATATGGCCTTCAGCCCCGACGGAGGGCAGCAGCGCGATTTCGGCCTTCAGCCGTTCGAGCTGGAAAAGGATCGAGCGCGGGTTGAGCGGATCGAGCGCCAGAAGGTCGACCACCGTGCGCCGCCCCGCCTGCACCGGATATTGCCGACGGTGCGTCATGACGCTGTCGCCGATCTCCAGCATCATGTCGAGTGCGCCTTCAGGCGCCTGGGCTCTGGTCAGCCGGGCGAGCGTGCGGGCGATCTGGATGCCGCGTTCGAGCCTGCGGCCGATTTCGAGGAAACGCCAGCCGGCAAAGCGGTACATGTTCTCGTGCAGCAGGCCGGAAAACCCGGCCAGCTTGCGCAGGATCACCGTCATTGCCCTTGTCGCGTCATCGCCCGGCGCCACAGTGGCGGCAAATTGATGGATGGTCTTCGACAGATCCTTCAATGCCAGCCAGCCATCCGGCGAGAAACGGTCTCGGATCTGTCCGGCACTGTAGACGGCGCTGTCCAGGGTGCTGATGAGCCCCAATGGGATTGCCGTCTCGACGTCGATGCCGAACGGCGCGAGATGGTCCCTGATATCGGCGAGCAGCGGCATCTCGGGATCGGATGTCTCGGCCAGCCGCACATGGTAGGCGCGCAGGATGCGCACCGTGTCTTCCGACCGCTCGATATAGCGCCCAAGCCATGTCAGGTTTTCCGCCGCGCGGCTGGGCAGGCTGCCTGGCAAGGTTCGGGTAAAGCTGTCGTGCTCCTGCGGCAGCAGCGTCTCGCGCTCCACCGGCCTGTCGCTGACCACCCAGACATCCGCCGCCTGGCCGCCACGCTGCATGGCGATGGCCGTCGGGTCGAGCGAAAAGCCGACACGGGCAAAACCGCCCGGCATCACGGTCCAGCCTTCGGGCGTCCGCGCCAGATAGACGCGCAGGCTTGCCGGCCGCGGCTCCAGCCAGCCGCCGACATAGACCGGGGTGGTCGACAGCGTCACCGCTTCCTGGCCGACGAAGTCGCCGCCGTCCCGTTCGATCCGGGCGACGAGTTCGGCCCGCTCCTCGACCGACAGCGCTGACCCGAGCTTGGTCGAGCCGTCATCCTCGAAGGCGAGCCGCGTCGACAGCGCCGGACCGATCACCATGCTATCGATATTGGCGAGCACATGCTCGCGCTCCGCCTCCTGCCCGCACCACCACGTCGCCACGGTCGGCAGCAGCAGTTCCTCGTTGCGCAGGGCGCGCGAAATCTTCGGCAGGAAGGCGAGCAGCGCGCGTGTCTCCATCAGGCCGGAGCCCAGCGCGTTGACGGCCGAAACCGCCCCCTGCCGGACCGCTTCGACCAGCCCCGGCGTGCCGATCTGCGAGTCCGGCCGCAGTTCGAGCGGATCGGCGAAGGCGGCGTCGAGCCGCCGCCACAAGACGCTCACCGGCATCAGCCCCGAAACCGTGCGCACCATCAGCCTGCCGCCCGAGACGGTCAGGTCCTCGCCCTCGAGCAGCATGATGCCGAGATAGCGGGCGATATAGGCATGTTCGTAATAGGTTTCGTTCAGCGGTCCCGGCGTCAGGATGGCGACACGGCCACCGGCTTGCTTGGCCATGCCGATCAGCGCATCGCGAAAACGGCGGAAGAAGCCGGCCAGGCGGTGCACATGCATTTCGCCGTAGATGTCGGACAGCGCCCTGGTGGTGGCGACGCGGTTTTCCAGTGCGAAGCCGGCGCCAGATGGGGCCTGTGTGCGGTCGCCAAGCACCCACCAGCGGCCGTCCGGGCCACGACCGAGCTCGAAGGCGCAGAAATGCAGGAAATGGCCGCTGGCCGGCCTGGTGCCGACGACCGGCCGCAAATATTCCGGGCTGGCCGCGATCAACCCGGCCGGCAGAATGCCTTTCTCGACCAGCCGGTTCGGCCCGTAAATGTCGGCGATGGTCTCCTCGAACAGATCGGCGCGCTGGACCAGGCCGGCGCTGATGTCAGCCCATTCCTGCTCCTCGATCAGCAGCGGCACATGCGCCAGCGGCCATTCCCGCTCGTTGGCGCCGGCCTTGTCATAGACGCGGTAATAGACGCCGGCGTCGCGGAGGTATTGGTCGGCGCGGGCGAAGCGCTGGGCAAGCTTTTCCGGCCCCAGGTCCTCCAGCGCCTCGATGAAGTGCCGCCAGGCCGGCCGCGGATTGCCCGACGCATCGACCATCTCGTCGACGACGCCGTCGATCGGCTGGTAGTGCTCCAGCAGACTGTGGGTCTGCGGCTTGCTGCGCAGCCTTTTGTGATTCCCCTTCGCCATGGCTGATCAGAGTCTTTGCGGTCGCCGAAGGTCAAGGGTCATCGGGAAATCTTCAGAGGCTTCTTCGTTGCGCAGCACATAGCTGGACGGCGTATGGCCACGTGGCTCGAAGCGGGCGAGCCGCCGCGCCTCCGCTTCGTTGCCGTTGACGGGGAACGTGTCGTAGCTGCGCCCGCCGGGATGCGCGACGTGGTAGACGCAGCCGCCGACCGCGCGGCCCGACCAGCGGTCATAGATGTCGAAGACCAGCGGCGTGTTGACCGGCAGCGCCGGATGCAGGCCCGACGCCGGCTGCCAGGCCTTGAAGCGCACGCCAGCCACCGCGATCTCGCGGTTGTCGGTCACCTTCATCGGCACCAGGCGGCCGTTGCAGACGACCGCGTGACGCTCCGGGTTGAGCCCCTCGGTCTTCACCTGCAGCCGCTCGACGGAGGAATCGACAAAGCGCACGGTGCCGCCGATCGCGCCTTGCTCGCCCATGACATGCCACGGCTCCAGCGCTTGCCGCAGTTCCAGCTTGATACCGGCATGCTGGACCTCGCCGCAGAACGGGAAGCGGAATTCGAGCTGGGCGTCGAACCATTCCGGACGGAACGCAAAGCCGTTCAGCTTGAGGTCGTCCAGCACATCGAGAAAGTCAGCCCAGACATAATGCGGCAGCATGAAACGGTCGTGCAGCGAGGTGCCCCAGCGCACGAAGCGGCCGTCGAGCGGGTTCTTCCAGGCCCGAGCGATGATGGCGCGCACCAGCAATTGCTGCGCCAGGCTCATGCGCGCGTTGGGCGGCATCTCGAAGCCGCGGAATTCGACCAGCCCGAGCCGGCCGGTCGGCCCGTCCGGCGAAAATAGCTTGTCGATGCAGATTTCCGAGCGATGGGTATTGCCGGTCACGTCGGTCAGAAGGTTGCGGAACAGCCGGTCGACCAGCCACGGCAGCGGTGCCGCGCCCTTGTCCGGATGCGGCACCTGCGCCATCGCGATTTCGAGTTCGTAGAGCGAATCGTGGCGTGCCTCGTCGAAGCGCGGCGCCTGGCTGGTCGGGCCGATGAACAGGCCGGAGAACAGATAGGACAGCGACGGATGCCGCTGCCACTGCAGCACCAGGCTTTTCAACAGGTCGGGGCGGCGCAGGAACGGACTGTCATTGGGCGTTGCGCCGCCGACGACAACGTGGTTGCCGCCGCCGGTGCCGGTATGGCGGCCATCGATCATGAACTTGTCGGCGCCAAGCCGCGTCTGCCGCGCCTCCTCGTAGATCGCCGTGGTCGTCGCCACGCAATCCTGCCAATTCGCGGCGGGGTGGATATTGACTTCGATGACGCCGGGATCGGGTGCCACACGGATGACGTTGAGGCGCGGATCGTGCGGCGGGCCGTAACCCTCGATATGCACAGGCAGGCCAATAGCCTTTGCCGCGTTCTCCGCCGCCGCGACCAGTTCGAGATAGTCCTCCAGCGCCTCGACAGGCGGCATGAACACACAAAGCCGTCCGTCGCGCGGCTCGACCGAAAGTGCCGTGCGCACGGCGCCGCCGATCTCGGTGATCTCCTGTTCGACGCGGTCCTGCTGGCCGGTAACGGCCGTGAAGGAAACGGCCTGCTGGCGTCGCGCCATTTCGTCGGCGCCTTCAAGTTCGGCCGACGCAGGCGAAGAAGCAGAATCGGGCAAGATCGCCTCACGCGCCGGCAATGGTCCGCGCGGCAGCGATGGGTCGACCGGCACGATGTAGGGGAACTGCGCCGGCGGCACGTAAGGCAGCGTGCCGAGCGGCAGGCGGTAACCTACCGGTGAATCTCCCGGCACCAGGAACAGCCTGCCGCGCCGCGTCTTCCACTTCTCCGAGCGCCAGCGCGGTCCTGACGCCTGGCTGTTCCAGCGCTGGACAGGCAGCACATAGCCCGACGGCTTGGTCAGCCCGCGTTCGAACACCCGCGCCATGCGGCTGCGCTCCTCCGGGTCCTCCAGCTTCGAATTGGAAGGATCGACGTTGTCAGGCAGCTTGCCTTCCTTGAGCAGCCATTCGGCGGGGTCCTCATAGGCTTCGCTGACCATCGTCTTGTCGATGCCGAGTTCGTCGGCAATCGCGGTCAGCAGGCTCTCGGCCTGCATCGGTCCGACATCCGCCTCGCTCTTTTCATGCGCGATCAGCGACGGGTCGCTCCACACCGGCTCGCCGTCGGTGCGCCAGTAGAGCGAGAAGGTCCAGCGCGGCAGGCTTTCGCCGGGATACCATTTGCCCTGTCCGTAATGCAGGAAGCCGCCCGGCGCGAAGCGCTCGCGCAGCCGGCGGATCAGCGCATCGGCCTTTTCGCGTTTGGTTGGCCCGACGGCGGCGGTGTTCCACTCTGCAGCCTCGAAATCGTCGATCGAGACGAAGGTCGGCTCGCCGCCCATGGTCAGCCGCACGTCGCCGGCATCAAGCGCGGCGTCAACCTGGTTGCCCAGCGCATCGAGCGCCTGCCAGCTTTCGTCGGAAAACGGCTTGGTAATGCGCGGATGCTCGGCGATGCGGTCGACCCGCATGTCGAAGCCGAACTCGACATTGGCGAAGCTCGCCATGCCGGAGATCGGCGCGGCATTGCGGAAATGCGGCGTTGCCGCGAGCGGCACATGGCTTTCGCCGGTGAGCAGGCCGGAGGTCGGGTCGAAGCCGATCCAGCCGGCGCCCGGCAGATACACCTCGCACCAGGCATGGAGATCGGTGAAGTCGACTGCGGTGCCGGGCGGTCCGTCAAGCGCGACGAGGTCGGGCTTCAGCTGGATCAGGTAGCCGGAAACGAAGCGCGCAGCGATGCCGAGGTTCCTCAGTATCTGCACCAGGAGCCAGCTGGAATCCCGGCACGACCCCTTGCCGGCGGCCAGCGTTTCCTCGGGCGAGAAGACGCCGGTTTCCATGCGCACGATATAGGCGATCTCGCGCTGCAGCCTCGCATTGAGGTCGACGACAAAATTGACGGTGTTGGTCGGGCTGCGGTCGAGGGTTTTGAGGAATGCCTCCAACAGCGGCCCCGCCGGTTCCGGCGTCCGGTAGATGGTCAGATCGTCCCTGATCTCTTCGGGGTATTCGAACGGAAACGTCTCGGCCGAGGGCTCGACGAAGAAATCGAACGGATTGTAGACCGTCATGTCGGCAACGAGATCGACCTCGATCTTCAGTTCCGTCACCGGCTCGGGGAAGACGAAGCGGGCAAGGAAATTGCCGTAGGGGTCCTGCTGCAGATTGACGAAGTGATTTGCCGGCCCGACCTTCAGCGAATGGCTGAGCACCTTGGTGCGGGATTGCGGCGCAGGCTGCAACCTTATGACTTGCGGGCCTAATACGACCGGCCGGTCGTATTTGTAATGGGTCAGGTGATAGACGGCTGCCAGAATTGCCATGGTGCCCCTGAAGTCGGCGTTTCAAAAGGAGTTCGCTGAACCCTGACACGAATGCTGACCATTCTCCAAGCAGAGATGTTGCGCTGCACCTAAATTAAGCAGCTTTCATAGCTCACGAAACGGAGCGCCGACCCCGGGATTCCGCAGTGTGGCGGCAAGACGTTGCAACGCTGCAGAGCCGAAGTGCGGCGGGTCAGCACCGGGCGCGGTCCCGCCGATATCGATGATCGGCAGCACACGCGACGCTTGGTCGAAAAGAAGCTGAAAGAAAAACCCGCCTCGGTGGGCGGGTCGTCGGCGCCCATTGGCACCATACCCAAATTAATAGCATAGCTGCCGGCACAAAGCAAGAACAAAATGTGACACCGCCGACGAAAGCTGCCGATCGCCCGCCTTGCGGGGATGCCAGGCAATGGCGCCCTGGAAGCGGAGGACCCCTGCCAATGCTAGAAGAACGCCTGCAACCCGGTCTGCGCCCGTCCGAGGATCAGCGCATGCACGTCATGCGTGCCCTCATAGGTGTTGACGGTTTCCAGGTTCTGGGCGTGGCGCATGACGTGGTAGCCGATCTGGATGCCATTGCCGCCATGCATGTCGCGGGCCTGGCGGGCGATGTCGAGCGCCTTGCCGCAATTGTTGCGCTTGACGAGCGAGATCATCTCGGGCGCCATCTTGCCTTCATCCATCAGCCGCCCGACGCGCAGGCTACCCTGCAGGCCGAGCGCGATTTCGGTCTGCATGTCGGCGAGCTTCTTCTGGAAAAGCTGCGTGCCGGCCAGCGGCTTGCCGAACTGCTTGCGATCAAGGCCATACTGGCGGGCGCGGTGCCAGCAATCCTCGGCCGCGCCCATGGCACCCCAGGAGATGCCGTAGCGCGCCCGGTTGAGACAGCCGAACGGACCCTTCAGGCCCGAGACATTGGGCAGCAACGCATCTTCGCCGACCTCGACGCCTTCCATCACCACTTCGCCGGTGATCGAGGCGCGCAGCGACAGCTTGCCGCCGATCTTCGGCGCCGACAGCCCGTTCATGCCCTTTTCCAGGATAAAGCCGCGAATCTGGTTGTCATGCGCGCCCCCACTTTCGTCGGACAACTTTGCCCAGACCACGAAAACGTCGGCGATCGGCGCGTTGGAAATCCACATTTTCGAGCCGGAGATCCTGTAGCCGTTCGCGGTCTTCTCGGCCCGCGTCTTCATGCCGCCCGGGTCGGAACCGGCATCAGGTTCGGTCAAGCCAAAGCAGCCGATCCATTCGCCCGACGCCAGCTTCGGCAGGTATTTCCTGCGCTGTTCTTCCGAGCCATAGGCATGGATCGGATACATCACCAGCGACGACTGCACGCTCATCATCGAGCGATAGCCGGAATCGATCCGCTCCACTTCCCGCGCGACCAGCCCGTAGGTGACGTAGTTGGCGCCGAGCCCGCCATATTCCTCGGGGATGGTGATGCCGAGCAGACCCGCCTCGCCCATTTCGCGAAAGATCCCGGCGTCGGTCTTTTCCTCGAGGTAGGCTTCCTCGATCTTCGGAGCGAGCTTGTCGGCGGCAAACGCCGCGGCGCCATCGCGCACCATGCGCTCGTCCTCCGAAAGCTGGTCCTCGATCAGGAAAGGATCATCCCAGACGAATGCGTTCTTGTCGGCGGCCATGGCTCTCGGTCTCCCAAACTCATGCATGTCGCCCAAAGCTTGCCCGCGGGCCTGACCCGAGGGTGTTCGGCAGCCTGGAGATAACGACATGCATCGAAACAGAAATCTTGAAACGCGCGGCTTATCGGCTCCCGTCCTAAAAAAATCAAACGAAATAGCTTCGCCGATCCATGAGCATTGGTGATGGATCATCAATGTCGAGCGCCGCCGTCTGACCTGGCACAGCCCGGCTCGCGAAATTATTTCCGCTTTAACGCATCGGCCAACGCGGCGCCGAACGCGCCCTGCTGCGCCGGCCGCTCCGGCTGGCGTTGGGGCGCCGGCGCGCGCGGCACCGGCCTGCTGCCATTGTCGCGTGGCTTCGGTGCGCCACCGTCGCCGTCCTTGCGCATCGACAGGCCGATGCGCTTGCGCTTGATATCGACGTCGACGACGCGCACTTTGACCACGTCGCCCGCCTTGACCACTTCATGCGCGTCCTTGATGAACCGATCAGCCAGTTGCGAGACGTGCACCAATCCGTCCTGGTGCACGCCGATATCGACGAAGGCGCCGAAAGCCGCGACATTGGTGACGGTGCCTTCAAGC
The DNA here is from genome assembly GCF_040322115.1 of Mesorhizobium sp. M0195. Taxonomy (NCBI): domain Bacteria; kingdom Pseudomonadati; phylum Pseudomonadota; class Alphaproteobacteria; order Hyphomicrobiales; family Phyllobacteriaceae; genus Mesorhizobium; species Mesorhizobium sp. M0195. The sequence continues at coordinate 328,185 of NZ_JAMYSV010000004.1, read as the reverse complement.
TGCATGCCGGGCTTCAGATCCTTGATGTCGTCGATGCCATCGGCAAAGGTCGCGGTCTTGAAGCCGGGGCGCGGATCGCGGCCGGGCTTTTCCAGCTCCGCCAGGATGTCGCGCACCGTCGGCACGCCGAAGCGCTCATCGACGAAGACGCGCGGATCGAGCGCCTTGAGTGCGGCGCTGTCGCCCATCAGCGAGCGGACGTCGCGCCCGCAGGCCGCAACGATCTTCTTGGCAACGCCATAGGCTTCCGGATGCACGGCCGAGGCATCGAGGGGTTCGCTGCCGTTTGGAATGCGCAGGAAGCCGGCGCATTGCTCGAACGCGCGGGGTCCAAGGCGGGAGACCTTCAACAGTTCGCGGCGGCTGGCGAACGGGCCGGTCGCGTCCCGGTGCGCGACGATCGCCTCGGCCAGCGATGCGCCGAGACCCGAAACCCGCGCCAGAAGCGGCGCTGACGCCGTGTTGAGATCGACGCCGACGGCGTTGACCGCATCCTCGACCACCGCTTCCAGCGAGCGGCCGAGCCGGTACTGGTCGACATCGTGCTGATACTGGCCGACGCCTATCGACTTCGGCTCGATCTTGACCAGTTCGGCGAGCGGATCCTGCAGGCGCCGCGCGATCGACACCGCCCCGCGCAGCGACACGTCGAGGCCGGGAAATTCCGCCGCCGCCGTTGCCGACGCCGAATAGACCGAGGCGCCGGCCTCGCTGACGATCACCTTGAGCGGCTTCGGCCCGGACCCGGCCGGCATATCAGCCAGCATGTCGGCCACCAGCCTTTCGGTCTCGCGGCTGCCAGTGCCGTTGCCGATCGAAATCAGCTCGACCTTGTGCAGCCGGATGAGCTTCGCCAGTTCGGCCTGCGTGCCGCGGACATCGTTCTTCGGCGGGAACGGATAGACCGTCGTCGTCGCCAGAACCTTGCCGGTGCCGTCCACCACCGCCACTTTGACCCCGGTGCGGATGCCCGGATCGAGGCCCATCGTCGGCCGTGAGCCGGCGGGCGCGGCAAGCAGCAAATCCTTGAGATTGCGGGCGAAGACATGGATTGCTTCCTCCTCGGCCCGCTCGCGCAAGTCCCGCATCAGATCGAGCGTCAGGTGCAGCGACAGCTTTATGCGCCAGGTCCAGCCGGCGACCTCCATCAGCCAGCGGTCGCCTGGCAACTGGCGGCCGATGGCGTAGGCGTCGGCGATCATCCGCTCGACCGGTTTCACCGGTGACACATCGTCGGCATCGACCTCGATGTCGAGCGACAGCACCTCCTCGTTGCGGCCACGCAGCATGGCCAGTGCGCGATGGCTCGGCACGTTGGCCCAGCGCTCTACATGGTCGAAATAGTCCGAAAATTTGGCGCCGGCCTCCTGCTTGCCGTCGACGACGCGCGACCGCAGGAATGCGCGTTCCTTCATATAAGTCCGCAATCTGCCGACCAGGTCGGCATTCTCGGCGAACTGCTCGGACAGGATGTCGCGCGCACCCTCGAGCGCTGCCTTGGCGTCTGCCACGTCTTCGCTGATGTAGGCCAGCGCCAGCTCGGCGGGCATGGCCGCACGGTCGGCGAGAATAGCTTCCGCCAGCGGGCCCAGCCCACGCTCGCGCGCGATCTCCGCCTTGGTCCGGCGCTTCGGCTTGTAAGGCAGGTAGATATCTTCGAGTTCCGCCTTGGTCACGGCAGCAGCGATTTTCGCTTCAAGCTCCTCGGTTAGCTTGCCCTGCTCGCGGATCGAACCAAGGATGGTGTCGCGGCGCGCGTCGAGTTCGCGCAGATAGGCGAGCCGCTCGGCAAGATCGCGCAGCTGCGTGTCGTCGAGGCCGCCGGTGACCTCCTTGCGGTAACGCGCCACAAACGGCACTGTCGCGCCGTCGTCCAGCAAACCGATCGCCGCCGCAGCCTGTTCGGGCCGCGCGCCGATTTCGGCGGCTATGATGATTGCGATGCGCTTGATGTCGGATGCCATGTCGTACCTGTCGTTAGTCGAAAAGAGCAGCGACCATAGGCGGAGACGCCCGCTGCGCCAACCGCGACGTTTTCAACCCGCTGAGAGGTCCACAGGAAGCTGCGGGCTGTCTGGATCGGATCAGACCATCCGGCTCAGCGCCTCGAAGAAAGAAATCATATCCAGATCGAGCGGATCGTCGACCGGTACCGGCTGCGACGACATCTTTGCGATTACAATTTCGGCCATCGGATTGACGTAAAGCCACTGGCCGTGGATGCCGATGCCGCAGAAGGCGCCGCTTGCCGCGCCCGTCTGGTACCATTTGTTGCGATAGCGGCCACGCGGAAACAGGAACGCCATCGTGCCGCGTTGCCAAGCCTCGGCGTCACCGCCAGTTTCGGTCGTATCGCGCACCCAGCTCTCCGGCACGATACGGCAGCCATTGGCCATGCCGCCTTGCCGCATCATCTCGCCGACCCGGGCGAGGTCGCGCGGCGTCACCGAAATGCCGCCGGCCGTACGCGCCGTGCCTTCCATGTCCACGGTTACCGAAGCTTCGCTGACAGCGCCGAGCGGCTCCCATAATTTCTCGCGCATCAGATCGGCGAAGCGCCGGCCCGACGCACGTTCGAGCAGGATGCCGAGCAGGTCGGAATTGGGCGAACGGTAGCGGAACGTCCGGCCATGCGGCTCGGCCAGGCCCTGCAGCGTCATGAGGAAAGTGGCCAGGCTCTCGGTGCCCCCGCCTGGATTCCACAGCATGGCGCGGCGATAGCGGGCGAAGGCGCTTTCCGGATCGAGATAGGCCTCTTCGAAGTCGAGGCTGACACCCATGTCGAGCACGTGCCGCACACTCGCATCGCCATAGGCCGAGCCGGCAGCTTCGGGCAGATAGCGGCTTACCGGAGCCTGCGGATCGAAAATCCCCTCGCCTGCCAATATCCCGGCAACAATCGCGGTCAGCGACTTGCTGATCGAAAAGACGATGTGGCGCGCCCCGAACTCCATATGCGGTGCGAACCAGTCGCCGACGAATTTGCCGCCTTTCATGATCGTCAGCGCGTCGGTATCGGAGCGCTTGAGAAAAGCTGCGACAGTCCCCGCGCCGCCTGCAAGAGCGACCTTTTCACCAAGTAGCCCGCCGAAATCCTGCGCCGGCGCCTCGCTGCTGCCCGGCTTTGCCGCCACGGCAGCGCTCGGCACCAGCTCGCCGGCATTCTGGAACGACCACCGGCTGAACGGGCTTTCTCGCCAATTGCCGAGCAGCACTTGGTTTCGGGCAAAGCCATACCTGGTCTCGAACGCGGTCCTGCCGGCCATTGGAGCTTCCTTCGGTCTTGGCGTTCTAGGCGAGCGCCGCGGCGATCGCGTGCACGGCTTTCAAAGTCGCCACCGAATAGGCGACGTTGGTAAAATCCGGATAGCTCGAAAGCTTCACCACGACCATTTTCATGTTCCAGTCGATATGGATCAGCTGCCCGAACACGCCCCGGCACATCAGTGCCCGCGAGCGCGGGTCCTCGATCCAGAACTGGTTGCGGTAGCTGCCTTCCGGCAGGCTGGGACTGAAGTCCGGTCCATGCCTGCCATTGCGCGTCGCCTCGATCCAGTCGGCCGGCACCACGCCGCCGCCATTGTCGAGGATCAGCTGGCCGAAGCGGCCATAGTCGCGCAGCGTGGCGTTGAAGCCGCCGTCGGCAACTGCATAACCGGCGCTGTCGACGGTGAAGCAGGCACTTTCATCCGCGCCGAGCTTTTGCCAGAGCTCTTCCGAGACCAGCTGCGCCAGGCGCTTGCCGCTCACCCGTTCCATGATGAAGGCAAGCACGTCGGTCTCGATCGAGCGGTATTCGAAGGCAGCGCCGTGCGGTCGGCTCTTTTCCTTAAGCCCCAGGATCAACTCGAATATGTGCGACGGCCAGCGGAAGGCCGGATCGCTGTCCGGCGGCACCGGCTTCCAGCCGGTGGCGACATCGACCTGGCCGATGTCCGAATAGGGATCGGTGTATTCCTCGGAAAAGCTCAGCCCGCTCGTCATGTCGAGCGCATGCTGCACACTGGCGCCTGCCCAGCCGGTCGCCTCCAGCTCCGGCAGATAGGTCGTCACCGGCAAAGCCGGATCGATCAGCCCGCGTCCGACCAGTATGCCGAACACCGATGCGGTGACCGACTTCGCCATCGACTGCGACAGATGCAGCGTGCGCTCGGTCATGCCGTTGAAGTAGCGCTCATAGGCGACCTTGCCGTCCTTGAGCACGAGGAACCCGTCGGTGTAGGTCTCGTCGAGCAGCCCGGCCAGCGTCGTCGCCTTACCCGTGCTGTCGCTCACCGGCAGCGCATCGAAATCGACCTCGGCCCGGTCCAGCCTGTGGCGATGGCCGTTGCCGCGCCAGACTTCGACGGTCGGCAGAATTTCGCGGATATGCTGGAACGCCCATCGGTTCCATGGCGGCCGGTCCCAGTCGAGCTTCGGCGGAACCATCTGCGGCGGCGAACCCTGCATGATCGGCGGCGCCGGTTCGCTGTTGCGGTAAGATTTCATCCAACCCCCTTGCGCAAGGAAGGGAGGCCGAAGCCTCCCTTCAGTCTGATCCTAGAGCAAGGCTACTTGCGCAAATTGGTCCAGATCTTGTTGTAGATCTCGACCACTTCCGGTGGGCAAGGCGGTACGAATTCCGCCGCCGGTGCACCGGCCGGCGGATTGATTTCCGGCGCGCTGGCGAAATCGGGCGGCAGGAACTTGTGACTGCCGGCAATGCCGTTGTCGTAGCCGGCGAATTCCGAAATCAGCGCCGCGTTTTCCGGAGCCATGACGAAATCCTGGAACAGCTTGGCGTTTTCGAGATTCTTGGCGCCCTTCAACACGGCGACATTGTCCATCCAGCCTTCGATGCCTTCCTTGGGATAGGCATATTTGATCGCCGGGATTTTCTGGCGCGCACGATAGGTTGCGCCATTCCAAGCCTCGGTAACGATCACGTCGCCGGAGGTGATCTTGGTTATGGTGTCGTAGCTGAAGGTCTTCCATGACGGCTTGGCGGCCATCAGTATGTCGTTGACCTTCTTCAGATTGGCCTTGTCGGCGCCGCAGCGCGGCACGCCGGCATAGCGCTCGGCCGCATGCATCACAGTGTTGACATCGTCGAGCATGTTGATCTGGCCCTTCAACTCGTCTGGCGGATCGAACAGGATCGCCAGCGTGTCGATGTCGCCCTTGTATTTGTCGGTGTTGACTTCGAACGCAGTGGTGCCGAATTGCCACGGGACGGTGTAGTGACGGCCATTGTCCCAGTAGATGTCGACGAAGCGCGGGTCGAGGTTCTTGCCGTTCGGCATCGCATTGGGCTCGGTCTTTTCGAGCAGGCCCTCATCGATCATGATCTTCACGGTGTAGTCGGAAGGGACGACGATGTCATAGCCGGAATTGCCGGCGCGTACCTTCGACAGCATCGTCTCATTCGAATCGTAGTCGTCCAGCGTCACTTTGACGTTGTACTGTTTTTCGAATTTTTCGATCAGCTTCGGGTTGGTGTAGTCACCCCAATTGTAGATGTGCAGCTCACCGTCGGCGAGCGCAGGCACCGCCCATAAAAGCGCCGCCGTCGACACGGCAGCCATCATTTTCCTAGACATCACGCTCTCCTTTGCCTTCGCATTGATTCACTGGCCTATAATTTACTTGGCGCGTCGGCGCGCGATCAGGAACGAGATTGAGACGAACAGAATCGAAACCAGCAGCAGGATGGTGGAGATGGCATTTATCTCCGGCGTCATTGGCCGCCTGATCTGGTTCCAGATGTAGAGGGGCAGCGTCGTCTGCCCGGGGCCGGCGACCAGCTGCGTGATGGTGAAATCGTCGAAGGAGACGATAAAGGCGAGCGCCCCACCTGACAGGATGCCGGGAACCAGCAATGGCAGCGTTATGCGCCTGAAAGCATGCCACGGCGTGGCATAGAGGTCGGCCGCCGCAGCTTCGAGCGTCAGGTCCATGTCCTCGAGCCGCGCCCGGATCGGCATATAGGCGAATGGAATGCAAAAAACGGTGTGGGCGAGGATCAGATTGCCGATGCCGAAATTGAGCCCGAAAGTGCCCGCGATCAACGCAAAGAAAGAGAGCGTCGCCACCGCTGTGATGATTTCTGGAACCATCAGCGGCAGGTTGATGACCATGAAGGCGGCCGACAGCCCGCGCCACGGCTTCACGCGGGTCATGCCGATTGCCGCCAGCGTCGCGGCGATCGTCGAAACGATCGTGGCGGTGACAGAGATGATCAGCGTGTTCTTGGCGGCGTTGTGGAATTCCTGGTTGAACAGCGCCCTGCCATACCAGCCGAACCCGATGCCCTCCCAACGCGTCACCAGAGACCCTGTATTCAGCGAAAAGATCATCAGGATCAGGATCGGCGCGTAGAGCACGCAGAGGCAGATGATGGCGATCGAGCGGAACCCCGGCTGGTCCTTGATATCGGTACTGCGGGGGTCAGCCATGCGCCATCTTCCCCGACGTGTTGCGGACATAGAAGTAGAGCGCCACCAGCACCGCAGCCATCAGGATCAGCGCCTGCGCGCAACCGAGCGGCCAATTGCGCCCGGAACCGAACTGCTGGGCGAGGAGATCGCCGATCATCAGATGGATGCCGCCGCCCAGGATCAGCGGCGTCACATAAGCGCCGAGGGCCGGAATGAAGACCAGCAGGCAGCCGGCGATGATGCCGGGCCGCGACAGCGGGATGATCACGCGCCACAGCACCTGCCGACGTGTCGCGTAGAGGTCGTAGGCGGCCTCGACCAGCCGGAAATCCAGCTTCTCCAGGCTGGAATAGAGCGGCAGCACCATGAACGGCAGGAACGAATAGAGCAGGCCGAGCTGGATGGCGAAGTTGGTGTAGAGCATGGTGATCGGCTTCTCGATCACCCCCAGTGCCATCAGCGCGTTGTTGATGAGGCCTTCGTCGCGGATGATGAACATGATGGCGAGCGTGCGCACCAGAAGGTTCGACCAGAATGGGATGGTCATCAGCAGCACCCACCAGTTGCGCTGCGCCGGCGGTCGCGTCGCCATGAAATAGGCGGTCGGAAAGCCGAGCAGCAGGCAGATGATCGTCGTCACCACGGCAAACAGAAACGAGCGCAAATAGATGATCAGGAAATCCGGCGTGAACTGCAGCGTGTCGTCGAAAATATCGCGCTGGAACAGGAAGTTCAGATAGGCGTCTGTCGAGAACTTCCACTGCACCCCGCCATAGGGTGCTGCGGCGAGAAATGAATAGATGAGGATGATGAGAAGCGGCAGCACGCCGAAGATGCCGATGATTACCAAAGCCGGTAGCGAAAGCAGGCGGTGGCGCCTTGCAGTGGCTTTCTCCGCCTCCGCTTCGAATACCGCCGCCTTGGAAAACGTGACTGCCATCAATCCCTCAAAATGCGCGCGCCATCGTCCTCGAACACGACACCGACCTTGACGCCCGGCTCGAATGAGACGGCGCCCGAGCGGCTGTTCTGGTGGCGCACGATGAAATCGTCGCCGCCGTCGAGCTTCACGTGATAGTGGGTGTCGGTGCCGAAATAGACGACATTTGCCAGGGTTCCCGAGACCATGCCCTTGGCGGCATCGGCGACGAGATCGGCATGTTCCGGCCGCACCACAACAGTCACCGCGCCGGAAGGGTCGAAGTTTTCCGGAAATCCCGCCGCCACCGTCGCTTCGGAGGCGATCTTCACCATCGCGATACCGGATTTCTTCGACACGACAGTGCCCTTGAGGAAATTGGTTTCGCCAATGAAGTCGGCAACGAAGCGCTCGGCCGGCCGGTCGTAAATATCGCGCGGCGTGCCGACCTGCAGGATCTTGCCGGCCGACATCACCGCGATGCGGTCCGACATGGTCAGCGCTTCTTCCTGGTCATGGGTGACGAAGATGAAGGTGATGCCGGTCTGGTGCTGCAGCCGTTTCAGTTCGATCTGCATTTCCTTGCGCAGCTTGTAGTCGAGTGCCGACAACGGCTCGTCGAGCAACAGCACTTTTGGCTGCGGTGCCAGCGCGCGCGCCAGTGCCACGCGCTGCTGCTGGCCGCCGGAGATCTGGCTGGTGCGGCGGGCACTCAGCGCCTCCATCTTGACCAGCTTCAGCATCTCGGCGACGCGCGCCTTGATTTCGGTCTTCGGCTTGCCCAGCATCTCCAGGCCGAAGCCGATATTCTCGGCCACGGTCATGTGCGGGAACAGCGCGTAGGACTGGAACACGGTGTTGACTGGCCGCTTGAACGGCGGTAGCGGCGCGATGTCGTGCCCGTGCAGCAGGATTTCGCCTTCGCTGGGAAAATCGAAGCCGGCGATCAGCCGCAGCAGCGTCGTCTTTCCGCAGCCCGACGGCCCCAGCAGCGTGAAGAACTCGTTCTCGCGGATCGACACCGAAACCGTGTCGAGAGCGGCGACTTGGGCGTCCCCGGTACCGAACACCTTGCGGACGCCGCGGACCTCGATTGCACTCTTACCCGGTTGATCCGGCACGCATTACCCCATTTTCATGTCCGCTCTTGATGGCGGATCCAGTTCCCATTCGATTGTCAGCATATGCCGGTCGGCTTGGCAACCATGCATCTGGACCTCGGTTCAGAATGCAAGCTCCGTGCCATCGTCAGCGTCATCATCAACCCTGGTAAGTGATCTTGCCGCCGCAGATGGTGCTGACCGGATGCACCTTGTGTAGCAAACCCGGTTCAGTTGCCTCGATATCGGCCGACAGCACCACCAGATCGGCCAGATAGCCTGGTTTCAGCCGGCCTTTGCGGTGTTCCATGAATTCGGCATAGGCACCTTCGACCGTATAACCGGCAAGCGCCTCGATCAGCGAGAAGCTCTGGTCTGGATCGCCCTCTGCCCAAGGCTTGCGCAGCACCGCCGCCTGAATGCCCAGGATCGGGTCGACCCGCGACACCGGCCAGTCGGAAGCGAAGACGACATGCGCGCCCGCCTGTTTCAGTGTCCGCCAGGCATAGCTCAGCGGCCATCTTTCGCGGCCGATGCGCGAAAGCGTCGGCTCCAGCGGGAAGTCCATGGCGCCGGGCGGGTGCGGCGGCTGCATCGAGGCGATGACGCCGAGTTCGGCGAAGCGCGGCACGTCGGCGGCAGTGGTGACCTCGATGTGCTCGACCCGGTGCCGGCTGTCGCGCCTGCCGTTCTTCCGCTGCGCCGCCTCGTAACCGTCGAGAACCGCGCGCACCGCGCCGTCGCCGATCGAATGCACGGCGATCTGCAGGCCGCGCCTGTCGGCCTCCAGCGCCACCTCGGCGAAATGCTCGGGCGTAAACAGCGGCTCACCGCGCCAGCCCGGCCGGTCGGCATAGTCATCGACCATGACCGCGGTCCAGCCCTCCAGCACGCCGTCGTAAAACATCTTGACCATGCCGGACGACAGCCATTCCGATTGGTAGGAGTTGGCCATGCTCGATGCCTTTTCCAGCATGTCGAGCGTCATGAAATTCTTGAAATGAAAAGGTATCTTGGTGCGGCAGAGCAGCCGCCCTTCCTGTTCCAGCCCGGCTAGCAGCTGGAGCTGGTAAAAATTGCCGTCCATGTTCTGGATCGAGGTGATGCCGTGGCGGGCGCACCATTCCAGCCCGCGATGCATCAGGTCGCGATCGGCAGCGACTTCGGCGGCGGAAGGGTACGGCTCGGGCTCGCCGCCTGTCGCAAGGCCGAGCCGCACGCGGTTCTGCCCGGAAAGCTCGAGGATCGGCCCGAACGCCTCGCCCTCGCGCAATTCGCCGGCCGCGAGGCCGTCGGCGCCCATGACGATCTCGTTGCCGGGCCCGAGTTGTCTGCCGTGCAGGATGCCGGCCAGCTCCAGCGCCTTGGTATTGGCCCACATCGTGTGGTGATCGGAAGCCGACATCGCGAACGGCCGGTCGGGGATGATGCGGTCGAGATGGTGGCGGGTGACCGGCTCTTCCCTGGACAGGATGGTGTAGTCGACGCCGGCCCCAAGCAGCAGCTTGGCGTACGGTCGTGCCGCCGCGTAGGCACGGATCGCTTCGCTCAGCGCATCGAAGCCATGCACGCCCTGAAGGTGCAGATTGTCGAGTTCGGCCGCGCCGCCGAAAAGATGCATATGCGCTTCGATGAAGCCCGGCACCACCGACCCGCCTTGCGCATCGATGACCTTCGTGGCCGGCCCTTTCAGCGCCTCGACCGTCCGGCGATCGCCGACCGCCAGGATGTTGCCGTCCTTTATCGCCACCGCCTCGGCCGTCGGATTGCCTTCGTCCATGGTCAGCACACGGGCATTGGTGACGATCAGGTCGGCATTTGAACTCATGATTACCCGCGGTTCGGTTGCGCTGCCGACAGGCTAGACGACCGGCTGCCGGGCCAGCAAGCCATGGCCGGTTGGCCCAGCGCCTTGTGGAGGGCCATGCAGGACGGTTAGGGTCGCCGCGTCTCACCACGGAACAAGTTCATGAAGACTGTTTTTTCGCCTCTCCATGCCGGCCATTCCGGCAATGTCGAATTGATCGCCGGCGCCATCGTGCCCGCATTTGAAAAGCCTTCGCGCGCCGAGTTCATCAGGGCGCGGGTGGAGAGCGAAAAACTCGGTCCGATCCTGCCGCCGGAAATCCACGACCTCGCCGCCGCCAGGAAGGTGCATGACAGCGACTACATCGATTTCCTGCCGACCGTGTGGCCGCTCTGGGAAGCATCGGGCCGCAGCGGTTCGGCCATTCCCTTCACCTGGCCGACGCGCGGCCTGCGCGGCGACGTGCGACCGAATGGCATCGATGCGCTGCTCGGCTTCTACTCCTTCGATGGCGGCGCGACGTTCGTCAAAGGTACATGGGACGCGATCAAGTCGTCCTATGACGTCGCGCTGACAGCCGCCGCGTTGGTCAAGGCCGGTGACCGTTCGGCCTTCGCGCTCTGCCGACCGCCGGGGCACCATGCCGGCGCAGCCTTCATGGGCGGCTATTGCTTCATCAACAACGCCGCCGTCGCCGCGCAATGGTTTCGCGACCATGGCGCCGGGCGCGTGTCGATCCTCGACGTCGATTATCACCACGGCAACGGCACCCAGGAGATCTTCTACCGCCGCGGCGACGTGCAGGTGCTGAACCTGCATGGCGATCCGATGACCGAATATCCCTTCTTCCTCGGCCATGCCGACGAGCGCGGCGAGGGCGACGGCGAAGGCTTCAACGACAATTATCCGATGCCCTTCGGCACCGGCTGGGAGGTGTGGAACGCCTCACTTGAGGACGCCTGCACGAGGCTTTTGGCTTATGCTCCTGACGTCGTCGTGGTTTCGCTCGGCGTCGACACCTTCGAGAAGGACCCGATCAGCCAGTTCAAGCTGAAAACGGGCGACTATCCCAGGATCGGCCGCCGCATCGCCAGGCTCGGCCTGCCGACGCTGTTCGTCATGGAAGGCGGCTACGCCGTCGAGGAGATCGGCATCAACGCCGTCGGCGTGCTGACCGGTTTCGAGGACCGCTAAAAGTGCCGCCGTGCCCGCAACTCATATGGCGCACTCGGCGCGGCGAGCGCCACGGCGGGCCGGCGCTATCTTGTTGTTGGACCATGATGTTTTTCCAGAATGCGTTCGCCCTTTGCGACGTGATGTTCTATTTTTTGAATCCATGGCTTGAGGGGCCGATTCATCGGAAGAACAAACGCATTTGAGCCCGGGAAAGCATTTATGAGGGACGACACACCGGAAAGCGAAAGCGCCTCGGCGCTGGCGCCGTTCCGGCACGGCATCTTCCGGGCGGTGTGGTCCGCCAGCCTGGTTTCCAATTTCGGCGGTCTCATCCAGGGCGTTGGCGCCGCCTGGATGATGACGACGATCGCCACCTCGTCCTACCAGGTCGCGTTGGTCCAGGCCTCGACCACCTTGCCGATCATGCTGTTTGCGCTGCTGGCCGGCGCTATCGCCGACAGCTTCAACCGGCGCAAAATCATGCTGATCGCGCAGATGTTCATGCTCGTCGTCTCGGCTCTTCTGACCGTCTTCACCTATCTCGACCTGATGACGCCGTGGACGCTGCTCGCCTTCACCTTCCTGATCGACAGCGGCACCGCGCTCAACAGCCCGTCCTGGCAGGCTTCGGTTGGCGACATGGTGCCTCGCACCAAGGTGCCGGCGGCGATCGCGCTCAACTCGATGGGCTTCAACCTGACGCGCAGCGTCGGCCCGGCGATCGGTGGTATCATCGTTGCCGCGGCAGGTGCCGCCGCGGCCTTCGCCGTCAACACGCTGAGCTATGTCGGCCTCATCGTCGTGCTGGCCCGCTGGAAGCCGGAACTGCCGGCATCGACCTTGCCGCGCGAGACGCTGGGCGCCGCAATGGGCGCTGGCCTGCGCTACGTCGCCATGTCGCCTAACATCGGCAAGGTGCTGGTCAGGAGCTCCGCTTTCGGCTTCAGCGCCGGCGCGGTCCTGGCATTGCTGCCGCTGGTCGCACGTGACGTCGTCAAGGGTGATGCCCTGAGCTACGGCATCATGCTCGGCGCCTTCGGCATCGGCGCCGTCGGCGGCGCGCTGATCAGCGTCAGGCTACGGCAGCTGCTGTCCAGCGAAACCATGGTGCGCACGGCATTCGCCGGTTTCGCCGTCTGCGCCGTCAACGCCGCCGTCAGCAATCATGCGTGGCAGACGTCGCTCGGCCTGCTGGTCGGCGGCGCCTGCTGGGTGACGGCGCTGTCGCACTTCAACGTCACCGTACAGATGTCGACGCCGCGCTGGGTGGTCGGCCGCGTGCTCTCAGTCTACCAGACCGCGACCTTCGGCGGCATCGCGCTCGGCAGCTGGGTCTGGGGCGTCGTCGCCGACGCGCATGGCGCCGAAGTCGCCCTGATGGCGGCCAGCGTCGCCATGCTGGCGGGAGGTGCCATCGGCCTGCTGCTGCCGCTGCCGCAGCAGGCGGTGCTCAACCTCGATCCGCTCAACCGCTTCCAGGAGCCGCATCTGGCGCTTGATCTCAAGCCGCGCAGCGGTCCAATCGCCATCATGATCGAATATGTCATCCGTAACGAGGACGTGCCGGAATTCCTCGCCACCATGGCCGAGCGCGGCCGCATCCGCCGCCGTGACGGCGCCCGCAACTGGACATTGGCGCGCGATCTCGAGAATCCGTCGATATGGATCGAGCACTACCACACGCCGACCTGGGTCGAGTATATCCGCCACAATCGGCGCGCCACCTACGCGGACGCCGTCATCGGCGAGCGTATAAGGGCGCTGCACAGCGGCAACGAGCCACCGCGCGTCCGCCGCATGATCGAGCGCCCGACGACAGCCGGCACGGCGCTGGTCATGCCGAAGGGGCCGATCGAGCATTAGTGGCTGGCGGTGCGTCCAGTTGGACGAGCAAAATGAAATTGCGGCGCCTGGCCCAATCCGCGAATGCACGAACAGGATGGCCATTGTCGAGAGACGGTTATATCAGTTGATGTGACTATGACCAGTAAGGGGAGACGATGCGTTACATACGTCCGCTTTCAATTGAAGACGCCGCCGGCCTGTTGGCCGACTCAGCCGGCACGGCCGCCATCCTCGCCGGAGGCAGCGACCTCTTGGTAAGAATGAAGGGCGGCTTTATCGAACCCGACCTGATCGTCGACATCAAGGCGATCGACGGGCTTGGCGAGATCAGGGAAACAGCCGAGGGCTTCAGCATCGGCGCGGCGGTCCCATGCGCCGTGCTGGGCGAGAACACGGCCCTGCAGAAGGCATGGCCCGGCGTCGTCGAAGCGGCCAAGCTGATCGGCTCGAAGCAGGTGCAGGGACGCTGCACCATCGTCGGCAATCTCTGCAACGCCTCGCCGGCCGCCGACAGCGTGCCGGCACTGGTGGCCGCTGGCGCCAAGGCGGTGGTCGTCGGCCCTGGAACCAGGCGACCGATTGCCGTGGAAGCGGTGCCGACTGGGCCGGGCAAGACGTCGCTGGCCAAGGGCGAGATCATCGAGGCAATCCTGCTCGACAAACGTCTGCCGCGTTCGGGCGATGCCTATCTGCGTTTCATTCCGCGTACCGAGATGGACATCGCGGTGGTCAGCGCCGGCGTGAACCTGACGCTCGATGAGCAAGGTCGCGTCAAATCCGCCCGCCTGGCGCTAGGCGCCGTGGCGCCGACGGTGGTTCTGGTCGAGGAGGCTGCCGAGGTTCTCATCGGCTCCAAGCTGGACGAAGCCACGTTGGAAAGGCTCGCCAAAGTCTGCTCGGGCGCCTGCCGTCCGATCGACGACAAGCGAGGCACTATCGAATTCAGACGGAAAGTTGCGGGTGTGCTGGCCAAGCGGGCCGCCACGACCGCCTATGCACGTGCAGGAGGCAAGTGATGGCCGGTGTAGCAGTATCAACGACAATCAACGGCGACAATGTCGAGTTCCTTTGCCAGCCGGACGAGACGCTGCTTGATGTCCTGCGCGATCGCCTGGGGCTGACGGGCGCCAAGGAAGGCTGCGGCACCGGCGACTGCGGCGCCTGCAGCATCATCCTCGACGATCGGCTGGTGTGCTCGTGCCTGGTGCTCGGTGCGGAAGCCGAGGGCCGTCACCTCGAGACCATCGAGGGTATGGCGCATGGCGACAGGCTGCATCCGCTGCAGCAGAAATTCCTGGAGCACGCCGCACTTCAATGCGGCGTCTGCACGCCGGGCTTCCTCATGGCGGCCAAGGACCTTTTGGCCAAGAACCCCGATCCGACCGAGGAGGAGATCCGCTTCGGCCTCGCCGGGAACCTCTGCCGCTGCACCGGCTATGACAAGATCGTGCGTGCCGTTCAGGACGCCGCCATCGTAATGAAACAAGCGTGATGAAGGGAGCATAACGATGAATTTCGATCCGCGTTACTCCGGACGCAATTTCACCTCTGTCGGCACGCGTCCCATTCGTCCCGATGGTGTCGACAAGGTGACGGGCCGCGCACGCTATGGCGCCGACTTCAACATGGCCGGGCAGTTGGTCGGGCGCGTTCTCAGAAGCCCCCATGCGCATGCCACGATCAGGAAGATCGACACGTCGAAGGCGCAGATGCTCCCCGGCGTCAAGGCGGTGATCACCGCGGCCGACCTGCCCGACCTGACCGACGGCGATGCCGCCATGTACGACATCCTCGACAACTGCATGGCGCGCAAGAAAGCGCTCTATGACGGCCATGCCGTGGCCGCGGTCGCTGCGGTCGATGCCCGCACGGCGAGGCAGGCACTGAAGCTGATCGAGGTCGACTACGAGGTGCTGCCGCATGTCACCGACGTCGACGAGGCGATGAAGCACTCCGCACCCCTGATCAACGACGCCATCTTCACCGAGGGCCTCGAGGAAAAGCCCGTCAAGCCTTCAAACGTCACCAAGCGCACCCAGTACGGCCATGGCGACATCCATGAAGGCTTCGGCCAGGCCGATTACGTCGTCGAACGCTCCTTCAAGACCGAGCAGACGCACCAGGGTTATATCGAGCCGCATGCCTGCGTGGCCAATGTCAGCTCCGACGGCACCGCCGACCTCTGGGTCTGTACGCAGGGCCATTTTGTCTACCGCCAGCACTGTGCCCAGTTGCTTGGCATGGAAGCCTCGAAGCTGCGCGTCACCTCGTCGGAGATCGGCGGCGGTTTCGGCGGCAAGACCCATGTCTGGGCCGAGCCGGTGGCACTGGCGCTGTCACGCAAGGCCGGCCGGCCGGTCAAGCTGGTCATGACGCGCGACGAGGTGTTCCGCGCCTCCGGCCCGACCAGCGCCACCTCGATCGATGTTCGGATCGGCGCCCGCAAGGACGGCACGATTACGGCGGCCGAGGCGACGCTGCGCTATTCCTGCGGCCCCTATGCCGGCATGTGGGCCGAGATCGGCGCCATGACCGCCTTTGCCTGCTACAAGCTCGAGAACGTCAAGACGGTCGGCTACGAAGTGCTGGTCAACCGGCCCAAGACCGCGGCCTATCGGGCGCCGTCGGCGCCGATGGCAGCGTTTGCGGTGGAAAGCGCGGTCGACGAGCTGGCCAAGGAGATCGGCATGGACCCGGTCGAGTTTCGGATCAGGAACGCGGCGCAGGAAGGCACCAGATCGTCCTACGGCCCGGTATATGGGCCGATCGGCATCGGGCCGACGCTGGAGGCGGCCAAGAACCATCCGCACATGAAGGCGCCGCTCGGCAAGAATCAGGGCCGCGGCATGGCTTGCGGCTTCTGGTTCAACTTCGGCGGCCAGACCTGCACCGACCTCAACATAGGCATGGATGGCTCGGTCTCGCTTGCCGTCGGCACGGTCGATGTGGGTGGTTCCCGCGCGTCGCTGTCGCTGGTGGCGGCGGAGGAGCTCGGTATCCCCTATGAGCAGATCAAGGCGGTGGTCGCCGATACCTCCAGCCTCGGCTACAACGACATGACGGACGGCAGCCGCGGCACCTTCTCGTCTTCGATGGCGACGATCTCCGCCGCTCGCAACGCCATCAAGATCCTGCGAGAACGCGCCGCGCAGATGTGGGACATAGCCGTCGACGACGTGGTCTGGGAAGAGGGTCATGCGATTGCCAAGGGCGCGACGCACGGCAACCTCTCGCCGCTGTCGCTGAAGGAGATCGCGGCCGCTTCCGGAAAGACGGGCGGACCCATTGCAGGCCATAGCGAGCTCGTCGCCGACGGCGCCGGCGTCTCCTTCGCCACCCATATCTGCGATATCGAGGTGGACCCCGAGACAGGCTCGACCAGGGTGCTGCGCTACACCGTCGTTCAGGACGCCGGCAAGGCGGTGCATCCGACCTATGTGGAGGGGCAGTACCAGGGCGGTGCCGCGCAAGGCATCGGCTGGGCGCTCAACGAGGAGTATATCTACGGCAAGGACGGGCGGCTGCAGAACCCTGGCTTCCTGGATTACCGCATCCCGGTCTGCTCGGACCTGCCGATGATCGACACGCAGATCCTCGAGATCCCCAATCCTAACCATCCTTACGGGGTGCGCGGCGTCGGCGAGACCTCGATCGTGCCGCCGCTGGCGGCGATCGCCAATGCGGTGTCGAACGCCGCGGGCGTGCGGATGACGCATATCCCGATGTCGCCGCCGCGCATCCTGGCGGCGCTCGAGGCGGAACGGGGAGGCTGATGGTCGAAGTAACGCTCTGGGGGTCGCTCGGCGCGATCGCCGGAGGCAAGAGCAAGGTCGAGATCGAGGCCAAGGATATTCGGGAGCTGTTCAGGAAACTGGCTGAACAGTATCCCGGCCTCGAGCCATACATCGATCGCGGCATCGCCGTCGCCATCGACGGGACGATCTATCGCGACACCTGGTCGAAGGAACTGCCGGAAGGGGCGGAGATTTTTTTGTTGCCGCGGTTGGCTGGGGGGTAGGCGAGGTCGTCGGCATTGCCTAGCATCAAGGTCTCAAACGTCGTTGATGGGGCCGACAACGGACCGGCAGCTTCGAGCCCGCGGATATCGAAAGCGGACATTCACGTCGAGTGGGCATGATCATGATCTGACCCCGAACAGACTGGGAGCGAGGTGCCAAAAGCTTCAACGCCGAAGAGCGATGTAGGTCAAATCAGACGATCCTCATTATGACATCGATATTGCCCCGTGTCGCTTTGGAGTAAGGACAAATCTCGTGCGCTTCATCCACCAGAATTTGTACCACATCGCGCTCCAGACTCGGCACGGCAATATCCAGTTGGACGCTAAGAAAGTGGCCGTTTTCTCCGTAGTTCAGATTCACCTCGGCCTCGATGCTCATCCCTGCAGGCAGCGCGATTTTTCGTTCGTGGGCCGCAGATGCGATTGCGCTTGCGAAGCTGGCCGACCAGCCGGCCGCGAGCAACTGCTCCGGATTGGTGCCGATGCGCGCCGATCCAGGCGTCGATAGCCAGATGTCCAGAAGGCCGTCGGAACTGCGCGAGGCGCCATTTTCGCGGCTGCCCGTGGTTGCGGTCCTGGCCGTATAGACAACCCTTGCGATGTGGCTCATTGGCATTCTTTTGCTGGTAGCGGTAACCGCCGCTTGGGCGGTTGCCGCGAACTCCATCAGGCGTCGACTTCGACAACTGCATCGGCAAAGGCCTGCGGCGCTTCCTGGGGCAGGTTGTGCCCGATGCCGCCGCTGACGACCCGATGCGCGTATCTGGCCGGGAACATCGTGGCGTACACGCTGGCGTCCGGATGCGGCGCGCCATTGGCGTCGCCTTCGAGGGTGATCGTCGGCACGCCGATGACCGGTGCCTGGGCGAGTCGCTCCTCGAACGCGTCGTATTGCTGCTCGCCGGCGGCGAGTCCGAGCCGCCAGCGATAATTGTGGACCACAATGGCCACGTGATCGGGATTGTCGAAGGCTGCGGCGCTGCGCTCGAATGTGGCATCGTCGAAATTCCACTGCGGCGACGCAAGTTGCCAGATCAGCCTGGCGAAATCCCGTGTGTATTTCTCGTAGCCGGCGCGGCCGCGATCGGTGGCGAAGTAATATTGATACCACCATTGCAGCTCAGCCTTGGGTGGCAGCGGCAGCTTGCCGGCTTGCTGGTTGCCGATGAGGTAGCCGCTCACCGAGACCATCGCCTTGCAGCGTTCAGGCCATAGTGCGGCAATGATGTTCGCGGTGCGGGCGCCCCAGTCGCAGCCGCCAATCGTCGCCTTTTCGATGCCCAGCGCGTCCATCAGGGCGACAATGTCCGCGGCAATCGCAGACTGCTGACCGTTGCGCATCGTGTCATCCGACAGGAATCGGGTCGTGCCGTATCCGCGCAGGTAGGGCACAATCACGCGGTACCCCTTTGCGGCAAGCAGGGGAGCGACATCGGCATAGGTGTGGATGTCATACGGCCAGCCATGTAGCAGGATGACGGGCGGGCCGTCGGTCGGTCCAAGTTCCGCATAGCCGACGCTCAGCACGCCGGCCTCGATCCGCTTCAAGGGCCCAAAGGACGCCGCAGGCTCGCCAGTCGTCTGTTGCGCTTGTGCCGGGCCGATCAGGCCGAACTGAGTGGCGGCGACAGCCATCGCGGCGGCGCCAAAGAACCGACGGCGATCTTGGTCGATCTCATCCGGGATATTGAGTGAATGCATTTGGGAACCTCTATCCTTGCGCGGGCGATCAGCCGAACGTGAATGCAAAGACCTCCACGCCTGAGTCGAGAAACTCGATCTCGAACTGCCGATCGATGATGGGTTTCGATTGTCGGATCAGTTGGTACAGGCGCTGCTCTGTCACTGCGCCTTCGCCCTTTTCATTGACGTCGATGCCGTGAGCCGTGCCTGGCGGCTGTCCGTCGATCAGCACGCGAAATCTCACAGACGTTCCCGGCGCTGCCGGACCCATGACCAGATGAAGGTCGCGCGCGTGAAAACGGTACGCGATGCGGCCATCGGCCTTGTTCAGTACGGCGGTTTCTTTCCTTACCGTCCAACTGCCAGACAGCCCCCACTCATTCAGGCGTAGTCGCGCCGGCACGTCGTAGATGTGCGGCGCGTCCAAGACCGCTTCATCGCCGGAGGCAAAATTCTGGGTGCGTTCGTAGCCGAGATAATTTTCCAGAGACTTGAGGGTCTCCCAATCGGCCGCGGCTTCGATGCCGCGGGCATCGACCGACACAGGCTCACGGTCGAATCCGCCGGCGCCAGCCTCAGTCAGCAATTCCTGGATGACCATTTCCGACTGTTGGTATGAGCCCTCGCCAAAGTGGTGATACCGGACGCGTCCTCGCGAATCGACGAAATAGAGTGCCGGCCAGTACTGGTTGCTGAAAGCCCGCCATATGAGATGGTCATTGTCGACGGCGATCGGGTAATCGATCCCCAGGTCTTTCACCGCCCGGTGCACGTTGTTCAGGTCTTTTTCGAACGCGAACTCCGGCGCGTGGATTCCGATCACCACCAAACCATGCTTCCGGTATTTCTCGTCCCAGGTCTGAACGTAGGGAAGCGTGCGCAGCCAGTTGATGCAGGTGTAGGTCCAGAAATCGATGAGGACGACCTTGCCATGCAAAGCCGACGCCGTCAGCGGCGGCGAATTTATCCACTCGTTCGCCACGCCAAGCGAAGCAAGCTCGGATTGACCCTCAAACTGGAGGGAGAAAAGTCCGTGAAGAAACGGAACCCTCATCGGTGCGGAGGCTATCGGCTGAGCCACATTCGTGTCTCCCAGAAAACTGGCAATCGGAGCCCCGATTGCCAGTGCGAGCACCACGGCGACGAGCAGCTTGGTTGCTTTCATCGACGACGCCTTTTCAGTTTCGATCGATATCGCCGCGGAGACGATTCGGCGACGCGCTGCGCGCTGAATCCTTCAAAGCGGAAGCTCTTTGCCGGCCTGCTCAGCCACCATGTATTCCGCGTACCAGTCCGGCCAGTTCTCATCGCGCTGGCCGCCGTTGCGCTTCTCGTGCTCGCCGTGGGCCTCCGACGCGCGTCGCAGCGCGGCAGCAAGATCCGCTCCGGAAGCGTAGGTCGTGACATTGGAGTCGATCCGGCCGGGAAAGCGGGTGGTGATTTCCTGCAGCAGCCATTCGTTGCCGTCCGGGTCCTTGAACGTCGCGAACGAGGAGTAGCTGCGCCGCTCGGGATCGCGCCCCTTGACCGCCGGCTTGCCGGGACCTGCGCGGTGAAACGCCTCGCTGACCTCGGCGCCGTGGCCAATGAGCTCGACGCGCGCCGCCTCGATGTCCGACACGACAAGATAAAGTCCGCTTGCCGAGCCGGGCGCCGCCGTCGTGATCCCCGTGCCGAAGTGGATCGAGGCAGGCGAGCCCGGAGGTGTGAACTGCACACCCCGGAACGTATCGCCGACGACGAAATCGCCGTCGAGCCGCCAGCCCAGGCCGCTATAAAAGCTCTTGGCGCGATCGACGTCCGAGACGGGGATGACCACGACCTCGAGCTTCATGTCGAGCGCCTGCTTTTTGAGGGTCCCGGTCGCAGTTTCGCGCTTTTCGTCATGGGGCGGTTTCATGGTTTGAGACATTTGTCGTTCCTTTCGAGTAAGGTGGTTGTTTGGTTTGCCGCAGCGGCCTGAACGCGGCGCGCAACTCGGCAGAAAAGAGCTCCGGCTGCTCCCACGCGGCGAAGTGGCCGCCTTTGTCGGCCTCATGGAAGTAGATCAGGTTGGGGTAGGCGCGCCTGGCCCAGGTCTCGGGGGCCCGATAGCCTTCCCCCGGAAAGACCGTGATGGCCACCGGCAGCGAGACTTCGCTGGTCTTTTCAGCGCCGGCAAAAACGGGACTGCGCCCGCCGCCGTACTCCCAGTAAATTCGCCCGGACGAGGTGGCGGTGTTCGTCAGCCAGTACAGCGTGATATCGTCCAGCACTTCGTCAGGCGACTTTTCAGGGTCGCTTTTGTCGTAGGTCCAGCCCGAAAAGCCCGGATGTCCGAGCATCCAAGCGGCGAGCCCTGCGGGGGAGTCATTGATGGCGTAACCGATCGTCTGGGGCCGGGTGCCCATCATCGTGGCGTAGGATCTGTTCCCCATCTTGGCGGCCATGCTGAGCGCATCGAACGCCGCGCGCTCCTTGTCCGTGAGCCCCGACGGCGCCGGTCCGCCGGCGGCGAGCACCGCGGCAATCTCTGGCGGTACGACAGCCGGCAGGTTGACATGAATGCCGAGCAGGCCTGCCGGGGCCAGACGTCCCATTGCATTCGAAACGGGAGAGCCCCAGTCGCCGCCCTGGGCGACGTAATCTGTGTAGCCAAGGCGCTTCATCAGCTCTGCCCAGGCTCGTGCAATGCGGTCTGTACCCCAGCCAGTATCTGTGGGTTTGCCGGAGAAGCCGAAACCCGGCAACGACGGCAGTACGAGGTCGAACGCGTCTTCCGGGCTACCGCCATGCGCCGTGGGATCGGTGAGCGGGCCGACGGTCTTGAGCAGTTCGAGCACCGAGCCGGGCCAGCCATGCGTCATGATCAGCGGCAGGGCATTGGGATGTTTCGAGCGAACGTGAATGAAGTGGATTTCCACGCCGTCGATCGTGGTCATGAACTGGGGCAGGGAATTCAGCTTCGCTTCCGCTGTCCGCCAGTCGTAGGCCGTGCCCCAATACTCGACGAGCGGCCTGATCTTCGCGAGCTGTATGCCCTGCGACTGGTCATCGACCGTCTCCCGGTCGGGCCACCGTGTCTGCGCAATGCGACTGCGAAGATCATCGAGCGGCGCTTGCGGCACATAGACTTTGAAGGGCCGGATCGAGCGATCCTCAACCGGGTTGGCGGAGGCGGGCGCGGAAAGGACGCAAAGCCCGAATGCCAGCACGGCCGCCAGTTGGTCGAGCCTCATGGCTGCACCGTCTTGTCCGGAGTGTGGAACGTCACCGTTTGTTTGGTGAAGACTTTGCCTTCTGGATCCACCACCTCGATCAGCACCATGTGCTGGCCGCTTGGCATTCCCACCAAGATGATGGTGTTGCTCTGACCGTAGTCCGCCCACGCCCAAGGCAGGTCGTCGACGGTGACGTGCAGATGCCCGATCCGCGGAGACACGTTGCGCGCGGCCGCCCCGCCCACAGGCAGGATGCGCAAGTTCTCCACCCGGTACGGGATGAACACGACGCCGCCGGCCAGCGGACCCGGAAGCGGCGGCTCCACGATCAGCTTGGGTGCGGGCTCGTTGTCGATGGGAACGACTGTACTCTGGGCAAACGCGCCCGTGGCGAGCACGGTGCAAGCCGCGAGTGCGGCGAGCGTCTTGATGAGAGGGTTCATTGCAGTCGCTCCCTTCGGAGGTTCGCTACGCAGCTATCGCTGGGCGGAAGATGACGCGCGTCCGGCGCGCCATCCCCCGCCAACACGTCATGTCTGCAACGTCTTGAATGTTGCGCGCACCTCATCGGTGAAACTCTTCGGCTGCTCCCAGGCGGCGAAATGGCAGCCCTTGTCCGTGCGGCCATAGTGCAGAAGCTTCGGGAACGCGCGTTCGGTCCAACTCTTCGGTGCGGTGTAGATTTCGCTGGGGTTCGCAGTCGCACCGACGCGAATTGTGATGCCCTTGGCGTCGAAGAAGCCGGCCTTCGCCGTTTGCGTATGTTCCCAATAGAGACGCGCCGACGAGATCGCCGTGTTCGTCAGCCAGTAGAACGTGATGTTGTCGAGGATGTCGTCGCGGGTAAGGCCCTCCGGCTCTCCATCGAAGGAACGGGCGATCAGCGCATAACTATCCGCATCGTGATCGAGGATCCACGCCGCCAGGCCGGCCGGTGAATCGACGATCCCGTAGAGAGTTTGCGGACGAAGAGCCATCTCGTTGGCGTAGCCCAGGCCGTTTTTGTAGAAGAACGCTACCTGCTCGTAGGCACGCTTCTCGTCGGGGCCAAGATCAGCGGGGGGCGGACCGCCGGAGGCTAGCGCCTTCACGATCTCCGGCGGAATGGTCCCCGGCATATTCGTGTGGATGGCGACCAGCTCGGGAGGTGCGATCAGGGCCATCTGTTCCGTGATGAGTGCTCCCCAATCGCCGCCCTGCGCGACGTAGCGGTCGTAGCCGAGGCGTCTCATCAGCACGATCCACGCCCGCGCGATGCGCCCCGGATCCCAACCGGTTTCGGTGGGCTTGCCGGAAAAGCCGTAGCCCGGCATCGACGGGATCACCACGTCGAACGCGTCGGCCGCGGTACCGCCGTGCGCAGTGGGATTGGTGAACGGATCGATGATCTTTAGGAGTTCGATGACCGAACCGGGCCAGCCATGCGTGATGATGACAGGCAGTGCGCCCCGATGTTTGGATTTCACGTGGATGAAGTGGATGTCCAGGCCGTCGATCTCGGTGACGAAATTCGGCAGCGCCTTCAACCGCGCCTCGCATTTGCTCCAATCATATTCCGTTCCCCAATACTGCATGAGCTTCTGCATCGTGGCGAGTTGCACGCCCTGCGTTGGCCCTACCGTCGCAGGGGTCGACCAGATCCGCCGGGAGGCCTCGTCGGATACGAGCTCGCGCTCGGGCCAGCGCGTAGCGACGATGCGCCGGCGAAGCTCGGTGAGCTCCTCCTGCGGGAAGCTAACGGTGAAGGGGCGGATGCCATCGCTGGTTGATGCGGCGGCCTTTTGTGACGGGAGCAGGCTCGCGGCGCCTGCGGCGGCGATGCCGACCGCGGCAGTGCCCAAGAGTCGCCGGCGATCCTGGTCGATTGTTTCGGAGGTTCTGGTCGTGTCCATGGGACTCTCCTGGGGTTGATGGATGCGATCTGCACTGCTTGACGTACCCCCGGGAGATGGGATTAGCCCGTTATGCGTCGTGAGCTCTTGTTAGTCGCTGCCCGCCAGCCGCTTTTTTGAGCAGATAGGAGGGGCCAGACAGTGGAGACTCCCTATGGTGCGGGAGCGTTCCTTGACTTAAACTGAGGCGCTGGGTGCAGGCGGCTCCCAAAAGAAGAGACGCCATGACGATAACGGCAAGTCAGGCCAAAGACAGATTGTCGTTTGGCCCTTTCTGCTTGGCTGCGGGTGAAAGGCTCCTGACAAGAGAGGGCGCTCCCGTAGAGCTGGGCTCGCGCGCCCTTGAAATTCTCATCGTCCTGACTTCCGCGCCGAATGAAGTCGTCAGCAAGAAGGATCTGATGTCGCGGGTCTGGCCCGATGTGGTTGTCGAGGAAGGCAGCCTGCGGTTCCATATGACCGGGCTGCGCAAGGCGCTGGGCGATGGAAAGGATGGCGCGCGTTACATCGCGACGCTTCCGGGGCGCGGCTATTGCTTCGTTGCACCGGTCTCGCGATCAAGCACACACGACGAAGCCCCATTGATCGCCGCTGGGTTTCCGCATGCGAATCTTCCAAACCGCTTGGGCAGAATGGTCGGGCGGGATGAGGACGTTCTCAAGCTTTCGGCGCAGCTGAATGCTTCGCGGTTCGTCACCATCGTTGGCGCCGGCGGTGTCGGTAAAACCACCGTCGCGATCGCAGTCGGGCATCATCTGATCGACGCATTTTATGGGGCAGTTCTGTTCGTCGATCTGGGAATGATCGGTGATCCCGGTCTGGTGACGACAGCCGTCGCCTCGATGCTTGGGCTGTCCGTTCAAACAGAAGATGCCACGCCAAACCTAATCGCTTACTTGCGCAACAAGCGGATTCTCTTGATCCTCGATACCTGTGAGCATCTCTTGGATGCGGTGGCGCCTTTGGCAGCAAGCATCGTCGATGCGACGTCACAGGTCCACATTCTGGCAACGAGCCGCGAGGTGCTTCGGGTTGAGGGCGAGCATATCTATCGATTGGATGCGCTTGCCTATCCGCCCGACGAACCTGGACTAACGGCGGCCATTGTCCAGACCTTCCCGGCCACCCAACTGTTCCTCGAACGAGCGGTGGCAGGCGGCGCTCGTTTGGACGTCAGCGATGCGGAAGCCCTGCTCATCGCAAGCATCTGTCGAAAGCTTGACGGCGTGGCGCTCTCCATCGAACTGGCGGCCAGGCGCGTCGAATCCTATGGGCTGCAACAGACCGCCGCGCTTCTTGATCAACGCCTGACACTGCTGTGGCTCGGTTCGCGGACCGCGCCGCCGCGTCAGCAAACCCTGCAGGCGACACTAGACTGGAGCTTGGGCCTCCTGACCGACCTTGAGCGCGTGGTGCTTCGCAGGCTCGCTGTATTCGTCGGTCATTTCACGCTCGATGCCGCACTGGAGGTGGTGACGAGCGCGACCCTCGACCGATCGACCGTCCTTGGCGCCATGGACAGTCTTGTCGCCAAATCGATCGTGGCGACGCGTCCGGTCGGAGCAATGATGCGCTACAGGCTCCTCGATACGACGCGCGCCTACGTTCTCGACATCCCGATCGATGACGCCGAGGCTGCCGATCTGGCAGTGCGCCACGCCGCCTACTATCGGAGATGGCTGGAGCAGACCGGGATCGAGTGGCCAAGCCTGGCGACCGGTGAGGAGCGGGCGCCTCACTTCGCCGCCATCAATAATGTCCGGGCTGCCTTGGAATGGTGCTTCGGCGACAGCGGAAACGCCGACATCGGCGTCGGACTCGCCACCGCTGTCGCGCCGGTTTTCCTGGCAATGTCCTTGTTGCCGGAGTGTCATCGCTGGTCTGAAAGAGCAATATTCGCTTTCGACGATGCCGCCCGCGGCGGACTTGACGAGATGCATCTTCAGGCAGCCCTCGGCGTGTCCTTCATGTTCATGCGGGGAGGACGCGACAGGGCGCGCGTAGCTCTGGAGAGGAGCCTGGCGATCGCCGAGGAGCGCGGCGATCCGCTGGACCGGGTGCGTCTGCTGGGTCCGCTCAACATGTTCCATCTGCGGACGGGCAATTTCGCAACCGCCCTTGAGTTTGCAAGGCGTTGTTCGGCCACAGCCGCGACCTTGGACGACTCGGTCGCCAGCGCGCTGGCACACTCGATCCTGGGCATCTCGCTCCACCTGCGAGGCGACCTTGCGCAGGCCCGCGCAGAGCTGGAGGCGGCGCTCGACCGTGGGCCGCGCTCCCAGCGGACCACGACGATCTATCTGGGCTTCGAAGGCAAAATCCTGGCCAGGGCCATCCTGGCGAGGAACCTTTGGCTACAAGGCCATCCGGATCAAGCCATGGCACACGCCCGACAGGCCGTCGAAGAGGCTGCCGCCATGGATCATTCTCTAACGTTGGCGATCGCGTTGATCTGGGCGATATCGGTCTTCCTTTGGACCGGCGACCTGAATAGCGCCGAGGCGTACATAGATATGCTCATCGCCCGCGCGGAATCCCATTCCATGACTCCTTACCTGCTGGTCGGTCGGGGTTTCAAAAGCGAAGTCGCGATCCGTCACGGCGATGCAAAAAGCGGCGTCGAGGGCCTGCAGACATCTCTTCAGAAGCTCCACGCGGCGCCTTATGAATTGCTCACGGACGCCGCTCAATCTCTCGCTAGTTAGGGGACTGTCCGCGATTGGTCAGGTTGATGAAGCCATTGCGTTGATCGACGAGTCGCTTGGTCAAGTCGAAAAGAACGGCGATCAATTGTACCTCCCGGAGTTGCTGCGGATGAAGGGAAGCCTCCTTCTCCAGTCGGAGCGCAACCGTGATGAAGCTGCCGCCTACCTCATGCAGGCACTGGAGTTGAGCCGAAGTCAGCGCGCACGGGCATGGGAGTTGCGAACCGCAATCGACATGGCGACGCTGATGGCCGGGCGAAGGGAGGCGGATAGCGCTCGCGAGCTCTTGCAACCAGTCGTGGAGCATTTCGTTGAGGGCCAGGAGACTGCGGATGTTATGGCTGCCGAGCACCTTCTGGCTACGCTGAGGTAGCAATCGTCAACGAAACTTCTTTCACTGATGATGACCTCTGCTTTGGGAGTAAAGTTGCTTGGCCTGTGAATTTCGTGATGGCCGCTTTTGGCGAAGGAACGGCGCTGTCGTAGTGACTGGTATTGGGCGCAAAGCGGCCGGTCATGCCAGCCTGAACTGCACTGCAGGCACACGCGATTTCCGACGCCGAACCTCACATACCGAAGGGCTACCCAGCCCCCCTACGCCCCAGCGTCGGCTCCGTATTCACCTCCAGCGCCTCTTCCGCCTCATCGTCCTCGCCGAGAACCTCGCCGTTCACCCCGGCGGCCGGCCCGATCCAGATCGGGTCGACCAGACGGTCGCGCTTGGGGTTGGTGGTGTTGAGGTGGATGAGAATGTTTCGGCCCGCTGCTTGTTCAAGTCACTCACAGCTATTCACCGCCTTCAGTGCTTCGGCACGGGACGGTTTGTCCGCGATGCGTCGAACAGACGCGTAGAACCTTGGATAGTCCCCGCCACACAGGTCGAACAAGTGGAGAAATGCCGGAACCTGTTCGCCGTAGACGGACGTCGCGGCGAGCTTTGCGTTGTTGATCGGCGTATCGAACCAGCGGTCGTATCCCCGGTATCCGGCCCAGCGCCTGTCGCGCATGTGCCGGTAGCGCGTCCGCAGCGTGTCGATCGCCGTTGCCTTGGCGGCCGCCATCTGCTGCGGCGTACGGGGACTTCCATAGATCTGGGCCAGCTCGTCGCGCGTTTTCGCCACCAGTTTGAGAAAATCGGCGTTGCGCTTGCGAGCGACTTCGTAGCGGCGCAATCCGGCCCGATCGCCGGCGGCGCGGAGCCATTTCCTTGTGCCGGTGGTTTCGACGGCAACCGCGAAAGCCTCGTTGAACGCGGAATCGCCCTCCACATAGAGGCGCTGATGGGCCAGTTCATGAAAGACAAGGCTTGCAAGATAGGTGTCATCCTGACGAAGCATGGTGCTGAGCAGCGGGTCGCTGGACCAGCCCAGCGTGGAATAGGCGGTGATGCCTGTGACGTAGACGTCCAGTCCCTGTCTCTGAAGCGCGACAGCGCTGTCCGTCGCGGATTTCCGGGAGAAGTAACCCCGGTAGGGAACGCAGCCGAAAACCGGAAAGCACCATGTTTTCGGCGCGAGCGAGAATTGCGGCGCTGCAAAAACGGCCCAGGTCACAGCGTCCCGGTGGATGTCGACGTAGCTGCGGTAGCTGCTGTTGTCAGGCAGGGCCAGTTCATCTGTCGCGAATTGTCTTATGGCGCTCGCCGACGTCAGCTTGCTGCGCAATGCCTCAGGTGTCGAAGGATCGCGGATCAGTCTTCCAACATTCTTGCGCGCCGCCATGATCCGAACATGACCCTCCAGCGACTGCGCGTAGTAGGAAATGCTTGTGCAGCCGGCCACCCCGAACGCCATGGTCAGCGCGGCCAGTATTCGAAGAACGCGCCTCACAATTTGCCCACCGCTTGCTTGTCTCCCCATGCAGCTCCCGTTCTCAAACAGAGCACCGATCTTCGTCAAGCAGACACCGGCCCAAAGTTACCGCACTCTTCGCCCGCCCCGACAACCGCATATGAGATTCTTGCGAGGAGGACCCCACCCTAACCCTCCCCACAAGGGGGAGGGAACGCTGCCGCGCACCTTTACGTCCTCCTTGGCATTGAAAGGGCATGCAATTTGCCGAGGTCAGCGCCAACAGAAGTTTCCCTCCCCCTTGTGGGGAGGGGTTAGGGGTGGGGGTACTCGTAGAGCGAAGACCTTGGTTGCCCTATGCGATTGCCCTGCTACACCCCCACCGTCGGCTGCGTATTCACCTCCAGCGCCTCCTCCGCCTCATCCTCCTCGCCAAGCACCTCGCCCTTCACCCCCAACGGCCGCCCTATCCAGATCGGGTCGACCAGATGGTCGCGCTTGGGGTTGGTGGTGTTGGGGTGGATGAGGATGCTCAAGCCGCCATGGTTCAGCATCAGCCATGGAACCAGCGTAGCGAAAATCCCGGTGGCGAAGGAGACCTGGTACATGGCCTGCTGATGCGGGCCGACCGGCTCGTCGCGCCAGTTGCCCAGGCGCACGCGGAAACGCTCGCCGATGCGCAGGCGCAGCCATTCGGCATGCTGCCGCTCGGCCTGCCCGTCATAGTAGATGTGCGCGTGATAGCTGACAATTTCCGAAAGCGGCCTTGGACTGACGGCGTCTTCGTTCACCTTGATGCTCTCCTTCGATGATAACCGGCAGACCCGAAGCATGGAAGGTCGACCTTGTCGAGGCTGCGTTGATGCCGCCTCTTACAGGGGGATAACCGGGACATCCGTCTCACTACCATCGATGACCAAGACTTGGCCTGTCACGTTCGCTACCCCTCGCCCGACAGATCGCGCCGCGCCTTGTCGAGTTCCTCGGCATAGCGCCGCATCAGATGGCCTTCGGTCAGCAGCCCGACCACCTTGCGGTCGGTGAAATCCTCGACCACCGCCAATTCCTCGGCGCCGGCGCGCTGAAAAGTCTCGGCGGCCGATTGCACGTTCATGCTCGGCACCAGCACCGCGTCCTTGAACTTGACGAAGGACAGCACCGGCATCTCGTCGTCCGACAAATGGCTGTGCAATTCGGCGACGATCAGCACACCGACATAATGCAGGTCGGCGTCGACCGCGATGACGCGCTGCGAGGCACCGAGCGGCACCTGCTTGCGGAATTCCGCAAGCGTCGTCGAGGCGTCGATGGTGCGGACATCCTTTCGCATCATCGAGCCGACAGTCAGGCTGCGCATCCAGCCGACATCATGCGCGCTGCGGATGGTTTCGCCGCGCAGATGAAAACGCCATGTCGAGAAGGAATAGCCGAAAGTTTCGCGCACCAGGATCGCCGCCATGAGCGAGGACGCCAGCACCACGCCGGTCAGCGTCAGGTCACGGGTCGATTCCAGCGCCAGGAAGGTCATCGTCAACGGGCCGCCGACGACGCCTACGGCGAGCGAGGTCATGCCGACGACGGCGGCGACGGCCGGGTCGATGCCGGTCGCCGGCGAGACGAATGCCATAGCGCCGGCAAACATCTTGCCGAGCAGCGCGCCGAGGAACAGCGAGGCAAAGAACAGGCCGCCGCGGAAGCCGGAGCCGAGCGAGATCGCCGACGCCGCCAGCTTCAGCACGAAGACGCTGGCCACCACGGCCAGCCCGTAATTCATCGCGAATTCGCGGTGCAGCGCGCCATGGCCGCTGGACAGGACCTGTGGCGTGACCAGCCCCAGCAGCCCGACCATCACGCCGCCGATGGCTGGGCGCAGCGAGGCGTCGATCGACAGCCGCGCAAAGACGCGCTCGATCATGCTCACCAGATGCATGATGGCGATGGAAGCGCCGCCGCCCAGAAGCCCGAGCAGCATGAACGGCAAATACTGGCTGACGGTGAGCGCCGGCAGACCGGCGAGTTCCAGCGGAAATGGCACGCCGCCGAACACCTCGGCGGTCAGCGAGGCTGAGATCGCGGCGGCCATTACCGGTGCGACATTGGCGACCGAGTAGATGCCGATGACCAGCTCGAACCCGTAGAAGGCGCCGGTCAGCGGCGCGTCGAAAGCGGCGGCGATCGCGCCGGCGGCACCGCAGCCGACCAGGATGCGAACATCGTTGCGGCGCAGCCTGAACAAGCGCGCCAGCCGCGACGCCAGGCCCGAACCCACCTGCGTATAGCCGGCCTCGAGCCCGACCGAAGCGCCGAAGCCGCTCGAGATCATCGTCTGCCCGGCGATGATGAAAGTGTCGGTCAGCGACATGCGGCCGCCGTAAATTGCATTGGCTTCGATCGGATCGACCGGCGTGCGGAACTTCCGCTTTCTCAGCCAGATCACCGTCAGCCCGAGCAGGATGCCGCCGATCGCCGGTATCAGCGCCTGCTCCGGCCTTTGCAGCGAAAACATCGCCGAAAGCCGACCGCCGGGCTGAACGCCGAACATGAGCCCATGCAGGACCTGCACCAGTCCGCTCATGCCGGTGACCAGCGCACCCGCCATCATCCCGACCAGGGCCGCCAGAATGACCACGGCAATGCCACGTGCCTCGAGCAGCGGGATAGATCTGATCAGCACCGCGCGCAACCGGCGGGCATAGACTTGCGGTTCGTTTCTGGGCGGTTCGTTTCTGGAAAGCACCGGGCGGCTCGCCGATATCCAAGGGGGAGTGGTGCCTGATACGCCCGGCGGCATCGCATGACAACATGAGCGCCCCCAAGGTGTCATGCCCGCGTGATGCTGCGGCGATAAACCCCATCTTCATCTCGGGGAGCCGCGTTGACGTAAACGTCAACCCGAAGCTATATGCGCCGGCGACCGTGATCGCGAAATGCGCAAGACGGCGACTTCGGCCAGATCGAAGTGTCCCGGATCGAAGTGCCAATGTGCGACAAACGCAACGAGACGAGGAGAACCGCCATGGGCGTTCAGGAGATTGCCGACAAGATCAGCGCGCGCGTGGCGAGCGCCGGGTTCGACCGTTCCGTGAAATTCGACACCGGCAGCGACGGCGTCATCGTCATCGACGGCGCCGATGTCTCGACCACCGATGCGCCGGCCGATTGCACGATAAAGCTGTCGCTCGACGATTTGGACTCGCTGATCTCAGGCGATCTCAACCCGACCATGGCTTTCATGTCCGGTAAGATAAAGGTCGAAGGCGACATGAGCGTCGCCATGGCGCTCAGCCAGCTGATCGGCTGATCCACTCCGGTCCGGAATGAAAACAAGCCGCCGTGCAATGGGCGGCTTGTTTCTGATCCGTCACGCAGCGAGCGGCAGCCGCTGTGCCTTCAGCTTGCGCCCGGCCGCCTTCAGCGTGCCTTGCGCGCCGTCGAGCGCGCCTTCCACCAGTTCCAGCGCCAGCAAGCGGTGCCGTTCGTAAGGTCCAGGCATGGCCAGCGAACCGGTCTTTTCGGCCGAGAACCCGAAGCGCTCGTAGTAGGGCGCGTCGCCGACCAACAGGATCGCCGCATGGCCAAGGCGCGCGGCCTCAGCGACCGCGTGGTGCATCAGCGCCGAGCCAATGCCGGCATTTTTCAGCGCCGGGTCGACCGCAAGCGGGCCGAGCAGCAACGCTGCCTTGCCGCCTTCGCCCAGCACCACGTCCCACAGCCGTACCGTGCCGGCAACAGTGCCCGACGCGTCGCGCGCGACAAAGGCCAGGCCCTCCGACGGCCGGCGGCCGCGCCGCAGCTTTTCCGACGACTTCTTCCGGCGCTTCGGCCCCATGGCGCGATCGAGCAAAGCCTCGCGCGATGCAATATCTGCCGCAGTTTCGGCGACGATCGCAAAAGCGCCGGTTATCTCCCCCCTTGAGGGGGAGATGTCGCCGCAAGCGACAGAGGGGGTCGGCACGTCCTGACGCGACACCCTATCGTGGACGAAGAACGTCGGCGCTTCACGCGCGGCGACCCCCTCTGGCCACTTCGTGGCCATCTCCCGCTCAAGGGGGGAGATTCCCGCGGCGCCTTCAACAATGAAATCTACAATGTCCATTTCCGCGATCCTTCACGAGCGGAGATCTGTTCCACAGGCGAACCCGGGGCGGGCGACAGGCGCCCACCTCGGGGTGATCTGAGGGCCGAAGCCTTCAGATCACGTAGGATCGGAGAGGCTCGAAGCCGTTGAAGGCGACCGAGGCGTAGGTCGTCGTGTAGGCGCCGGTGCCCTCGATCAGCACCTCGTCGCCGATGGTCAGCGACAAGGGCAGCGGATACGGCGTCTTTTCATACATCACGTCGGCCGAATCGCAGGTCGGGCCGGCGAGCACGCAAGGCGCGGTCTCGCTGCCGTCATGCGCGGTGACGATCGGATAGCGGATCGCCTCGTCCATCGTCTCGGCGAGACCGCCGAACTTGCCGATGTCGAGGAACACCCAGCGCACATTGTCGTTGTCGGCCTTCTTCGAGATCAGCACTACCTCCGATTTGATCACTCCGGCATTGCCGACCATGCCGCGGCCCGGCTCGATGATCGTCTCGGGGATGGCGTTGCCGAAATGCTTCCTGAGCGCCGAGAAGATCGCCTGGCCATAGGCCTGCGCCACCGGCACATCCCTGAGATAGCGGGTCGGGAAGCCGCCGCCCATATTGACCATCTTCAGCACGATGCCTTCGTCGGCCAGCGTCGCGAACACCTTCTTGGCATCGGCCAGCGCGCGATCCCAGGCAGTCAGGTCGGTCTGCTGCGAGCCGACATGGAACGACACGCCATGGGCGTCGAGGCCGAGCGCCTTGGCATGGCGCAGCACGTGGACCGCCATCGCCGGCACACAGCCGAACTTGCGCGACAGCGGCCATTCGGCGCCCTCGCCGTCGGTCAGGACGCGGCAGAACACACGGGCGCCGGGAGCAGCACGTGCGATCTTCTCGACTTCCTCGACGCAGTCCACCGCAAACAGCCGGATGCCGAGCTGGTAGGCGCGCTGGATATCGCGCTCCTTCTTGATGGTGTTGCCGAAGGAGATGCGGTCCGCCGGCGCACCGGCGTCCATCGCCATCTCGACTTCGGCAACGGAAGCGGTGTCGAAGGACGAGCCCATCGCAGCAAGCAGGCGCAGGATTTCCGGCGCCGGATTTGCTTTCACCGCATAGTAGATTTTGGAATCGGGAAGCGCCTTCTCGAAGGCGCGGAAATTGTCGCGCACGACATCGAGGTCGACGACGAGGCACGGGCCGTTCGGACGTCGGGTGGCGAGAAAGTCAAGGATGCGCTGGGTAGCCATCGGGTCTCTCCATCAGCGCCTTTCGGCGCGCACAAAGGCTTGCGGACGCGGGCCCTCGGCCTCGCGAACACGCGGTGGACAAAGGCGGGACGTCAAATCCATGGAACCAGCCGGTGGAGACCCCGGAACCATGAAGCGCCGTCTCGCGGCGGTGAACCTTGGCCTTGCCCGGCCTCGGTTCGCTTTGTCTGCCTTGGCTTGGATGGGAGACCCGTCCGCACTGCCGGCAATGAAGGTGTGCCTCTTCAGTAACCCCGGTCTTTGGACGACCGGCAGAACACCAGAAAGGCCCGCACCGTCGTTGCTTCAAGGTGTCCTCGGTTGGCGGTTGGCCGCTAAACCGACTGGAGGGGTTGGCTCCAGTTACCTTACCGATTGCCCTCACCATTCGAGGATCGGCGGACACCCACAGGCACGTGCGACTTTGGGCAAGCGCGATATAAGATCGAAAGATTTCACAATCAATAAAAATCGTATGGCAGGTTGTAAAATTTGTGGCATCGAACAATGCTGCGGCAACCAGAAGAAAAATGCTGCGGCAAGCACATTCCGGATATCGAACGCATGACAGGCACTCGCGGCCCGCTGAACGCTTTTCTCGACCTTGATCCAATCCCTGTAGCCAATGCGCAATCCGGCCCGCTTGCCGGCTTGCGGCTGGCCGTCAAGGACATCTTCGACGTCGCCGGCTACCGCACCGGCTGCGGCAACCCGCAGAAGTACCGGGACGCTTCACCGGCCATGGCGACCGCGCCGGCCGTCCAGGCGCTGCTTGATTCGGGCGCGCGCTTCGTCGGCAAGACGCAGACCGACGAACTCGCATTTTCCCTGCTTGGGCTGAACGCGCATTTCCCGTCGCCGGTCAACCCGGCAGCACCCGACCGCGTCACCGGCGGCTCGTCCTCCGGTTCTGCCGCGGCAGTTGCCGGCAGGCTTGCCGACATTGCAACCGGATCGGACACCGGCGGCTCGATCCGTGCGCCGGCAAGCTTCTGCGGCCTGATCGGCCTCAGGACGACGCATGGCCGCATCTCGCTCGACGGCGCCATGCCGCTGGCGCCTTCGCTGGACACGTTCGGCTGGTTCGCAAGCGACATCGTCATCTACGAAAAAGTCGGCACGCTGCTGCTCGGCGACGATCCGCATCGCCACGAACTGAGGCGCCCCATCGCTCTCGATGCACTAGACGGCCTCGTGCTCGGCACGCTGGAGGCCGCGGAATATCGCTCGATGATCCGCAGTGTCGCGTCCGTACTGGGCGCACCGCGCACCGTCGGCCCGCTGTCGCATTCCACCGACGATCTCTATTGGTGCTTCCGCAAGCTGCAAGGCTATGAAGCCTGGCAAAGTCACGGCGCCTGGATCGCCGGCGGCGACCGCATGCTGGGACCCGGTGTCAAGGAGCGTTTCGAGCACGGCGCGACCATCGACGCGGCAACCGCACAACGTGAAACGGAACGTCGCGTTTCGTTTCGCCTCACGCTTGCCGGCCTGCTTGGCGATGACGGCGTTCTTGTGCTGCCGACCGCGCCGGGTGCCGCGCCGCTCAAGGCCGCGTCATTCGACGATTTGCAGGCCTATCGCGAGCGCGCGCTGAGATTGCTGTGTCTTTCCGGCCTGTCCGGCTTTCCGCAGATCACGCTGCCGCTCGGCAAGGTCGGCGGGGCGCCGTTCGGGCTTTCGCTGCTCGGTCCGAAGAACAGCGACCGGCAGTTGATTGCGCTGGCCGCCCGCATCCTTTCAGCCCACCAAGGAGGCGCATGACATGGATACGCTGACCCGCATGCGCGCCTTCATCGACGTGGTCGAGGCCGAAGGCTTTTCGGCGGCGGCGCGCAAGATCGGCCGCTCGAAGGCGCTGCTGTCGAAATATGTGCGCGAACTGGAGGACGAACTCGGCGCGCTGCTGCTCAACCGGACCACCAGGCAGTTCTCCCTGACCGAGGCGGGCCACACCTATTACCGGCGCGCCTCGGAGATCGTGCGCGAGGTCGACAGCCTTGCCGATGCGGTGCGCGAATCCTCCGGCGACGTGCGCGGCAGGATCAAGCTATCGGCGCCGCGCACTTTCGCCGACGCGCCGATCGGCCAGTCGCTGATCGACTTCGCCAAGCAGCATCCCGATATCGTACTCGACGTTCAACTCGACGACCGTTTCGTCGATCTGGTCGAGGAGGGCTTCGATCTGGCGGTGCGCATTTCGCGGCTGGAAAATTCCTCGTTGATCGCCAGGCGCCTGGCGCCGTTTTCGGTGCGGCTTTGCGCGTCTCCCGAGCTGATCGCCAAGCACGGCATGCCGGTCAGGCCGCAGGATCTTGCGCGTGTGCCTTGCATTATCGACACCAATGGCCGCTGGCTGACCAACTGGCCTTTCAAGGGCGACAGTGGCGATACGGTGAGCGTTTCGGTCTCCGGCCCGATGGAGGTCAACAGCCCGATGACGGCAAGGGCGGCGGCCGTGGCGGGCTTGGGGTTTTCCATCCTGCCGGATTTCATCGCCGCGCCCGACATCGAAAGCGGCAAGCTGGTGACTGCGCTGGATGACCGCATCCTGCCTGGTGGCGGCATTTTCGCCGTCTATCCGCACCGGCGCTATCTGCCTGCGAAAGTTCGCGTTTTCGTCGACTTCCTGGTGCAGTGGTTCAAGGCGCTGGACAACGCATGAGCTTTCAGCCGCCTTGCGGTCCCATTTTCGCCCCCTTTCTGGTAACTGTCGGCAATTCACCGAAGCCGATTGAATCGCGACCGAGAATGCACCTGAAACAGCAAGCCATCATGCTGGCTTCGGCCTTGACCGCGACGTTTGCCGCCGTCGGACCGGCTGAGGTGCATCCCCACGTCTTCGCCGAAGCCCGCCTCGAAGTGGTCCTGGGCCCGGATCACCAAACTGTGAAGGCATTGCGCCATGTCTGGCGGTTCGACGATTTGTTTTCGAGCACGGTGATGATGGAGTTCGACAAGAATTCCGACCTGAAGCTCGACGACAAGGAGCTGAAGGATGTTGCCGACACCGTCCATGCCTCGCTTGCCGAATTCAACTACTTCCAGCTCGTCACCGTCGACGGCAAGGACGTGGCAATGACCCCGCCGCCGCATCTGATGGCCAATTTCGATAATGACCAGCTGATCATCCTGTTTGAATCCGAACCGAAGGTGCCGATCAAACTTAGCGGCAAGATCGATATCGGCGTCTACGATCCGACCTTCTACACCGCGATCGATTTCACCGAGGATGCCAATCTGCAGGTCGATGGCTTGCCGCCGGCCTGCACCAGCAAGGTTGTCCGCCCCAACCCGGACGAGGCGATCGCCGAAAACCAGAAGACCCTGACCGAGGCCTTCTTCAACGATCCGACAGGTACCGACATGAGCAAGATCTTTGCCACCAAGCTCGAACTGACCTGTCAGCCGGAAGGATAGATCCAGTGGCGAAACCGTCCCTGCGTTTGGCATTCGGTCTTCTGGCCGCCGCCTTTGTGATGACGCACTTTCTCGGCTCCGCCCACGCCCAGAGTTCGCTGGGCATCGGCACCAATGACGGCATGGCTCCAACCGCCACCGGCCCGTTCGCCCACATCCTGATGTGGATCAATCTGCGCCAGCAGGAATTCTATCATGCGCTTGCCGGCGCGATGAAGGCGATGCGCCAGGATGGCAGCAGGCTGTGGCTGCTCATCGGCCTGTCCTTTGCCTATGGCATTTTCCACGCCGCCGGCCCCGGTCACGGCAAGGCGGTGATCTCGTCCTACATGGTGGCCAATGAGGTGGCGCTCAAGCGCGGCATCATGCTGTCCTTCGTCTCGGCCCTGCTGCAGGCGCTGACCGCGATCGTGGTGATGCTGCTCGCCTATTTCGTGTTGCGCGGCACCGCGATATCGATGACCGACGCCGCATGGTTCCTCGAAATCATGAGCTATGTCTTCGTCACCCTGTTCGGCGCCTGGCTGCTTTGGCGCAAGGCCGGCCCGGCCATCCTTCGCCTGTTCGGCGCAAGCCCCGGCTACAGCCTCTCGGCTGCCCATGCCGGCCATTCACATGCCGGCCATTCACATTCCGCGCATGCCCATGCGGCACATTCCCACGCGCTTCATGCGCATGACGATCACGACCATGCGCACGACCATCATGACCACGGCGCACACGACCACGCCCATGCTGCGCACGATCACCACAGCCATGCGGCGGGCGAGGTCTGCGAGACCTGCGGCCACTCGCATGCGCCCGACCCGGCGCTGCTTTCCGGCGATCGCTTCGATTGGCGCACGGCCTGGTCGGCTGTCGCTGCCGTCGGCATCCGCCCCTGCTCCGGCGCGCTGATCGTGCTGAGCTTCGCCTTGCTGAACGGGCTATGGTTCGGCGGCATCCTGTCGGTGCTGGCCATGGCCCTCGGCACCGCAATCACCGTCTCGGCCCTGGCAACGCTTGCGGTGACCGCCAA
This sequence comes from Mesorhizobium sp. M0195, assembly GCF_040322115.1. Classification (NCBI taxonomy): domain Bacteria; kingdom Pseudomonadati; phylum Pseudomonadota; class Alphaproteobacteria; order Hyphomicrobiales; family Phyllobacteriaceae; genus Mesorhizobium; species Mesorhizobium sp. M0195. The sequence goes on along the minus strand of NZ_JAMYSV010000004.1, from coordinate 289,869 downwards.
GAACTGGGCGGTGTATTTCGCCGGCGACGGCCGCATGGGCAACCGCATCCATTCCTTCGTCGAGATCGGCGGCGCCGCCTTCGTCTTCCTGTTCGGCCTGCTGCTGCTCTCGGCCAGCCTGACCGGCGCCTGACCTCGTTGCGTCCGATCGGAGCGCTTTAACTAGGGATATTGCCGCCCAACTCGTCCTCGATATGGACGCGTATGATCTCGTCGAAGCTCGTCTCGGCGGCAAAGCCAAGGTCCCTCGAGCGCTGCGCCTCGAAGCGTGTCGGCCAGCCCTTGACGATAGCCCAGATCGTCTCGTCGGGCTCCTCGCGGATCAGTTTCACCGCCTTGGCGCCGGCGACACGCTCCAGCGCTTCGATCTGCTCGCCGACGCTGACGGCGACGCCCGGCATCGTCAGGTTGCGGCGCGGTCCGACGGCGGCACCGTCGATCTGAGCCGCATGGATCAGGAAATTCACCGCCGAACGCGGGCTGGCGTGTGTATGGATGACCGAGCGCGGCACCGGCAGGATCGCTTCATGGCCGCTCAGCGGCTCGCGGATGATGCCGGAGAAGAAGCCCGAGGCCGCCTTGTTCGGCTTTCCCGGCCTGACGCAGATGGTCGGCAGCCTGATGCCGATGCCGTCGAAGAAACCGCGGCGCGTATAGTCGGCAAGCAGCGCCTCGCCGATCAGCTTCTGCGTGCCGTAGGAGGTCAGCGGCGTCGGGTGGAACTCGTCCGGAATGACGTCGGGAAACGGTGCGCCGAACACGGCGATCGACGAGGTGAAGACGACGCGCGGCGCAAACCCCGCCAGCCTTATGGCATCGAACAGCGCCCTTGTGCCGTCGAGATTGACGCGGTAGCCGAGATCGAAATTGGCCTCCGCCTCGCCCGACACCACGCCGGCGAGATGAAAGATCACGTCGGGGCGCAGCGCGACCAGATTTGTCGTCGCGCCCGGCGCGGCAAGGTCGCCGGTGTGGGGGGTAATGCTGACACCTTCGAGCACCGGTGCTTGCGGCGGCACGATATCGTGAAGATCGAGCGCGGCGATCTTGCGGCCGCCGAGCGCCCCGTCCTTGGCCAACCTGGCGATGAGTTTGCGGCCGACCATGCCTGCCGCGCCGGTAATCAGAATGCGCATGTCACTTTCCCTTTTTGCGCTGGCTGCGGCTACGCAGCCAGAACACGACGAAGATTGCCACCATGAAGATCGCCGCGACGACGCCGGCAAGAACCGTCGAGATCTTGCCGACCGCCAGCATCACTGTTGGAAGATTATAGGCTGCGATGCCGAACAGCAGCAAAACCCAGGCGGCGCCGATCGCCGCATTGCGAGTGTCGCGGTCCATCACGCGGCACCAGGGCGGCGAGAGTTCATGTCGATCGTTGCCAATGCCCAGAACTCCCGAAGTCAGTGATAATGGCCGCGGTGCGCTGCCGTGTCATGCGCATGCTCGTGCTCGTCATCATACTCATGTCTGTCTGCACATTGACCGAATTCCGGTTCGACCGTGGCATGGGCTATGCCATGTTCCGCCGCAAGCCGCTTCTTGATCGCGCTTACCGCCATATGCGCGTCGACGCCGTCATTGAGGCAGGCATGCAACGTCGCCATGTTGCTGGAGCCGTCGAGCGACCAGACATGCATGTGATGTACCTCGCGCACGCCCTTGATCGAACCTTCGATGTCCCTCGCGATCAGGTCGCGGTCGAGGCTTGCAGGCACGCCTTCGAGCAGGACGTGGGCAGCCTCGCGCATCAGCGACCAGGCCGTGGACAGGATCAGCAGCGAGACCAGGACCGACAGGATCGGATCGATAGGTGTCCAGCCCGTCGCCAGGATCACCAGCGCCGCGACGATCGCCGCCGCCGAGCCGAGCAGATCGCCCAGCACATGCAAAATGGCGCCGCGCATATTCAGGCTGCCGCGGTCGCCGCCGTGCAGCACGTAGAACGAGCCGAGATTGACCAGCAGGCCGGCGATCGCGACGACCAGCATCGGCCCGCCGAGCACCGGAGCCGGCGCTAGCAAGCGGCCCCAAGCCTCGTAGACGATCCACAGCGCAATGGCGAAGATGGCGATGCCGTTGGTGTAGGCGACCAGCGTCTTGACCCGGCCGAAACCGTAGGTGAGGCGCACGGTCGCCGGCCGGCTCGCAAGATGAAAGGCATACCAGGCAAGGCCGAGCGCGACGCAATCGGCAAGCATATGGCCGGCATCCGCCAGCAGCGCCAATGAGCCGGTGAAGATGGCGCCCAGCGTCTCCGCAACCATGAAGCCGGCGGTCAAGCAAGCAGCGATCAGCACGCGCTTCTTGTCGGTCGAGCCGTGCACATGACCTGCGCCATGGCTGTGGTCGTGGCCCTGCGCAGCATGGTCGTGGGTATGGGCCATCTTTGAGCTCCCGCTAGAGCCTGATCCATCCCGGCAGACTCGGGAAGGCTCTGTCTTCATGTTTGACCATGATCTTATCCGAAAACCGGCGTCCACTTTTCGGGGTCATGGTCAGGCGCCGAACTCAGCGCGAAAATCCTCGAGCCGCCGCTTCTGCTGGCCGTCGCCCTCGAAATTGGCCGGATCGAGCCATGCCTCATAGGCTCTGCGCAATGCCGGCCACTCCTTGTCGATGATCGAGTACCACGCGGTATCGCGGTTTTCGCCCTTGACCACAAGATGCTGACGGAAAATGCCCTCGAACTTGAAGCCGAAACGTTCCGCCGCGCGCTTCGACGGCTCGTTGCGATTGTTGCATTTCCATTCGTAGCGGCGATAGCCAAGCTCGTCGAAGACATACTTCATGAACAGGAACTGCGCTTCCGTCGCCGCCGGCTTTCGCGAGATCAACGGGCCCCAATAGATGTTGCCGATCTCGATGACGCCGTAGGCGGCGTCGATGCGCATCAGCGTCTGGCGCCCGGCAACCTTGCCGCTGGCCTTGTCGATGACTGTGAAGAACAGCGGGTCCTCGCTGGCTTCGGCTTTGTCCAGCCAGGGCTGGAAGGCGGCACGGGTCTGCGGCGGGTAGTCGGGCAGCCAGGCGAAGCGGCCATCTATGTCGGGCACCGAAGATGCTTCAAACAAGCCGTCGCCGTGCTTTTCAGCGTTAAGCGGCTCAAGCCTGACAGTTCGTCCCTCCAGCACCTTGCGTTCCGGCCGCGGGCGCGGTTGCCAATTCTTGAGATTTTCCGACACGCGAAGCTCCGATCCGTTGACTTTTTCGGGCGGACGCTCACAAAAACGCACGCTCGCTGAAAGAACCACACGGACGGGAAAAATGCTCCACACGATTTCGGCCTTCGACCGCCTCGGCGAGGAAAATGCGTTCGCGGTGCTCGCGCGGGCGACATTATTGGCCCATCAAGGCCGCGACATCGTCAATCTCGGCATCGGCCAGCCCGACTTCAAGACGCCGCAGCATATCGTCGAGGCGGCGATCAAGGCGCTGCGCGACGGCCATCACGGCTATACGCCGGCCAACGGCCTGCTGGCGACGCGCGAAGCGGTGGTACGCCGCACACTGGCCACCACCGGCGTCGAAGTCTCGCCGGAAGCGGTGATGATCCTGCCCGGCGGCAAGCCGACCATGTTCGCGGCGATCCTGATGTTCGGCGAGCCGGGCGCCGAAATTCTCTATCCCGATCCCGGCTTTCCGATCTACCGCTCGATGATCGAGTTCACTGGCGCTGCCCCCATCCCGGTGCCGATGCGCGAGGAGAACGGCTTTGCCTTTTCGGCTGCGGAGACACTGGCGCTGATCACCCCGAAGACCAGGCTGCTGATCCTCAACTCGCCCGCCAACCCGACCGGCGGCGTCACCCCCCGAGCCGAGATCGAGAAGCTGGTCAGGGGCCTGGAAGCACACCCGGACGTCGCCATCCTCTCCGACGAGATCTACGACGTGATGACCTATGACCGCGAGACGCACTGTTCGCTGCTCACCTTCCCCGAAATCCGTAATCGGCTGATCGTCCTCAACGGCTGGTCGAAGACCTGGGCGATGACCGGCTGGCGCATGGGCTGGTCGATCTGGCCGAACGGCGACAAGGGCGCGCATCTCTATGACAAGGTGCGCAAGTTGGCGGTCAATTGCTGGTCCTGCGTCAACGCGCCGAGCCAGTATGCCGGCATAGCCGCCATCGACGGCCCGCAGGACGACGTCGACAAGATGATGCGCGCCTTCGACCGCCGCAGGAAGGTCGTGGTTGAGGGGTTGAATGCCTTGCCGGGCGTTTCATGCATCACGCCGAAAGGCGCCTTCTATGCCTTCCCCAATGTTTCCAAGACCGGCTGGAAGGCCAAGAAGCTCGCCTCGGCGCTGCTCGATGATGCCGGCGTGGCGCTGATCGGCGGCCCCGACTTCGGCATTCTCGGCGAAGGCTATGTCAGGCTGTCCTACGCGAATTCCGAAGAGAACATCCTGCGCGCGCTGGAGCGGATCGAGGCGTTCCTGGCGAAGTGAGGACGACGAAAGGAGACGCCAGATGTTCTATGCCATTCTTGCCTATCACGAGGAAGAAGCGATCACGGCGCTGACGGCTGAGCAGGATGCGGCGCTGATGACCGATCTTCTCCAGATCAACGATCGGCTCTACCGTCAAGGCACCCTTGGGCCTGCGGCCCGGCTCGGCGCGACACAAGACGCCTGCACCTTGCGCGGGCCAGGCCCCGGAATGGTTATCGACGGCCCCTTCGCCGAGACCAAGGAACAATTGCTGGGACTCTATGTTGTCGACTGTGCCAACCGTGACGCCGCTATCGACATTGCGCGCGACCTTCGCCGCGTCAATCCGACCGCCGTCTACGAAATCCGCCCGATTTCGCTATATTTACCCGGCGTGCCGCTTCCGGTCACCCGGCCCTGATTTAGGACCGGTTGAGACTAACTTAGCCTCGCCCGACAAATGGCATCTTCGTCGCCATCACGGTCATGAACAGCACGTTGGCGTCGAGCGGCAGGCTGGCCATATGGAGGACCGCATCGGCGACGCGCTCGACATCCATCACCGCTTCGGCGGCAATGGTGCCGTTGGCTTGCGGCACGCCGACCGTCATCGCTTGCGCCATGTCGGTCAGCGCGTTGCCGATGTCGATCTGACCGCAAGCAATGTCGAAGGGCCTGCCGTCCAGCGCCAGCGTCTTGGTCAGCCCGGTGATGGCGTGCTTGGTCGCCGTATAGGGCACCGAGCCCGGCCGTGGCGCATAGGCCGATACCGAGCCGTTGTTGATGATGCGGCCGCCCATCGGCTGCTGCCTGCGCATGGCGCCGAACGCGGCGCGAGCACACAGGAACGAGCCGGTGAGATTGACCCCGACGATGTCGTTCCACACTTCGACCGGGATGTCGTCGATCAATGTCGATTTGTAGCTCGTGCCGGCATTGTTGAAGAGCAGGTCGACGCGCCCGAAAGCCGCTGCCACCGTCTCGAACAGATCGTCGACCTGATCGGCCTTGCTGATGTCGCAGGCGAAGGCCAATGCCTTGGCCCGCGTCGGCCCGGCCGCGGCGATCGCATCCTCCAGCACCGGCTTGCGGCGACCGCAGAAGACCGTATTCCAGCCGGCCTTGAGCAGCGCTGTGGCGACGCTCTTGCCGATGCCCGTGCCGGCGCCGGTGACGATGGCGGTTTTATAGTCGGTCATGGCTGTACTCCCTGAAAGGGATGAGGCATCGCAAATGGCGAGAACCATGGCAAGCCGGCCCAAAGCCTGTGCTCACAAAAAGGGCGGCCGTTGGCGACCGCCCCTGATCCGAACCGGGCATGGGAGGAGGAAAGCCGATCCGACTGCCTGAAATCATGCGCTTCCGCGGTTAACGAGAAGCTAACGCCAACGGCGCCGAGTTCCCAGGCTTCCTCTTTCGAGCTACCAGCGCGAGCCTGCGACCGGCTTGGCTGTGCTGCCCGCTGCCGGCACCTTCGCCGCCGTCACCGTCGCCTCGACATGGTCGACCAGTGCATCCGGCAGGCCGAGACGGCCGGCAAGCAGGTCGAGATAGCCGCGTTCGGCCCGCGTGTCCGGATCGATGGCAAGACGCGAGGCGGTGTAGAGTTCCAGCTTTTGCGCATCGGTCTTGGCCCCTGCGATCAGCACATCCAGATCGAGCGGCGCCTCCAGTTCCGACATCAGGAATTTCTCCGCTTCGGCGCCGACGCCGGCGAGGCTGAGCTTGCCGGCGATCTTCTGCCGCTCTTCGTCATCGACGTGGCCGTCGGCCTTCGCCGCCGAGATCATCGCCCTGACCAGCGTCAGCGTGAATTCGTCTTCGCCCTGCGGCGCTTGCGACGGATGGAAGGCGGTATCGGCCGGCGGCGGCAGCAATTCCGGTTCGCCTGCAGCTTGCGTCTCGGCCGGCGCGTTGCCGTTCTTGTAGTTCTGGTAGGCCTTGTAGGCGAGGCCGCCGATCGCAGCCAACCCACCAAGCTTCACCGCCGCACCGGTGACCCGACGGCCTGGGCCGGTTCCGAGCAGCACCGCGGCCAGCGCACCGGCGGCAAGCGGATTGTCCTTGGCCATCTGCACCGCCTGCCCAGCCTTGTCGCGAACGGTCGATCCGGTGCCAGGAATTTGCGAGCCGAGCAGATCGTCGAGGAGCTTCTTGGGATCGAACATCTATGCCTCCAGAATTGGCCCGGCCGAAGGTGCGCGGGCAGGTTTGGACGTCGAAGACCTAGGTCCCGCAGTTTGACATTACAATGACGGGGTGCATCCTTTTGCCCGCTGCCACGCATGACCTCGCACCGACATCTGCTGGGATTACACGCAGAAATCAAAGAGCTGCAGCCTCCTTCCGCGCCCAAAAACACGTGGCGCTTTGGACATTGGACGTGTCGAAACCGCCCTCGACTTCGACTAATGTCGCGGCATGCCGCTTGAGAGGAGCCTGGCATGACCGATGAGACTGACCGCGAACCGGCACGCGACCCCCAGGAACTGGAGCGCCTGCTGATTTCACGGCAATGGATCGGGGATATTGACGGCATGGCCGCGCTTTTTGAGCCGCATGCAGTCATCGACAGCGGTGGCGGACAGCTGACGTTCGGCCGCGAAGCCATCCGGGCGCTGTTCGCGGAGATCACCGCAACCGGCCGAAAATTTCAATCCGGAGATCAGCGTCCCGGCTGTCGTCAATGGCGACCTGGCGCTCACCTCGACCCGGCTTCCCGACGGCACGATCACCACCGAGGTCGCGCGCCGGCAGAACGACGGGACATGGCTGTGGGTCATCGATCGATTCGCTGTTGCTTGACGTGAAGTTGCTTCACGTGAGCTAACTTCCGATGTGGCGGTCGCCGCGTGCTTGCGCCAACTCGACCTGGCGCTGGCGCTCGGCGTAACGGGCGCGATCTTCGTCCGAGCGGGCATCGAAGCAATGCGGGCATGAAACGCCGGTAGCATATCTCGGCGACAGCCGGTCTTCTGCGGCTAGCGGATGCCGACAGGCGCGGCAGAGTTCGGCCTCGCCTTCGACCAGCCCGTGCGATACCGAAACGCGCTCGTCGAAGACGAAGCATTCGCCTTGCCAGAGGCTCTGTTCGGCGGGCACGTCCTCGAGATATTTCAGAATGCCGCCCTTGAGGTGGAACACATGCTCCAAACCGAGCGACTTCACATAGGCCGTCGCCTTCTCGCAGCGTATGCCGCCGGTGCAGAACATGGCGACCTTGCGCCCGTCGAGCTCGTGCCGATGCTGCTCGACCCAGGCCGGGAATTCGCGGAAGCTGTTGGTGGCGGGATCGACGGCGCCCTTGAAGGTGCCGAGCGACACCTCGTAGGCGTTGCGCGTGTCGATGACGATGGTACCCGTATCCGAGATCAGTGCATTCCAGTCGGCCGGCGCGACATAGGTGCCTGCACCTGCCGCCGGATCGATTTTGTCCACGCCCATGGTGGCGATCTCGCGCTTCAACCGCACCTTCATGCGGTGGAACGGCATCGTTGCGGCGCTGCTGAATTTGATCTCGAGGCCGGCGAGACCGTCGATGGATTCGAGATGATCGATGAGCGCGGCGATTGCCGTTTCACTGCCGGCGACCGTGCCGTTGATGCCCTCACGCGCCAACAGCAGCGTGCCTTTGATGCCCCGCGCGCAGCAGAAGGCAGCAAGCGGCGCGCGCAGCGCCTCGAAGGTGTCGAGCCGGGCGAAGCGGTAAAGCGCGGCAACGCGGAAGGGTTGGCTGGGCAGTGTCATCACCAAGCCACTAAACGCTCACGACAGCCGGATCAAGGCAGAGCCTGGAGTGGTCTGACCGCGGAGGTTTCGAACACCACGCGTGACATCGCGACACGCCACGTTTCGTGGACAGAAAAATCGCCTTCTGCTAACCGGTCGACTTGATCAACAGAGGAGATGAAGACGAATGCCCAGCACGACCGAAAAGCTCCTGTCGCTCCTCAACGGCCAGCCGGTCATACCGGTGCTGAAGATCGCCAATCTTGCCGACGCGGTGCCGCTGGCCCGGGCGCTGGCCCGCGGCGGCCTGGCGGCGATCGAGATCACGCTGCGCACCGCCGACGCGCTGGAGGCGATCCGCCGGGTGGCGGGCGAGGTTGAAGACGCCGTCGTCGGCGCGGGCACCATCCTGGACGCCCGCCAGTTCGGCGAGGCGGCGGCCGCCGGTTCGAAATTCATCGTCAGCCCCGGCATCACCCGCGAGCTTCTCGCGGCAGCCAAGGACAGCGACGTGCCGTTGCTGCCCGGCGCCATCACGCCGGGAGAGGTCATGGCCGCGCGCGAAGCCGGCCTGCGCTTTCTGAAATTCTTCCCGGCCGAACAGTCGGGCGGCATTGCCTCGCTCAAGGCTTTCGCCTCGCCGCTTGCCGACGTGAAATTCTGCCCGACCGGCGGTATCACCGGCAAGAACGCCGCCGACTATCTCAGCCTGCCCAACGTCATCTGCGTCGGCGGTTCCTGGGTGGCGCCGGACGATCTGGTCAAGGCCGGCAAATGGGACGAGATCGAAGCCTTGGCACGCGCGGCAAGCAAGCTCGGGCGCTAGCATCTTCTGCATCAAAGTCGCCGCCGATCTCGTTCGCCGGCTGGTTCCCGCTCATGGACTCGAACCACGATTCACGCCTTCAAAGGGCGCTGTCCTACCATTAGACGAAGCGGGAGAATGCTGACCGCTGGTTAGCATCCCGGGATGAAGGAAGCCAGTGTCGGCGTGGAGGCAGCCGCGCGAGGTGCCGAGCGCGGCCTACTCGGTCTTGAAGCGTGCCACCGACATGAACTTGACGGCCTTGCCGGTGAACCGGTTGGCGTCGGCCATCTCGTTGCCCGGCTGGAAGCCCACCGTATAGACTTCGCTCGGCGCCGTACGGACAAAGTCGTAGGCGTAGCGCGGCGCCGTTGTCGCATCTGAAACGGTTGCTACATACTCACCGCTGTGCAGCGCCCATCGGGCGGCCTGCGGCGCGGCGGCGACCACCACCGGCTTGGGGCCGGGTTTCAGGTCGCGGGCGGTTGCCCTGGGTTCCTTGCGTGTGGTCTTCACGCCTGCACCGATGACGGCAGCCGGATCGGAGCCGGCCGGGCGGGCAACGATGGCCTCGCGCGGCGATGCCCCGTCGTTCGATGCCCGGTCGTTCGATGCCCGGTCGTCGCTAGCCGGTTCCTCGAACACCGATGCTTGCTCGGAAAGCGACGCGACCTTGTATTCGTCGGTCGCGCTGACCCTTTCCAGAACGGCCTTGACCTCGTCGGGCTGGGAAGTGTCGGGCCGCGCCGACGGCAATACCGAGAATGCGTCGGTGGCGGTGTTGCTCCGCTCTGTCGCACTCGCCAGCGCCAGCAACACTTGCTTGTCCTGCGGCGCAAGACCCGCCGGCGACAGGTCGGCCGGCAGCGAATGATCGGGCCGCCAGCTCGGCACGGGAATGTTGTTTGCCGCGACCTGCACCGGGCCGGCCGCAGCAGACGCGTCTGCCATGCCGAACGGAACATTTGCCGGCGCCACGCTTGCCGGCGTTTGCGCGGTCGCCACCGCCTGTTCAGTCGATCCAGCCGCATCCGCCACGCCGAACGGAACGTTTTCAGGCGGCTGAGCGCCGACGTCGGTCTTCGGACGCGGAGCAAAATCCGGCAGCGGAATGCTGCGCGCCGGCAATGCCGCGATGATCGTCTCCGGCGTGTCGTTCTCCGGTTCAGGCGCCGGAGCATCGGCGACTTCCGGAATCTCGGCGCGCTTGGCATCCTGAGGCGCCACGATGGCAATACCAGGCAGGTTGCTGCTCTTGGCGGACGGCGCCGGCTTCACGTTACGGGGCTTTGGCGCCGGCTCGGCCATCGCCACATCGGCGCTGTCGTCCGCCTCGTCCTCGCCACCGCCGAACAAGGCTGCCAGGAACCCGTGGGATTTTTTGCCGCCGCTTGCGCTGGCCAGTTCAATGGCCGGCGCGCCGGCGCCCTTGCGGGCTTTGTAGGAGGCGAGCGCCTGTTGATAACCAGGCAGCGGCTTGCCGTCGCTCGGCACATGCAGCGTCTTGCCGTTGGGGAACACGCGCGCCAGTTCCTGGCGACTGATGCCGGGCCAGTGGCGCACATTGCCGACATCCATATGCACGAAGGGCGAGCCGGAGCTGGGATAGTAGCCGACGCCGCCGCCCTGCATCCTGAGGCCGATATCACGCAGCTTCTTCAATGGGACGCCGGGAATGTAGAAATCCATCGCCCTGCCGAGCATGTGCTGGCTCTTCTCGGCGACGCCCCTGCTGCGGCTGCGCAGCATCGAATTCGTGGCCGGCGAACGATAGCCGCAGACGACCTGGATGTAATCGGTGGCGCCGCTCTCCCGGTACGCTTCCCAGACCAGGTCCAGCAGACGCGGATCCATCTTGGTCGGCTCGTTGCGACGCCAGTCGCGCAGGATGATGTTGATCTTTCGCAAGCCCGCCTGGTCGTAGCGGCCGTTGCGCTTGTAGACGATCTCCGCCTTTTCATGCGTGTGGAGATGATAGAGCTTCAGCGAACGTGTCTCGGCGCTGGCGCCGGTTGCCGCCGCTGCAAGGAACCCGACGGCAACAATCACCGCTGCCAGCCATCTCGGCCAGACGCTCATGTGATAATGCCGCCCGTTTTCGTGTCGTTCGATTCTGTTCAAATCAAAAGGCCTTGCAGGCTGCCGTTTTGTCCCCGGATTTGACCAAACGGATGCGTGGTGTGTGCATCCGAATATCGATCCTAATGGTTAATCATCGCTTATTGAAGCCGAAATGCGGTAACACGGTGGCGATATCCCGCCAAAAATATTGCGCCGGATATCTTGGTAAACCGCTGGTTTAGATCATGTTTTGGCGCCAGCTCGAAACACGATCTGTTACCGTTCGCCTTAATACGTGAACACTGCGGCGAACACATCATTTCGAGGCGCAGTTGCGTGGAATGATGTCCGGATGAGAACCGGCTTGGCTCGGCGACTCAGGAAGCGAGCCGTTCGACGCGGCCGGTTTCCGGGTCGATGCCGTATTCCTTGAGCTTGCGGTAGAGCGTCGACCGACCGATGCCGAGGCGGCGGGCGACTTCGCTCATCTGGCCGTTGTAGTGATCGATGGCGAGCTTGATCATTTCGAGTTCGACCTCGGCCAGTGCACGCACATTGCCGCGCTCGTCGAGCGCCCGCAGCGTGCCGAAACGAGGCTTGGCCGGCGCGTCGGGCTCGGCCGCGGCGGCGCCGACGGCGGCCGGGACGTTATCACGCGGCAGGCTGCCCGAAGCCGATCCGGAAGCTGGCCACCCTGGAGCTGGCCCCACTGAATTGGGCAAGGCGATCCCCGAATCGAGATTGACGGTGCCCTCGACCTGCGCCCGGATCTGCGGGAATTCTTCTTCGGTCAGCATGTCGCCGTCGGCCAGCACCGAAGCCCGGAAGACGGCATTTTCGAGCTGCCTTATGTTGCCCGGCCAGTCATAGGCCTGCAGCATGGCAAGCGCCGCCACCGAGATGCCTCGCAGGCGGTGGCGCGGATCGGCGGGCGCCACCTTCTCCATGAAGTGCTCGACCAGATAGGGGATGTCGTCGCGACGGTCGCGCAATGGCGGCACGAAGATCGGATAGACGTTCAGCCGGTAGAACAGGTCCTCGCGGAACTTTCCGTCCTTGACCTGCTGCAGCAGGTTGCGATGGGTTGCCGAGATCAGCCTGATGTCGACCCTGACGGTCGAGCGCCCGCCAACCGGATCGACCTCGCCGTCCTGCACGGCGCGCAACAGCTTGACCTGCACGTCGAGCGGCAGGTCGCCGATTTCGTCAAGGAACAGCGTGCCGGTGTGCGCTTCGACGAACTTGCCGGTATGTTTTTCGGTGGCGCCGGTGAACGAACCCTTCTCGTGCCCGAACAGAATCGATTCGACCAGATTGTCGGGGATGGCGCCGCAATTGACGGTGACGAAAGGTTTCGAGCGGCGGTCGCCGCTGCCCTGGATGGCGCGCGCCACCAGTTCCTTGCCGACGCCGGATTCACCTTCGATCAGGATCGGAATGTTGGACGCCGCCGCCTTGCGGCCGAGCCGAATCACCCGATCCATCGCCGGACTGTGGGTGATCATGTCCTTGAACGTCAGATGGCCGCCGCGCTGCCGTGACGAGCGCTTCACTTCGCCTTCGAGCGCTTCGACCTTGAGGGCGTTGCCGATCGACGCCTGCAGCCTGTCGGGAGAGGCCGGCTTGACGACGAAGTCGAAGGCGCCGTGACGCATTGCCGAAACGACGGTTTCGATGCCGCCCTGCGCGGTCTGCACGATGACGGGAATGTGGATGCCACGCTCGCGCATCGCCTTCAGCACGCCGATGCCATCGAGCCCGGGCATCATAAGGTCGAGGATGACCACCGACACGTCGCGCGCATTGGGTCCGTCGACAAACTCGAGACCCGCCTCGCCGCCATCGGCGACGATCGCGGTGTGGCCGAATTTCGTCACCGCCGCCTCGAGCAGCCTGCGCTGCACGGGATCGTCATCGACTATGAGTATGGAAGCTGCCATGACTGATCCGACCGTGCCCGCCCGAGAATGCGCCCTATGGATCATCTTGGCACAGGGTTCTAAATAAGCTTTCAAAAAACCCGGTGAATGAATTCCTTAGGATTTGACCGGCTTCTCGTTTCCTCGAATTTTTGTGTCTGGAAGGATCGGCAATGCGCATGGTTTTTGCTCGAAAGCTGGCGGCGGCGCCCGGTCAGGGCGTGGCGGAGCTTGGCGACCTGCCGGAATGGAATCTGGCCGATCTCTATTCGGGCATGGAAGCGCCCGAGTTGAAGCGCGACATCGCCAAGGCCGCCGCCGATGCCATCGCCTTCGAGAGCCGTTGGAAAGGCACGCTCGCCGCCGAGGCCGGGCGTGGCAGCGCCGGCAGGCTTGGCGAGGCGCTTCAGGCCTATGAAGCGCTGGAGGAGTTGATCGGCCGCATCGTCTCCTATGCCGGCTTGTCTATGCCGGCAACACGTCGGATCCGCAGCGCGCCAAGCTCTATGGCGACATCCAGGAAAAGATGACCGATGCCAGCGCGCACCTGCTGTTTTTCGCGCTCGAGCTGAACCTCATCGACGATGGCGCGATCGAAACCGCACTCGCGGCCGATCCGGCCTTCGCCCATTACCGGCCCTGGGTGCTCGATCTGCGCAAAGACAAGCCCTATCAGCTCGAAGACCGCATCGAGCAGCTCTTCCATGAAAAATCGATCACCGGGCGCGGGGCCTGGAACCGCCTGTTCGACGAGACGATGACCGATTTGCGCTTCGACGTCGACGGCGAGGAGCTGACGCTGGAGCCGGCGCTCAATTGCCTGCAGGATGCAGACAGCGAGGTGCGCCGCCGGGCGTCCGAGGCGCTGGCCACGACCTTCCGCAAGAATTTGCGCGTCTTTACGCTGGTCACCAACACGCTGGCCAAGGACAAGGAGATTTCCGACCGTTGGCGCGGCTTCGAGGACATTGCCGATTCCCGCCATCTCGCCAACCGCGTCGAACGCAGCGTGGTGGATGCACTCGCCGCCGCGGTTCGCGACGCCTATCCACGCCTGTCGCATCGCTATTACGCGATGAAGGCGCGCTGGCTCGGCATGGAGGTGATGAACCACTGGGACCGCAATGCGCCATTGCCCGAGACCCCACAGGCGGTCATCGGCTGGGACGAGGCCAAGAACACCGTGCTTTCCGCCTACCAGCGCTTTTCGCCCGACATGGCGGAGATCGCCAGAACTTTCTTCGACCGCAACTGGATCGATGCACCGGTGAGACCCGGCAAGTCGCCTGGCGCCTTCGCGCATCCGACCGTGCCTTCGGCGCATCCCTATGTGCTGCTCAACTACATGGGCAAGCCGCGCGACGTGATGACGCTGGCGCACGAGCTCGGCCACGGCGTGCACCAGGTGCTGGCCGGCGGTCAGGGCGCCCTGATGGCATCGACGCCGCTGACGCTGGCCGAAACCGCATCGGTGTTCGGCGAAATGCTGACCTTCCGCTCGCTGCTCGAGCAGACCACCGACAAGCGCGAACGCAAGGCCATGCTCGCCCAGAAGGTCGAGGACATGATCAACACGGTCGTGCGCCAGATCGCCTTCTACGAGTTCGAGCGCAAAGTGCATGCCGAGCGCAGGAGCGGCGAACTGACCTCCGACAAGCTCGGCCAGTTCTGGTTGGAAGTGCAGGCGGAAAGCCTCGGGCCGGCGATCAAGCTGCGCGAAGGGTACGAGATTTTCTGGACCTATATCCCGCATTTCATCCACTCGCCTTTCTACGTCTATGCCTATGCATTCGGCGATTGCCTGGTGAACTCGCTCTACGCGGTCTACCAGAACGCCGAGCGCGGCTTTCAGGAGAAATATTTTGCCATGCTGCGCGCCGGCGGCACCAAGCATCATTCCGAGCTTCTGGCACCGTTCGGCCTCGACGCGGCCGACCCTGCCTTCTGGCAAATCGGGCTTAGCGTGATCAGCGGACTGATCGACGAGCTGGAAGCACTGGACAATTGATGCGCAACACTGGGTGATGCGCAACACCGGGTGACTGGGTTTTCCAGAACAGTTTAGCTGCAATGCATATTGGCGATGGTTCTATTCTTGTCTTGGATATTTGTTCTTAAATAACTTTCCATGGAAGTTTTCCGTTAGATTCCCGTAAGCTGTATGATAGCGTCCGCCCTCAAGCTCAGCCGGGCATGAATGGGTCCGGTCGGAAAATCCCGACCGGTCATGCGTGTCGGCGGATGCGACAACGGCTGTTGGCCAGGGGCAAACCGGTCGCCGACGGCTCGATCGAAGCCGGCTGTTCTGCAAATTGCGGAACCACCATCGAATGGTCCTTCGCCGAAGTCATGGCTCTACAGGCCAGGGCGGACGGATCGGACTGGAGAGAGAAAGATAATGGGCACTTTTTTCTACATGCTCCTGGCGTTCCTGGTAGGTGTGTTGGTTGGCTGGTTCATTTGGGGACGCCTGCGTGGCGAACTCGACAGTTTGCGCGGCGATCTAGACCGCACGCGCAGCGAACGCGACAGATTGCGGGCCGATAGCGACCGTCTGACCGGTGAGTTGGATGCATGCGGCCGTGCCCGCGCCGATCTCGAACGCCGGCTGGGCGAGGCGAAAACCACCCAGGCGCCAACCGCGAAGGCGGCAACAGCCAAGGCGCCAGCCGCCAAGACCGGCGCGACCAAAGCCGCGATGCAGGCGCCGTCAACGCTGATTTCGACATCCGCACCAGCCAAACCGGCGCCGAAGAAATCTGCAACGGCGAAGGCCGCGACCGCGCCACGCGCAAGTGCCGCGAAAACGGCAACACCGAAACCGCCTGCATCGAAAGCGAGCGCCGCGCCGACGACCGCGCCAGCGGCAAGCAAGGCTGCGCCAGCGGCAAGCAAGGCCGCGCCAGCTGCAAAGAAAGCCGCGACCGGCAAGGCAACAGCCACCGCGGCAGGCAAAGCCAACGATCTGCGTCGCCTGATCGGCATCGGCCCGACCAACGAGCGGCTGCTCAAAGGGCTTGGGGTCACGACCTATGCCCAGATCGCCGCCTGGACGCCCGACGATGTCAAGCGGATCGAGGCGACGTTGAATTTCGACGGCCGCATCGAACGTGAACGCTGGATCGAGCAGGCGAAACTGCTTGCCGCTGGTGACGAGAAGGAATTTGCGCGCCGCTTCCCGACCGCGGGGGAAGCCAGCAACACCTGATCCATCGCAAGGTGGCATTTTGGAACAAGGCGGCGCCCACTGGCGCCGCATTTGTTTTTGCCGCCGCGCCTTTGCGTCTTGAGACGCCGCTCCCTCGATTGCACACGGTCGAGCCCCCATATAGATCGATCGCTGGTGACCGCAGCATTCGAGCCTTATGTCCCTGCCCCTGCCCTTTGCAATTTTCAGGAACGACGAGACCGCGCGGCAGCTCGTTTTCGACCGGCCGGCCGAGATAATCGCAGCGCATGGCGAGGCGGACTTTTTGCCTGCCCTGGAAGCCGCGCAGGTAGCACATGACGGCGGCAAATGGCTGGCCGGTTATTTCTCCTACGAGGCCGGTTACCTGCTCGAACCCAAGCTCGTTCCGCTGCTGCCGGCCGGCCGCCGCGCCCCGCTTTTTTGCCTCGGCGTGTTCGATGCGCCGGTCGAGGAGACGGTCGCGCCAGGCGATCTGCCGGCTAGCAACGGCCCAATCTTCGACGCCAAGGCAGCCTGGTCTTCGGACGACTACGCCAAACGCTTTGCCAGGCTGCATGACCACATCCGCAAGGGCGACTGCTACCAGGGCAATCTGACCTTTCCGGTCCATGCGCAATGGTCGGGCGATCCGCTGGCCGCCTTCAACGCGCTGACCGAACGCCAGCCGGTGAAGTATGGCGCGCTGGTCGCGTTCGGCGATCCGATCGTCTTGTCGCGTTCGCCCGAACTGTTCTTCGAGGTCGACGCGGAAGACATGATCGAGACGCATCCGATGAAAGGCACTGCGCCGCGCGGCGCCACCAAGGCCGAGGACGATCGCCTGAAAGCGTTCTTGCGCAACGACGAGAAGAACCAGGCCGAGAACCGGATGATCGTCGATCTCCTGCGCAACGACATCTCACTGATCAGCGAGGTTGGAACGCTCGATGTGCCGGAGCTTTTTCGCATCGAGAGCTACCCGACGGTCCACCAGATGGTGAGCCGCGTGCGGGCAAAACTTTTGCCCGGCCTCGCCATCCGCCAGATTTTCGCCGCGCTGTTCCCCTGCGGCTCGATTACCGGCGCACCGAAGATCCGCGCTATGGAGATTCTGCGCGAGCTGGAAAGTGGGCCGCGCGATGTCTATTGCGGCGCCATAGGCTGGATCGCGCCCGGCGGCCGGATGCGTTTTTCCGTGGCGATCCGCACCATCTCGCTCTTTGCCAATGGCGAGGCGGTCTACAATGTCGGCGGCGGCGTCGTCTTCGATTCGACAGCCGAAGAGGAGTACCAGGAGTGTCTGCTGAAAGCCCGTTTCGCGACGGGAACACTGCCGATTTCGAACTGATCGAAACAATGCGCTGGGAACCCGGCTCCGGTTTCCTCCGTTTCGACCGCCATCTCGCGCGGCTCTACGGCTCGGCAAGCGAACTCGGTTTCGCCTGCGATCCGCAAAGGGTCGGCGAAGCGCTGATGAATGCGGTCGGCCGCCAACAGATCGTGTTGCGCACCCGCCTCGTCCTGTCGCGCAATGGCGAAGCAGCGGTTTCGGTGCAGCCCTACGAGCCGCTCGCCGCAGACAAGGTCTGGACACTTCAACTGGCACGGGTGCGGCTTGATCCGAGCGACACGCTGCTGCGTCACAAGACCAGCCGCCGACAACCCTATACGCGCGCCCGCGCCGAATATCTCGCCAGCCGCGCCGACGAGGTGCTGCTCGCCAATGAGCGCGGCGAAATCTGCGAGGGCACGATCACCAACGTCTTTGCCGATTTCGGCGACGGCGTGCTGGCCACGCCGCGGCTCGATTGCGGCCTGCTGCCTGGCGTCCTGCGCGGCGAACTGCTGGATCAAGGCCGCGCCGGTGAAGCGGTCTACACGTGGAACGAACTGCAATCGGCCAAGGCGCTGTTCGTCGGCAACTCGCTGCGCGGATTGATCCCGGCGCGGCTGGGCTGAAGCATCTGGAGACAACAATGTTCGTGGTTTCGCTGAACTACAAGGTGCCGCTGACCGAGATCGACCGCCTGCAGCAAGCGCATGTCGAGTGGCTGAAGGCCTGCTATGCGCAAGGTATCTTTGTCGCCTCCGGGCCAAAGCGGCCAAGGACCGGCGGCATCATCATCGCGCGCGGTCCACGCGAGGAGCTCGATGCCAGACTGGCGGACGATCCCTTCGCCAAGGCAGGTGCCGCCGATTACGAAATCACCGAATTCACGCCGAGAATGGCCGCTGCCGCACTGGAAGCCTACAAAGAAGCATGAGTTTCCGCACACCGACCCACACACCCTATGACGGCTCGTCGAAACTGTTCACCATCGGGCTGAAGCCGCTCAATCTCGATAGCTGGATCGAGGTCGACGAATATCTGCTGCCCTATCTTGCCGAGAAACGCCGGCTTTATGCGGAAATTCCCGGCAAGGTTTTTGTCGAGGAGCAAACAACGCGCGACGCTCAGCGCGAAGTGCTCGATCTGCTCGGTGCGCATCTGGCGGCGAACTTTCCTGAGACCCACAGGCGTACCGACAATGCGATCGAGGTGATCGGCGGCATCGACAATCTCGAGGGCTCAGGCACCTCAGCTTCTTTCAGCGATGCGCCGCTTGTCGCGGCCTCGTTGCTCGTGCAGGAGGATTTGATCCTGATGCGCCGCGACGACAGCGGCTGGCGTCTGGCCGCCGGCTCGCTCTGCTTCCCGTCGTCATGGTCGCTGACCGAAAAATTCGGCAAGCCGCTGCAGCAGATCCACGCGCCGGTACCGGGTTTCGGCCCAGGCACACGCCCCGCCGATCTCATCAACCGCATGTTCGACGGCCTCCAGGGCCAAGCCGTCGAGCGCTACAACTGGTCGATCCAGGCGGGCGACGCGCTCTACCATCCGCTCTCCAACCTCGAGCGCATCGATCGCGCCAGCAATCGCCCGTCGCGATTCCCGGACGGCGACATCGACGCCCATGCCTTTATCCGCGTCGAGCGGCAGACGTTGAGAAAACTCCCCGTCTCGGGCGACATACTCTTCACCATCCGCATTCATCTCGACCCGCTCGCCGTGCTGGAGCGCCACCCCGACCACACGCCGCTCGCAGCATCCTTGGCCGAACAACTTCTGGCGCTGGACGAGGCACAGCTCGACTACAAGGGGATGACCGCCGACCGTGACCGGCTGGTCGCGTGGCTCAGGGCGCTGGCGCTGTCCTAGTACTACAGTTGCTAGAGCAGTTCGTCGTTTCACGGAAGCGCCGAACCGCTCTATCTCTTTGTCCTTGCTTGTTCTTGCGCAATTCCGGACGGAAAACTGTTTCACACTTTTCCTCGGATTCCCTAAATCGCAGCCACGCCCAGCAGCAGGATCGCGGACATCGCGGTAAAGACGGTGACGTTGACATCCCCCCGCCAGCCCGCCGGTCCAAACGGCGGCCGGAACGGCAGATAGCCGTTCTCATCATACAGCACGCCGCCATATATCGGCCGCGAGAGCATGGCCGCGAAGAACGCCCCATACATGGCCGCGGCCAATCCCCCGGCGAGATAGAGCCGCTCGGCTTCGAGTTGCCCCTTGATCCAGACAAGTCCGAGCGCAATCAGCGCCACTCCGGTGTAGCTCAACACCTGCCAGACGACGTGAAACCGGGCGTGGGGAGTCCAGAGCGGATTGGTGGCGTGGGTGGCGTTCAAGTCGGCTTTGATCGTCACCACACCGTAGCCCACGGTCGCGACGCTCAGCAGAATTCGAGCAAGCAGATGACTGTCGTAAGCGAGTTCCATCGCATTTTCCTCCCTTATGCAGGAACGACTTGAATGGCGCCCTGGGCACAGAAGAGCTGCCCATCGGCCAGCCGGCGCATAATTATGAACGATCCCCTCCTCGTGGTCCTGCAACTGCACAATGAAGTTGCCGCTCTGCTCCGTCCAGCTCGCGAGCACGAGATTCGGGCGCACGCTGATCAGGCCGACGTTGACCACCTCATCGATTTCGGTGGTCCCGATCGACGCCTGGATATGCAATTCCTGAGGCGAGAGAAACGTCAACCGCGGTACGAAGGGGCCGAAAACGCAGTCGAAAGTCTTGCCGACGAGCGAGGCTGGAAAAACATCGGTTTCTGCCATCATCCTCTCCTTGGGCATGGCCGCTGCGGCCACGCCATTTGACGATCTTCAATGTCTAGTCGCAAAAATCCTCAGAATAAATGTTCTTGGAGCGCTCCAAGAGACACGATCCGCCAATTTCGATCTTGAGTCAATAAAATTCTTGGAGCGCTCCAAAAAATGGTCTACCTCAGGGAAAACGAGTGAATCGCCAATGCCCACCCTAGCCGATGTCGGCAAGGCTGCCGGAGTTTCCCGGGGGACTGTCTCCAACGTCTTCAACCGGCCGGAGCTGGTCAGGCCTGAATTGCGCGAGCGCGTCGAAGCGGCCGCGCGAGCGCTCGGGTTTGGCGGCCCCGATCCGAAAGGACGATTGCTGCGGGACGGCAAGTTCAATGCCATCGGGTTCATGCCGCCTGGCGCCTATGCCATCTCCGAAGTGATGAGAAGCCCATACGGCCGCGAGCTGGTGCTCGGCGTTTCGCTCGCCTGCGACGAGGCTGGAACGACGCTCAGCCTTGTAAACGGCACCGACAACACGCGCTTCGCCAGCATCCGCGATGCCCTGGTTGACGGCTTTATCCTTGGTCACAGCGCCGACATTGGTCTCATAGTTTCGGTCCAGAGACGCCGTCTGCCCTTCGTCATTCTCGAAAGCGACGCAGGTCCCGACATCAATTCGATAAAGATCGACGGCCGGAGCGGCGCGGTTGCTGCAGTCCGGCATTTGACCGGGCTGGGGCACCGGCACTTTGCCATCCTTTCGGTGCGCCGGACTCCCGGCCCGCCGATTGTCCACATGCCCGGACACGCAACGCGCCCGCTTCTGGCCGGCTTCCCGCTGGATGACGAAAGGCTCGACGGTTTCAAACAGGGTTTGGCGGAGGCGAATTTATCGATCGACGATGTCCCGATCATCGAGACGATACCAGGCGAGCCGTCTGCCGGAGCAGTAGTGTTCGACAGGGCGCCTGAAGCAACCGCGATCCTGACCATGTCGGATTGGCAGGCAATCACGATATTGGACGAGGCGGTTCGCCGCGGCATAGACGTGCCGGGCCACGTATCGGTCGTCGGCTTCGATGGCACCGCTGAATCTGCACGCACCACGCCTCCGATGACCACTGTCGCGCAAGACGTGATCGGAAAAGGCAGGCTTGCCGCCCGAATGGTTCTTGACAATGAAGCCCCCCGCCAGGTCGTTCTGCCGGTAGAACTGGTGGTTCGAGCCTCCACAGCCGCGCCGAGGGCAAAAATCCGCTGAAACGGGCGGACGTGCCATCCGCACCAAGGGGCGGCGCTCGCAGCGTCTTTTCGCTGAGCAGCGTCTGGCACTGAACGAGGCACAACTTGACTATAAGTGCCTGACAGCCGACCGTGACTGCCGGCGGTAGACAACTGTAACTTGTGGCTTGGGGAACAATGATCCAGCATCTTGGCAGGCCGGTCACGTTCGTGGCCGCGATCCTGGTACTGTCGACAGCAGCCGAGGCGGAGCCGGTGACTTATGCCGGCAAGCTTGGAAAAAGCGATATCGTCGTCGAATTCACCGGCGACCCCGCGGCCGGCGACGGCCCGCTGGCCGGCCGCTACTTCTACCGCTCGAAGGGCGTCGACATCCCGCTGCAAGCCAGGTCGCAGAAGGGCAGCAAGTTCGAACTGGCCGAGGAGGAGGCATGCGGCGCCGACAATTGCGATGGCGGAAAGGCCGCGCCGATCGCCGCCGTGTGGCGCCTGGCCTCATCCAGTAACGGCAAGACACTTGAAGGCAGCTGGAACGGAAAGAGGGCGCTGCCGCTCAGATTGGAACGGGTCGCAAGTCGGCAGGTGACCGGGAACGAGCCCGGCAGCCCTCTCGATCTCTACGATTTCAGCTTCATGAAGTTCTTCGGCAATGACACGCCGATCACCATGGAAACGTCCCCCTATGACTATCTGCGGATGGACACTCGGCTCGATAACGGCAAGGCGACTGGCTGGCCGGACGCAACCTACCGCTATGTCGTCGACCCCCGCACCAAATTCGCCACGCCGCGCATCGTCGAACTGTCCGGCAACGTTTCGGTCGAGGCCGCGAATGCTCTGCTGCAAGACAGGCACTGGCGCGCAAACATCGGCGCACTGGGCTGCGTGGCGGCGCAATATGCCGGTTTCAACGAAGGCGGGCCGATTGACGGTGTGAACGACGGCACGCTCGGCGGCTATGCGGACAGCACATTCGAAGTGAGCTCGCTGACGCCGCGGCTGATAAGCTGGCGGGAATCCGGCAGCATCTTCTGCGGCGGAGCGCATCCGACCAACTATTCGGACGCCTACATCATGGATGTGCGGCGCGGCGTCCTGCTTGGCCTCCAGGACATTTTCTCGGATACGGTGGATGGCAAGCCAGGTCCTTCCCTCGCCTCCTTGGTCAAGCAGCGGCGCAAGAAACCGACCGATCAGACCGACATCGATCACGAAGCCGAATGCGGCATGGACGATCTCATCGGCGAATATCTGGCGGTCAGCCTCTGGCGTGAGGGCGACAAGCAGGTTCTGGTGTTCGGGCTCCAGACCCTACCGCATGCCATCCAGGCCTGCGCCGACGATCTGCTGGAACTGCCGGTCTCCGAGGCACGTGCCCTCTTCAAGCCTGAATTCGCAAGACTGGTCGAGCCGTAGCCGGGATGGCGCGGCGTAAAGCCGGTCGTCCGCTTTTCGCTTTATTGTGACAATGATCTATGGTTTGTCGCGCCGCGGCCAAGCCGCTGTTCCGAAGCGTTTTTTGAGGGAGTAATCGATAAATGGCGAATGAAAACTGGCCCGTTTACGGTGAGATCACCGGCCCTGTGGTGATGATCGGCTTCGGCTCGATCGGACGGGGAACGCTGCCGCTGATCGAGCGCCATTTCAAATTCGACAAGTCGCGCATGACGGTCATCGACCCGCGCGACGCCGACCGCAAATTGCTCGACGAGCGCGGCATCACTTTCATGCAGGATGCAGTGACCAAGAAGAACTACAAGAAGCTGCTGACGCCGCTTTTGACCAATGGCGGCGGCCAGGGCTTCTGTGTCAACCTGTCGGTCGACACTTCCTCGCTCGAGTTGATGAAGCTCTGCCGCAAGCTTGGCGTCCTCTATATCGACACGGTGGTCGAGCCCTGGCTCGGCTTTTATTTCGACGAAAAGGCCGACAACGCCTCACGCACCAATTATGCGCTGCGCGAAACGGTGCGTACCGAAATCGCGAAGAACCCGGGCGGGACCACGGCGATCTCATGCTGCGGCGCCAATCCCGGCATGGTCTCGTGGTTCGTCAAGCAGGCACTGGTCAACCTCGCCACAGATCTTGGCCTCGACTTCGCGGAACCCGCGCAGCACGATCGCGAAGGCTGGGCCAAGCTGATGAAGAAGGCCGGCGTCAAGGGCATCCATATCGCCGAGCGCGACACCCAGCGCACCAAGAAACCCAAGCCGATGAACGTGTTCTGGAACACCTGGTCGGTCGAAGGCTTCATTTCGGAAGGCCTGCAGCCGGCCGAGCTCGGTTGGGGCACGCACGAGGCGTGGATGCCGAAGAACGCCAATAAGCACAAGAACGGCTCGAAGGCCGCTATCTTTCTGGAGCAGCCCGGCGCCAACACGCGCGTGCGCACATGGTGCCCGACGGCCGGTCCGCAATACGGCTTCCTGGTGACGCATAATGAGGCGATTTCGATTGCCGATTTCTTCACCTTGCATGGCAAGAAGGGCAAGGTGCAGTACCGGCCGACCTGCCATTACGCCTATCATCCCTGCAACGACGCCGTGCTGTCGCTGCACGAGATGTTCGGTGCCGCCGGCAAGGCTCAGCCCGTGCATCACGTGCTCGACGAAAACGAATTGGTCGATGGCATCGACGAACTCGGCGTGCTGCTCTACGGCCACGCCAAGAACGCCTACTGGTACGGCTCGCAGCTGTCGCTGGCCGAGGCGCGCAAGCTGGCGCCCTATCAGAACGCCACCGGCATGCAGGTCACGTCGGCGGTGCTGGCGGGCATGGTCTGGGCGCTGGAAAATCCGGAGGCCGGCATCGTCGAAGCCGACGAGATGGATTACAAGCGCTGCCTCGACGTGCAGAACCCCTATCTGGGGCCGGTCAGGAGCTATTATACGGACTGGACACCGCTCGACAATCGGCCTGGTCTGTTTCCCGAGGACCTCGACACCAAAGACCCGTGGCAATTCCGCAACATCCTCGTTCGATAGCAGCGTTGCCTCGACACTCCGCCAGCTTGCAATCGCCCGGAAATCGGGCGATTGAAGAGGGGCGGCCTAGAGCGACGTGCGTCCATTTGGACGCACAAAGTACGCTCCAGCACTTTGAATGTGCGCATCGTGCTTTCCGAAAATCGGATCGATTTTCGAGCCGATGCGAGAGGAGAGGATCTTGATGATGACGATTGCGCAAAGACTGCTTTCGGCTGGCATTGCCGCGGCCGCTGCCGTCACGTTGGCGGCCTGCACCACCACCGGCCCGGGCGAGCCACCGGTGATCACCGCCAAAGGGGTCGAAGGCTCCTGGATCGACGCGCAGGGCACCGGCTTATCCACCTTCAAGGGCGGCAGCTTCGCGACCGTCGCCACCGATACCGGTCAGAAGCTTGCCGATGGCAGCTACACCATGACCGGCGGCACCTCGGTCGAGATCCATGGCACTTCGCTGATCCGCCAGACGCCGATCAGCTTCAACTGCTTGATGGTCTCGACCAGCCAGCTCAATTGCACCAGCGCGAGCGGACAGAATTTTGTGCTGACCAGGCGCACCTGAAGTTCGATTCCGAATTGACTTTGCACAAGGCGGCGGCTTCAAGCCGCCGTTTTCTTGCGCCGGCAAAGCTGATGCCGATTTCCGCTTGCATCGACTGAAACGCGATGTGAACATGGCCCGAGAGGCTGTTACATCCAGGTCAAACAAGAGCGTTAAACGCGTCTGCGCATGACCCCGAAAATCGGAGTCGATTTTCGGAAAGGATCATGCGCAAAATAAAAATGGTACAGCGTCCTTTGCGCGTCCCAAACGACGCGCGGCGCTGTACTCGAGTCATCCGGGAGACGAGAATGAAGAAGATCGCTGCCATCGCCGCGCTGTCGGCATCGGCGCTTGGCCTGTCGGCAGGGGCATCCTTTGCCGACTACACGCTGAACATCCTGCACATCAACGACTGGCACAGCCGCATCGAGAGCAACAACAAGTACGAATCGACCTGCTCGGCCGAGGAGGAGACCAAGGGTGAATGCGTCGGCGGCGCCGCCCGCCTCGTCACAGCGATCGCGCAGGAGCGCAAGAAGCTGGAAGGCCAGAACGTGCTGCTGCTCAGCGCCGGCGACAATTTCCAGGGCTCACTCTTCTACACGACCTACAAGGGCAAGACAGAAGGCGAATTCCTCAACCAGATGAAGTTCGATGCCGAGGCTCTCGGCAACCATGAGTTCGACGATGGCGAGTCGGCGCTGGCGCCGTTTCTCGACATGATCCAGTTTCCGGTGCTCGGCGCCAACGTGAAGGCCAATGCGCAATCCAAGCTCGGCGACCGCGTCAAGCCATCGATCGTGGTCGAGGTCGGCGGCCAGAAGATCGGCATCGTCGGTGCGGTCACCAACGACACGCCGGAGCTTGCCTCGCCTGGCCCGAACATCGCCATCGAAGACGACGTCAAGTCGATCACCGCCGAGGTCGAGAAACTGAAGGGAGAGGGCGTCAACAAAATCATCGCGGTCACCCATATCGGCTACAAGCGCGAGCGCGACGTGATCGCCAAGATCCCGGGCGTCGACGTGGTGGTCGGCGGCCACAGCCATTCGCTGCTTTCCAACACCGACCCCAAGGCGGAAGGCCCTTATCCGACGATGGTCGACAATCCGGACGGCTACAAAGTGCCGGTCGTCCAGGCGGCGTCCTATTCGAAATATCTCGGCGAGCTCAAGGTCGTGTTCGACGACAACGGCGTTGTCAAAGAGGCGAGCGGCGATCCCATCCATCTCGACAAATCGATCACGCCCGACCCCGCCGTGCTTGCCCGCATCAAGGAACTCGGCGCGCCGATCGAGGCTTTGAAGAACAAGGAAGTCGCCGAGACCACCAAGGCGATCGACGGCAGTCGGGAAAACTGCCGCGCCCGCGAATGCGAGATGGGCAATCTGGTCTCCGACGCCGTCCTCGACCGGGTCAGGGGCCAGGGTGTCGAGATCGTCATCTCGAATGGCGGCGGCTTGCGCGCCTCGATCGACCAGGGCACCGTCACTATGGGTGAGATTCTCACCGTTCTGCCGTTTCAGAACACGCTGGCGACCTTCCATATCTCCGGCAAGGATCTGGTTGCCGGCCTCGAAAGCGGCCTCAGCCAGGTCGAGGACGGCGCCGGGCGCTTCCCGCAGGTTGCCGGCCTGAAATATGCGTTCGACAGATCGGCACCGCCTAACGGACGCGTCAAATCGGTCGAGGTCATGGAAGGCGGCGTCTGGACGCCGATCAAGCCGGACAAGGATTACCTTGTCGCCACCAACAACTATGTCCGCCAGGGCGGCGACGGCTATAAGGTGTTCGCCGAGAAGGCCAAGAACGCCTATGATTACGGCCCCGGGCTGGAACAGGTCGTCGCCGACTACCTCGGCGCGCACCGGCCCTATACGCCCAAGCTCGACGGCCGCATCACCGAGATCGCCGCGACCGTGACCCCGGCCGCGGAACCGGCCAAGCCTGCCGAACCGCCAAAACCTGCTGAGGCTGCGCCGGTAAAGCCTGCTGAACCGGCAATGCCCGAAATGCCGGCCGGCTCAGGCGACATTTCCAAGACACCGCCGGCCGTCCCGGCGGAAACCGCGCCGGCGGCACCCGCACCCGCCGAGCCGGCCCAGCCGGCGGCACCTGCGGCTCCGGTCACACCGGCTCCGGCGACCCCTGCTCCGGCCGAGCCCGCCGAGACAGCGCCGGCCCCGAGTCAGCCGGCCCCAAGTGAACCGGCGCCAACCGAGCCGGCAAAACCTGCCGAGCCCGCCAAGCCGGCTGAGCCGGCACCGGCCGAAGGCAGCCATGTAATCGTCGCCGGCGATACCTACTGGGATCTCGCGGTGAAGGCCTATGGCGACGGCACCAAATGGAAAATGATTTCCGATGCCAACAAAGCCTACGAGCCACGCCGGCTGCCGGTCGGCGCAACTTTGACGATCCCGGCGGCGTCGAAGTAATCCGGCCGCAGGAACGCAATGCACCCGCCCGGCAGACCGGGCGGGTGTTGCATTTCTGGGATAAGGTGCGGCCAGACGCAGCATTTGAAAACCGGCGCGGCATCGCTAATTTCGCCGCGGCACCGTTGGTTCGCGGTGTTGGAGAACCTCATGACGCTTGCCAACCCTGCTGAAATCAAAGCCGAGAAGACCGCCGCCTCGCCGTCGGCAGGGCGCGCTCCGGTCAGGACCGGCACGGTCGGTGTCATGCTGATCAATCTCGGCACCCCCGACGGCACCGGCTTCAAGCCGATGTGGCGCTACCTCCGGGAGTTCCTGTCCGATCCACGCGTCATCGAGCTAAACAAGGCGATCTGGTATCCGATCCTCTACGGCCTGGTCCTCACCACCCGGCCGAGGAAGTCGGGCGCCAACTATGCCAGGATATGGAACCGGGAGCGCAACGAGTCGCCGCTGCGCACCTACACCCGCGCCCAGGCCGAGAAGCTCGGGCTCGCGCTCGGCGACCTCCCCAATGTCGTTGTCGACTGGGCGATGCGCTACGGCAACCCTTCGACCGCGAGCGTGGCCGAGAGACTGGTCGAGCAAGGCTGCGACCGCATCCTGTCTTTCCCGCTCTATCCGCAATATTCGGCGACGACGACTGCGACTGCCAACGACCAGCTGTTTCGCGCGCTGATGAAGATGCGCCGCGCCCCGGCCATTCGCAGCGTGCCGCCCTATTACAGCGAGCCGGCCTATATTGAGGCGCTCGCCCGTTCGATCGAAAAGCATCTGGCGAACCTCGACTTCGAACCGGAAATTGTCATCGCTTCCTATCACGGCATTCCGAAACCCTATTCCGACAAGGGCGATCCCTACCAAGCCCATTGCCTCGAGACGACGCGGCTGCTGCGCGAAAAGCTCGGCTGGGATGAAAACAAGCTGATCACCACCTTTCAGTCGCGCTTCGGCGCGCAGGAATGGCTGCAACCCTACACCGACAAGACGGTCGAAAGACTAGGGCGCGAAGGCGTGAAATCGATCGCCATCGTCAACCCCGGCTTTTCCGTCGACTGCATCGAGACGCTGGACGAGATCGGCAGGGAAGCGGCCGAGACCTTCCATCATGCCGGCGGCGAAAAGTTCGCACACATCCCTTGCCTCAACGACAGTACCGAGGGCATGGCGGTGATCGAGGCAATGGTGCGGCGCGAGCTGTCCGGCTGGGCCTGAACAGATCACCCGTCTATTCACCGGCAATCCATGATCACCTGATTGTAACGTTGCTGAAACACACTTAAGTGTTTGATCAAGCCGGCCGCGTGGAACTGTCCGGCGTGGCCGGCCTTTGAGGGGAGAGCCAAATGGGTTTCAGTGGTTTCGATATCGCGCTTCTTGTTCTTGTCGCCCTTGTCGTGCTGGTGCTTTTCAAAGGCATCCGGACAATTCCGCAAGGCTATAATTATACCGTCGAACGCTTCGGCCGTTACACCAGGACATTGAGCCCGGGCCTCAACCTCATCATGCCCTTCGTCGACCGTATCGGCGCCAAGATGAACATGATGGAGCAGGTGCTCGACGTCCCGACGCAGGAGATCATCACGCGCGACAACGCCACCGTTGCCGTCGACGGCGTCGCCTTCTATCAGGTGCTCAACGCGGCGCAGGCCGCCTACCAGGTCGCCGGCCTGCAGAACGCTATCCTCAATTTGACGATGACCAACATCCGCACCGTCATGGGCTCGATGGACCTCGACGAGCTGTTGTCGAACCGCGACGCCATCAACGAGCGCCTGCTGCGCGTCGTCGACGAGGCCGCGCATCCCTGGGGCATCAAGATCACCCGTGTCGAGATCAAGGACATCAACCCGCCGGCCAATCTCGTCGAATCGATGGGCCGCCAGATGATGGCCGAGCGCAATAAGCGCGCCCAGATCCTCGCCGCCGAGGGCCTCAAGCAGTCGCAGATTCTGGAGGCCGAGGGGCGCAAGGAAGCCGCCTTCCGCGACGCCGAGGCGCGCGAGCGATCGGCCGAGGCTGAAGCACGCGCCACGCAGGTGGTGTCGGAGGCGATTTCCAAGGGTGACGTGCAGGCGCTCAACTACTTCGTCGCGCTGAAATACACGGAAGCGCTGACCAGGATCGGCTCCGCGACAAACAGTAAACTCGTGCTGATGCCGATAGAGGCTTCCTCACTGATCGGCACGCTTGGCGGCATTGGCGAAATCGCCAGGGAAGTTTTCAAGGGCGAAGGCACCGCCGGTCCAGCACGACAGGCCCGCCCGCCCGTGGTTCGTCCCAGCGAGACCTGAGGCCATGTTCGACCGCATTGTTTCCGAACTCGGCCCGTGGAGCTGGATGGTCCTCGGCCTCATCCTGCTGGTGATGGAGGTCATCGCGCCCGGCATTTTCATGCTGTGGATCGGCATTGCCGCGCTGTTGATCGGCGTCGTCTCGCTGCTCATCTGGGACGCCGGTTTCTGGACCTGGCAGGTCCAGGTCGTCGCCTTCCTCGTGCTGTCGCTGGTCTCCGGCTTATGTCGGCAAGCGGCTGGTGGGCGGACGCCACGATGAGACCGACCAGCCTCTGCTCAACCGCCGCGGCGCACAGATGGTCGGCCGGACGGCGACCCTTGCCGAGCCGATCAAGAATGGGCGCGGCCGCATCAAGCTGGGCGACACGTTGTGGCGTGTCTCCGGCCCCGACCTCCCGGCCGGCACGCAGGTGCGCGTGACGGGTGCCGCTGATACCGATCTGGAACTGACGGTCGAGGCGGTCTAGAAAACTCGCCAGACTAGGCAGCACCGATACGCAGCAGGTCGTGCAGATGGACGAGCCCGATCGGCCGCCTGCCTTCGACCACCATCAGGCTGGTAATGGCCGAGTCGTTGATCGTCTGCAGCGCCGTCGCCACCAGCGTGTCGGGCGCGGCCATTTTTGGCTCTCTGGTCATCACCTGATCGACGCTCATGGCCAAGAGATCGCTGCCGATATGGCGCCTGATGTCGCCATCGGTGATGATGCCGATCAGCTTGCCGTCCGCCGCAGTCACCGCCACGCAGCCAAACCCCTTGCGCGACAATTCGAGGATTGCCTCGCGCATGCCGGTGCCGGACGACACCAGCGGCAGCCTGTCACCGACATGCATGATCTCGCGGATCTGAGTCAGGTTGGCTCCGAGCTGGCCGCCGGGATGGAACGTGCGGAAATGGTCCGGGGTGAAGCCGCGTGCCTCGAGCAGCGCGATGGCCAGCGCATCGCCCATCACCATTTGCAGCAGCGTCGAGGTCGTCGGCGCAAGGCCGTGCGGGCAGGCTTCCGGTGCTCGCGGCAGCAGAAGCACCACGTCGGCCGCACGCGCCAGCGCCGATTTTTCGCCCGCGGTGACCGCGACCAGCGGGATCGAGAAGCGCCTCGAATAGGCGATGATGCCCTTGAGCTCGAGGCTTTCCCCCGACCACGACAGGGCGATGATGGCGTCGTTCCTGGCGATCATGCCGAGGTCGCCGTGATTGGCTTCGGCAGGGTGAACGAAGAAGGCCGGCGTGCCGGTCGAGGCGAGCGTTGCGGCAATCTTCGAGCCGATATGGCCGCTTTTGCCGACCCCGGTGACGATGACGCGGCCATCGATCTGCGACACCATGTCGACGGCCCGTGCGAACGGCTCGGCCAGCCCGTTTTCGAGCGCGTCGGCCAATGCCGCGACGCCGGCCTGCTCTGTCGCCACCGTTCTCAGCGCCGAGGCAATCGCGGCCTGCCCGTCGTGCCGCTTCCTGTCTGGGGATTTCACGTCCATGGACGATGCGATTAGCGCTTCGGCACGCGCCTGTCCAACGGAATTGCCGCTCCGAACACCCTGACGGGCCATCCCTCAACGCTCCGTTAACCATCCCCATTTACGGTTTCGTAAGTATGGCGCGCGTGCGCCGCGCAAGCAGTGGTGCCGATGTCCGGGTTTCAGCCTCAAAACAAAATGGGACGAAAGGGCAAGGCGGTCTGCGCATTGCTGCTGGCAACCAATGTCTTTGCGTTGTCGCGCCCGACACTGCTTTGCGCCCAGGAAACCGAGCTGCGCGGCGAGGTTTCGGAATCGACAATCCTGGACGACCAGCAGTACAAGATCAGGCAAACGAGCATGGCTGGAACCCAAGCCGCCCAGGCTGCTGCAACCCCCAACGACAATACGCCGCTGCCTACCTATCGCCCGGCCAGCCAGGGGGCGTTGCCTGACGACGGCACGGGCGAAGCGGCCGCAACCGGCGGCACTTTCGATCCGCCGGCGGCCAGCGGCGACCCATTTCCCGACAACCCCGCTCCGCCGCCGCGACGGCGGCCAAGCGCAACGCGCGCCGCCAATGCGGCCAACGTCGAAGCCGAGACCGCGGACAGCCATACGAGCAAGAGAACAGCGACTGCAGCGACGACCAAGGACACCGATACCGCCGCCATAGACGAGCAGGATACGGCTAACCGCCGTGCGGTGACCATCGATTCCGCCGAAAGGCTCAGGCTCGACCCCGGCGCCGAGCGCACCGAAGCCATCGAAGGCCAGAACAAAAAGAACGAGGACGACCCGTTCGCCGCCACCGGCATCAAGCTCGGCTCGTTCGTGATCCGGCCGACGCTCGAGCAAGGCCTGACGTCTTCGACAAACGCCGATTCGAGCAGCCTCGGCAAGCCGGCCCTGCTGTCGGAAACGACGCTGCGCTTCAACGCCGTCTCCGATTGGCAGGAGAATTCAGCGACGGTTGAGGGCTATGGCATCTTCCGCGAAACCTTGTCCGGCTATGACATTCACGAGGCGCAAGGCCACGTCGACGGCACACTCAACATCGATCTCGACAATGATCTGCGCGCCATCGCCAAGCTGGGCTATGAGGCCGTGCCCGAATCGGCCTCGGCGCCGGACGCAGTCGTCGGCGCCGTTGGCCAGCCGGTGCGCCAGACAGTGAACGGCAGTCTCGCCGTCGAGAAGGATGCCGGCAAGATGCGCTTCGCGCTGACCGGCGCGGTCGAGCACGACATCTTTGGCGACGCTAAGCTTTCGTCGGGCGGATCACTGTCGCAGAAGGGCCGCGACTCGACGCTCTACACGGCCATTTTGCGCACTGGTTACGAGATCTCGCCTGCCATCACGCCGTTCACCGAAATCGAGATCGGCCGGCGCGCTTATGATTTGCGCGTCGATCCAAACGGCTTCCAGCGCTCCTCGACCAGGCTTGGCGCACGGGCCGGCGTCGAGCTCGATCTCCGCGAGAAGCTTACCGGCGAGTTCTCGGTCGGATGGCTGCGCGAAGCCATCGACGACGACGCCCTGCCGGCGATTTCGGGCGCGACGGTCAATGCCGATCTCAAATGGTCGCCGGAACGCGGCACCACGATCGGGCTCACCGCACAGACGACCGCCGAGAACACGACGAATGCGGGCGAAAGCGGCTCCATGCTCTATTCCGGCAGCCTCACGGGCGAGCGGCAGATCCGCGCCAACCTGACCGGAAATGCCGCTCTCGGCCTTGAATGGCGCGACTATACCGGCTCCGACGATCATGATTTGACGCTGAGCGCCGAGGCAGGGCTGACGTGGTGGCTGAACCGCTACACCGGGCTAACCACCCGCGCCAGGACTGAAAAACTGACCAGCAACCTGGTTGGGCGCGACTACACGGCCAATAGCATTTTCGTTGGCGTGAAGTTGCAGCGCTAAATGCATGTCGCGCAAAGGTGTGCAGCGGTTTTGCGATAACGACTGGCATAAAACAAGAGCCTAAGCGCGTCGCATGAGGCCGATCGAACGCGGCGCGCTTTCGCCGACCAGCGCGGCAACCGGTGCTGACACTATAAGGCTAGGCCGCGGCGCTCTGACGGCGCGAGTTCGTCGAGAAGTGTGCGAATGACACCGGCCATGCTTGCATTCATGTCGCTGCGCCACAGCGCGAAGGCAACGTTGGCCTCGACGAAGCCTTCGGGCGAGCCGCAGTCGAACGTGCGCCCGCGATAATGATAGCCGTAGAAGGGCTGTTGTTTCTGCAGTTTCAGCATTGCATCGGTGAGCTGGATCTCGTTGCCGGCGCCTTTTTCCTGGCCTTCGAGTATCTTGAATATCTCAGGCTGCAGGATGTAGCGTCCGTTGATGTAGAGGTTCGACGGCGCCGTGCCGGTCTTCGGCTTTTCCACCATGCCGGTGATGCGGAAACCGTGATGTGCGTCATCGCCGCGGCCGACAATGCCGTATTTGTGCGCCTCGGCCGGATCGCATTCCTGCACGGCGACGATGTTGTTGCCGGTCTCGGCGTAAAGCTCGACCATATCCTTCATGCAGCTTTTTTCCGACTGCATGATCATGTCGGGTAACAGCAGCGCAAAGGGCTCGTCGCCGACAAGCTCGCGCGCGCACCAGACGGCGTGACCAAGGCCGAGTGGTACCTGCTGGCGGGTGAAGCTGGTCTGCCCCGGCGCCGGCTGCAGCCGCTGCAGGCGGGCGAGCTGGTCGTCCTTGCCGCGCTGCGCAAGCGTGTCGTAGAGCTCGAACTGGACATCGAAGTGATCCTCGATGACCGCCTTGTTGCGGCCGGTCACGAAGATGAAATGCTCGATCCCGGCATCGCGCGCCTCATCGACCACATACTGGATGACCGGCCTGTCGACGACCGTCAGCATTTCCTTGGGAATGGCCTTGGTAGCAGGGAGAAAGCGCGTGCCGAGACCGGCAACCGGGAACACTGCCTTGCGAACTCTCTTCATGTGCCAATTATCCATTTGCATGCCTGTTCGGCAATCCCGATTCGAGACATTTTCATGCCGAAATCGAGGATTACTGAACGGTGGGTCATAAATCTCAGCTGGTAAAGCATTGACGCATCTTTTCACCCCGCACGGCACCTATGGTAAACCAAATGCTAACCGGGTTCGGCGATGAATAGTCTTCCTGAGATGAAGAAGGAGGAAAAGATGTCCGTTCGCAACGCCGCAAGGCGCTTCACCAGCGTCCTGACGGCCGCCAGCCTCTCGCTTGCTTTGCTCATGCCCAGCGGGCCGGCTTTTGCCGATGCCGGCTTCCGCCAATGGGTCGCCAGCTTCCGTGCTACCGCCGTGGCGAGCGGCGTTTCCGGCTCCGTCTACGACCAGGCATTCAAGGGCATCAACGATGCTGACCCGGTGGTGCTGGAAAAGGCTCGTACTCAGCCCGAATTCACCGCACCCGCCTGGGATTATTTCGACAACCGCGTCCATGACCAGTCGGTCGCCGTCGGCCAGCAAATGGCAAGGAAATGGAAGCCTTGGCTGGACAGGATCGAGGCAAGATACGGCGTCGACCGCTACATCCTGCTGGCCATCTGGTCGATGGAATCGAACTACGGCGAAACCCTCAAGCGCGATGATATCATGCGCAATGTCGTGCGCTCGCTGGCGACGCTTGGTTATGCGGACCCCAAGCGAGCGAAATTTGCCCGCACCCAGCTGATCGCGGCGCTGAAGATCCTGCAAACCGGCGACATCGACGAAAGCCATCTCAGCGGCTCATGGGCCGGCGCGATGGGCCATACCCAGTTCATCCCTACCAGCTACCTGTCCTATGCGGTCGATATGGACGGCAACGGCAAGCGCGACATCTGGAATTCTATTCCCGACGCACTGGCGACAGCCGCCAATTTGCTGCGGAAGAACGGCTGGCAGGCAGGCAAGACCTGGGGCTATGAAGTCAGCCTTCCGGACGGCAAGAAGCTGCCCGGAGGCTCGAAGTCGCTGTCGCAATGGCAGGCGCTGGGCGTCACCCGTGCCAACGGCAAGCCGTTCAAGAACGGTGCCGACAAGGCGACGTTGAAGCTGCCCGGCGGCCGCGGCGGGCCGGCTTTCCTGATGATCACGAATTTCTCGGTCATCAAGCGTTACAACAATGCTGACAAATATGCGCTCGCCGTGGGCCTTCTTGCCGACGAAATCGCCGGCTATGGCGGGCTTGTGCAGGACTGGAAGCGACCGTTTACCAAGCTCTCCTTCGAGGAAAGGCAGGAGCTTCAGAAGCGACTTTCCGAGCACGGCTTTTACGACGGCAAGTTCGACGGCAAGATCGGTGACGGATCGAAAACCGCCATCATGGCCTTCCAGGCAAAGGCCGGCTTGACCCAGGACGGGTATCCTAGCAAGGAAGTGCTCAAATGGCTCAGGCAGAACTAGAGCCGGTTACGGGATGGAGAGGGTGATTGGTTTCGGCTGCGCGCATCCGGTTAATTGTTCGTCGCGTGCCGATTCTGGTTCTGGCGATCGCCGTTCTGGCAGTCGGCGCCGCCAGTGCCTTTCATACCTCGGCCATGGCGCAGGAGCCGGAAAGTCGTGGCTGGTCGCTGCGCGACCTGTTGTTTCCGCGCAGAAGCGAGCGGTTTGAGCAGCCGCCGCCCGAATTCCAGAGAGAATTCCAGAGAACAAAGCCTAGGCCCAAGCTGAGAAAGCCCCGGTCAGTTCGCCGGCCGCCGCCGGCCGAGCCGACAACCCCAGTGGCCGAGAAGGCGCCGGATGCACGCGTCGTTCTGGTGGTCGGCGATTTCATGGCGTCTGGGCTGGCTGAGGGGCTCGACGCCGCCTTTGCCGAAAACACCGGCGTCAGGATCGTCGTCCGTGCCAACGGATCGTCCGGCTTCGTGCGTGACGATGTCTACAACTGGCCAGAACAGGTCAAGTCGCTGATCGCTGCCGAAAAACCGGCAGCCGTCGTCGTCATGCTCGGATCCAACGACCGGCAGCAGATGCGCGTCGGCGATGTGCGCGAGCAGCCGCGATCCGAGAACTGGACCAAGGAATACGAGCGCCGGACCGATGCGTTCGGCAAGGCCATCGCCGCAACCAAGGTGCCGTATTTGTGGGTTGGCATGCCGGCCTTCCGGGTCTCGAAAATGACCTCCGACATGCTGGCCTTCAACGATATCTTCCGCTCGTCCGCCGAAAGCCACGGCGGCGAATTCGTCGACGTCTGGGACGGGTTTGTCGACGAGAACGGCGCCTTCATCACCAGCGGACCGGACATCAACGGCCAATCGGTGCGCCTGCGCTCCGACGACGGCATCAACATGTCGAAGGCCGGCAAGCGCAAGCTCGCCTTCTATACCGAAAAGCCGCTGATGAAGATCCTGGGGCTGGCCGCGCCGGGAAGCGTGGTGACGGCTTCTGCCCCGGCCGGCGCTCCCGTCGAGGCGCCGGCACCTGCTGCCGCGCCGATAGCTGTCGATCGCACCGTGCCGATGCTGCTCAGCGATCCGGCGCTGGACGGCGGTTCGGAACTTCTCGGCGCCGCCCCGCCGGCAAAAGCTGACAAGAATTTGCCGGGGGAAAGGCTGATCGTCGAGGGCAAGGCGCCCGACGCCTCACCGGGCCGCGCTGACGATTTCTCCTGGCCGCCCAAGACACAGCCTGCGACGGCGGCCGCATCCGATACGACGACGGCGATCCGGCAGTAAAGCTGGCGCCTCTTTCTGTAGAGTTTCGGAACGGGCTCAGCGCGGCAGCACGCTCGATCCCATCAGCGCCTCGTCGATTGCACGCGCCGCCTGGCGGCCCTCGCGGATCGCCCAGACGACCAGCGACTGGCCGCGCCGCACGTCGCCCGCCGCATAGAGCTTTTCGACGCTGGTCCTGTAGTCCCGGTCATTGGCCTCGACATTCTTCGAGCGGCGGCTGTCGGTGACGATCTTCATCTGCCCGTCGAGTTCCGAGACCGGCCCGCGAGCGGCTGGCCCGGCAAAGCCGATGGCGATGAAAGCGAGATCGGCGCGGATGACGAATTCCGTGCCCGCGATCGGCTTGCGCTTTTCGTCGACTTCGCAGCATTTTACCCCGGTCAGCTGGCCGTCTTCGCCAATGAATTCAAGCGTCGCCACCTGGAATTCGCGCTCGGCGCCTTCGGCCTGCGAGGACGACGTGCGCATCTTGGTCGCCCAGTAGGGCCAGACCGACAGCTTGTCCTCCTTTTCCGGCGGCTGCGGCCGGATGTCGAGCTGGGTGACGCGCACCGCGCCCTGGCGGAAGGCGGTACCGACGCAGTCGGAGGCAGTGTCGCCGCCGCCGACGACGACGACGTGCTGGCCGCCGGCGACGATCGGGCGCGACGGCCATGCCACCGACTGGATCGGCTCGCCGCCGATACGCTTGTTCTGCTGAACCAGATACGGCATCGCGTCGTGCACGCCGTCGAGATCGTCGCCAGGGATGTTGGCCGGACGCGGTGTTTCGGAACCGCCGCAATAGAGGACCGCGTCATATTCGGCGAGCAGTTCGGCTACCGGCTTGTCGACGCCGACATTGACGCCACAATGGAAGCTGACACCTTCGCCCTGCATCTGCTCGATGCGCCGGTCGATATAATGCTTCTCGATCTTGAAGTCGGGGATACCGTAGCGCATCAGCCCGCCCGGCCGGCTCTCGCGCTCATAGACGTGAACGTCATGGCCGGCGCGGCCGAGTTGCTGGGCAGCCGCCATTCCCGCCGGCCCCGAGCCGATGATCGCGACGCGCTTGCCGGTCTTCCGTTCCGGCGGATAGGGCCGGATATGGCCGGTTTCATAGGCTTTGTCGGCAATCGCCTGCTCGATCGTCTTTATGGCGACCGGAATATCCTCGAGGTTCAGCGTGCAGGCTTCCTCGCAAGGTGCGGGGCAGATGCGGCCGGTAAACTCCGGAAAATTGTTGGTCGAATGCAGGTTGCGGATCGCGTTTTCCCAGTCGCCATTGTAGACGAGGTCGTTCCAGTCGGGGATCTGGTTGTGGATCGGGCAGCCGGTCGGTCCATGGCAATACGGAATGCCGCAATCCATGCAGCGCGCAGCCTGTTTCTCGACCTCCTTGTCCGACATCGGCAGCGTGAACTCACGGAAATGCCGGATGCGGTCGGAAGCCGGCTGGTACTTGTGCACCTGCCGGTCGATCTCGAGAAACCCTGTTACCTTGCCCATAGTCCAGTCCCTGCTGTCCGGAAGGTACGCCTGGCGACGCACCCGTTAACCTCATAAGGCAGCCGTGGCAACCTTCAGTCCGAGGTCAGGATTGTTGATGAAGATGGTTGCCAGGACGCATGGGCCCCCGGCAATTTCCAAATCTATTCCGCCGCCACGTTCATGCGCATCCGCTCCATCTCGATCAGCGCGCGGCGGTATTCGACCGGCATGATCTTCCGGAATTTCGGCCGGAAAGTCGCCCAATCGTCGAGGATTTCGCGACCTCGTACCGAGCCCGTGTAGTGGACGTGGTTGGAGATCAGCTGGTAGAGCCGCTCCTCGTCGTGGCTGGTCATATCGCCCGATACGTCGACACGGCCCTTATGGTCGAGATCGCCGCCATGGTGGAGCAGCTTTTCCATCAGGTCGTCCTCTTCCGGAACCGGCTCCAGCTCGACCATCGCCATGTTGCAGCGTTCGGCGAAATCGCCCGCCTCGTCGAGCACATAGGCGACGCCGCCCGACATGCCGGCGGCGAAGTTGCGGCCGGTCTGGCCGATGACGACGACGATACCGCCGGTCATGTATTCGCAACCGTGGTCGCCGACGCCTTCAACGACCGCGGCGACACCCGAATTGCGCACAGCAAAACGCTCTCCGGCAACGCCGCAGAAATAGGCCTGGCCCTCGGTTGCGCCGTAGAGCACGGTATTGCCGACAATAATGGACTCGGCAGCAACGATTTTCGTGTTCTCCGGCGGGCGGATGACGATGCGGCCGCCCGACAGACCCTTGCCGACATAGTCATTGGCAGCGCCCACCAGTTCGAACGAAATCCCGCGCGCCAGAAAGGCCCCAAAGGATTGGCCGGCCGTGCCGGTGAGCTTCACCGAGATCGTGTCCTCGCGCAGGCCCTTGTGCTTGAAGCGCTTTGCCACCTC
This sequence comes from Mesorhizobium sp. M0195, assembly GCF_040322115.1. Classification (NCBI taxonomy): domain Bacteria; kingdom Pseudomonadati; phylum Pseudomonadota; class Alphaproteobacteria; order Hyphomicrobiales; family Phyllobacteriaceae; genus Mesorhizobium; species Mesorhizobium sp. M0195. The sequence continues at coordinate 250,609 of NZ_JAMYSV010000004.1, read as the reverse complement.
GCCCGACAGCATGGCGCCGGTCGAACGGTCGACGTTGCGGATCGGCAGTTCGATGCCGACCGGCTGCCTGGCTTCAAGCGCCGGCTTTGCCAGTTCGATCAGCTTGCGATCGAGCACGTCGTCGATCGGATGCTTCTGCCGCTCGGTCCAGTGCACCGCCTCGTGTGGCGCATCGGGCTTGTAGAACATCTTGCTGAAGTCGAGTCCGCGCGCCTTCCAGTGCTGGATCAGCTCGCGCTTTTCCAGAAGGTCGGTGTCGCCGATGATCTGGTCGAGATGGGTGTAGCCCATCTCGGCAAGCAGCGCCCGCACCTCTTCCGCCACATAGAAGAAGAAGTTGATGACGTGCTCGGGCGTGCCCTTGAAGCGCTTGCGCAGCACCGGGTCCTGCGTCGCGACGCCGACCGGGCAGGTGTTGAGATGGCACTTGCGCATCATGATGCAGCCGGCCGCGATCAGTGGCGCGGTCGAGAAGCCGAACTCGTCGGCGCCGAGCAGCGCGCCGATGATGACGTCACGCCCTGTGCGCAGGCCGCCATCGACCTGCAGCGCGACGCGCGACCTGAGGCCGTTGAGCACCAGCGTCTGGTGCGTCTCGGCAAGGCCCATCTCCCACGGGCTGCCGGCATGCTTGAGCGAGGTCAGCGGCGAAGCGCCGGTGCCGCCGTCATAGCCTGATATGGTGATGTGGTCGGCACGCGCCTTGGCGACGCCGGCCGCAACCGTGCCGACGCCGACTTCCGAGACCAGCTTGACCGATACGTCGGCCGCCGGATTGACGTTCTTCAGGTCGTAGATGAGCTGCGCCAGATCCTCGATCGAATAGATGTCATGATGCGGCGGCGGCGAGATCAGGCCGACGCCCGGCGTCGAATGCCTGACCTTGGCTATGGTTGCGTCGACCTTGTGGCCCGGCAGCTGGCCGCCCTCGCCGGGCTTTGCCCCTTGCGCGACCTTGATCTGCATCATGTCGGAATTGACCAGATATTCGGCAGTGACGCCAAAGCGTCCCGAAGCGACCTGCTTGATCGCCGAGCGTTCGGGGTTCTTGCCGCCGCCCGGCAGTGGCAGATAGCGGTCGGCCTCTTCGCCGCCCTCGCCGGTATTCGACTTGCCGCCGATGGCGTTCATGGCGCGCGCCAGCGTCGTGTGCGCTTCCCTGGAGATCGAGCCGAAGGACATCGCCCCGGTCGAGAAGCGCTTGACGATATCGGCCGCCGGCATCACCTCGTCGAGTTCGACCTTCTTGCGCCCGGTCTCTTGCGCAAGCTTGATCTTGAACATGCCGCGAATGGTCTGCGCCTGCGCCGTCTCGCTGTCGATCTGGGCGGAATAGTCCTTGAACGTCTCCCACGAGCCCTGGCGCACAGCGTGCTGCAAGGTCGCCACTGCGTCGGGCGACCAGATATGGGCCTCGCCGCGCATGCGGAACATGTATTCGCCGCCGACCTCGAGGCTGTTGCGCAGCACCGGGTCGTTGCCGAAGCCGTCGGTGTGACGGCTGACCGTTTCGGCGGCGATCTCGTCCAGCCCGACGCCTTCGATCAGCGTCGCCGTACCGGTGAAGTACTTGTGCACGAACTCCGACTTCAGCCCAATGGCATCGAAGATCTGCGCGCCGCAATAGGACTGATAAGTCGAGATGCCCATCTTGGACATCACCTTCAGGATGCCCTTGCCGATCGACTTGATGTAGCGGGAGACGACCTCGTAGGCATCGACCTCCGCTGGCAATTCGCCACGCTTGTGCATGTCGAGCAGCGTGTCGAAAGCGAGATAGGGATTGATCGCCTCGGCGCCGTAGCCGGCGAGACAGCAGAAATGATGCACCTCGCGCGGCTCGCCGGATTCCACGACGAGCCCGACCGAGGTGCGCAATCCCTTGCGGATCAAATGATGATGCACGGCCGCCGTTGCCAGCAGCGCCGGAATGGCGATGCGGTCCGGGCCGAGCTGACGGTCCGACAGTATGATGATGTTGTAGCCGCCGGCGACCGCCGCCTCGGCGCGCTCGCATAGCCGGTCTATAGCGCCCTGCATGCCGGCCGCGCCTTCATTCGAAGCATAGGTGATGTCGATCGTCTTGGTGTCGAAACGGTCCTCGGTGTGACCGATGGAGCGGATCTTTTCGAGATCGCCATTGGTCAGGATTGGCTGGCGCACTTCGAGCCGCTTGCGGCGCGAATTGCCGACCAGGTCGAAGATGTTGGGCCGCGGCCCGATGAAGGACACCAGGCTCATCACCAGTTCCTCGCGGATCGGGTCGATCGGCGGGTTGGTGACCTGGGCGAAATTCTGCTTGAAATAGGTGTAGAGCAGCTTCGATCTGTCCGACATCGCCGAAATCGGCGTGTCGGTGCCCATCGAGCCGACTGCTTCCTGGCCGGTGGTCGCCATCGGCGACATCAGCAGCTTGGTGTCTTCCTGGGTGTAGCCGAACGCCTGCTGGCGGTCGAGCAGGCTGACGTCCCTGCGCAGGGCGCGCGGCTCGACCGGCTTCAAATCTTCGAGGATGAGCTGGGTGTTGGCGAGCCAGCTCTTGTAGGGGTGCCTGGTCGCGATCTCCGACTTGATCTCCTCGTCGGAAACGATGCGGCCCTTGTCCAGGTCGATCAGCAGCATGCGGCCGGGCTGCAGCCGCCACTTCTTGACGATCCTTTCCTCCGGCACCGGCAGCACGCCGGCTTCCGAGGCCATGATGACGCGGTCGTCATCGGTAACGATGTAGCGCGCCGGCCGCAGCCCGTTGCGGTCGAGCGTGGCACCGATCTGGCGGCCGTCGGTGAAGGCAACCGCCGCCGGCCCGTCCCACGGCTCCATCAGGGCTGCGTGATACTCATAGAAGGCTTTGCGGTCCTGACCCATCAGCTTGTTGCCGGCCCAGGCTTCCGGGATCAGCATCATCATGGCGTGGGCGAGCGAATAGCCGCCCTGCGTCAGGAATTCGAGCGCATTGTCGAAGCAGGCGGTGTCCGACTGCCCTTCGTAGGAGATCGGCCACAGTTTCGAGATGTCGTTGCCGAACAGTTCGGAATCGACCGAAGCTTGGCGCGCCGCCATCCAGTTGACGTTGCCGCGCAACGTGTTGATCTCGCCATTGTGGGCGACCATGCGGTAGGGATGCGCCAGCTTCCACGACGGGAACGTGTTGGTCGAGAAGCGCTGGTGGACCAGGATCAGCGCCGTCTCGAAACGCGGGTCGGTGAGGTCCTTGTAGTAGGCTCCGACCTGATAGGCCAGGAACATGCCCTTGTAGACGATGGTCCGCGACGACATCGAGACGACATAGAAGCCGTTGTCGACGCCTTTGGTCTCCTCGTGGATACGTCCGGAAATGACCTTGCGCAGGATGTAGAGCCGCCGCTCGTAATCGTCGTCGTTCTCGATCTCGGCGCCGCGGCCCAGGAACACCTGCCGGTGCACCGGCTCGGAAGCGGCGATGTCGGGCGCCTTGGACAGCGACGAATTGTCGACCGGCACGTCGCGAAAGCCGAGCAGCGGCTGGCCCTCGAGTTGCGCCACCTCGGCGATGATGCCTTCGATATGCGCCTGCAGCTCCGGGTCGCGCGGCATGAACACCTGGCCGACGGCATAGTGGCCGGGCTTCGGCAGTTCGACCCCTTGCTTGGCCATCTCCTCACGGAAGAAGCGGTCCGGCAGTTGCACCAGCACGCCGGCGCCGTCGCCCATCAGCGGATCGGCGCCGACCGCGCCGCGATGCGTCAGGTTTTCGAGCACGGCAAGGCCGTCCTCGACGATCTGGTGCGACTTCACGCCCTTCATGTTGACGATGAAGCCGACGCCGCAGGCATCATGCTCGTTGCGCGGATCGTAGAGGCCGCGCGCGGCATAGCCGGTGTTGGTTCGCCAAATATTGGTCAGAGACGGATTTTTGACGGCTGCCGCTTTCGTCTGCGCGGCCTTCGTCGCAGATGGCGTCATGTCCGTCATCGTCCTGTCCTCCGTTCCGTCCCCTTCGGGCGCTGGTTTCCGTCGGGAAGCGCGTGGCTCCCCTTTCAATCTTGCGGCACGTCTTGCGAAATTCTTGCCGACCGTGCGGCTTTCCGCATCGTTCGCATATGGTATTCGTACAGGCCAGAGCCAGGCTGTCTAGCTGTCGCTCGCGGCAATGGCCGCAGAGGCGCAATCATAATGCCAATGCGGGCAGTTTTGTGCGACAAAATAAGACAGCACTACTGTCCTAAATTTTTATGACAGAAATTTTGGATGCACACAAGACCGATTCACAAAATTCTTGAAGCTTTCGCCACAGAAAATTGCGCGGAACGCGGTATCAGCGTAACCTTTCGTCGCTGCATGTACGCTCATGCGTTTCGCTGGCTTTAGCGGATTTTCGGTGTCTGCCCCTTGCGGCCGGCATGCGAAAGCGGCCAAGCTCGCCCCGATTTCCCCAGCATAGGCAGACGCATGATTTTCGCTTCCGACAATTGGGCAGGCGCCCATCCCCGTATCGCTGCCGGCCTCTCGGCCCATGCCGAGGGCTTCTCCACCGCTTATGGCGACGGCGTCCTCGACAAGGCAGTTTACCAGCGCTTCAATGAGATCTTCGAATGCGAAGTCGCGGTGTTTTTCGTCGCCACCGGCACCGCTGCCAATTCGCTGTCGCTGACTACCTATAACAAGCCAGGCGGCATTTCCTTCTGCCATCGCGAATCGCACGTCATCGAGGACGAATGCGGTGCACCGGAATATTTCACCGGCGGTTCGCGGCTTTATACAGTCGAAGGCGCGCTCGGCAAAATCGATGCCGGCAATCTGGAACGGGCGGTGGACCGTTTCGCACCCGAAAACGTCCATTCCGGGCGGCCGGTTGCCGTTTCGATCACTCAGTCGACCGAGGTCGGAACCGTCTACACGCTGAACGAAATCGCCAGGATTTCGGCGATCGCAAAGCAGCATGGACTGCCGCTGCACATGGACGGGGCCCGCTTTGCCAATGCGCTCGTCGCGCTGGAAACGACGCCGGCCGAAATGACCTGGAAGCACGGTATCGACATCCTCTCCTTCGGCGGCACCAAGAATGGCTGTTGGTGCGCCGAGGCGATCGTGCTGTTCGACCTCGAGCGAGCCAAGGAATTGGCCTTTTTGCGCAAGCGCGCGGCCCAGCTGTTCTCGAAATCGCGTTTCATCGCCGCGCAATTCGATGCTTATTTCAGGGGTGGGCTATGGCTCGATACGGCACGGCACGCCAATGCGATGGCGGCACGGCTTGCCGCGGCGATAGAAGATTCCCCTTCCGCCCGGCTGGCCTGGCTGCCGCAGGCGAACGAGGTCTTCGCGGTCATGAAAAAGGCCGAGGCCGAAAGCATGCAAGCGGCAGGCGCGGCCTTCCACGACTGGCACAGGCCGCTCGGCTACGACGGCCACATCGGCGAGGACGAAGCGCTCTACCGCTTCGTCACCAGCTTCGCGACCACGCCCGACGAGGTCGACCGTTTCGGCTACCTGCTCGCCGGATAGCAAGCCTTACCCAGCAAAAAGAGCGGCGCATTGCTGCACCGCCCTTTCTTCCCGGGGAGTTGGCGTCCCCGGAGAACGTAGCTGCCTGGCTTAGGCGGCAGTCTTGGCCTCGATCTGCTTGGCCTTGGCCGGAGCCGAGGTGATCGCGATCTTGCGCGGCTTCAGCTCTTCGGGGATGTTGCGCTTGAGGTCGACGGAGAGCAGCCCGTTCTTCAGCGCGGCGCCGACAACCTCGACGTGATCGGCAAGCTGGAAGCGGCGCTCGAAGGCTCGGCTGGCGATACCGCGATAGAGCAGTTCGGAGCCTTCGCCATTGCCTTCCTCCTTGCGCTCACCCTTGACGGTCAGCACATTGCGGTGAGCTTCGATCGAAATCTCATCTTCCGAGAAGCCGGCCACAGCCATCGAGATGCGATAGGCATCCTCGCCCGTGCGCTCGATGTTGTAAGGCGGATACGTCTGGCCTTCCGGCTGCGCAAGCGAATCGAGCATGGTGAACAGCCGGTCGAAACCGACGGTCGAACGGTAGAGCGGGGAAAAATCAACGTGACGCATGATGTGTTCTCCTGTTGAGCAACAAGGTTGCGTATGGCCGGTGCGAAACCCGTAACAGCGTTCCGGATGGGCCAGCGGCCCCGACATTGGCGACCGCATGACAAATTTGGGAAGCGGACGACGGCATTTCAAGATTTTCCCGCGTCCAAACAGGACCGGTCCCGGCCGACGTCCCGATGCCGATGAACGGCAGATGAACCGTGGCTTCGGCGAGCGTTCAGCCAAGCGGCATTAAAACTGTTCTCGAGATAACGAACAGGTCGCGAAAAAGGCGACACGACGAGGCCGAACCGGGTGCAACGTCCCTTCCTCCCGGGTCGACAGAGGCCGGGAGTACGCCCAAGGCTGCTTCCGGCCTTATTTCTTCGCTGCCTGTCGAGCTCCCCGGCGTCCCGAATTCCTTTGCTTTTGGCGCATGGGCGTTTATGCCTGACTTGCGCCCGTCGGCCCCGACACCAGCCAAACACCGTATGACCGATCTTTTCCACCAGACCCCCGTCTTCCATGAAACTCCGGGCAATCCGCTGCCGGAAAACGCAGCCGGTGGCTTCTTCACCACGCGCGACGGCAAGAAGATCCGCTATGGGCTGTTTGCCGCGGTTGCCCGCCCCATGAAGGGCACCGTCGTCGTCCTGACCGGCCGCAACGAGTGCATCGAGAAGTATTTCGAGACCATTCGCAACCTTGCCGACCGGGGCTTTGGCGTGGCAACCCTCGACTGGCGCGGCCAGGGCGCTTCCGACCGGATGATCGGCAACCGACAGCGCGGCTACGTCCAGAGCTTCTTCGACTACACCGGCGATCTGGAGCAGTTCTTCGAAGAGATCGTGCTGCCCGATTGCCGAGGACCCTACTACATACTGGCCCATTCGGCTGGCGCGGTGATTGCGCTGCTCGCCGCGCCCTCGATGGCGAACCGCGTGCGCCGCATGGTGCTGATCGCACCGTTCTTCACAGTGCCCGACCTGCCGGTTTCGGTAATAACCGTTCGCCGCATCTGTTCGCTGTTCTGCCTTCTCGGCCTCGGCCGGCTCTATGCCGCATGGGGGCCGCGGCCGAAGGAATCGGTGCCCTTCGCCATGAACAAGCTGACCAGCGACCCGGCGCGCTATCGGCGCAACACGCTGATCTACGAAACCTATCCGCAGCTGGCGCTCGGCGGACCGACGATCCGCTGGCTGAAGGCGGCCACGGAGGCATCCTTGATCGTCAGCGACCCGGATTTCATGGCCAAGATCCAGGTGCCCTTGCTGATGATCGCCGCCGGCGCCGACCAAGTTGTCTCGACCAGGGCAGTCGAAGCCTATGCGAGACGTCTGCGCGTCGGCTCGCTAGTGATGATCGACGGCGCCCGCCATGAGATCCTCCAGGAAGCCGACCTCTATCGCGAGCAGTTGCTTGCGGCATTCGATGCCTTCATCCCCGGAACCGGCGACGCTGTTTGACCGCTTCGCGGCGCCCGCCAACAAAGCCCGCACGGGTCGCTTGTCCGGCGCAGCGTGCCCCCTTATTCCCGTTCAGGCATCGAGCGCTAGCTTGCTGCCAAAGAGGTTGGAGGCCATTCGCCGGGAGAAAAACGACCATGAACGCATCAAACACGCTGTCACGTCAGGGGCATCGGCTACTGCAGATTGGCGTCGCGCTGCTGCTGTTTTCGTCATTCCAAGGGTTTGCAATACCGTATCTCGCCGCACCGCGGCTCGGACTGTCCGCGCACACGCTCGGCGCCCTGGAGGGCGTTCTCTTGCTGGCGCTAGGCCTCACATGGTCTAGGCTCAATCTCGGCGCGGCGACGTCGCGGATTGCATTCTGGCTGCTGATCTATTCGGCTTTGGCGATCCTGGCCGCCTACGTGATCGCCAGCGCCTGGGCGGCCGGCAACGAGACTATGCCGTTAGCGGCCGGAGCCTTCCACGGAAGTGCCCTTCAGGAAGCAGTGATCAAAGGTGTGGCGTATTCGTCCGCGCCGACCGGCCTCATCTCTTTCGTGCTCATTTTGTGGGGCCTGCGTCTCTCGGATGCTTGGCCTGCCGATAGCTAATGCATGTCGCGCAAAAGTGCGCAGCGGTTGTGCGATAACGACATACAAAAAATGCGAGCGCGCGCCATTCAACGCGCGACGCACTTTGGAACCGTACCGCGGTTTCCGTCGGATTTGCGCAAAAACCAGACGCGTGGGTGCACGGATCCCTAGCCGCGCAGCGCCGCCATCGCCGCCGCGTGCAGTTCCGGTGTCGCCGCCGCCAGGATGTCGCCGCCGTTTTCCGCCGGCCCGCCTTCGAAGGTGGTGACAACGCCGCCTGCCTTCTCGATGATCGGGATCAGCGCGACGATGTCGTAGGGTTTCAATCCGGGATCGGCAACGATATCGACGCTGCCCGCCGCCACCATGGCGAAGGCATAGCAGTCGGTGCCGTAACGGGCGAGCTGGACCTGTTGCTCGAACAGGTCGTAGCGCAGGCGCGCGTCTCCCTTGAACAGCGCCGGCGTGGTGGTGAACAGAGTCGCCTCTGCGAGCTTCGTCGTCTTGCGCGTTGCGAGTTTTCGCGAGCCACCCGGACCTTCATAGTGCGAGCCGGAAGCATTGGCGTAGAACAGCTCGCCGGTGAAGGGCTGCGACATCATGCCGGCGACGGCGTCGCCGTCGACCGTCAGCCCGACCAGTGTTCCCCATACCGGCAGGCCGGAGATGAAGGCGCGTGTTCCATCGATCGGATCGATCACCCAGACATGCCGGCTGGAGATGTTTTCGCTGCCATGCTCCTCGCCGAGGATCCCGTGATCGGGGTATTGCGCGTTGATCAGCGCCCGGATGGCCCGCTCGGCCTCGCGGTCGGCCTCGGTGACGGGGTCGAAGCTGCCGCGCTCCTTGTTGGTGACCGCGCCCTGATTGCGGAAGCGCGGCAAGGTCTCCGCCGCGGCGGCATGCGCAACGCGCCGCATAAACTCGATGCTGACGTCCAACTGATTCTCCCGCTCCAGCATGTTTTGAGATGCCCGTTAGCCCACGGTTTTAGGCCGAAACAAGGGCGTTTATGCCGAAACAAGGGCGTTCGGAGCCTTTCGCTGGACGCTAACTGTTGCTCGAATGCAACGCAATCATCGTGGAAATGCAATTTCCACTTCACAGTGAATTAAAAAAGCCGGAACGCGCCTTGACATTTGTGCAGCGCACAATACGTTTGTTCTCGGACAGGGGTTCCCTGTCCATGCCCTCCTTGGGCGTTTCCTCCCTAGACTTCGACCGTGTCGTGCAAACGATGCGGTCTTTTTTTATGCCGCCGCATGAGCGGCGAGTGCCGCGATTCCGCGGCTATTCGGCGGCCAGCGGCAGATCCATGAAATTGTGATCGGGCATCGCCATCAGTTCGGCTGAAAACCGCGCCAGATCGTCCGCCAGGGCGTCGAAACCAGATGATCTCTGGAACGTCCGCTCATTCATGTAGAGCCCGCGATTGACCTCGATCTGCAGCGCATGCAGATGGCGCACTGGGCGGCCATAGTGCTCGGTGATGAAGCCTCCGGCATAGGGCTTGTTGTGGGCGACGCTGTAGCCCATGCCGGTGAGCAGGCCGATCGCGGTCTCGGTCAACGCCGCCGCGGCGGAAATGCCAAAGCGGTCGCCGACGATGAAATCCGGCCGCAATCCGCTGTCGCCGACCCTTATGCTTGCCGGCATCGAGTGGCAGTCAATCAGCACGGCATAGCCGAAGCGCGCATGGGTTCTGGTCAAGAGCCGTTTCAGCGTCTCGTGATAGGGCTTGTAGACCGCTTCGATGCGCGCCACGGCCTCCGCCAGCGGCAAGCGGCCGGAATAGATGTCGAGCCCCTCGCCTACAAGCTTGGGCACGGTGCCGAGTCCGCCGGCCACCCGCGCTGAGCGGATGTTGCAGAATGACGGCACCGGTTCGGCGAACATGCGCGGGTCGAGTTCCCACGGCTCCCGGTTGACGTCGAGATAGGCACGCGGGAAGTTTGCCGCCAGCATCGGCGCCCCTAGCGCGACGGCACCGCCGAACAATTCCTCGACATAGCAGTCCTCGGAGCGACGGATCGCGTTGCGGTCCAGCTTGGCCATCGCCATGAACCGGTCCGGATAGTAGCGGCCGCTATGCGGCGAGTTGAAGAGGAAGGGAACGCGCTGTTCGGCGCCCGATCGGATTTCGAAGGGTGGAACGACCGAAAAATCCTCGGCTGCCGTTTTCAATTTGAACGAACCCGGGAATACCAATGCATCATGATAGGAAAGTGCCACCTCGCCGCCCGCATGTCCAGCCGCCGAAGCGTCAGCCAAATCAGGATTGTGCGCCCAACGTTCACTTGATGTTTACCGTCACCTCCTCATATACAGCATGGTTAACGGGCTTGCCGCACGGCATTGTCGGTTGGGTGATTCGGACGGGACAAGATGGCACGCATTCTGCTGGCGGAAGACGACGACGACATGCGCCGGTTCCTCGTCAAGGCGCTGGAGCGCGCCGGTTATCAGGTCAGCGATTTCGACAATGGCGCCAGTGCCTATGAGCGGCTGCGCGAGGAGCCTTTTTCGCTGCTTTTGACCGACATCGTCATGCCCGAGATGGATGGCATCGAGCTCGCCCGCCGCGCTACCGAGATCGATCCCGACCTCAAGGTGATGTTCATCACCGGCTTCGCCGCGGTCGCCCTGAACCCTGACTCCAAGGCGCCGAAAGACGCCAAGGTGCTATCGAAGCCGTTCCACCTGCGCGACCTCGTCAACGAAGTCGAAAAGATGCTGCAGGCCGCCTGACGCGCTTTTTGTCGCGTCTTGACCAACGCCGCAAGCCAGCCATTCTTTCGCTTTTCCCGCTATTGACGTGCCGAACCAAAAATGGTGTATGCGCGGCTTCGGATGGGCGTGTAGCTCAGCGGGAGAGCACTGCATTGACATTGCAGGGGTCACAGGTTCAATCCCTGTCACGCCCACCATCCAGACAATCCCTCGATTGGCCGTTGGTATTTTTCGTCGACTGACGTTCCCGGCCTATACCAGCCTCAGGCCGCGCCGAGGCGGAGATCACCGGTCTCGACGTGCTCCAGAAACCACGCATAGGTCTGTTCCAATCCGCTGCGCAGCGAGTAGCGCGGGCGCCAGCCGGTGGCGAACAGACGCGACACGTCCATCAGCTTGCGCGGCGTGCCGTCCGGCTTCGTCGCATCGAACGTTATCGCAGCATCGGCGCCGGCGACCGACACGATGGTGCGGGCAAGATCGGCAATGGTGATGTCTTCCCCAGAGCCGACATTGATGTGGCTGTCGCCCGAATAATTCTTCAGCAGCCAGACCAGCGCGTCGGCGGCGTCGTCGACATGCAGGAATTCACGCATCGGCGTGCCTGATCCCCACACCTCCAGGCTCTTGCGGCCGGCGCGCCTGGCCTCGTGCGCCTTGCGCATCAGAGCGGGCACGACATGGCTGGAATTGAGGTCGAAATTGTCGCCCGGACCGTAGAGATTGGTCGGCATCGCCGAGATGTAGTCGACGCCGTACTGGCGCCGATAGGCCTGGCACAGTTTCAGCCCGGCGATCTTGGCGATCGCATACCATTCGTTGGTGGGCTCGAGCGGCCCGGTCAGCAAGGCGTCCTCGGAGATCGGCTGCGCCGCGAATTTGGGATAGATGCAGGATGAACCGAGAAACAGCAGCTTTTGCACCTCGTTGCGGAAGGCGCTGTCGATGACATTGTTCTGCATGACGAGATTGTCCTGCAGAAAATCGACCGGAAGCCTGTTGTTGGCCAGGATACCGCCAACCTTGGCCGCCGCCATCACCACTGCATCCGGCTTGCGGTCGGCCATCCAGTGCCGCACGCCGGACTGGTCGAGAAGATCGAGCTCGGTGCGCGAGGCGGTCAGGATCTCGCAATCCTCGTCGGCCAATCGGCGCAGGATGGCCGAGCCGACCATGCCGCGATGTCCGGCCACGAAAACACGCTTGCCCTGAAGGTCGAAGGTCATCAGCTTACCCCAATGCAGAACGGCAGCTATGCCAGTTTGGCCGGCGGAGCGCCGGATCGGCTTCTCTGTTGCCGGACGCATACCGCATACAGATTTGCCCAGACAAGGCAAATCGCAAAGCCACCCGAAGCAACCTTTGGATCGGACGCTGTAGCGCTCGCGATCAGACGCCCGCTACCGCGCAGAGGCTTGTCATTCTGGCAATGGCAAGCTCGGGGTCGGCCAGCAACCCTGCCTGGTCGGCAAGGCGAAAGACATCGGAATAGTGGCGGATGCCGCGCGCGGATTGCATGCCGCCGATCATCGAAAAATGCTCCTGGTGGCCGTTCAGCCATGCCATGAAGACGATGCCGGCCTTGTAATATTCGGTCGGCGCCTCGAAGATTTTGCGCGACAGCGGCACTGTCGGGGCCATCAGCGCGTCGTAGCCGGCGCGGTCGCCGTCGGCCAGCTTTGCCAGCGCTGCATTGGCGACCGGCGCGATCGCATCGAAAATTCCGAGCAGCGCGTGCGAATGTCTGTCGCCGTTGCCGGCGATCAGCTCGGGGTAATTGAAGTCGTCGCCGGTGAACATCACCACGCCCTCGGGCAGCCGGTCCCTGAGCGCGATCTCCTTGCCGGCATCGAGCATCGATATCTTTATGCCCTCGACCGTGCCGGCGTGGCGTTCGATGATGGCGATCACCGTCTCGAGCGCAGTTTCGAAATCGCTGCTGCCCCAGTAGCCTTTCAGCGCCGGATCGAACACGTCGCCCAGCCAGTGCAGGATAACCTTGCCGGATGCCTGGGACAGGATGCGGTCGTAGACGCTGGCATAATCGTCGGGGCCTTTGGCGATCGCCGCAAGCGCGCGGCTGGCCATCATGATCACCTTGCCGCCAAGCCCTTCGATGAACCCGAACTGCTCCTCATAGGCCGCGATGACATCGTCGAGCGTGCTCGCCGCCCCCGGCGTCAGATGGTCGGTGCCTGCGCCTGACGCGAGAGTGGCGCCCTCGACGCTCCGCGCCTCGGCGATCGAGCGGCGGATCAATTCCCTGGCATTCACCCAGTCGAAGCCCATTCCGCGCTGCGAGGTATCCATCGCTTCGGCGACACGGAAGCCGAGCCGCCAGAGGTGATGGCGAAACGCCATCGTCTTGTCCCAGTCGACCGCGGGCCTCGACCATGGATTGGTCATGGCGAAAGGATCGGCGACGACATGGGCCGCGGCGTAGGCGATACGCGAGAACCGCGCGCTGGCCACAGGCTGCACCGGCTGGCCGATAAGCCGGTAGAGGACGCGGCCGCCGCCTTCCCCGGGCAAGGTGATGTCCATGGCTCTCTCCTTCCCAGCGCCTATTAAATGGAACGTTCCAATAAATCAAGAGACTTTGCCGCCCTGCCTCGCGCAGCTCAAATTGCTGCATCGCAGCAGGTGAAGCCGTATTTAGTAGACGATTGCACCCACTGAGCCGCACTTTTCTCGGGTTCGCAAAAACACGATTGACTCAAATGCCTCGCAGAGATTAGATCGTTCCAATAGAAATCGCATAAGAAACCTCCGGGAGGACAGATCTGGATGGCCAGCCGGGCCAAGGCAACGATACTCGACATCGCCCGTGAGGCGGGCGTGTCCAAATCGACGGTATCGCTGGTGTTGCAAGGCAGCCGGCTGATCCGGCCTGAGACCGCGCTCAAGGTGCGCAAGGCGATCGAGGATGTCGGCTATGTCTACAACCGCGGCGCCGCCAATCTGCGCAAGGCCCATTCCAACGTCATCGGCATGGTCATCAACGATCTTACCAATCCGTTTTTCGCCGAGATGGCGGTCGGCATGGAGCGCGTCTTCCAGTCGGCCGGCATCGTGCCTTTCATCGCCAACACGGCGGAGAGCCCGGTGCGCCAGGAAGAGGTTCTGAAATCGCTGATGGAGCAGGGTGTCGCCGGGCTCGTCGTGTCGCCGGCGCGCGGCACCACGCCTGGCGCGTTCCGCCGCCTTGAGACCGCAGGCGTTCCGGTCGTTTTCGTCATGCGCCGCCTCCCCGAAAGCCGCATCCCGGTGATCACGCCCGACAATCATCGCGGCGCCTATCTTGCCACCGCCCATCTGATCGGCAAGGGCCACCGCCGGCTGGCCTTCTTCGGCGGCTCGTCCGACCTTGTCGTCTATCACGAGCGGCTGGGCGGCTTTCGCGAGGCCTGTGAAGCGCTCGGCATCGCACCAGCCGACAGGCTGGTCTTCGAGGGCGAAACCAGCCGCAAGGGCGGCATTGCCTGCCTGGAAACCGCGCTCGCCATGGCCGCGCCGCCGACCGCGGCCCTTTGCTTCAACGATGCGGTCGCCTTCGGCGTCTTGCTGGCGCTGCGCAAGCGCGGCCTTGAGCCCGGCGCGGACTTTGCCGTCGTCGGCTTCGACGACGTCGCCGAGGCCGAGCACTACATGCCGGCGCTGACCAGCGTCGCGGTGAACACCGCCGGCCTCGGCGAGCGCGCCGCCCATGTCGTGCTGAAGATGATCCAATCGCGCACCACGCGCGCCGAGGATCATATCGGCGCCGTCAACCTCGTGGTCAGGGAAAGCTGCGGTCCCGATCGCAAGGAGCATGGCTGCGCAGGAATGGGAGACGCGGCATGACCGTCAGTTGGGGGCTGATCGGCGCCAGCACGATCGCAAGACAGTTCATGATCGGCGCCATCCGCGCGCAGCCGGACGGCGAGATCGCCGCAGTGATGAGCTCCAGCCCGGAGCGGGCTACCGCCTATGCTCGGGAAAACCGCATTCCGGCGGCGGTCTCGACGCTTGATGAATTGCTCGGCTCCGACATCGACGCCGTCTACATCTCGACCACCAACGAATTGCATCTCGAACAGGCACTCGCCGCCATTGAGGCGGGAAAGCATGTGCTTTGCGAAAAGCCGCTGGCGCTGACCAGCGCCGACGCCCGCAAGATGGTCGCAGCGGCCAGGGCCGCCGGCGTCGTGCTCGGCACCAATCACCATCTGCGCAATGCGGGCTCGCATCGGGCGATGCGCGAAGCGATCGCTGCCGGCCGCATCGGCAGACCGATCGCCGCGCGCGTCTTCCACTCCGTCTATCTGCCGGAAAACCTGCAGGGCTGGCGCATCACCAGGCCGGACGCCGGCGGCGGCGTGGTGCTCGACATCACCGTCCACGATGCCGACACGCTGCGCTTCGTGCTCGGCGACGATCCCGTCGAGATCTCGGCGTTCACGCAATCGGCTGGCATGGCCGCCTGCGGGCTGGAAGACGGCGCCATGTGCCTCTGGCGCTTCGCATCGGGCGTCATCGCCCAGTCGCATGAGGGCTTCACCACCAGATTCGCCGGCACCGGCTTCGAGGTGCATGGCAGCGAAGGCTCGCTGATCGCCAGGGATGTGATGACGCAGAAGCCGGTCGGCTCGGTGTTGCTGCGCACGGCACAGGGCGAGGAGGAATTGAGCTTCGACCGCGAAGATCTCTATGCCCGTTCGCTGCGCCAATTCCACGCGGCGATCCGTGGCGAGGGCCAGCCTTCCGCCACCGGCGAAGACGGCGTCTGGTCGCTGACATCAGCCGAAGCGGCATTGCAGTCGGCCAGGTCCGGCAAGGCCGTTGCCCTCGACCCGAAGCTCGGGAGTGCTGGATGAGCAAGCTCGTTTCCGCGGCTGAGGCTGCCGGCCTGATCAGGGATGGCGTGGTCGTTTCCGTGTCGTCGTCGAGCGGCCTCGGCTGCCCGGATGCGGTGCTTGCCGCGATCGGCGAGCGCTTCGACGCCGAAGGCCATCCCAAGGACATCACGACGCTGCACCCGATCGCCGCCGGCGATATGTACGGCATCAAGGGCATCGATCATTTAGCCAAGCCCGGCCTGTTGAAGCGCACTTTGTGCGGCTCCTATCCATCCGGGCCGTCATCTGCCGAACCGCCGCAGATCTGGAAGATGATCGGCGACAATTCGGTCGCTGCTTACAACGTGCCGTCCGGCATCCTGTTCGACATGCATCGCGAAGCCGCCGCCAAGCGTCCCGGCGTGCTGACCAAGGTCGGGCTCGACACCTTTGCCGACCCGCGCCACCAGGGCTGCGCCATGAATGCGGCCGCCAGCGAGCCGATCGTTTCGGTGCAGCAGTTCGATGGCGAGGAGTGGCTCTATTTCCGCTCGATCGTGCCGCAGGTGGCGATCATCCGCGCCACCACCGCCGATGAGCGCGGCAACCTCACCTATGAGCATGAAGGTGCTTATCTCGGCGGCCTTGAACAGGCGCTGGCCGCCCGCAACAATGGCGGCATCGTCATCGCGCAGGTCAAGCGCGTCGTCGAGAACGGCACGCTGAAGCCACACGATGTGCGCGTGCCCGGCGTGCTGGTCGATCATATCGTCGTGGCGCCCGACCAGTTGCAGACGACGCTGACGCCCTACGATCCGGCCATCTCCGGCGAGATCTTCCGGCCGCTGTCGAGCTTTCGCAACGCCGAGATGAACGTCCAGAAGGTCATCGCCCGCCGCGTCGCCATGGAGCTTGCCGACGGCATGGCGGTCAATATCGGCTTCGGCATCTCGGCCAATGTGCCGCGCATCCTGATCGAGGAAGGCCAGCACGGCAAGATCACCTGGGTCATCGAACAGGGGGCGGTCGGCGGCGTGCCGCTGCTCGACTTCAAGTTCGGCTGCTCGTCGAACGCCGACGCCTTCATGCCTTCGCCGCACCAGTTCATCTACTTCCAGGCCGGCGGCTTCGACGCCTCGCTGCTGTCCTTCCTGCAGATCGACCGCCACGGCTCTGTCAACGTCTCGAAGCTTTCGGCGCGGCCCCACGTCACCGCCGGCGCCGGCGGCTTCGTCGACATCACCGCGCGAGCGAAGAAGATCGTCTTTTCCGGTTTCTTCAACGCCGGCGCCAAGCTGTCGCTTGCCGGTGACGGCATCCGCATCGACCAGGAGGGCAAGGTCAAGAAAGTCGTCGACGAGGTCGAGCATATCTCCTTCTCGGGCAAGCGTGCCGTCGCGCAGGGACAGGATATCACCTATGTCACCGAGCGTTGCGTGATGAAGCTGACGCCGGCGGGGCTGATGGTGACCGAGTTGGCGCCGGGGATCGACCTCGAGCGCGATGTGCTGGCGCAGGCCGAGATCCCGCTCGCCGTCGCCAACGACCTGAAAATCACACCGGATGCGCTCTACCGGGACCGGCCGATCGGCCTGTCGCTCAATGGCGGCGCCTCGCTTGGAGGCGCACATGGGTGAGCGTCTGGTAACCTTTGAAACCGACGGCGCCATAGGCATTGTCACGCTGCGCCGGCCGGAGAAATTCAACGCGCTCGATATTCCGATGCTGCGGGGGTTGGAAGCAGCGCTCGACGAAGCCGAGGCGGCGCAGACCGTCCGCGTCGTGCTGATCTGCGGCGAAGGCAAAGGCTTTTGCGCCGGCGGCGATGTCGAGGCTTGGGCAGAAATGAGCGCCGCCGATTTCCAGGTGCAATGGGTGCGCTACGGCCACCGCGTCTTTGATCGGCTGGCGCGGCTGCGGCAGCCGACGATCGCCGTGCTTGCCGGCCATGCGCTGGGCGGCGGGCTGGAACTGGCGGCGACTGCAGACTTCCGCGTGGCGGAAACACAGGTGAAGCTGGGGTTCCCCGAAACCTCGATCGGCGTCGTTCCCGGCTGGTCCGGCACCCAGCGCGCCGTGCGCCGCTTCGGCGCGCAGGCGGTGCGGCGGATGGCGCTCGGCGGCGAAGTGTTTCTGGCTACCGAGGCTCTTGCTCTGGGGATTGTCGACCGGGTGGTCGAGACCGGTAAGGCGTTCGCCGAAGCCAAGGCCTGGGCCGGCAAGATCGCCGAGCGCGGCCCGCTCGCGACCGAGGCCGCCAAGCTGATGATTGCCATCGCCGAAGGCGAGGACAGTGCTGCCGCGACCGAAGCGCTGGCCAGCGGCTTCATCGCGCTGACAAGCGATCTCAGGACCGGCGTCGAGGCTTTCAGCGCCAAGCAGAAACCGGCGTTCTCAAGATCTTAGGAACCTGAAACTCACATGAACGCACCTCTCAACATCGCCATGCCCGCCGAGGCAGCCGCAGCGCCGAAAAGCTACCGGCTGCTGATCGACGGCAAGTTCGTCGACGCTCGGGACGGCCGCACGCTGGAGCGCAGCAGCCCCGGCCACGGCTTCACCGTCTCGCGCTATGCACAGGCCGGCGCGGCGGACGTCGAGGCTGCGGTACAGGCCGCGCACAGGGCCTTCGAGACCGGCCCGTGGCCGCGCATGAAGGCCGCCGAGCGCGCCGCGATCCTGCTCAAGGCTGCTGACCTGATCGAGGCGCGGCTGGACGAGATTGCCCGGCTCGACGCGCTGGAATCCGGCAAGCCGATTGGCCAGGCGCGCGGCGAGATCGGCGGCGCCGTCGACATCTGGCGCTATGCCGCGGCACTTGCCCGCACGCTTCATGGCGAAAGCTACGCCAATCTCGGCGACGCCATGCTCGGCGTCGTGCTGCGCGAACCGATCGGCGTCGTCTCCATCATCACGCCGTGGAATTTCCCGTTCCTTATCGTCAGCCAGAAACTGCCCTTCGCGCTCGCCGCCGGCTGCACCGCGGTGGTCAAGCCGAGCGAGATGACCTCGGCCTCGACTTTCGTGCTCGGCGAGATCCTGATGCAGGCCGGCCTGCCGGACGGCGTCGTCAACATCCTTGCCGGGCTGGGCGCCGATGTCGGCGCACCGATGGTCAGCCATCCGCTGGTCGAGATGGTGTCGTTCACCGGCTCCACCCGCGTCGGCAGGATGACCATGGCGTCTGCCGCCAACTCGCTGAAGAAAGTCTCGATGGAGCTCGGCGGCAAGAACGGGCAGATCGTCTTTCCCGATGCCGACCTCGATGCCGCCGCCGACGCGGCGGTATTCGGCGGCTTCTTCAACGCCGGCGAATGCTGCAATGCCGGCAGCCGGCTAATCGTCCATGAGGCGATCGCCGATGAGTTCCTCGGCGCCGTCAAAGCCCTCACCGCCAAGGTGACTGTTGGCGACCCGCTCGACGACCGCACCAAGGTCGGCGCGATGATCTCCGCCGACCACATGGCCAAGGTCACCGGCTACGTGACGGCAGCGGAAAACGGCGGCGGCCGGATCTATAGCGGCGGCAAGCAGCTTGCTGCGAGCGCCGGCCAGTATCTTGATCCAACCATCGTTCGCGACGTCACCGAAGACATGGCCATTGCGCGCGAGGAAGTGTTCGGTCCGGTGCTCTCGGTGCTGACTTTTGAATCGATTGAAAGGGCGTTGCACATCGCCAACAACACGCCCTATGGTCTGTCGGCGGGCGTGTGGAGCGCCAGCATCGATACCTGCATGTCGGTGGCGCGGAATGTGCATTCGGGAACCGTTTGGGTGAACACGTTCATGGAAGGTTATCCCGAACTGCCTTTCGGTGGCTACAAGCAGTCCGGTCTCGGACGCGAACTCGGCAAGCGCGCCGTCGAGGATTATACCGAGGAAAAGACAATCCAGCTTCATCGCGGCCAGCGCACCGGATGGTGGGTCGGCTGAGTTGGGAAGAACCCGGTGGCCATCCGCCGGTCGTTGTAAGTTCAACAAGGGAGGAAGTACATGTTGCGCAAACTGCTTATCGGGACGGCTCTCGCAGCGGGCGTTGCGTTCGCGGCCCATGCCGAGGACGTCAAGGAAGTCCAGATGCTGCATTGGTGGACGTCGGGCGGCGAAGCTGCCGCTCTGAACGTGCTCAAGCAGGATCTGGCCAAGGAAGGCTTTGCCTGGAAGGACGTGCCGGTGGCCGGCGGTGGCGGCGACGCCGCCATGACCGCGCTGAAGGCGATGGTGGCGGCCGGCAACTACCCGACCGCCTCGCAGATGCTTGGCTATACCGTGCTCGACTACGCCGCGGCCGGCGTCATGGGCGACCTGACCGAGACGGCGATAAAGGAAGGCTGGGACAAGTCCGTTCCCGCCGCCCTGCAGAAATTCTCCGTCTATGACGGCAAGTGGGTCGCGGCTCCGGTCAACGTCCACTCGGTCAACTGGCTGTGGATCAACAAGGCGGTGATGGACAAGATCGGCGGCACCGAGCCCAAGACCTTCGACGACTTCATCGCGCTGCTCGACAAGGCCAAGGCGGCGGGCGTCATCCCGCTCGCGCTGGGCGGCCAGAACTGGCAGGAAGCGACCATGTTCGACTCGGTCGTGCTGTCGACCGGCGGGCCTGAGTTCTACAAGAAGGCCTTCAACGACCTCGACGAGGAATCCCTCAAGTCCGACACGATGAAGAAGTCGTTCGACAATCTCGCCAAGCTCGTCACCTACGTCGACCCGAACTTCTCGGGCCGCGACTGGAACCTCGCCACCGCCATGGTCATCAAGGGCGATGCCTTGGTGCAGGTGATGGGCGACTGGGCCAAGGGCGAATTCAACGCCGCCAAGAAGGTCCCGGGCACCGACTTTCTCTGCTATCGCTTTCCGGGCACCGACGGCAGCGTGATCTACAACTCCGACATGTTCGGCATGTTCAAGGTTCCGGAAGACCGCAAGGCCGCCCAGATCGCTCTGGCCACCGCAACTCTGTCGAAGAGCTTCCAGTCGGCCTTCAACGTCGTCAAGGGCTCGGTCCCGGCCCGCACCGACGTGCCGGACACCGACTTCGACGCATGCGGCAAGAAGGGCATGGCCGATTTGAAGGCCGCCAATGAAGGCGGCACGCTGTTCGGCTCGCTGGCGCAAGGCTACGGCGCCCCTCCGGCGGTTGCCAACGCCTACAAGGATGTCGTCTCGAAGTTCGTCCACGGCCAGATCAAGACCTCGGACGAGGCGGTGACCCAACTGGTCAGTGCGATCGAAGACGCCAAGTAAGCACGCGCCCATGTGAACGATCTCCCCGGCGCAAGCCGGGGAGATTCCCTGCGGAGGGGTTTTGCGGTTGCGCTGACCGGCACGCTTCGTGCCGCAGAGGCCGCGACGACAGAATTCCGGACCCGCGATACGGAATGGATCGATGAGCATAGTTGCTGAAACCAGTATCACGCTGACGCCGGAGCACGGTGCCCGTCCGGGCGCTTCGGTGCGCTCGCGCCTGCAGGATGCGCTGCCGAAGCTCGTGCTGGCGCCGAGCTTCGCCGCCACCATCGTCTTCGTCTACGGCTTCATCCTGTGGACGATCTATCTGTCCTTCACCAATTCCAAGACCTTTCCCTCCTATGCGATCACCGGGCCACGCGCCTATCAGCGGCTGTGGCGCTGGACTTTCGAAAGCGATCCGCCGTCCTCCTGGTACACCTCGATCACCAATATGGGGATTTTCGGCTTCCTCTATATTTCCATCTGCCTGGCGCTCGGGCTGTTCCTGGCGATCCTGCTTGACCAGAAGATCCGCGGCGAAGGCCTGCTGCGGCCGATCTACCTCTACCCGATGGCTTTGTCGTTCATCGTCACCGGCGTCGCCTGGAAATGGTTTCTCGACCCCGGCCTCGGCCTCGAGCAGACGCTGCACCAATGGGGCTGGACGAGCTTCCATTTCGACTGGATCAAGAACAAGGATTTCGTCATCTACACGGTGGTCATCGCCGGCGTCTGGCAGGCGTCGGGCTTCATCATGGCGATGTTCCTGGCCGGCCTGCGCGGCATCGACGGCGAGATCCTGAAGGCGGCGCAGATCGACGGCGCCACCACGTTCCAGCTTTACCGCCGCATCGTCATCCCGCTGCTGCGGCCGATCTTCCTGTCCGCCTTGATCGTCCTCGCGCATCTCGCCATCAAGTCTTACGATCTGGTCGTCGCGCTGACCAGCGGCGGGCCGGGCGGCTCGGCCTGGCTGCCGTCGAATTTCATGTATGAGTACACCTTCAAGCGCAACGAAATGGCCGTCGGCTCGGCCAGCGCCGTGATCATGCTGATGACTATCACCGCGATCATCGTTCCCTATCTCTATTCCGAGCTTCGGGAGAAGCCGCGATGAGCGCCATAGCCACTCCTGCTCGCCAGAGCACAGGCGGTATCAGCGCCAGGACGGTCAACCGTATCGTCATCTACGGGCTGCTGGCGCTGTTTGCGCTGTTCTATCTGATGCCGCTGTTCGTCATGCTGGTGACCTCGTTCAAGACCATGGACGAGATCCAGAACGGCAACATGCTGGCGCTGCCGCAGGCGCCGACCTTCGCACCCTGGATCAGGGCGTGGAGCGAAGTTTGCTCGGGTCTCACCTGCGTCGGCATGAAGGGCTATTTCTGGAACTCGATCAAGATGGTGGTTCCGGCGGTCATCATCTCGACCCTGCTCGGCGCGCTCAACGGCTATGTGCTGACGAAGTGGCGCTTTCGCGGGGCGACGCTGGTGTTCGGGCTGATGCTGTTTGCCTGCTTCATCCCGTTCCAGTCCGTGCTCTTGCCGATGGCAACGATCCTCGGCAGCCTCGGCCGGTTCGGCGTCAAGCTGCAGAACGCGACCGGCTTCACCTTCGGCTTCGGCAATCCAACCGTGAACCTGGTGTTCGTTCACGTCGTCTACGGCATCGGCTTCACCACCCTGTTCTTCCGCAATTATTACGAAGCGTTTCCGAACGAGCTGGTGAAGGCGGCGCAGATCGACGGCGCCAGCTTCTTCCAGATCTTCCGGCGCATCATGCTGCCCAATTCGCTGCCGATCATCGTGGTGACGGTGATCTACCAGTTCACCAACATCTGGAACGACTTCCTCTTCGCCTCCGCCTATGCCGGCTCAGGCGACGTCATGCCGATGACGGTGGCGCTGAACAACGTCGTCAACACCTCGACCGGCGTCGTCGAATACAACGTCAACATGGCGGCTGCGATGATTGCCGCGCTGCCGACGCTCCTCGTCTATGTGCTCGCCGGCCGCTATTTCGTGCGCGGCCTGATGGCCGGCGCCGTCAAAGGATAATCGCATGGCTTTTCTGGAAATTGACGGGTTGAAGAAGCGTTTCGGAGCGGTCGAGATCCTGAAAGGCATCGATCTCGACCTCGAAAAGGGCGGCTTCCTCGTGCTGGTCGGGCCTTCCGGTTGCGGCAAGTCCACGCTGCTCAACACCATTGCCGGCCTGGAAACCATCACCGAGGGGGAAATCCGTGTCGACGGACGCACGATCAACGATCTCCATCCCTCCAAGCGCGATATCGCCATGGTGTTCCAGAGCTACGCGCTCTATCCGAACATGACGGTGGCCGGGAATATTGCCTTCGGCATGGAGATGCGCGGCGTGCCGGCCGATGAGCGCCAGAAGGCGATCGACAAGGTGGCAAAGGTCCTGCAGATCGGCCATTTGCTGAAGCGCAAGCCAAGCCAGCTTTCCGGCGGCCAGCGCCAGCGGGTCGCCATGGGTCGGGCGCTGGTGCGCGATCCAAAGCTGTTCCTGTTCGATGAGCCTTTGTCCAATCTCGACGCCAAGCTGCGCGTCGACATGCGCATCGAGATCAAGCGCCTGCACGCCACCACCGGCACCACCATCGTCTACGTCACCCACGACCAGATCGAGGCGATGACGCTGGCCACCAAGATCGCGGTGATGCGCGACGGCGAGGTGCAGCAGTTCGGCACACCTGCTGAAATCTATAACAATCCGGTCAACCTGTTTGTTGCCGACTTCATGGGCTCGCCGGCGATGAACCTGATCCCGGCGACGATCGGCAGCAACGGATCCGGCTTCTCGGTCGTCATGGAGCGCGAGGCGCGCCAGCCGATCTCGCTGCCGCTGGCCAATGCGCCGGCCGGCCTGTCGGCATTCCACGGAAAACCGATCATCTTCGGCGTCCGCCCGGAAGCACTGACCGATCCCGAAGGGGCCGAACGCAACGCCTCGAACATCGCCCGCGCCGACTGTCACATCGAGGTCATCGAGCCGGCCGGCTCGGATACGTTCGCGGTCACCAATCTCGGCGGCAAGGCGGTGGTGGCGCGGCTGCGCGCCGATGCCAACATCCAGCCCGGCACGGTCACGCCGCTCGCCTTCAATCTGACCAAGGCGGTGTTCTTCGATCCGGCGACCGAGAAACGCATCGTCTGACCGCCATGACAAATCCAGACATCGTCATCATCGGCTCCGGCATCGGCGGCGCCACGATCGCGTCCGGCCTTGCCGGCAGTGGCGTCTCGATCCTGATGCTGGAGCGCGGTGAAGCCCTGCCGGCAACCCCGCACGCACGCGACACCCGCGCAATCTTCGTCGATGGCCACTATAGGCCGAAGGAGATGTGGCTCGAGGCCGGCGCAGCGCCTTTCAACCCGGGCAATTACTACTATGTCGGCGGCAATTCGAAATTCTACGGCGCGGTGCTGATCCGCTACCGCAGGGAAGACTTTTCGGAGATGGAGCACTATGGCGGCATCTCGCCGGCCTGGCCGTTTTCCTACGAGGAATTCGAACCCTGGTATTCCAGGGCCGAGCAGCTTTTCCGCGTGCGCGGTGCACTCGGCGAAGACCCGACCGAGCCGTTCCACTCGATGCCCTACCCTTTCGGGCCGGTGCCGGACGAGCCGCCGATCGCGCGTGCCCGCGCCGAGCTCAGGAACCTGGGCCTGCACCCGGCATCGCTGCCGCTCGGCGTCGACATCGAAGCCTGGCTGAAAGACGGCAGCACGCCGTGGGACGCTTTTCCCAACACCGGCGTCGGCAAGGTCGACGCGCAAACGGGGCCGCTGGCGTCGGCCCTTGCCGACCAGAACATCAAGCTCGAGACCGGCGCCCACGTCGAACATCTCGAGGCATCGCCGGATGCCCGGACGATCGCGGCCGTCCATTATCGCCAGAACGGTACGCTGAAGAAAGTCGCGCCAAAGCTGGTCGTCCTATCGGCCGGCGCGGTCAATTCCGCCGCCATCCTGCTGCGCTCGCCCACCCCTAACGGCAAAGGCGGTGGCAAAGGCCTGGCCAACCGCTCCGACCAGGTCGGCCGCAACTTCATGAACCACAATTCGAGCGCCATGCTGGCGATCGATCCACGCCGCCGGAACAAATCCGTCTACCAGAAGACGCTGATGCTGAACGATTATTATCTGTCCGACGGCAAGGGCGGCAAGCCGCTCGGCAATGTCCAGCTCCTCGGCAAGATCGACGGCAACATCCTCAAGGCCAATGTCAGGCGCGCGCCCAAATTCGCGCTCGATTTCATGGCCGGCCACGCCGTCGACTGGTATTTGATGTGCGAGGACCTGCCCGATCCCGAGAGCCGCATCATGGTCGACGGCAAGGACATTGTCATGCAGTGGCGGCGCTCCAACATGCAGTCGCTCGACGGACTGACCAAGGTGATGCGCGAGAATTTCCGCGCCTGCGGCTATCCGATCGTGCTGTCGCGGCCGTTTGACAAGCGCACGCCCTCGCATCAGTGCGGCACGGTGAAGATGGGCAACGATCCAGCGACCTCGCCGCTGGATCCGTTCTGCCGCTCCTTCGACCACAGCAATTTGTTCGTCGTCGATGCCGGCTTCCTGCCGAATTCGGCCGCCGTCAATCCGGCGCTGTCGATCGCCGCACAGGCGCTGCGCGTCGCCGATCATATCCGCAAGACGGAGCTTGCAACATGAGCCGCCCAGCAGCGATCGTCACCGGCGGCGCGCGCGGCATCGGCCTTGCTTGCGCCGAGGCGTTGGCCGACGCAGGCTTCGACATCCTCGTCTCCGACCTTGCCGACGAAGCCGCCGACGGGCTCGCCGCCGACATCACCGGGCGCGGCGCGAAATTCGCCTATGTCAGTTGCGACATCGCCGACCTCGACGGCCATGCAGCGCTGATCGATGCCGCGACAAGCGCCTTCGGCCGCATCGACTGCCTGGTCAACAATGCCGGCATCGGCGCCGTCCTGCGCGGCGATCTGCTCGAGCTCAAGCCGGAAAATTTCGACCGGGTGCTCGGCATCAATCTGCGCGGCACGGTGTTCCTCAGCCAGCACGTCGCCAAAGCGATGCTCGGCCTGCCGAGCGATGGTGCGAGATCGATCATCACCATCACCTCGGTCAGTGCCGCCATGGCCTCGCCGGAACGTGCTGATTACTGCATCTCCAAGGCCGGGCTTTCGATGTGGGTGAAGAACCTGGCACTGCGGCTTGCCGCCGAAAACATCGCCGTGTTCGAGGTGCGCCCGGGCATCATCCGCACCGACATGACCGCCGGTGTGACCCCCAAATATGACGGGCTGATCGACGGCGGGCTGGTGCCGGCGATGCGCTGGGGCAAGAGCGAAGATATCGGTGCAGCCGTGGCAGCACTCGCCGGTGGCAAGTTCGGCTTTTCGACCGGCTCGGTTATCAATGTCGACGGCGCGCTGTCGGTGCCGAGGCTATGAACAGGTGACGCCATGACCGACTACATCATCGTCGGCGCTGGCCCGGCCGGCTGCGTACTCGCCAACCGGCTGAGCGAAGATCCGTCGCATCAGGTGCTGCTGCTCGAAGCCGGCGGCAAGGACTGGCATCCGCTGATCCACATGCCGGCCGGTTTCGCCAAGATGACCAAGGGCATCGCCGCCTGGGGCTGGTCGACGGTGCCGCAAAAGCACATGCAGGACCGTGTCTTCCGATACACGCAGGCCAAGGTGATCGGCGGCGGCTCGTCGATCAACGCGCAGATCTACACGCGCGGCAACGCCCGCGACTACGACGCCTGGGAGAAGGAAGAAGGTCTTGCCGGCTGGGGCTATCGCGACGTGCTGCCCTATTTCAAACGCGCCGAGAACAATCAGCGTTATGCCAACGATTTTCACGGCGACCAGGGCCCGCTCGGCGTGTCGAACCCGATCGCGCCGCTGCCGATCTGCGAGGCCTATTTCCGTGCCGGACAGGAGATGGGCATCCCCTTCAATCCCGACTTCAACGGGGTAGCCCAGGAGGGCGTCGGTTACTATCAGCTGACGCAGAAGGACGCGAAGCGCTCCTCCGCCTCTGTCGCCTATCTCCGGCCGATCCGCGAGCGAAAGAATCTCACCGTCAGGACCGGCGTTCTGGTGACACGCATCGTCGTCGACAAGGGCCGCGCCGTCGGCGTCGAGATCGTCGACAGGCCGGGCGGCCAGCCAACGATCCTGCGCGCCGAGCGCGAGGTGATCGTCTCGTCCGGCGCTATCGGCTCGCCGAAGCTTCTGATGCAGTCGGGCATCGGCCCGGCCGACCATCTGAAGGCGGTCGGCGTGACACCGGTGCACGATCTGCCCGGCGTCGGCTCCAACCTGCAGGATCATCTCGACCTGTTCGTCATCGCCGAATGCACCGGCGATCACACCTACGACAACTACGCCAAGCTGCACTGGACGGCTTGGGCCGGCCTGCAGTATCTGCTCCTGAAGAAAGGCCCGGTGGCTTCCAGCCTGTTCGAGACCGGCGGCTTCTGGTACGCCGATCCGACCGCCGCCTCTCCCGACATCCAGCTGCATCTCGGCCTCGGCTCCGGCATCGAGGCCGGCGTCGAGAAGCTGAACAATCCGGGCGTGACATTGAACTCGGCCTTCCTGCGTCCGCACTCGCGCGGCACGGTGCGGCTGAACAGCGCCGATCCGGCCGACCGCCCGTTGATCGATCCGAACTATTGGTCCGATCCCTATGACCGCGATATGTCGATCAAGGGGCTGAGGCTGGCGCGCGAGATCATGCGGCAGAAGGCGCTGCAGCCCTATGTGCTGCGCGAGGTATTGCCGGGACCCGACCTGCAGAGCGGCGACGAGCTGTTCGACTACGCCTGCCGCAGTTCCAAGACCGACCACCACCCGGTCGGCACGTGCCGCATGGGCCACGATGCGATGAGCGTGGTAACGCCAGATCTCAGGCTGCGCGGTATCGAGGGCCTGCGCGTCTGCGACGCCTCGGTGATGCCGCGCATCCCCTCCTCCAACACCAATGCCCCGACGATCATGGTTGGCGAAAAAGGCGCCGATCTGATCCTTGGCCGCGAGCCGCTGCCGCCGGCGGTGTTTTCCACCAAGCAAGCGGCATGAGGGACAAA
Source organism: Mesorhizobium sp. M0195 (assembly GCF_040322115.1). Lineage (NCBI taxonomy): Bacteria > Pseudomonadati > Pseudomonadota > Alphaproteobacteria > Hyphomicrobiales > Phyllobacteriaceae > Mesorhizobium > Mesorhizobium sp. M0195. The sequence continues at coordinate 222,666 of NZ_JAMYSV010000004.1, read as the reverse complement.
GAATGATCAGGCACTGTGTCTTCGTCAGATTTCGCAACGATGTCGCCGACGCCGACCGCGCGGCAATCCATGCCGATCTCGAAGCGTTGCGGGCGGTGATCGACGGCATGGGCAAGGTCGAATTCAGCGCCAATACCAGCCCGGAACCCTTCGCCCGCGGATTCACGCACGGCTTCACCATCGACTTTCGCGACGCTGCGGCACGCGATGCCTATCTGGAGCATGAAGCGCATCAGCGAGCCGGCGCAAAACTGGTGGCGGCGCTCGAAGGCGGCACGGACGGGCTGATGGTGTTCGACCTGGAGATCGCGTGACTATCCCATTCTCAGCGCAACGACGCCGGCAACGATGCTGAGCACCGCGGCACCTCGCCATGCGGTCATCTTCTCGCCGAGCGCGAACACCGAGATCATCATGGCGAACAGGATCGATGTTTCGCGCAGCGACGCCACCGAGGCGATCGGCGCCTTGGTCATCGCCCACATCACGATCCAGTAGGCGCCGCCACTGAGCACGCCGGTATAGATTCCTGCCTTCCAGTCGCGCGCCAGCACCGGCAGCGCCTGTGGGCCGCGAAAGACGACGCAAAGCACCAGCGCCCACAGCGCATCGCAGACGAACAGCCAGGCCGCATAGCTCGATGCGGTGGCGGCCAGCCGCGCGCCGCTGCCGTCCGACAGCGTATAGCTGGCGATGAAGATCGATGTGCCCAACGCGAAACCGACAGCGCGCAGGTTCAATTTCTCCAGATGCGCACCGCCGCGAAACGACAGCACCAGCGTGCCCGCCGACAACAAGAGAATGCCGAGAATGGCGAGCGGTGCCGGCATCTCGGCAACCACCACAACGCCCCCCAAAGCGGCCAGCAATGGCGCGGTGCCGCGCGCCAGCGGATAGGTCTGGGCGAAATCGCCGGCCTTGTAAGCGCCGATCAGGAACGTCCGGTAGCCCATGTGGAAGACAACCGAGGCGAGGATGTATGGCCACACTTCCGGCTTCGGCACCTCGACGAAGGGCAACGTCACCAGCGCGGCGGCACCCATGCCGAGCGTCATCAGCGTTATCGACAGGAAACGGTCGAGATGGACCTTGACCAGCGCATTCCAGATCGCATGCATGGAAGCGGCGGCGAGCACCGCGAAAAAGACAAACAGGCTCATCGGCGGTTCATCCGCCGCCCGTCCCTATGGCGATAGGCGTCTCCAGGTCGATATCGACCCAGAGCGGAAAATGGTCGGAGGCGACTTGGCCGATTTCGGCGCTGACCGAGCGCACGCGCCCCGCAAACATGCCGCCGACGAAGCAATGGTCGAGCCGGCGCTTTGCGATCCTGCCGTCGATGGTCTTCACATGGGTGTGGAAGTCCGACGTCGGTTCGTTGGCGACGGCGGCGGCGTCGACAAAACCGTCGAGATAGGCGGCACCGCGATGATAGGGCGCGCTGCCGACGATGCGGCGGTACTCGGCGCTACCCGGCTCCATATTGAAGTCGCCCAACCAGATCGCCGCTACGGGGTTTTCTGGCTCTTGTTCGCCATTGCTCCAATTGCGCGCCGGCTCGTCGTCGGTGCCGCTCCATGGGCCGCCCTCGGACGGCGCGCGGCGATGCTCGGCCAGCAAATAGTCGATCTGCTCCAGCCGCTCCTCGGCCGCGATATGCGCCAGATGCAGCGAAAAGAACCGCACCGGGCCGGCAGGGGTGCGGATCATGCATTCAAGTGCGGCGTTGCGGGTGTTGAGCGGACGCAGCGTGCGCCTGAGCGGCAGCGCGTGCAGCCGCGACCAGACGATCGGCAGCTTCGACAGAACCATGGTGCCGAATTGCCGCCGCCGGTTGACGATGCGGCCGTCACGCCTGTGGCTGGCATCCATGTCGAAGGCCGGGCCGTAGACCCAATGGTAGTCGGGCAGCAATCGCGAAAGAAGTTCCGGCTGGTCGTCCTCGTTGCTGCGTAACCAGTGCCGCTCGACTTCCTGCAAGGCGATGATGTCGGCACCGGCGACGACCTTGGCGCAACGCGCCAGATCGTAGCGGCCATCGCCGCCGAAGCCGTACTGGATGTTATAGCTGACCAGCTTCATTGCTTATCCGGCTCAGTTTCCTGCTGGCAGTAGCCGTTCGGTGGATTGGTTGCAATGTGCAGCCGGACGGAGGGAGCTTGGGCCAGATGCTAAGTCGTCAGTGGCTGGAACCGCCCGGGCGGGGATGCCGCCAGTTCCGACCAGTCGATCTCTTCCTCGAGGCGGTGGTAGGCCTCGTCGCCGATCGTTCCGTCGATGCGCAGGCGCTCCAGTGCATCGCGCTGGCTCTTGATGGCATAAAGACGCAACCTGTCATACTCGGTCGCCGCCTGGGCATCCTCCGGGTTCTCGGCGATGGCGCGCTGGGCGGCATATTGCTCGCGCACCGCCCCCGCGGCGCTCGACGTCTTGCCGCTGAGCACGTCGAGCGCAGCCTGCATGATGGCGACGCGCGCCTGCGCCACCTCCCGGTCGACCGTCTGGTCGGGCTTGAGATTGAGCACGCTGAGCAACGGCTTCAGGCTGACGCCTTGCAGCACCAGCGTGCCGAGCACGACCGTGAAAGCGGCGAGCACGATCGGATCACGGCCTGGAAAGTCGGCCGGCAAGGCGAAGGCTGCCGCAAGCGTCACCAGGCCGCGCATGCCGCACCAGCCGATAAGCACGCCGCCGCGAAATGTCGGTGCGTCCTTCCGCCTGTCCTCGTCGCCCAGACGTGCCAGCGCTCTGAGGATCGCGCCGCAGCCCAGCACCCAGACGAGCCGCGATACGATGACAATGGCCAGCACCGCCAGGGCAAAGACGAACGCCTCGCTTTGTCCTTGCTCGGCAAGTCGACCGACAATCGATCGCGCTTGCAGGCCCATCAGGACGAAGGCCAGGACGTTGAGCACGAACACCGCCGTCTCCCAGACCGAGTAGGAACTGACACGATTCCTTGCCGGCATGCGGCGCGGCGATGTACGGGCGATCGTCATGGCATAGACGACGATCGTGATGATGGCGGACAGCCCTATCCTGTCGGCCAGGATCCAGACGCCAAAGGTTGAGGCGAATTGCACCACGGTGCCGCTCGCCGGGTCGTCGATACGGCCGAGTATGGCGAGAGACAACCGGCCTAGCACATAGCCTGCGGCAAGGCTGCCGACCGTCGACAGCAGGATCATTGGTACGGCACTGCTCAACAGGATGGAGCCGGCGGCTGCGGAAACCGACATTCGGTAGATCAGCAGTGCCGTCGCGTCATTGAGAAGGCTCTCGCCTTCCAGGATGGCGGTGATGCGGTGCGGTACCTTGAACTGCCCGAGCACGGCCGCCGCTGCCACCGCATCGGGCGGCGCCACAATCGCGCCAAGCGCTATGGCGGCGGCGACGGGCAGGCCTGCCATCGTCCAGCCCACCAGAGCGACCGCCACCGTGGTGAAGATGACGGCGCCAAGCGCCAGCAGGATGAGCGAAACCTTGTAGCGGTTGAGATCGCGCAGCGACGTGTCGTAGGCCGCGTCGAGCAGAACCGGCGCGATGAACAGAGCGAGCGCCAGCTCCGGGTCGATCTCGATGGTCGGGGCAAACGGCAGGAAGGCGATGCCAGCGCCGGCCAGCGCCAACAATGAAGGATAGGGAATCTGCAGACGCCGCGACAGCGCGGTCAGGACGACCGCGATGAGAAGCAGGACAAGGGTGAGTTCAAAAAGCGCCATGCCTTATCGTAGCGGTGAAGCCGGGCGATTGGCACTGCAAAAACGGCAACGGCTTTGGCTGATGGTGAGTGGTGATTGGTGAATGGTGAATGGCTGCGTGTAGAGGAATTTGGCGCGTAAAGCGCATTCTCACTATTCACTATTCACTATTCCCTCTTCCCTCTTCCCTAATGCAGCACCAGCATGTCGCCCGACGAGAACGAAATTTCGGCCTTTTCGCCGACGGCCGGCGGCGGCGTGGCCGGGCTGTTGAACGTGTCGAGCGAGACCGTGGCGCCGCCGATGCCGACGCGCACGCGGATGACCGAGCCGAGGAAATGCACTTCGGCGATTTCGCCCGAAAGGCTGGAGTCGCGGCCGGGGTGGCGCCCCAGCGAAATCGCTTCCGGACGCAGTGCCAACGACAGCGTGTCGCCGGATTTCGAGCCGTTGAGCTTGCCCTTGAGCGAAACCTCTTGCGAATTGACGCGCACCTTGCCCGAAGCCGCGTCGGTGACCGTGCCTTCAAGCACGTTCAGCGTGCCGACGAAATTGGCAACGAATTTGGTTGCCGGTCGGTTGTAGATCTCGAACGGCGTGCCTACTTGCTCGGCCTTGCCGCCATACATGACAGCAATGCGGTCGGAGATCGACAGCGCCTCTTCCTGGTCGTGGGTGACGAAGATGGTGGTGATGCCGAGCTTCTTCTGGATCGAACGGATTTCCTCGCGCAGCGACACGCGCACCTTCGCGTCGAGCGCCGACAGCGGCTCGTCGAGCAGCAACAGCTTCGGCTTCGGCGCAATCGCCCGCGCCAGCGCGATGCGCTGCTGCTGGCCGCCGGAAAGCTGGTAGGGATAGCGGTCGCCCATCTGCGGCAGCTTGATGATATCGAGCATTTCGGCAATGCGCCTGTCGGCATCGGCCTTTGGCATGCCGGCGACCTTCAGCCCGAAGCCGATATTCTGCGCCACGGTGAGGTTCGGAAACAGCGCATAGGCCTGGAACACCATGCCGACATTGCGCTGATTGGGCTTCAGCCGGGTGATGTCCTTGCCGGCCACGACGATCTTGCCGGCGGACGGCTCTTCGAAACCAGCGACCATGCGCAGCACCGTCGTCTTGCCGCAGCCCGATGGCCCAAGGAAAGAGACGAATTCGCCCGGCTCGACGTCGAGGTTGAAATCCTGCACCACGGTGATGGGGCCGAAGGATTTTCGCACATGCTGGATTGAGAGGAAGGGCTCGGTCATGGCTTTTTCCTTCGGGTCAGTTCGGACGGTTCGCCGATCGCGGCGCGAAACGCGACAGGATCTGGATCAGCGACATGCAGCCCCAGGTGATGGCGAAGGCGATGATGGCAAGCGCCGCCGGCTCGTAGGCTCGGTTAGCGCCGACGTTCTGCAGATAGGGTCCGAAGGCAGGCCGGTTGAGCAGGCTAGCCATGGTGAATTCGCCTATCACGATGGCGAAGGTCAGGAAGGCGCCCGACAGCACCGCGATCAGCACATTGGGCAGGATGACCCGGGTGATGATCGTGCCCCAGCCGGCGCCGAGAATCTGCGCCGCCTCGGTCAGTGTCCGCACGTCGATCGTGCGAAGTCCGGTGTCGACGGCGCGATACATGTAGGGCAGTGCTAGTGTCGCATAACCGATGACCAGCAAGGCATTGGCTCCTGTCTCGCTGCCCAGGAACGGCAGCGGTGAGTTCGACCCGTACATTCTAATGTAGCCGAAGACGATGACGATGGCGGGAATGACCAGCGGCAGCAGCGTGATGAACTCGACGACGGGCCTGAGCTGCGGCATCCGCAGGCGGATCCAATAAGCGGTAGGCACCACGATCAGCACGCCGAGAATGATGGTGAAAACAGCAGCGAGTACGGAATAGCCGAAGGTCGCCTGGAAACGGGGGTCGCCAAACACGACTTTGTACGCATCGAAGGAATAGGCGCCGCGCCGCATGCGCATGGAAAATTCCACCGTCGCGATAAGCGGAATGAAGAAGTAGGCAGCGCCCAGCGCGAAGACGACCCAGGCCCAGAAACGTCCGCTCTTCATTTAAGCCACCTTTCCGAGCGCGTCCGGAACCAGATGTAGAAGACATTGGCAAGCCCGGTGATGACGATCATACCGAAGGCAATGGCATAGCCGAGATGGGCATTGTGCAGCACGTCACCGCGGATCTGCGCGTAGAGCAGGATAGGGACGATGTTAAGCGAGGAGCCGGTCAGAGCGTAAGCGGTGGCGATGGCACCGAAGGCGTTGGCGAACAAGAGGATGACGGTGCCGAGGAAGCTTGGCCAGATCACCGGAATGACGACCATACGCCAGAACTGCGCCTGGGTCGCGCCAAGCGTTGCTGCCGCTTCGCCCCATTCCTTCTTCAGCCCGTCGATCGCTGGCACGATGATCACCACCATCAGCGGGATCTGGAAATAGACATAGGTCAGTGTCAGGCCCCAGAACGACAGAATGTTGAAACCATGGGCATAAATGTTGAAGCCGACCAAGACGTTGAGCAGCACCGTGGCGAGCCCGAGCCGGCCGAGCGTCGCGAGAAAGGCGAAGGCCAGCGGCACGCCGGCAAAATTGGAGGCCACGCCGGAGAAGGTCAGTGTCGCCGAGCGTATCCATTCCGGCAGTCCGCCGCGCACGATGGCGATGGCAATGGCAAGCCCCGCGAAAGCACCGATCAGCGACGAGGCGAGGCTGACCTTGATTGAGATCCAGTAGGCGGCAACGATCGACGGCTGCGCCAAGGCCGCTATGTTTTCGAAAGTGAATTCGCCGGCATCGTTCCGGAATGCGCCCAGCATCAGATAGAGCGTGGGCAGGATCAGGAACATGATGGCGAAGATGAAGAAAGGCGCAACGCCAAGCCATTGTGTCGGCAGCCTCATACTGCGGGCGTCGGCAGGAGGCGCGGTCTTCCCGGCAACAGCGTGATCGGACAACGAGATATCGGTCATGCGCCGGCTACCGTCCTGGAGGTATGCCGGGCGGCGATCTAAGCCGCCCGGCTGATCTCAAGTCTTACTTGACGTTGGCGCCGACGACGGCATCCCAGTTCTTGGTGATGGCTTCCTTGGCCTTGCCCTGCTCGTCGAGCGTCGGGAACACCGCGGCTGCATAGGACTCGGCCGGCGGCAGCTTGGCCATCACGTCAGCCGGGAGCTTGCCATTCTTGGCGAGGTCGTTGAAGCGGATCGGGTGACAATAGCCCTTCAGCCAGCCGATCTGGCCTTCGTCGGAATAGAGATATTCCAGCCATAGCTTGGCAGCATTGGGATGCGGCGCGTAGGCGCTGATCGCCTGAACATAGACGCCGGCGACGACACCGGTCTTCGGCACGACGACGTCGACCGGCGGATTGCCCTTCAGCGTGTCGCGGCCGGCAAGCGCGTTATAATCCCAGGTCACCAGGATTGGCGTCTGGCCTTGGGCAAGCGTCGCGGGCTTGCCGATGACCGGCACGAAATTGCCGGCGGCGTTGAGCTTCTTGAAGAAGTCGAGACCAGCCGTGCCGGCGGCTTCGCCGGCAGCCGCACCGCCGGAAAGGCCGGCGGCATAGACGGCCTGGATGGCCTGGTTCGAAGCGCGCGGGTCACCGGCGAGCGCCACGGTATTGGCGAATTCCGGCTTCAGCAGGTCGGCCCAGTCTGCCGGCGCTTCCTTGACCAGGTCCTTGTTCACCAGGAACGAAAGCACGCCATAATAGTCGCCGGTCCAGAAGCCATCGGCATCTTTGGCGCTGTCCGGGATCGAGTCCCAGGTTGATACTTTATAAGCCTGGATCAGGCCATCCTTCTTTGCGGTCGGACCGAAGCTCAGGCCGACGTCGATAACGTCGGGCGCCTGCGGGCCCTTGTTGTCCTTGTTGGCCTTGATCGCCTCGACCTCGTCGCCGGAGCCGGCATCGGGGTTGAGCTCGTTGACGGTGATCCCAGGATATTTTGCCTTGAAGCCGTCGATGACCGCGCCGTAGCCGCACCAGTCATGCGGCAGCGCGATGGTGGTGAGCTGGCCTTCAGCCTTGGCTGCGGCGACCAGTTCATCCATGGACTGGGCCGACGAGATGGCAGAGGTCGCCATCAGGGCGACGGCCGAAAGGGAAAGCAGTTTTCCCGTGAATTTGAACATGTGTTCTCTCCGTTGAACTGACGCCGTTGGACGCCTGCGATGCGGTATCGTTTTCGTGTGACAGCCAGATGAAAGCTTTGTGAAAGCGATGCCCCGCAGTATGAAAAAGTAAACTCTTTTTAACCGGCTGTAGCAATCGCTTCGCGATTCTTTTTCCGGCTAACTAGTTTCGATCTTGCCTTTCATCTTTCCCCCTTTCCTTTGCCTCTTTTCCCAAGTCGATTTCCGATGCGAAAATTGTCTCAGACGGTGCCGGCGATGGCGTTTTCGAGCAGCGTCAGCGCCGCCTTTTTGGTCAGCTTGACCGGGTTGCCGCCGGCGGTCGGATCGACCACCGCCATGTCGGCGATCAGGCCCTTGCGTCTCTTGTCCATGTCGAGCCCCTTGATCAGGCTGGGCAGCGCATGCGGCACCTTGAGCTCCTTGCGCAGCTTGATGATCGCCTTGGCAAAACCGTCGAAGCCGCCCTTGATGCCGCAATAGTCGGCGAGCCGGGCTATGCGCGGCTCGATCGCCTCGCGGTTGAAGGCCAGCACATAGGGCATGAACACGGCGTTGGTCATGCCGTGGTGGGTGTCGTAGAGCGCGCCGATGGGATGCGACAGCGAATGGATGGCGCCAAGCCCTTTCTGGAAGGCGGCCGCTCCCATGGCGGCGGCGCTCATCATGTTGGCGCGGGCGACCAGATCCTTGCCGTTGGCATAGGCTTTCGGCAGGTTTTCGAAGACCAGCCTTATGCCTTCCACGGCGATGCCGTCGGCCATCGGGTGATAGCCCGGCGCGCAATAGGCTTCGAGGCAATGGGCCAGCGCATCCATGCCGCTGCCGGCGGTGATGAAGCCCGGCATGCCGACCGACAGTTCCGGATCGGCAATGACGATCGCCGGCAAAAGCTTTGGATGGAAGATGACCTTCTTGGTATGGGTCGCTTCATTGGTGATGACGCCGGCGCGGCCGACTTCCGAGCCGGTGCCGGCCGTGGTCGGCACGGCGATGATCGGCGCGATCGCATCGGCATCGGCGCGCGTCCACCAGTCGCCGACATCCTCGAAATCCCAGACCGGCCGTGTCTGCCCGGCCTGGAAGGCGATCAGCTTGCCGAGGTCGAGCGCCGAGCCGCCGCCAAAGGCAATGACGCCGTCATGCTTGCCCTTCTTGAACACGGCAATGCCGGCGGTCAGGTTGGAATCCACCGGGTTCGGCTTGACCTCGGAAAATACGCCATACGGCACCTTGGCGTCGTCGAGGATCTTCAGCGTCGAGGCCACCACCGGCAGCCTGGCCAGTCCCGGATCGGTGACGAACAGCGGCCGCTTGATGCCGGTCGCCGCCAGCACCTCCGGCAGCTCCTTGATGCGTCCGGCGCCGAAGCGGACGGTCGTCGGGTAATTCCATTTGGAAACGAGTTTTGTCATTTCGACCTTCTTGACTGCTTTCGTGCTCTCGGATGTCATTAGTTCACAAAGGTATTGGCCACACGGTCTGACCGCATCATGTACGGAATCCAGATGGCTGCGGCCCAGACGGAGCGGTAAATTCCGCGCATCGTTTCTCTGTCGAACGCATCAGCCAAGGTTGGAAAGCTCTCGCGAAAAACCAGATGCGCGGCCCATGGGTCGAGGATGGCATATACCGGCATCGCGACTGCCCAAATCATGTACCAGCCCGGGAATATCTCCCAGCGCTTGAACATGAAGAACAATAACAGGACCGGGGCTGTAAGGCTTAGAACGCCTGCTGTCACCAGTTCGGCAACGAGCAGCGCACCTTGAGAAAAACTGAAGGCCTGCCAGTCGAAGCCGAGATAGTCCGTATTGTGCAGTTGTACCAACCCCAGTATCGGCGTGAGCATCAACCCGAGCATCGGCAGGACAAGCCATCCGCCGATACCCTCGGGACCCTCACCATCTGGCAAAGCCGATTTTTGTGTATCCGCCACTACTCCCCCTCAACAGCGATCGCATGCTTGTCGATCGGCACCTTAGATCACCTCGCGCAAATGGTATGATTTCGGCCTGGTCAGATTGTCGTAGCCGATGGCCGACAATGCCGCGCCCTTGCCGGTATCCTTGACGCCGGTCCAGACCAGCGCCGGATCGAGATAGTCGCAGCGGTTCATGAACACCGTGCCGGTCTCGACACGATCGCCGATCGCCGCCGCATGCTCAATGTCGCGCGTCCAGATCGAGGCCGTCAGCCCATAGGGGCTGTCGTTCATCAGCGCGATCGCTTCCTCGTCGTTGCGCACCTTCATGATGCCGACGATCGGGCCAAAGCTTTCCTCGCGCATAACGCTCATCTGGTGGTCGACCTGGGTCAGCACTTCCGGCGTCAGATAGGGGGAACCTTGCCTGTCGTTGGCCACCTTCATATTGATGTGTGCCCTGGCGCCCTTGCGCAACGCCTCGGCCTTCTGCTCGCGGATCAGGTCGGCGAAGCGCGCCTGCGCCATCGGCCCCATGGTGGTCGCCTGGTCGAGCGGATTGCCGACGACGTAATTCCCAGTCTCGGCGATGAAGCCCTCGACGAATTCATCGTAGACCTTCTCGTGGACATAGACGCGCTCGATGCCGCAGCAGCACTGGCCGGAATTGTAGAAGGCGCCGTCGACCAGATTGGCAACGGCATGGTCCATCTTTGCGTCCGGCAGCACATAGGCCGGATCCTTGCCGCCGAGTTCGAGGCCGAGCGTCATGAAGGTGCCCGCCGCCGCCTTTTCGATGGCGCGGCCGCCGGCGACCGAGCCGGTGAAGTTGACATGGTCGATCTTGCCGGAGCCGAGCAGCCTTTCAGTCTGCGCGTGGTTCAGGACGAGGTTCTGGAACAGGCCCTTGGGCAGGCCGGCCTTATCAAACGCCTGCTGAAACCGTTCGCCGACCAACAATGTCTGTGCCGCATGCTTGAGGATGACGGCGCTGCCCGCCATCAGCGCCGGGACGATGGTGTTGACGGCGGTGAGATAGGGATAGTTCCACGGCGCGATCACCATGACGACGCCGAGCGGCATCTTCTTCACATAGCGCCGAAAGCCGTCCTTCGGGTTGGAGGCCATGACCGGCTTCAAGGCCGCCTCGGCGATCTCGACCATGTAGCTGACGCGTTCCCTGACGCCGCCGAACTCGCCGCCATAGCGCACCGGCCGGCCCATCTGCCAGGCGATCTCCGGCACGATCTCGTCGGTCATGGCGACCAGCGCTTCCAGCATGGCAAGCATGTACTTGCCGCGCTCGACGACCGGCGTCTCAGCCCACTTCTCCTGCGCCGCCTTGGCACGTTCGACCGCGGCACCGATCGCCTGGTCGGTGGCAAGAGGCCGTTCGGCATAGATCGAACCGTCGACGGGGGATTTTATCTTCACGGTTTCCAAAGAGGTCTCCAAATCAACAAGGCACTGTTTTGACGAAGCCGGCCGCGCCATAGGCAAGGATTGCGCGATCGCGGGTGATGATCTCGAGGTTTTTCGAGCGCGCCGTGGCTATGATGATCCGATCCGTTGGATCGTTGTGAACGACGCCGGGCAGGAACGAAGACTCGACCAAAAGCTCACTGTCGATCCCCTCGACGCTCGCTGCCCCGGTCTGCACGAACCGTTCGAACCATGCGAGCGGTGACTTGATGAATGGCAACCGGCCCTTGGCTACAAGCATGCCGATTTCCCAGGCGGACATCACGGAAACGGCGATCACGCTGCCATTTTTGCGTGCGCTGGTCACCTTCTCGACCGCAGCCCTCGTGACCGGCTGCTCCGTTGACAGCCACAGCATGAAGCATGTGTCGAGCAGAACCCCCTCACTCGTCATAGACATTGCCCCAATCCGGATCGGCGGGCGCGGTATAGTCGACGTCCGGAAGCAGGGTGAGCGTCCCGGCCATGCATCCAAACAACGGATCGGCACCCCGAGGCGGCACGATGTACTCTTCCTTGTTGCCGTTCATGTCGTCCACGAAATCCACTTGCCCCTCCTTGAAACCAGACCGGCGATCAGGCTCCGACGGCCTCGCCGCATGATTGGACCTTCCGAGGTGCACCAATATCTCGCTCTCCTGCCGGTCGAGAATTTCAGCGATCTTGCGTATCTCGTCGACCTGCATACGCCGCTCACCGTTCAGTGTCCGCGACAAGGCGCTGTAGTGTATGTTCATGCGGCCGGCCATGCTGCGTACCGTGAGCTTGCGCTCGTTCATTCGACTCATAAACCACGCCTTGTCGACATGGGCTCTACCTTTGGGCAAACGCTGCCTCCTGCGTGTTGCTGGTGCGATACCCGCAACAATATTGCGTAAAGCGCAACGCCGTCAATACCGCTCGAACCCCCTGTGCAGTTCCCAGTCCGTAATCCGGCGGTCGTACTCCAACTGTTCCCAGTGTGCCGTGTGGACGTAATGTTCCAGCACATCGTCGCCGAGCGCCTGCCTCAGCATTTTCGATTCCGCCAGCGTCGCGGTGGCGTCGCGCAATGTCTTTGGAATTTCAGGCAGCTGCGAGGCCTGGTAGGCATCACCGACGAAGGGCTTCTGCAGTTCAAGCTTTTCATCGATGCCGGCAAGCCCGGCCGCGATCAGCGCGGCGAAAGCCAGATAGGGGTTCAAATCGGCGCCGCCGATGCGGCATTCCATGCGGATGCCCTTGGAGCCTTCGCCGCAAAGACGGAAGCCGGCAGTGCGGTTGTCTTCGCTCCACGTGATCTTGGTCGGCGCGAACGTGCCGGCCTGGAAGCGCTTGTAGGAGTTGATGTAGGGCGCCAGGAACCAGGTGAATTCCTTGGCATATTTGAGCTGGCCGGCCGCCCATTGCTGGCCGAGCGTCGACAGCGTCCACTCGGCATTTTTGTCGTAGAACAACGGCGTCTTGCCGTCGGCGCTCCACAACGAATTATGGATGTGGCTGGAATTGCCGGCGAGCCCGTAATTGTACTTGGCCATGAACGAGATCGCCTTGCCTTCGGACTCGGCGATTTCCTTGGCGCCGTTCTTCAGGATGACGTGGCGGTCGGCCATGTCGAGCGCCTCGGCGTAGCGGACATTGATCTCTTCCTGGCCTGGCCCCCACTCGCCCTTCGAATTCTCGATCGGGATGCCGGCCGCCTCCATCTCGTTGCGCAGCCGGCGCATGACGCCTTCTTCCTTGGTGGTGATGCCGATCTGGTAGTCGCCGATATAGGGCGATGCCGTCTCGAGGCCCTGCCAGTGCTTCTTGCGGGCGGAATCGTAGGTTTCGCTGAACAGATAGAATTCGAGCTCGGAAGCGAAATAGCCGATATAGCCGCGATCCTGCAGCCGCTTGACCTGCTTCTTCAGCATGGCGCGCGGCGAATGCGCCAGGTCGTCATGGGTATGGTGGTCGAGCACGTCGCAGATCACCAGCGCCGTCTTTTCCAGCCACGGAACGCGCCGCAGCGTCGCAAGGTCCGGCTTCATGACGAAATCGCCATAACCCTTCGACCAGCTCGCCGCCTTGTAGCCGGGCACCGGTTCCATATCGATGTCTGCCGCCAAGAGATAGTTGCAGCCATGCGTCTCGTCATGCGCGGAATCGACGAAATAACGGGCCAGGAACCGCTTTCCCGCGAGCCGCCCCTGCATATCGACGATGCAGGCCAGCACCGTGTCGACCTCGCCGCTGGAGACCGCTTGCTTCAACTGATCGAACGAGAAATTTCCGGCCATTCCTTTGGCACTCCAGCGCTTGTCGTTTCGGGCTTGTCACTTTGAAAAGGAAACGAAAACCACGGCCGGCGCGAATGCCGGCCATGGTCATGAGAGGGGGTCAGGCGCCGGCTTCGCCGACAGCTATCTCGGCTGCCTTGATCGCCGCCTGACGCTTTGCGATCTGGTCGCCGATGGGCGGACCCTGGAAGCGGCGGTTCTCGAAACCGAACCAAAGCACCGCGGTCAGCACAATGAAGCCCAGGGTGATATAGAGCACTTTGTCGTTCGGCGGCTGGATGGCGATGTAGAAGATGATCGCCATGCCGATGACCGACAGGATGCAAAACAGCTTGAACAGGTCGGCGCCGAGGTTCCATGGGCCGGGGTTCGGCCATTTTTCCGTTCCGAAAGCCATCATGCCGAGCACGATCGGAATGATGAAGGACAGAAACAGGAACACCAATGTCGAATTGACGACGATGGTATAGATGTTCGTGCCGCCGACCGAGATGAACTGGGCAAGAAAGACATAGATGATCTCGAGCACAGCAGCCGTCCAAATCGCATTGACCGGCGTGCGCCAGGTCGGGCTGACCTTGGCTAGCGAGGCCGAGCCGACCGGCATGCCGCCGTCACGCGAGAAGGCGAAAAGCATGCGCGAGGCAGAGGTGACCGTTGCCAGACCGCAGAGGAACTGCGCGATCAGGATGCCCAGATAGAGCAGTGTCTTCAGCCACGCCGGCAAGATCGCGTCCATCGTGGCGAAGAACACGCTCCAGCCCTGCTTGGCGCCGGCCGCCAGATCCGGAATCGCCAGTACGATCGCGCACAGCATCACCCAGCCGATCAGCGACGACCAGACTACGGACGAAACGATTGCCCGCGGAACCGAGTGCGCCGCCCTCAACGTTTCTTCCGAAGTATGCGCCGACGCGTCATAGCCAGTGATGGTGTAAACCGGCAGCAGCAGGCAGAGCAGGAAGAGATACGTCATGGAATCGGACTGCGGGAAAACACCGCCGCCCGCGTCGCCCGAATAGTTCGTGAACGTCCACAGCCGCGTGATGTCGATCGCTGGAGCAAACATCAGGCAGGCGACGATCAGCACGGCTGTCGTTGCCAGGATCAGGAAGCCGGAGGCGTCCGTCAACATAGCCGTCAATTTGATGCCGAAATGATTGAGCAGCGCCTGCAACACGGTGATGGAGGCGACAAACCCGACGATCTCACCAGGCGTGCCAGTCATGCCGAAGGCTCCGCCGAAAGTGCCGACGAAGAAGAAAGCAGTACCGATGTTGATGGCGCCGAGCACGGTGATCAGGCCGAGCAGGTTGAGCCATGCGGTGAGCCAGCCAGTGAACCGGTTCCCTAGGATGGATGCCCAGTGATAGAGGCCGCCGGCGGTCGGAAATGCAGAGGCGATCTGGGCCATGGCGAGCGCGAAAAATCCCGAAACCATGCACCCGACGATCCAGCCGATGCCAGCGCCGGCGCCACCGATGGACGACGTCGCTTGCGCGAAGGAATTGATGCCGCCTGAGAGGATGCAGATGATCGAGAACGAGATCGCGAAATTCGAGAAGCGGCTCATGCTTCGCGACAGTTCCTGAGCATAGCCCATTCCGTGGAGAACTTTCAGGTCCTCCTTCTTGTCAACTTCGCTGTAACCCGGTGCTACCATTTTTAGTCCCCTTCTGGTTTCTTAGCTGGCCGATTGAACTGACTTTCCGACTGCGCTTGGTCTGGAGGCCTTGGCCGCCTCGGGCTCCAGATTGAGAAAAATACTCGCGAGCAGATCCGCCCATTTCCGCTGCCCGGCTGCGCCGGCGATCTCGTCGTTGCGGATTTCGATCATCGCGCAAAGCAGCCCGCGCGAGCGCGCATGGCGTTCCAGCGTGAAATAGACCCGGTCGGCCGGCGAATAGGGTTCATTGACGCCGACGGTGACGCCGGCAAGCCGCTGCAGCGCCGCGATCAGCGGCGCCGCCAGCCGGCGATCCTCATCATGGATGATGCCGATGTGCCACGGCCGGCTTTTGCCTTTATAGAGCGGCGTGAAGGAATGGATCGAGACCAGCCTGGTGTCCCGCCCGGCCGCCTGGCGTTCGTCGATGATCGTCGCGATCCGCTCGTGAAACGGTCGCCACGCCAGCGCGATGCGCGCCTCCCGCTGGTCGGCCGAAAGTCCCTGGTTGGCCGGGACCACGGTTTTTTCGCTGGCGCTGACCGTCACTATCAGGTCCGGCGCGTCGAGCGGCCGGTTGCAGTCGATGACGAGCCGCGAGATGCAGGTCTCGACCAGCGTCGCATCGAGTGCCTCGGCCATGCGGCGCGCCACCGGCAAGGCGCCGGGATCCCAGGCGATGTGGCGGGAAAGATCCTCGGCGGCAAGGCCGAGCGTTCCGAATTCCGGTGGCAGGAAATTGGAGGCGTGGTCGCAGGTCAGCACGAAGGGGCTCGATCCGCCGGGGTTCGTCACCCTTACGGTTTCAGGCGATGCAAGGCTGGCGGGCCGTGCTGTCTCCATTGTCTGCTGTCCCCGGGGAGCGCTGTATCGTATGTTACGTATTTTGCCTCATTGCGTCCCTGCGGATGATTTCATACAGTTTGGCCGGCTTTGTCAAACGCGATTTCGATAATGCGGTAACGGCACGGCCAGGGTGGGGAAAAACATGGTTTCCAGCATTGCCGAACTGATCTCCGACCGCATCGGCGCCATGCCGGCCGGCGAGCGGCGCGCTGCACAAACACTGATCGCCAGCTATCCGCTGATCGGGCTGAAGACGGTCGCCGAATTCTCGGCTGCCGCCGGCGTGTCGTCGCCGACGATCCTGCGTTTCGTCGCCCGGCTCGGCTTCCAGAACTATCCGGAATTCCAGTCGACGCTGCAAGACGAGCTGGCGGCGCAATTGCAGTCGCCGGCCTCGCGCACGCTCAATCCGCCATCGCAGGGCGCCAGCGCCGTCTCGCCGATGCTGGAGGCGACGCTCGACAATATGCGCGAGACATTCCGGCATCTCTCGGACAAGCAGCTTGCCGACATCGTCGCCAAGCTTGCCGACCGGCGCGGCAAGACATTCCTGATCGGCGGCCGCTTCACCGATCCGCTGGCGCGCTATATGGCGGCCCACCTTGCTATCATCAAACCCAACGTCTTCCATCTGGCCGGCCAGGAAAGCGTCTGGCGCGACCGGCTGATCGACATGGGCAAGCGAGACGTGCTGGTGATCTTCGACATCAGGCGCTATCAGGACAGCCTCGTCCGCTTTGCCGAGACCGCCAACCAGCGCGGCGTGCAGATCGTGCTGTTTACCGACCAGTGGCTGTCGCCGATCGCTCGCTTTGCCCGCCATGTCATCGCCGGGCGCACCGCCGTGCCTTCGGCCTGGGACTCATCCGCCGCCCTTTTCGTCGTTGCCGAAGCGCTGATCGGCGCCGTTACAAGGCAGCTCGAGGCCGACGGCGCCAAACGCATCCGCGAGCTGGAAAGCCTGCGGTAGCGCAGGCTTTTGGAAAAGCACGCTCCTGGCCGTGCCTAGTCAACCAAAAAACTGACCATCTGCAGGATCAGGATCAGCAACAAAACGCCAAAGGCAGACGCCAAAACAGCTGCCAGCAGGACGATGCGTTGTTTCTTACCCACAGCTCCCCCGGGAAAGCATAGCTCCAGTCCACGAACGAATGTCAGTCCTGCCCTATCGCTCGGCCACCGTCCCACGTCATCAAGACCCGCCTGCGGCTTGGCGGAGGAGTAATGACGACTTGCTTCACGCGCGAAATGAACCGCTGGGGCCAAGGTGCTCGCTTAGAGGGACGGCTGCATCATTCATCCGACCCATGTCACGGCCGAATGACCACCTTGCCGTTCGGGCTTAACCATTTCAGCCGCAAACCGTGCCATTGCCCCAATCCGGATACTTTAGCCGTGGCAAGGATAATCGTAGTTCGGCTAGCCTTGTCGAGGCGAAGCCGCTCCTTGAACCATCAGTCAAACAGCGGTGAACTGCGCGGAGGAAATCGATGAGCTATCTGGACGAGCTGTTCTCAGTCGCCGGCAAGACGGCGCTGGTCACCGGCGCCGCGACCGGCATCGGGCGCATGGCGGCGACCGCTCTGGTCAAGGCCGGCGCCACCGTGATGATCGCCTCGCGCAAGGGCGAGGATTGCGTCGGGGTAGCCGGCGAGTTGAACGGCCTTGGCGCGCCCGGCAGGGCGGAAGGTTTTGCCGGCGACGTCTCCAGCGAGGCCGGCATTGCGGCGCTTGTGGCCGAGGTCAGGGCGCGGACCGAGCGGCTGCATATCCTGGTCAACAATGCCGGCATCTCCTGGGGGGCGCCGCTGGAAAGCTTTCCCTACCATGCCTGGGCCAAGGTGTTCGGCGTCAATGTGACCGCGGTCTTCCACCTGACGCGCGAGTTGCTGCCACTGCTCGAGGCCGCCGCCAGCGATGCCGACCCGGCCCGGGTGATCAACCTCGGATCGGTGATGGGCACGCAGCCTTTGGCCGAAGATGCCTACTCCTACTCGGCCTCGAAGGCCGCGGTTCACCACCTGACGCGCATCCTGGCGATCGAATTCGCCGCCCGCCGCATCACGGTCAACGCCTTTGCGCCTGGCCCTTTCCGGAGCCGGATGACGGCCTTCGCTACCGGCACCGAAGACCAGGCAAGACATGTCGGCAATCATGTTCCGATCGGCCGCATCGGCGCACCGGATGACATTGCCGGCGCAACGCTCTATTTGTGCAGCAGGGCCGGCAGCTATGTCACCGGCGCCATCCTGCCGATCGATGGCGGGCAGTCGGTGCAACACGGGCTGACATTGTTCAAGGAATGAGACGCACGCCATCCGGCGAGTGAAATGCCGGGGGTGAAGATGGAGGACATCAGCGTGGAACCGATCAGTCTCGATGTGCTTCTGGCCAACGTCGGCAAGGAAGTCGGCGTGTCGCCATGGCGGGTCGTCACCCAGCGCATGATCGACCAGTTCGCCGATGCCACCGACGACCATCAGTTCATCCATTGCGATCCGGAACGCGCCAGCCGCGAAACGCCGTTCGGCGGCACCATCGCGCATGGCTTCCTGTCGCTTTCGCTGTTGTCGGCGATGACCTTCGAAACCATGCCGCCGCTGGAAAACAGCAAGATGGGCGTCAATCACGGCTTCGATTCGCTGCGCTTCCTGGCGCCGGTGAAGACCGGCTCGCGCATCCGCACCCGTTTCGTGCTGGCCGACGTCAAGGTCAGGCCGTCGGGGTGGGTGCAGACGGCGCACGACGTGACGATCGAGATCGAGGGCTCGAAAAAACCGGCGCTGACCGCGCGCTGGCTGACGCTGACGCTGATCGAACGCCAACCGGAAGCGGTTTGACTGGCATCCAAGCCGGGGAACCTAAATCTGTTTGGCTTCGGCCGCGACATACTTCATATGGCGGCTGACCTGCAGCCCAATGTAGACGACCAGTGAGCAGCCGATTGGGAACACGATCTCGTTGAGGCCGGTTGCGATCGCCTGCGGCAGTGCGAGAGCAGCGTCATTTGCCGCGGCCGTGTCGATGGTCAGCACCGTGGTGCTGCCGCCGAATACCGCGCCTATCAGGACGCCTGCCAGCGCGAAATGGAGCGGACGCGGTTCTTCCTTCGATGCCAGCGACGCCAGTATCCAGCCGAGCAGCCTGTATTCGATCGCCCGCAGTACACCCAGGGTCGTGAGCGACAGGATGGCCGGCTTTGCCGCCGCGTCCAG
Organism: Mesorhizobium sp. M0195; assembly: GCF_040322115.1. Taxonomy (NCBI): domain Bacteria; kingdom Pseudomonadati; phylum Pseudomonadota; class Alphaproteobacteria; order Hyphomicrobiales; family Phyllobacteriaceae; genus Mesorhizobium; species Mesorhizobium sp. M0195. The sequence continues at coordinate 203,428 of NZ_JAMYSV010000004.1, read as the reverse complement.
CGCGCTGACCATGACCTTTTGCGTCCCTTTGGCGATGCCCATCGCCAGTGGCGCTGAAATCGCGCTGATCAAGCCGCCGAGCGAGGCTCGCACCTTGGTGAGTGCCGTGCCGAGGCTGACGCCGGCGCAGACGAAGAACGACCAGGTCACGCCTTGCGCCAGTTCGATCAGAACCTGCGTCGTCGCGGGGTAGGCACCTGCCGCAAATCTGACGGTCAGAATGAGAGCTTCCATGGCAAAGCCGAGCGCGATCGCCAGCCATGCGACCATGACGACGCGCCTGAGCGCCATCCTGGCGCGATGGGAAAGCGGGTCCACGTCCGGCACGCCGGACGAAAGCTCAGTTCCGGTCATAACGCCTCTCGAAACGAAATTCTTGCAGAGCCGCGAATTAGTCTTTGTCTGTAACAGTCCGATGTTGCCGTCTTTATTGCCGGGTTACATGGGTATTGCGACAGTCAACCTTCTGCTTGGTGCCACCCTTGCCCGACGCCGTACAGCGTATATATGCTGCATCCAGCCATCGGTCATAAGGCAGTAGAAAGTTGCAGCTAAGCGTCCAGGAGCGCCGCGAAAAACAAAAGGCCGAACTGCGTTCCGAACTTGTCGACGCCGCGCACAAGCTTGTCCAGGAAGAAGGCTATGGCGGCCTCACCATCCGCAAGCTCGCCAAGCGCGTTGGCTATGCGCCGATGTCGGTCTATTCCTATTTCGCCGACAAGCAGGACATCCTGTTCGCGCTGGCCGAGGATGCCTTCGAGACCTTGGCCAGGCGCATCGCAAACCATACGGCCGACGACCCGATCGAGGCGCTCAAGGCGGTGCTTGTCGAATACGCCGCCTTTGGGCTGGAAAATCCCAACGAATACCGCACCGTCTTCATGACCGAAAAAGTCAGGCCGCCAGCCGGAAAGACCTTCGCCGAAATGGAGAGCGGCAACCCGGCGATGAAAGTGCTGATCGCGAGGGTCGAAGCCTGCGTTGCCGCCGGCAGGCTCAGAGGCGATCCACGCGCCATCGCCACCATGCTGTGGGCGGTCGGCCACGGCGCCATCTCGCTGCTGATCACCTTCCCGTTCTACCCGTTCGGCGACCAGACGACGTTCATCACACGGATCGGCGACATCATGCTCGAAGCCATCGCCGCGCACGAGATTGCGCCGCTCACGCCGGTCAACTGCTGAAGAGCGGCGCTCCTCCCGATCTGCAGGATCTTCTCCAAACGTTCTGCGCTGCGGCGCCGAGCGTTCGGCAATTCTCCGTACGCGTACGATTTTGCTTGAACACCGGGAGTCAAGGGCGTATCTGTACGCAGTTCCGTACACGTACGAGAAATTCAATAGCTGAACCGGAGACCGACGATGAAGAAGGCAGTCCTCACGCTCGCCGCCCTGCTGGCGCTCTCTGGCGCCGCATTTGCCGGCAGCAGTCAGCCAGCCAAGCAAGAAGCGGCCTGCATCGACACCAAGACCGGTGCTAAGCTCGATTGCGCGCCGACCGGATCGCTTGAAAAGGCGGACGCCGCGGCCCACAAGGCCGGCAGCAAGGGCCCGAGGCTCGGCATCGGCATCGACCCGTGGATCGTGCCAAGCAGCTTCTGAGCCGGTCGGGCGACAATACGCGGTGAGGAACCGAAATGGCGGCAGGAATTTCCGGCCGCCGATCTTGTCTGCTTCAGCCCTGCTTTATCGCGGCGTGCAGATCACTTCTTACGCTTCTGTCCCGCCACGTTTTTACGCTTGCCGGGTCTTGCCGGTGCGCCGGGAATGGCCGTTCCGGTGATCGACACCGGATCGCTGGCCGGGAATGTATCCTCGAGGCCTTCCTCGAGTTCCTCTTCGATATCCGTCCCAGTGCGCTGCTCGTCTTCAAAAGAGCGCACGGCCGGCGTCTTGACCGGCGACTTCGGCGCGGAGTTCGGCGGCATTTGCATTCTCCCTCGGCTCGCTGTCGCAGAACGGTCAGGCGCGGCGAACATGCCTATGCTGCCGCGTCGCGCGCTGCCTCGGACAGAAAAGTAAAGACATAATCGGAAAAGGAACGCCAGCATTCGACGCGGAACGCGTCGGCCGCCGTGCGCAACAGCACAATTTCGACCTTGCCGAGAATGCTACGCGACGCCGCCCCGACCGGAAAGGCGTCGAGCGACAGATCCTGCGGGCAGCCGGCATTGATCGTCGCCGCGGCAGCCGGACCGATAACCGATATGGCGACGTTGCGGTGCGAGATGCCGACCGCCGAATGCAGTACGGAAATGCTGGCGCAGTCGGCGAGCGGATCTTTTCCGTTCTCGTCGATGACCAGCCATTCGTCCGGCCCGAGCCACAAGGCCGTGCGTCCGGCCTTTACCGCCGAGGTCTTCGGCCTTTGCGGCAGGACGACACCGAGCGCTTTCGAAAGTGCCGCAATCGAGGCTTCCGGCGCGCGCAGCGATATGCGCTCGGCCGGCGGCAGCACGGCAAGTGTAACGCCGGCGGCGGAAAGCGACTGGCCGGCGAGAGCCGGACGGCGTTCGACTGAGGGTCCGGCGGCGCCGGTTTTCACGGCGGCCTTAGCCATTGAGGCGCTCCCCCTTCTCGTCGAAGAACACCATGCCGGTGACCTCCACCTCGATCACCCCGTTCGGCATCGGCACATAGAGCGTCTCGCCCGTGCGATCGCGGCCGCCGGCGACCAGCCCCAGCGCGATCGAGCGGCCGCAATTTTGCGACCAATAGCTCGACGTGACATGGCCAATCATCTTCATCGGGATTGCCTGCTTCGGGTCCGCGACGATCTGCGCGCCCTCCTCCAGCACCACCTTGGGATCCCTGGTCTTCAGGCCGACAAGCTGCTTGCGGCCCTTGGCGACCAGATCCGGCCGCGCCAGGCCGCGAATGCCGACGAAGTCGGTCTTCTTCTTGCCGACCGCCCAGTCGAGCCCGGCGTCGTTCGGCGTCACCGTGCCGTCGGTATCCTGGCCGACGATGATGTAGCCCTTTTCGGCGCGCAGCACATGCATAGACTCTGTGCCATAGGCACAGGCGCCATGCTTCTGGCCCTCGGCCCACAACGCTTCCCAGACCGCTTCGCCGTAGTCGGCCGGCACGTTGACCTCGAAGCCGCGCTCACCGCTGAACGACATGCGAAACAGCCTGGTCGGCACGCCGCAAATCCGGCCTTCGCGCACCGACATATGCGGCAGCGCCTCATCCGACATGTCGATGCCCTCGACCAGCGGCGCAATGATGTCGCGAGACTTCGGTCCCTGCACGGCAATCACCGCCCATTGCTCGGTGATCGAGGTCAGCCAGACGTTGAGATGTGGGAACTCGGTCTGGAGATAGTCTTCCATATGGTTCATGACCCGCGGCGCACCGCCGGTCGTCGTCGTCACATGGAAACGGTCGGGTGCAAGCCTGCCGACGACACCGTCGTCATAGATGAAGCCGTCCTCGCGCAGCATGATGCCGTAACGGCAGCGGCCGGGCTCAAGCTTTTCCCATGGATTGGTGTAGAGCAGTTCCATGAATTTAGCCGCATCCGGCCCGACCACCTCGATCTTGCCCAGCGTCGAGGCGTCAAACAGGCCGGCTGTCTTGCGCACCGTGACGCATTCGCGGTCGACGGCGGCATGTATGTCCTCGCCCGGCTTCGGGAAATACCAGGCGCGCTTCCACTGACCGACATCCTCGAATACAGCGCCCTGGCGCTCGGCCCAGGGATGGATCGCCGTCTTGCGGGTCGGGTCGAACAGGGGACCCCGCGCATGCCCGACGATCGAGCCGAATGTCACCGGCGTGTAGGGCGCCCGGAACGTCGTCAGCCCGACCTGCGGGATCGGCTTGCCCAACGTCTCGGCGGCAATCGCCAGGCCGTGCATATTGGAGGTCTTGCCCTGGTCGGTCGCCATGCCATTGGTGGTGAAGCGTTTGACGTGCTCGATCGAGCGCATGCCCTCATGCACTGCCTGGCGGATGTCCTTGGCGGTGACGTCGTTCTGGAAGTCGACGAACGCCTTCACCGTCGTGTCGGCGCCGGCACCGGGTGCGGCACCCAGCATGCCGCGCGACCAGCTTTCGCCGGCGTCGATCTTCGGCTTGGTGCCCTTGGCCGGCTTGCCGCCGGCGTCTTTGGCCGCCTTGGCGCCGGCGGCGTAGGCTTCGTCGATGGTCGCCGACAGCCCGTCGGTGCCGTTGCAGGCGCCGACCGAGACGCAGTCCTGCGCATAAATTCCGGGCACAAAGCGCTTGGTCTCGTCATTGAAGGCGACCTTGCCGCGTGATTGCGAGAACAGGTGCACCGACGGCGTCCAGCCGGCCGACATCAAGATCGCGTCCACCGGAATGGTGCGTTCGCCGCCGCCATTCTTCGGCTGCACGGTCATCGACGACACCCGCAATTTGCCGCCGGCCCGGATCACCGCGCGGCCGAAATTGACCTCGATGCCGAGCGCCCTCGCCTCGTCGATCACCGGCCCGGTCGGGTTGTCGCGCAGATCGATGATCGCCGCCACGTTGATGCCGGCCTTTTTCAGGTCGATCGCCGCCGCGTAGGCGGAATCGTTTGCCGTATAGACGCCGACATTCCTGCCGACGGCGACGCCGTAATGGTTGAGATAGGTGCGCGCCGCCGACGCCAGCATGATGCCGGGGCGGTCGTTTTCGGCAAATACCATGTGGCGCTCGATGGCGCCGGTCGCCAGCACCACCCGTTTGGCACGAACCTGCCACAGCCGCTCGCGCGGCAGGTCGCGGCCGGGGTTCTGCAGATGGTCGCTGACGCGCTCGACCAGCCCGACGAAATTCTGCGCGTAATAGCCGAACGCCGTGGTGCGCGGCAGCACGCGGACATTGTCCATCGACTTCAACTTGGCGACGGCGGACTGCGCCCAGGCAAAACCGTCCTGGCCATCGATACTGGCGCCGCTCTCGAAATGAAGGCTGCCGCCGAATTCCGCCTGCTCGTCGGCAAGGATGACACGCGCCCCGGTTTCAGCCGCGGCCAATGCCGCGGCGATACCCGCGGCACCGCCGCCCAGCACCAGCACATCGCAGTGGGCGAAGCGCGCCGAATAATGGTCGGGGTCCGGCTGGTCGGGAGCGACGCCAAGGCCGGCGGCGGCCCTAATCTTGGGTTCGTAGAGGTTTTTCCACGCGGTCTTCGGCCACATGAACGTCTTGTAGTAGAAGCCGGCCGAAAGCATCGGCGAGGCGATACTGCTGACGGCGCCGACGTCGAAGGCGAGCGACGGCCAGCGGTTCTGTGACTGCGCGGTCAGCCCGTCATAGAGCTCCTGCACCGTAGCTCGGACGTTCGGCGTCTTGCGTGCCGCGTCGCGCTTGATCTCGACCAGCGCGTTCGGCTCTTCGGCGCCGGCCGACAGGAAGCCGCGCGGCCTGTGGTACTTGAACGAGCGGCCGACAAGATGGACGCCATTGGCAAGCAGCGCCGAGGCCAGCGTGTCGCCCTCGATACCGGTATAGGGACGGCCATCGAAGCTGAAGCCAGCTATCTTTGCCTGTTTGAGCCGCCCGGCGCCAGCAATGCGGAATGTCGCGCTCATTTTGCGGCTCCCGGCAGCTTCGTGGGCTTCGGCTCGCCGGCCTTGTAGGTCATCAGGAACCTGTCGCTGACGGTGTCGCGCACCGCGTTGAAGAACCGCGCGCAGCCGTGCATGTGCCGCCAGCGCTCATAGATGATCCCCTTGGGATTTGAGCGGATGAAGAAGAACTTTTCGAAATCGTCGTCGCTCTCCCCGGCGATGTTGGGGGAACGCGCAATATGCGCCTCGCCGGCGTTGCGGAACTCGAGCTCCGGACGCTCTTCCTCGCAATAGGGGCAGCGGATGAGAAGCATGGTTGGTCCTACAATTCGCCGTGGCCGACGCGGGCGCCGGCCGGTTGGTCGCAAAGCCTCTGGCCCAAGGTCACGAAGGGCGCGACGAGCCGGATGCGCTCCTCGATGCTTGCCGCAGGGCTGAAGAGGTCGCGGTTGGCCATGTTGCCGATCGTCAGCAGGACCGGATCGACCGTGACGATGACGACGCGCGGCTCGAACGGCTCGTCGTCGTCCAAGTCCGCCGGCCGGCCTTCAAGAAACGAGACGACCCTTTGTCCGCCGCTCCAGACGCAGGCCAGAATGCCGTCGTCGACGGAAAACGGCCATTCGGTCTCGTTTTCGGCGCGGCTGATCGGCTGCGTGCGCACCTCGTCCGGCGACGGAAAATGGAACAGGCCTTGCTCGCCGGCGAGCATCAGCGGCATGGCGACGGCCATCTCGGTCATCATCAGTGCGCCACCGCTGCCGCCGCCGCCTCGTCGATGAGGCGGCCGGTGCGGAAGCGCTCGATGGTGAAGGGCGCGTTAATCGGGTGCGGATCGTCCCTGGCGATGGTATGGGCAAAGACATGGCCCGAACCCGGCGTCGCCTTGAAACCGCCCGTGCCCCAGCCGCAATTGACATAGAGGCCGGGCACCGGCGTCTTGGCCAGGATCGGCGAACGGTCCGGCGTCACGTCGACGATGCCGCCCCATGAGCGCAGCATCTTCATCCGCGTGAAGATCGGGAACATCTCGCAGATCGCATCGAGCGTATGTTGCAAAATGTGCAGCCCGCCGGTCTGCGAATAGGAGACATACTGGTCGGTGCCGGCGCCGATTACCAGTTCGCCCTTGTCGGATTGCGAGATATAGGCATGTACCGTGTTCGACATGACTACGCAGGGCACCACCGGCTTGACCGGCTCCGACACCAGCGCCTGCAGCGGATAGCTTTCCAGCGGCATACGCACGCCGGCCATGTTCATGATCACCGAGGAGTGGCCGGCGGCGACCACGCCGACCTTCCTGCCGCCGATGAAGCCGCGCGTCGTCTCGACGCCCGTGACCGCGCCGTTCGGCGCCCGCTTGACGCCGGTGACCTCGCAATTCTGGATGATGTGGACGCCGCGCGCCGAGGCGCCGCGCGCATAGCCCCAGGCGACCGCATCGTGACGCGCCGTGCCGCCGCGGCGCTGCAGGGAGGCGCCCATCACCGGATAGCGCGCATTGCGCGAAATGTTGAGCGGCGGGCAGAATTCCTTGGCCTGCTCCGGCGTCAGCCATTCATTGTCGATGCCGTTCAGCCGGTTGGCATGGACGTGGCGCTTCAGCACCTGGATGTCGTGGATGTTATGGGCCAGCATCATGACGCCGCGCGGCGAATACATGACGTTGTAGTTGAGTTCCTGGCTGAGCCCGTCCCACAGCTTCAGCGCGTGGTCGTAGATGCCGGCGCTCTCGTCGTAGAGATAGTTCGAGCGGATAATGGTGGTGTTGCGGCCGGTATTGCCGCCGCCGAGCCAGCCTTTTTCCAATACCGCGACGTTGGTGATGCCGTGCACGGTGGCGAGATAATAGGCGGTGGCCAGGCCGTGGCCGCCGGCGCCGACGATGATGACGTCGTACTCCTTCTTCGGCTCCGGCGAGGACCACTGCTCCTCCCAACCCTTATGGCCGCGCATGGCCTCGCGGGCGATGGCGAATACCGAGTATTTCTTCAACGTCGCAGGCCTCGCAAATGACGGCCGGGCAGATCAGCCAACCCCGGCGCGCGAGCTTGTATCACTAGCGAAACGGCGCTGCCAGCCTTGCACTGTTTGCGACGGCGCTTGCCGTTTTGCGCCATGGTGGAGAAGAGGCATGCGGGCAGGTTGATGCAATTGCCTTCGAGCGCTATCCGTTGACTGACGATCGGAGGATTATGGCGGTGGGTAACGTCTGGTGGAATCTGACATTGCGCTTCCTGCTGGAGCTCGCCGCTTTGCTCGGCCTCGGCATGGCGGGCTGGAGCCTCTCAGCGGGCATGTGGCGTTGGATCCTTGCCGTGGCATTGCCGTTCGGCGCCGCCGCGCTCTGGGGAATCTTCGCGGTGCCGAACGATCCGAGCCGCTCGGGGCGGGCGCCGGTTCCGGTGCCGGGCGGTTTGCGGCTGGTGCTCGAACTCGTCATCCTGTTCGGCGGCGCTGCCGGATTCCACCTGGCCGGTTGCACGACAGCCGGCATAGCCGTCGCACTGCTGATCGCCGTCAGCTACGCATTTTCGCTCGATCGGCTCGGCTGGCTGCTTAGGCAATAGTCCAGGCCGACACGACCTCGCAGGTATCGGGTGGCTCGCGCCGCCTCGATTTGCGACCAAGCATCCCGATTGCCGGCAAGGGCCGGCGCGAAAAGGATGCAGGAAAATGCTCACACTTGCCAACAAAGTTGCCCTCGTCACAGGCGCCAGTTCCGGGATCGGCCGCGCCACGGCCAAGCTGTTTGCGGAGGAAGGCGCCAAGGTGGTCGTCGCTGCCCGCCGCAAGGCGGAGCTTGACGCGCTCGTTGCCGAAATCGAAGACGCCGACGGCACCGCCATCGCCCTTGCCGGCGATGTCCGCGACGAAGCCTACGCGAAGGCCCTGGTCGACCTCGCGGTCGAGAAATTCGGCGGGCTGGACATCGCCTTCAACAATGCCGGTTCGGTCGGCAAGACAGGGCCGGTTTCGGAGCTGTCGCTGGAGGGCTGGCGCGAGACGCTCGACACCAACCTGACCAGCGCCTTTCTCGGCGCAAAATATCAGGTGCCGGCGATGGTCGACCGCGGCGGCGGATCGCTGATCTTCACCTCCACCTTTGTCGGCCACACGGTCGGCATGCCCGGCATGACCAGCTATGCCGCGAGCAAGGCCGGACTGATCGGATTGACGCAGGTGCTGGCCGCCGAATATGGCGCTAGGGGCGTCCGGGTCAACGCGCTGTTGCCGGGCGGCACCGACACGCCTTCGGCAACGTTCAAGACCCCTGAATCGCGAGCCTTCGTCGAAAACCTGCATGCCTTGAAGCGCGTCGCCGAGCCTGACGAGATTGCCCGCTCGGCGCTCTATCTGGCTTCCGATGCATCGAGCTTCACCACCGGCACGGCGTTGTTCGCCGACGGCGGCGTCTCGATCACCCGCACGTGAAGCGTTTCGCGGTCGGCGTAGGCCCGCCAGCCGCAATGCCTGAAAACCGGTCTTGCTTTTCCCGGCGATTTGACGATTCCGTCTTCTCCTCGAAAACGGGTTGGAAACATGCTGCTGATCAGGACCTATATCGCTGCAAGCGCAATCGAAGGCGTCGGCGTGTTCGCCGCCGAGCCGATCCGGAAAGGGGCGCAGATCTGGCGGCTCGATCCGGATTTCGACCGGCTGATCCCGGTGGAAAGATACGAGACGGCGCCGCCGCACCTCAAGGAATTGCTCGACAGATATGCCTATCCCAGTCCGGACCGGCCGGGCTTCATGGTCTATGAGGTCGACAATGGCCGCTTCATGAACCACGCCGACAAACCGAACACCGACTTTTCGCAATATGGCGGGGCCACTGCGACCCGCGACATCGCCGCCGGCGAGGAGATAACCTGCGACTACGGCGAGTTCTTCGAGGGTTTCGAGCAGCTCCACCTGGCCACGGCGTAGCGTCGCCTATCTGGCCCAAGGCGAATTTTGTTCTTGCTTTGTGCCGGCAGCTATGCTAGTAATCTCCTATGGTGCTGATTCAGACCAACGACCCGCCGCTGAGGCGGGTTTTTCGTTTCGGGGTCGGCACCACCTCTCAATCGGCAGTGGACAGAGCGCCTTGATTCTGCTATCAGCCGCCCCAATTCGTGGTGTAACGCGCCGCGGAGGCTTGTGGCTATGGCCGCTTGCCTATTGATTTCAAACCCGAAAGACAGGATTGCCCGTGCAGGTACTCGTCCGCGACAACAATGTTGATCAGGCGCTTCGCGCGCTCAAGAAAAAGATGCAGCGCGAAGGCATCTTCCGCGAAATGAAGATGCGCGGACATTACGAGAAGCCCTCCGAGAAGCGCGCCCGTGAAAAGGCGGAAGCCGTCCGCCGCGCCCGCAAGCTGGCCCGCAAGCGTGCCCAGCGCGAAGGCCTGCTGCCGATGACGCCGCGTCCGGTCGCGGCCGGTGCTGCCGGTGCCGGTGCCCCGCGTCCGCCGCGGTTCTAACGCCAATTTTTCGTCCTTTTCCAAGGATATCCAGGGTGGCGCGATGCGGAATCGCCGCCACCTTTTTGTTGTGATTTAGACCCGGTCCGAAAGGACCGGTTGGGAGAGATGCCGGTTCGGAGGGGGAACGGACCAGACGGCGCAGTAAGGACAGGGCAGACATGGACGCAATTACCGTAGAGCGCAGAACCGCGTGGCGCGGCCTCGCCCTGACGGCAGCCCTGCTTTCCGGGATGGCGCTTGCCAGCTGCCAGAGCGTTCCGACCGGCGAGTTCAACAACATCGACAAGGCGCAAGCCTCGAGCGAGAACATCTCCTCGCTGTCGGCGGTGATCCAGCGCAACCCCCAGGATCCGGAAGCCTACAATGTGCGCGGCTCGGCCTATGGCCGTGGCGGCCAGTACCAGGCGGCGCTGAAGGACTTCAACACCGCCATCCAGCTCAATCCGAATTTTTACCAGGCCTATTCGAATCGCGCGCTCATCCAGCGCTTCCTCGGCGATCAGGCGAGCGCGCTTGCCGACTACAACCGCTCGATCCAGATCAATCCCAACTATGACGCCGCCTATATCGGCCGCGGCAATCTCTACCGCAGGGCCGGCCGGGTGCAGGAAGCCTTCAACGATTTCCAGAAGGCCATCCAGCTCGACACGACCGACGCGCGCGCCTATCACAATCGCGGCCTGATCTACCAGAGCCAGGGCCAGCACGCCTTTGCCATCGAGGACTTCTCGACCGCCATTTCGTTGGCGCCGGACGCCTCCGAGCCCTACAATGGACGCGGCCTCTCCTACCTGGCCATGAACGACGAGGACAATGCCTTCGCCGACTTCAACATGGCCATCAAGCTCGACGGCAAGAACGCCGAGGCCTGGTCCAACCAGGCGTTGATCTACGAGCGGCGCGGCGACAAGGCCAGGGCCGCAAAATCCTACCGCGAGGCCGTGCACCTCAATCCGACCTACCAGCCGGCCAAGGACGGCCTGGCCCGCACCAGCACCGGCTGAGCGGCCGGTTAATCGGCCGGCCCTTTCCGCGCCCCGACAACCCTGCGTTTACCCTTGCCTTGCTGGCGCCAGGTTTTCGGCGGAACGCTCGGCGTGCTCAGCCGTTTGTACAAGGTAATTTCGAAAGGACCCTGCCATGATCAAGAAACTCGCTTGTGCCGCCGCTCTCGCGACGACCGTCGTTGCCGCTCCCGCCAGCGCCAGCAAGCTCCAGCTCGGCGTGCTCGACTGCACCATCGACGGCGGCACGGCCTATCTCGTCACCTCCAACAAGGGTGTTTCCTGTGTCTTTCGTCCACATCGTGGCGGCCCCTCCGAAGTCTATACCGGGGTGATTTCCAAGCTCGGCGTCGATGTCGGCCGGACGCATCAGGGCCAGCTGGTATGGGCGGTTCTGGCGGCGACCCGCAACCACGATGAAGGCGACCTTGCCGGCAGCTACTATGGCGTGAACGCCGAGGCCAGCGTGGTCACCGGTGGCGGCGCCAATCTCCTGGTCGGCGGCCTCGACAGCGCCTTTTCGCTGCAGCCGCTCAGTGTCCAGGCACAGACGGGCGTCAACCTGGCGGTCGCCGTCACCTCGCTGGATCTGATCCACTCGTTGAAATAGCGGCGTAGCATGGCTCCCGAGCGGCGGGGAGCGCAGGTGTCGGCCTGCGAATAGCTGCCGAAGGCTTATAGTTTCCGGCAGGCCCACTCCGCGGAGGATGGGCCGCCGTGATGTTCAAAGTTGCGGCGCTCGAAGATCACGTCTTCGGTCTGACCAGAATCTCAACGCCTCGTGATCGTCCCCATCGCACAACTTTGAAATCCGCCACGTCAACGGCGATCAAAGCCGCTTGATCTCAACTGCGGTTGAGGTTCTAGAAGTCCTCCCATACTGCGGCATGTACTCACTTGGACGTGAAGAACGCTTCAATACTTTAGACCAGCGTCTAAGAAAAGCCTAGGGGGCCGGATGACCAAGACAAGCACAAACAGGGTCGACTGGCGCGCGCTGTGGGCGAGCGGCGATCTGGCGCGCTTCTGCTTCATCAGCCTCGGCATCCTGCTGCACGCCACCAACGAAACGATGGTGGCAACGGTCATGCCGGCCATGGTCGGCGAGCTCGCCGGCGTGCAACTGGTGGGCTGGTCGCTGGCGATCTACGAGCTCGGCGCCATCGTTGCCGGTGCGGCCGCCGGACGGCTGGTGAGCTATGTCGCGCTGCGCACCAACATGATGGTCGCCGCGATGCTCTATGCCGGCGGCGCGCTGGTTTGCGCCACCGCGCCTTTGATGCCGCTGTTCCTCTGCGGCCGCCTGATCGAGGGGCTCGGTGGCGGCGCGCTGGTGTCGCTGGCCTTCGTCTCGGTCGAGCGGCTGTTTGCCCGGGCGATCTGGCCGCAGCTTTTCGGCGTCATGTCGGCGATCTGGGGTGTCGCCGCCTTCAGCGGACCGGTGCTCGGCGCGGTCATGACCGACTTGCTGTCCTGGCGCTGGGCCTTCGGCGTCTTCACCCTCGGCGGCACGGCCATGGCGCTGGCAAGCTTCCTTGTGCTCGATACACCTGAAGCAACAAGGCCGCAGGCGACCGGCGGCTCGGCGCCGCCCTTCCCCTTGGCGGCTCTTGGCTGCCTCGCCGTTAGCGTCGTGCTGATCGCCACCGCCGGCGTCGACATCGCCCTGCTGCGCTCGTCGCTGCTGCTCAGCCTCGGCCTGATCGGCCTGGCGCTGTTTATCTATATCGACGCACTGAAGCCGCGCTCGCGCCTGTTCCCGTCGCGGCTGTTCTCATGGCGCTCGCCGGTCGGCGCGGGCATGACCATGGTCGCGGCATTTTCGGTGGCGACCTGCTCGTTCGCGGTCTACGGGCCACTGCTCCTGACCAGCCTGCACGGCATCCCGATCCTGACCACCGGCTACATCATCGCCGCCGAATCGATCGCCTGGTCGATCCTGTCGATCCTCGTCGCCAATGCGCCGCCGGAACGCGAGCGGCTGATCATTGTCGGCGGTGCGCTGATGATCGCCACGGGCGTTGCCGGTTTCGCCTATACTGTGCCGGCGGGCTCGATCCCGCTGATCCTGCTTTGTGCCTTGTTGCAAGGCGGCGGCTTCGGCATCGCCTTGCCGTTCGTCACGCGCGTAATCGTGGCATCGGCGCGGGAGGGCGAGCAGACGATCGCCTCGGCCGCCGTGCCGACCATGCAGCGCATCGGCTATGCCGTGGGTGCGGCATTGACCGGCATCGTAGCCAACGCCAGCGGCTTTTCAGAGGGCCTGAACCGCGAGGCCGCGGCAAACGTCGCTGCCTGGCTGTTCCTGGCGTTTATCCCGCTCGGGATCCTGGGATGCCTTGCCGCCTTGCGGATTTCGGGGGCGCCGCCAGCGAAGCTGCCGATCTCCCCCCTCGCAGGGGAGATTGACTAGACGAAGACCGTCTTCAGCCGCTCGGCGATCAGTGCCGCGAGCCGCGTCGCCACCTCATCCTTGCTCATCTCCGGCCATTCCTCGACGCCGGCCTTTGAGACGATCCGCACCTTGTTGCGGTCGCCGCCCATCACGCCCGGAGCACCATCTTCATGCGAGACATCATTGGCGACGATAAGATCGGCCCCCTTTTTTGCAAGCTTGGCCTCGGCATTCCTGACCAGATCCTGCGTCTCCGCAGCGAAACCGACCACCAGCATCGGCCGCTTTTTGTGATGCCCGACACCGGCAAGAATATCGGGATTTTCCACCATCTGCAGCGCCGGCGGCCCCTCGCCCGCCACCTTCTTGATCTTTTCCCCGGCCGAACTTTGAGAGCGCCAGTCGGCGACAGCCGCGACGAACACTGCCGCGTCGGCCGGCAGCAGCTGCTCGACAGCGTCCTTCATCTCGACGGCCGTTTCGACATGCAGCGTGGCGACGCCGGCCGGATCGGCAATGCCAACCGGACCGGAGACGAGACGCACATCGGCGCCGAGCCTGGCCAGCGCCGCCGCAATGGCGTGGCCCTGCTTGCCCGACGACCGGTTGGCGATGTAGCGGACCGGGTCGATCGGCTCATGCGTCGGCCCGGAGGTGACAATGATCTTCCTGCCTGCCAGCGGCTTTGGCCGGCCGTCGAGCAGCGCCTCGATCGCGGCGACGATCTCCAGCGGCTCGGCCATGCGGCCCTCGCCCACCTCGTTGCTCTCGGCCATCTCGCCCTTCGCCGGGCCGACGAATGCGACGCCGTCCTTGCTCAGCGCCGCACGGTTGCGGCGGACCGCCGGATGCGCCCACATTTTCGGGTTCATCGCCGGCGCCATCAAAACTCGCTTGTCGGTGGCGATGAGCACGGTCGAGGCAAGGTCGTTGGCATGGCCATTGGCGAGCTTTGCCATCAGGTCGGCGGTGGCCGGCGCCACGACCACAAGGTCGGCCTCGCGCGACAGCCTGATATGGCCGATATCGTGCTCGTCCTGCCGGTCGAACAGTTCGGTGAAAACATGGTCGGCGGACAGCGCCCCGGCCGACAGCGTGGTGACGAATTCCTGCGCCGCGGCGGTCATCACCACCCGCACTGCCGCACCGCGCTCGCGCAGCCGACGGATCAGGTCGAGCGCCTTGTAGGCAGCAATGCCTCCGCCGATGATGAGCAGGATGCGCTTGCCGGAGAGGGTCATGCCCGAGGCCAGTTCTTGTCCAATGTCATGCCGGCTTCAGCGCCGATTCGATGTCGGTATGGATGAAATCGTCACCCTTGAAAAGTAGCGGCAGGTTTCGGGTCTTGGCCAGGGCATAGGCGAAACAGTCGCCCATGTTGAGGTCAGCACGATGGCGGGATCCGCGACCGTACCGAGAGTAGGCAAGTCGTGCGACCTCGAGCTGAGCCAGATCAAAAGGAACGACCGTCAGTTCGAGGCGATCGATGAGCACCTGAAGTTCGGCGGGGTTGATGCCACCGCCGGACCGGTTCGCCACACAATGTGCCTCCAGAAGTGTTGCAGTGCTTATCAGTACAGCAGATGAGGTGCCGAAAACATCGACGAATGCAGCCGCATCCGGCTCTGCGCCGATGATTGCGATTAACGCAGACGTATCAACTGCAACGGTCACAGAAGTCCCTCATCCCACATGTGATCAGTAAGCGCCTTGAGGTCAATGGGGTGTTCTGATTTCCGTCCGAGCGCCAAGATCTCGTCACGTGACGCTTTCAGCCGCCACTCCCCGTTCTGGAGCTTGCTCTCGGGGATCGTCACTTTGCGCAAGGCATCCCGCGCTTCCTGCTCCATTGAAACGCCGCGCGCGGCAGCGCGTTCGCGCAGCACCTGCTTCACTTCGTCATCAAGATTACGGATTGTGATAGTGCTCATAGCGTAGCTCCTCGCCGTTAACATAAGCGACAAGCGGCGTGATTGCAATGACAGCACTGCTGTCATTGCAATCAGAGCAGCTTCCAGGCGATATACACCAGCGTCAGCGCGATCACCCACAGCGCCAGCCGGCCGGAGCGGGTGTGGCGCGCCTCGGCTTTGCCGATCGCGTCCGCCGTCCCCTCGTCGAAGCGCAGGCCGTTTTCGGCCATCAGGTCGATCTCACGCGACAGCCGCTCGGTACGGGCTGCGAGGTCCGGCGCCTGACGGGCCAGCGCCAGCAGCGCGTTGGCGCCGTCGCGCGCATCGGCCAGCAGCGCGCGCGGGCCGAGATTGCGCGCAATCCAGCCGCTGACCACCGGCTCCGACGTCTTCCACATGTTGAAGGCCGGATCGAGTGTGCGGGCGACGCCTTCGACAACGACCATGGTCTTCTGCAGCAGCACCAGTTCGGATCGCGTCGCCATGTCGAACAGGTCGGTCACCTCGAACAGCAGCGTCAACAGCTTGGCCATCGAGATGGTCTCGGCCGGCTGGCCGTGTATGGGTTCGCCGATCGCCCGGATCGCCTGGGCGAAAGCTGCGACGTTGTGCTGGCGCGGCACGTAGCCGGCCTCGAAATGCACTTCGGCGACGCGCTGGTAATCGCGCGTGATGAAGCCGTAGAGGATTTCGGCGAGGAACCGGCGCTCCTTCCTGCCGAGCCGGCCGGCAATGCCGAGATCGACGGCGACGATGGTGCCGTCGGCTTCTATAAACAGGTTGCCCGGGTGCATGTCGGCATGGAAGAAACCGTCGCGCAGCGTATGGCGCAGAAACGACTGAACGAGGTTGGCGGCAATCGCCTTCAGGTCGTGGCCGGCGGCGGCTAGGCCGGCAATATCGTTCATCTTGATGCCGTCGACCCATTCCATGGTCAGCACGTCACGACCGGTGCGCTCCCAGTCGACCGACGGCACACGGAAGCCGGGATCGTCCTTGGTATTCTCGCCGAGCTCCGAAAAAGCCGCCGCCTCCAGCCTCAGGTCCATTTCGATTTTGGTCGTCTGGGCCAGTGTCTCGGTCACCTCGACGGGCCGCAGTCGGCGCGACGACGGGATGTATTTTTCCTGCAGCCGGGCGGCGAGAAAATAGCTCTCGAGATCGCGAAAGAAGCGGCGGCGCACGCCCGGCCGGATGACCTTCACCGCCACCCGGGTAACGACGCCGTTCTGCAGGATTTCGGCGGTATGGACCTGGGCGATCGAGGCGGCGGCGACGGCCTCGCCAAAACTGACATAGAGCTCGTCGACCCTGCGTCCGAGCGAGGCCTCTATCGCGGCGACAGCCTCGGCCTTCGGAAACGTCTGCATCTTGTCCTGCAGCATGGCAAGATCAAGCGCGATATCGTTTCCGACGACATCCGGCCGTGTCGCCAGGAACTGGCCGAGCTTGACGTAAGACGGGCCGAGCCGCACGACCGCCTTGGCCAGCCTGTCGCCACGCTCATAGGCAAGCGCGTGACGGCGGGTGAACAGCCGGGCCATGCGCCAGCCGAATTTCGGCAAGCCGAAGAGCTCGTCACCGGGCAAAGCCGCGATGACACCCTCGCGGACCAGCACCCAGCCGGCCCGCACGAGCCTGAAACCAGCGCCGATGCTGCTCATGGCTGGCTTTGCCTCGCCGATTTCCTAGACCGGCGAAGAGCACATTGAGTACGAAAGATACGGGCCAGCCTCAAAGCTTCCAGCCCGAATGGAGCGCGGCGATGCCGCCGGAGTAGTTGCGAAATGAGACGCGCTCGAAGCCGGCGCGCGAAATCATCGCCGCGAAATTCTGCTGATTGGGAAATTTGCGGATCGATTCGACCAGATAGGAATATGGCTCGCCATCGCCGGTCACCACCTTGCCGATCCGCGGGATGGCGTTGAACGACCATGCTTCGTAGACCTTGTCGAGCAGCGGCATCTCGACCTCGGAGAATTCAAGGCAGAGAAAGCGCCCGCCCGGCTTCAGCACGCGATAGGCTTCGGCGAGCGCCACATCGATGCGGGGCACGTTGCGGATGCCGAAAGCGATGGTGTAGGCGTCGAAAGTAGCGTCGGCAAAAGGCAGTTCCTCGGCATTGGCTTCGACGAAATCGGTATTTGCCGACAGGCCCTTTTTCTCGGCCCGGTCGCGGCCGACGGCGAGCATCGAGCCGTTGATATCGAGAACCGTTGCATGAGCGTGCCTGCCGCTCGCCTCGACGATGCGGAAGGCGACATCGCCGGTGCCGCCGGCAACGTCGAGAACGCTCCAGCCCGGCCGCTTCGGTGGATTGAGCCAGGCAACCATGGCGTCCTTCCACAACCGATGCAACCCGGCCGACATCAGGTCGTTCATCAGGTCGTAGCGGTTCGCCACCTTGTGGAAAACATCATTGACCAGGGACTGCTTGTCGCCTGGTCCTACCCGCTTGAAACCATAGGAGGTTTCCATGCCGCCCGCAGCAGTGGTTCTTTCAACCGACATCGTTTTGATCCGCCATAAAATCGGCGGGACCATAGCCGATCGATGGTGCGGGCGCTATTGTTTAAGGCGCGGTGTTCGGCCGCGCTTCGAAGCCGGTTCCGGAAAAGTGTCATACGGTTCCGACAGGAACTTGCGTCATAAGAAAAAAAGCCTGACGGGATAATTGAATGCCTTTGAAAGCAGAACTGCACTGCCACATCGAAGGGGCAGCGGCGCCTGAACTCGTCCTCCGCCAGGCTGAGAAATACGGCAAGGATGCCTCGCCCTACATCCAGGACGGCTCCTTCGTGTGGCACGACTTCACCTCTTTCCTCGCCGCCTACGACTTCTCGTCGGACCTGTTCCGCACCGAAGAAGACTATGCGCGGCTGGCCGATCACTACCTGACCAGCCTCGCCCGCGACGGCGCCATCTATTCCGAGGTTTTCACCTCGCCCGACCATGCCAGCAAGGCTGGGCTGTCGCCGAAGGCCTATACCGACGCGCTCGGCGAAGGCATGGCCCGCGCCAAGGCGAAGACCGGCATCGAAGGCCGCATGATCGTCACCGGCGTGCGCAATTTCGGTGTCGAATCGATCGAACGGGCGGCACGTTTCGCCGCCCGGTGTGGGCATCCGCTGGTCACCGGTTTCGGCGTCGCCGGCGACGAGCGGATAGGTGATCTGGAAGATTATGTCAGGGCCTTCGAGATCGCCCGCGAGGCCGGCCTCGGCATCACCGTGCATGCCGGCGAATTGATGGGCTGGGAGAGCGTCGAGGCGGCACTCGACCACATCCGCCCGTCTCGCATCGGCCATGGCGTGCGCGCCATCGAGAACCCCGATCTCGTGCGGCGCATCGCCGACGAAGGCGTCGTGCTCGAATGCTGCCCCGGCTCCAACATCGCGCTGAAAATCTTTGACAGCTTCGCTGACCATCCCTTTCCTGCATTGCGGGCGGCGGGCTGCAAGGTGACGCTCAACTCCGATGACCCGCCCTATTTCTGGACCTCGCTGAAACGCGAATACGACATCGCCGCCGAGCATTTTTCTATGGATGACAAGGCGCTCACCGCCGTCACCAGGACGGCCATCGAGGCAGCCTTCGTCGACAGGAAGACCAAGGCGGCGCTGCTCGGCAGGCTCGGCGCCAAGGGCAGGTGAATGGTGAATGGCTCACCCGGCGCTTCGGTCCGTCAGCCGCGAGCTTTGCCGCGCAACCAAGGACTCGCAAACCAGTTCACTATTCACTATTCACCATTCACCATTCACTTGCGCAGTTGGAGAACACCATGAAGGGCGTCACCGTCGTCGACCATCCGCTTGTCCAGCACAAGCTGACCATCATGCGCAAGAAAGAGACTTCGACGGCCGGCTTCCGGCGGCTGCTGCGCGAGATCTCGCTGCTGCTCGGCTACGAGGTCACCCGCAACCTGGAACTGACGACGACGACGATCGAGACGCCGATCGAGACGATGGAGGCGCCGACGCTGGAGGGCAAGAAACTGGTTTTCGCCTCGGTGTTGCGCGCCGGCAACGGCTTGCTCGAAGGCCTGCTCGATCTGGTGCCGGCGGCGCGTGTCGCCCATATCGGCCTCTACCGCGACCATGAGACGCTGGAAGCGGTCGAGTATTTCTTCAAGGCGCCGGGCGACCTCGCCGACCGGCTGGTGATCGTCGTCGACCCGATGCTGGCGACCGCCAATTCGGCGATCGCGGCGATCGACAAGCTGAAAGGCCGCGGTGCCACCAACATCCGCTTCCTCTGCTTGTTGGCGGCACCAGAGGGCCTTGAGCGGTTCACCCACGCGCATCCCGATGTTCCCGTCTTCACCGCTTCCATCGACCGCCAGCTCAACGAGAAGGGCTACATCATGCCCGGCCTTGGCGATGCCGGCGACCGCATGTACGGCACCAAATAGATCCGTTTACCGACTGTTTACGCAAACGGCTGGTTTCCGCATTCGTTAAAGCGGCAAACACCATGTCGGACTAAGGATCGGCAACCACAAAGGCCGGTCCATGCTGCGCAAGCTTCTCATCCTTGGCGTGTTTGCCGGAACGTCGGCATCGCTGCCGATCGTATATCAGTCCAATTCACAGGTAATCGAGCGGCTGTTGAAATCCGCCATCGGAGCCAGGCCGGCCGACACCCAAACCGACCTGAATCTCGCCGCCGTTCGGGACAGGCCGGCGACGCCGCAGCCGCTCGGCCGCAAGGTCGTCGTCACCGCGGACGCGCGCGGGCATTTCATGTCGGTCTTCAAGTTGAACGGCCGACAGATCGACGGCATGATCGATACCGGCGCGACGCTCGTCGCCATCAACAGTTCGACCGCGCGCAGGATCGGCATCTCGCTCAATCCGACGGACTTCAGCCATCAGGTCAACACCGCCAACGGTGCGATCAAGGCAGCATTGGTCACGATCGACCGCCTGCAGATCGGCAGGATCACCGTCGAGGGCGTCGAGGCCGTCGTGCTCGACGACAGGGCGCTGCACACCAATCTGATCGGCATGAGCTTTCTGCAGCGGCTCGAAAAATACCAGGTCGAAGATGGCACGCTGCTGCTGGTCCAGTAGGCCGTGATCCCGAACCGCAGGTCCACGCCAGCAAAAGGGGACCGGTCGTCGGACAAGATCATGGTCCAAGAAAGATAGAGCCCACTCGATACCATCGGAATGGGCTCTATCCGCGCGGCAGGATCCGCCGGATGACGGTTTTCTCCGTGGCCGGTTTGGAAGGGCCGACCATATAGGCCGAAAGCACGGTGGCCGCGGCCGCTTCGGCATCCCCGGTATTGCGGGCATGGACTAGCGCCAGCGCTTCGCCGGCCCGCACTTCGGCGCCGATCGGCAACAGTCTGGTGATGCCGACGGCGTGATCGATCCTGTCGTCGGGCCGCGTCCGCCCGCCGCCAAGCCCGACCACGGCAAGCCCGATCTCGCGCGTCGCGATGCCGGAGACAAAGCCGTTCGCGCTCGCCTTGACCGCGAATTCCGTTACCGCTTTCGGCAGATATTTTTCCGGATTGTCGACAAAGTCGGCGGGACCACCCAGTGCCGCCACCATGCGCGCGAAGATGGAAGCGGCGCGGCCGCCGGCCAACGTCTCGGCGGCGCGGCGCAGGCCGTCCTGGTTGGACGACACCAGGCCTGCCGATTGCAGCATCTCGGCGGCCAACGCCAGCGTCAAGTCCTCCAGCCGCCGGTCGCGAAAGCGGCCGGTGAGAAAATCGACGGCGTTGCGCACCTCGACCGCATTGCCGGCGGCGGAGGCCAGCGGCTCGTTCATGCCGGTGACCAGCGCCGATGCCTTCAGGCCGGCGCCATTGGCGACCTCGACGAGGCTGTTGGCCAGCGCGGTTGCGTCGCGCGATTTCTCCATGAAGGCGCCGTTGCCGACCTTGACGTCGAGCACCAGCGAACCAAGGCCGGCCGCCAGCTTCTTCGATAGGATCGAGGCGGTGATCAGCGGCACCGATTCGACCGTTCCCGTCACATCGCGGATCGCGTAGAGCCTGGCGTCGGCAGGTGCGAGGTCTGCGGTCTGGCCGATAATGGCGCAGCCGGTTTCGACCACGGTCTTGCGGAAGCGCGCAACATCCGGCTGGCTGACATAGCCGGGGATGGCATCCATCTTGTCCAGCGTGCCGCCGGTATGGCCCAGACCCCTGCCGGAAATCATCGGCACATAGGCGCCGCAGGCAGCGACGATCGGCGCCAGCATCAAGGAGACATTGTCGCCGACGCCGCCCGTCGAATGCTTGTCGGTGACCGGTCCGGGCAGATCCGACCAGTCGAGCACATCGCCGGAATCGCGCATCGCCATAGTCAGCGCAACCGCCTCGTCGCGGCTCATGCCGTTGAAGAATATCGCCATGGCCAGGGCGCCGACCTGCGCGTCGGTAACGGTGCCGGCGGTCAGGCCCTCGATGAAGAACGCGATCTCCTCAGCCGACAGCTTCTGCCCGTCGCGCTTGCGGCGGATGATTTCCTGGGGAAGCATCAGGCGTCGACCCTGTGCTCCGGAAGCCCGTCTTGAAAAACACGCCGCAGGATGGTCGCCAGCCGCGCACCGCCGACCGGCGCCATGTCCTTGGTCTCCTGGTGCGACAGCTCGGCTCCGGTCATGCCAGCGGCAAGGTTGGTCACGACCGAACACGCGGCGACGCGCAGCCCGAGGAAGCGCGCGAGAATGACCTCCGGCACCGTCGACATGCCGACCGCGTTGGCGCCCATGACGCGCGCCATGCGGATCTCGGCGGGCGTCTCGAAGCATGGGCCGGAGAACCACATATAGACGCCCTTGTGCAGGGTGGTACCGGTGGCCTTCGCCGCCTGCTCTATGGCGGAGCGGAGACCGGCGTCATAGGCTTCGGTCAGGCCGACGAAACGGCGGTCGCTCGGTTCGCCGATCAGCGGGTTGGACCCCGAGAAATTGATGTGGTCGGTGACCAGCATTACCGAGCCCGGCCCCATCCCGGGATCGACCGAACCGGCGGCGTTGGTGAGGATCAGCCGGGAGATGCCGAGGCCGGCGAGCACTTCCAGCGCCGGCCGCATCGCCGCCGCGTTGCCGTGCTCGTAGTAGTGTGCGCGGCCGGACAGCATCAGCACCGGCGTGCCGGCAAAGAGCCCCGCCACCACCTCGCCGGCATGGCCGCTGACGCCGCTTCGGGGAAACCCCGGCAAGTCGGCGTAGGAGATGCGCACCGCATCCTCGACCTGGTCGACGAGCCCGCCAAGCCCTGACCCCAGCACCAAGGCGGTGGTCGGCGCCAGCCCATCCAGCCTTTCGACGAGTTGATCGAGCGCTTCCTTCATTTCAGCACATCGCCTTCAAACCCGTATGGCAACAACTCGCCCATGGTCACGGTCTCGACCACGCCGCTGTCATCGCAGAGATAGAACTTCGTTTCCGGCAGGCAGAATTCGGCCAGCCGCTGCCGGCAGCCGCCGCAGGGCGAGCATTTTGCCACGCGTTCGGCAATCACGGCGATTTCCGTGATCTTGCCGCCGCCGCCCATGACGTAGTGGCCGAGCGCGGTGGTTTCGGCGCACCAGCCCTCCGGATAGGACGCGATCTCGACATTGGCGCCGGTGAAGACACGGCCGTCCTCGGTGCGCAACGCCGCGCCGACCGGAAATTTCGAATAGGGCGCATAGGCCTTGGCCATGGCGGCTTTCGCCGCTTCGAACAGATCATGAGCCATGATAGATTAGCGTTCCTTGACATAAGGCACGCCGCCGGCGCGCGGCGGGATTGCCTTGCCGATGAAGCCGGCAAGCAGGATGACGGTCAGCACATAGGGCAGCGCCTGCATGAATTGCACCGGCACCTTGCCGATCAGCGGCAGCGGCGTGCCTTGCAGGCGGATCGACGCGGCGTCGAGGAAGCCGAACAGCAGGCAGGCGAACATGGCGTTGACCGGTTTCCATTTGGCGAAGATCAGCGCGGCCAGCGCGATATAGCCCTTGCCGGCGGTCATGTCCTTCACGAAGCCGCCATTCTGCACCATCGACAGATAGGCGCCGGCAATGCCGGTGAGCACGCCGGTGCAAATCAGCGCCCGGTAGCGCAGCCAGGCGACCGAGATGCCGGCGGTGTCGACCGCAGCCGGGTTCTCGCCGACAGCGCGCAGGCGGAGCCCAAAGCGGGTGCGAAACAGTACCCACCAGGTGAACGGCACGGCCAGGAAGGCGAGATAGACCAGCACGGAGTGGCCGGAGATGAGTTCCGAATAGATCGGCCCGAGAATCGGAACGCCCCTGAGCGCATCCGCGCCCGGCCAGATGATTGCTTCGAAGCGCTCGCCGGCGGCCAGCGCCGGCGTGCGCCCGCCTTGCTGGAACCAGGCCTGGCCGAGCATGATCGTCGATCCGGCGGCAATGAAATTGATCGCGACGCCGGAAACGATCTGGTTGCCGCGATGGGTGATCGAGGCAAAGCCGTGGATCAGCGCGAAGGCAACCGAGATGAGGATGGCCATGCCGAGGCCGAGATAGGCCGAGTGGAAGACCGAGGCGGCGGCCGCACCGGCGAAGGCGCCGACAAGCATCTTGCCCTCGAGCCCGATGTCGAAGACGCCGGCCCGCTCCGAATAGAGGCCGGCGAGGCAGGCGAGCAGCAAGGGGACCGAAAGGCGGATGGTCGAGTCCAGGACTTGTACGATGGCGTTGAAGAAATCCATCTCAGGCGCCCTTCCCTTTGACCGCTTCCATGCCGACCGATTTCGGGCTGAGCGAGGCGAACAACGCCTGGACATAGGGCCGGAACATATGCTCGAGCGCGCCGGCGAACAGGATGACGAGGCCCTGGATGATGACGATCATGTCGCGGCTGATCGCCGGCATTTCGAAGGCGAGTTCGGCGCCCCCCTGGTAGAGCATGCCGAACAGGATCGCCGCCAGCACGATGCCGACCGGGTGCAGGCGACCCATCAGCGCCACCGCGATGCCGACGAAACCGGCGCCCGAAACGAATTCGAGCGCGACATTGTGCTGGTCGCCCATCGTCGGGTTGAGCGCCATCATGCCGGCCAGCGCGCCCGAGATCATCATCGCAATGATGATGATGCGTATCTCCGAAATCCCGGCATAACGCGCCGCTTTCGGGCTGTGGCCATAGGTGCGCATCTCGTAACCGAGCTTCGTGCGCCAGATCAGCACCCACACCAGAAAGGCCATGGCTAGCGCCAGCAGGGAACTGACGTTGAATGGCGCCGAACGGATTTTGGCGCCGAACAATTCGAGGACCCAGTTGAGCTTCGGCAATTGCGCGCCTTCGAGGAAGGTGCGCGTCTGCGGCGCCATCGAGCCGGGCGGCTTCAGCATCCCCACCAGCGCATAGACCATGACGCTGGCGGCGATGAAGTTGAACATGATGGTGGTTATGACGATGTGCGAGCCGCGCTTGGCCTGCAGATAGGCCGGGACCAGCGCCCACAGCGCGCCCATCGCCGCGGCGGCGATAATGGCGATCGGGAAGGTCAGCCACCAGGGCAGCACGCTGTCGAAGGCCAGGCAAACGATGCCGATACCGAGACCGGCGATATAGCCCTGGCCCTCGCCACCGATGTTGAACAGGCCGCAATGCGCCGCAACCGCCACCGAAAGCCCGCTGAAGATGAAGGTGGTGGCATAGAAAAGTGTAAACGCGATGCCTTGGCCGCGACCGAAGGCGCCCTCGACCAGGATGACAGCCGCGCGCAACGGGTTCTCACCGACCAATATGACGACGAAGCCGGCAACGACGAAGGCGACGAACAGATTGATCAGCGGGATCAGGACGTAGTCGGCCCAGGCCGGGAGCTTGGCATAGGGAGTGCTCATTCCGCCGCCTCGCGCTGCTCGACGCCGGCCATCAGCAGGCCGAGCTCGCCCTCGGTCGCGTCGGGGCCGCGTTCGCCGACGATGCGGCCGGCAAACATCACCAGGATGCGGTCGGACAGCGAGCGGATCTCGTCGAGTTCGACCGAAACCACCAGCACCGCCTTGCCCTGGTCGCGCATGGCGATGAGGCGCTTGTGGATGAATTCGATGGCGCCGACATCGACGCCGCGCGTCGGCTGGCCGACGATCAACACGCCGGGATCTTGTTCCATTTCCCGCGCCAGCACGATCTTCTGCTGGTTGCCGCCGGAGAAATTGGCGGTCTTGAGGCGGCAGTCCGCCGGGCGGATGTCATATTTGACGATCTTGTCCCGGGCATCGTCACGGATGGCGTCGATGTCGAGAAACGGCCCCTTCAGATAGCGCTCATCGTCCTGGTAGCCGAGGATCGAATTCTCGTTCTCCTCGAAGGCCAGCACCAGCCCGACGTGATGGCGGTCCTCCGGCACATGAGCAAGGCCGCGCTCGCGCAGCTCGCCAGGGTCGGCGGCGCCGGTGAGGTCGATCGGCTTGCCGTCGAGCATGACCGAGCCCGAAACGGCATGCCTGATGCCGGAAATCGCCTCGAGCAATTCGGACTGCCCGTTGCCGGCGACGCCGGCAATGCCGACGATCTCGCCGGCATGGACGTCGAAGGAGACGTCGTCGACCATGGTGACGCCGCGGGAATCCTTGACCGTCAGGTTCTTGACCGCGAGCTTGACGCCGCCGGCCTTCGCCTCGCCCTTCTCGACGCGCAGCAGCACGCGCCGGCCGACCATCAGCTCCGCCAGTTCCTCGACCGTGGTCTTCCTAGTTTCGCGTGTCGCCACCATCGTGCCCTGGCGCATCACCGAGACGGTGTCGGTGATCGCCATGATCTCGCGCAGCTTGTGGGTGATCAGCACGATCGTCTTGCCCTGCTCCTTCAGCTGCCTGAGGATGCGGAACAGATGGTCGGCCTCGGCCGGCGTCAGCACGCCCGTTGGCTCGTCGAGGATCAGGATTTCGGCGCCGCGATAGAGCGCCTTGAGGATTTCGACGCGTTGTTGCAGGCCGACCGGCAACTCCTCGATGATGGCGTCGGGATCGACTTCGAGCCCGTATTCGCGCTCGAGCCGCTCCAGCTCGGAACGCGCCTTGGCGATGCTCTTCTTCAGCAGTGCATCGCTTTCGGCGCCGAGAATGACGTTTTCCAGGACCGAGAAATTGTCGACCAGCATGAAATGCTGATGGACCATGCCGATGCCGAGCGCGATCGCATCATTCGGTGTCTTGATCGATGCCGGCTGGCCGCCGACACGGATTTCGCCGGAATCGGCCTGGTAGAAACCATAGAGGATCGACATCAGCGTCGACTTGCCGGCGCCGTTCTCACCGACGATGCCATGGATGGTGCCCCGCATAATCTCCAGATTGATGTCGCGGTTGGCGCGCACGGCGCCAAAGCTCTTGTCGATGCCGATCAGCTCGATTGCGGCTTGCGCCATGCAGCCTGTTCCCACTGTTATTTTTTTACCGCTTGGTCAAACGCCTAGCATGACGCCCAGTCTGTGCCAATTGGGTCTATGTCAATTGCCCGGAGCAGGGTTCACTCTCGACAAATCCCGCCATGCTTGTCAATTTCCAACGTGGCCGCAGCCTGCACAATCGCCTGATCGAGGATTTGAGATGACCATGCCCGCCCACATGCCCGACCACCGGCTGACGACGCTGGAAATCCGCGCCGCCGAGCAGGAGAAGACAATCGAGGAACTGTCAGGCCAGATCGCCGAGCAGTGGAAGGTGATCGAGCGCATGCAGCGCAAGCTCGACGCGCTGGCCGAGCGCTTCCTGGCGCTGGAGGAACAGGCCGCACCCGACGTGCCGGTGACCAAGCCGCCGCACTGGTGAGCGGCTGACAATGCAAAACCGCCGGGCTTTCACCCCGCGGCTCGTCAGTCTTCAATGTCGATCAATCAATACGGGCAGGCATTGTCCGACATGTAGTCGTGCACCTTGATGGTGCCGGCGATGATGTCGGCCTTGGCCTTTTCGACCGCTGCCTTCATCGCGTCGTCGACAAGCGCCTTGTTGTTGTCGTCCATGGCGTAGTCGACGCCGCCTTCCTTGAGGCCGAGATCGTTGACGCCGGCCGTGAACTTGCCGTTCTTGGCATCCATGAAGGTGTTGTAGACGGCAACGTCGACGCGCTTGACCATGGAGGTCAACACCTTGCCGGGTTGCAGGCCGTTCTGGTTGGAATCGACGCCGATGCCGAGCTTGCCGGCGTCGGCCGCTGCCTGCAGCACGCCGACACCGGTGCCGCCTGCCGCCGCGTAGATTACGTCGGCGCCCTGGTCGATCTGCGTCTTGGCGATCTCGCCGCCCTTGGCCGGATCGTTCCAGGCTGCCGGCGTATCGCCGGTCATGTTCTGGATGACGTCGGTGGCGCCGGCCGCCTTGGCGCCGCCTACATAGCCGCAGCCGAACCTGCGGATCAGCGGAATATCCATGCCGCCGACGAAGCCGACCTTCTTGGTCTTGGAAGCCATCGCCGCCATCACGCCGACGAGGTACGAGCCTTCCTGCTCCTTATAGACCAGGGAGCGGACATTGGGCTTGTCGACGACCATATCGATGATGGCGAATTTGGTGTCGGGGAACTCGGTGGCGATCTTGTCAAGCGCGTCGGCCCAGGAGAAGCCAGCCATGACGATCGGATTGCGGCCGTCCTCGGCGAAGCGGCGCAGCGCCTGCTCGCGCTGGGTGGCGTTGCTGACCTCGAATTCCACATAGGGGATGCCGGTCTCGGTCTTGAACTTTTCGGCGCCGTTGAAGGACGCTTCGTTGAACGACTTGTCGAACTTGCCGCCGAGATCATAGAGGATCGCGGGTTGAATGTCCGCGGCGAAGGCCGGGAGAACCATTGCAGCTGCGGCCATAAGGCCGAGAACGATACGTTTCATGTGATCCACACCCCTGTCGGTTATTTGTCCATTATGCACCGCATGCCGGCCCGGTTCTCCGGCAGGCATGCAGCGTCAGGCAGGAGTGTCTTCCTCCCGCTTCGGGTCAATCTGGCACGGCCCGAAACAAAATTCACGTGGAATTTTGACCCTTTGGAAAAGCATGGCGCCGCATCGCGGCGCCACAGCATATTCCTTGCGTCAGGGGCATAATCAGGCGGAGACGGCGGCCGGAATGGCGCAGGAGACGCCGGTTCCCCGCAGGCCGCAATAGCCGTAGGGGTTCTTCGCCAGATATTGCTGGTGGTCTTCCTCGGCGAAGTAGAATTCCGGCGCCGGTGCGATCTCGGTGGTGATCTTGCCGCGTCCGGCACCGCGCAGCGAAGCCTCGTAGGCATCGCGCGAGGCGAGCGCCGCCTGGTACTGCGCGTCGTTGAACGTATAGATCGCCGAGCGGTAGGTGGTGCCGACATCATTGCCCTGGCGCATGCCTTGCGTCGGGTCGTGACTTTCCCAGAACAGCTTCAAAAGCTCGGCATAGGACACGATCTTGGGATCGTAGACGACGAGCACGACTTCGGCATGGCCTGTGAGCCCGGTGCAGGTTTCCTGATAGGTCGGGTTGGGCGTGACGCCGCCGGCATAGCCGGCCGCCGTGACCCAGACGCCCTCGACCTGCCAGAACAGGCGCTCGGCGCCCCAGAAGCAACCCAGCCCGAACATCGCCGTTTCCAGCCCTTCGGGATAAGGACCCTTGAGCGGCCTGTTCGAGACGAAGTGCTTCGATGCAGTCGGGATCGGCCGGTCGCGGCCGGGCAGCGCCTCGGAGGGCTTCGGCAGGTTGAGCTTCTTGTTCAGCATGTCGCTGAGAAACATAGTGCGGTTTCCTTTTCTTCTTGGTTGAGCCTTCCCCGGCACGGGAACACCGGGTCAGGCTGGAAATGTCAGGTCGCGGCGAACCGCCCGCTGGGGCGCGGCCGCCTGTAGCCGATGGCGTAAAGAATGAACGCCAGCACCGCGAACACGGCGAAGCCGGGCTGGCTGAGCACCCAGGCGATGGCGCCATCCCACAGCAGCGGATTGACCTTGTCGCGGACGAAGCTTTCGAAGGCGCTGCGCGTATCCGGCGAGACCGCGAGCCAGCTGGAATTAAGCGGTGTCATCACCAGCGCCGAAGCCGCCACCGACCGTGTCGCATCGAGCACGGCCATGATGACCGAAACCGACAGCGCGACCATTGCAGCGAGACGAAAGATGAAGCGGAACATCCAGACCCTTCCTCCCCAGGAGATTATCAGAATGTCGTATCGGACTGTTAGATAGGATCTACTTGCTCGCCTGCAATCGCGACACGCGAAGTTGAACCGGCGACCGCCGGTTCGCTGGAACCGGCGGCGCGCCGGACGGCGAGCACACCTCGGCCGCCCCTTTCGATAGGCTCCCTACGGGTGCTCCGGTAACATGGGGTGAGCATCCGTATCCGGCAAAGCGAATAGACTATCGTTATGTCTTGGCATTCGGCACCGGATCGACTAGATGAGCCCCGCGCCTGTTGCTTTGACGGCTCAGGTGTGGGGAAAGGGTATCCGCTGGTCGACGGCGCCCACGGCCGGAATTCCGGTCCGGAATCCCAAAGGAGATGCATCTCCCCAACCCGCGCGGCGAAACCGGCCGCGTCGAAAATGCTAAAGACGGAGAGGTGGCCGAGTGGTTGAAGGCGCACGCCTGGAAAGTGTGTTTACGGGAAACCGTAACGCGGGTTCGAATCCCGCTCTCTCCGCCAGATACCCACTTAAGCGTCTGTTATTGTTTCGCTTTGTGAGTTGCGGCCTTTCCGTTCCTAACGTCCGCAAACGATGAAGCTCGGCCACCATGCCGCCGCCCCTTTGTTGACTTTGCTTGGGAATCGGAGTGTCCGGAAAAAACCGCAGGGCAGCCCGCAGGATTCGCGTCTGCGGACCCCAATCCGCCCCGCCGGCGCCTACAGGCAATCTACCCCAACGCCCCCCAAGCGGCGCCGGCCACTTTCAGCCCCTTCGTTCGAAAGTTGGCTTCCAGTCGCGATTGCGCGCCCGCTGATGGCCTTCGTAGTCAGGAATGCATGCGAAGAAGGTCGGTCACGGCCGGCAGCCTTGCAATTTGAGCAGACAAAGAGCCCGACCAAGTCGTCATGCATCGAGCCGTGGTCATGGCCGAGCCTGTCAATCAGCGCCTGGATGTCAAGTTTCGTCGATTTGCAGCACATCGGGTGCGCACAATTGACTTAGATGGGTTCGCGGGCGGACAGAGTGTCGGCGAGGGTCTTTCGAGTCATGGCGATTCTCCGTTGAAGGGGCTCGCCGCAACGGGAGGATTATATTCCTTAATGCTGATCCCCTGCATTGTCTCGTGCGGAATGGGCTCTCCGGCATTAGACAGGGATATCCGGAGTTCGCCGTCTCGGGTGGTGGCTTCGACCTTAATGGGCATGCCCGCGGCACAAAGTTACAGGTTCGAATCCTGTCGGGCGCAGCATTGCCGCGGTTCGCTTGCCGACAACTATTCCTGCTGGAATTGACAGGGCCAATCTTCAGGCCTCGTCAGGCCAGAAGGCAACTCGGTCCGGGCGTCTCCGCAAGCCATGTTGAGCTGCCACTGGGACAGACCCACCGAATTGGAAAGGTCGACGCCCTCGATACGGGTCAGAAAGAAAAAGGCGCGGTCAAAGTCTATCGGCGCGGTGAACGTCGCTCCTCGGAAGTCCGCCCGTGCGAGATTGGCAAACGAGAAGCGGCTGCCGCTGATATCGGCGTCATGGAACTGCGCACGCCCCAATTCTGCCTTTGTGAAATCAACATTGGTCAGATTGGCGTCCTGGAAATTCGAGCGCTGCATTTCCGCGCTCGCAAACACAGCGCCCTGCGCGTCCATACGGCTGAAGTCGGTCCTGTAGGCCTCGATTCTGTCGAACCGGGCGCCTTTGGCGGTCGAGTCGGCCAGGGAAGCACGCACAAGCGTTGCCTTCTCAAGATTTGCCGCACGGAGATTGGTGTTCCTGAGGTCGGTCGAAGTGAAATCAACACCGAACAGGTTCGCCCCGCTCAGGTCCTGTCCGTCTAGGATGAGAAGCTTCTTGTCACACTCTTGCCAATTGACGCCAGGCGTCGCGGCGGCGTCGCAATTTTGAGCGGCAGCGGCGTTCTGCCAAGCAAACACAGTGCAAACCGCTAGAACCAAGCCGGATGTGCCGTAAGCTCTGGTTCGCCTCAAAGTCATTGTTGCTGGACCTCTGCTACTCGCCGACACTCACCCTTACCACATCTGCTGACACTCGAGCCACGGTGACCACATGGCTGTGCTCGCGGCGCAGTGGGTCAAGCCTGGCGTGAAGCTCCGCGTCAAACAGCTTCGCGGCGAATTCTAGGCGGCCAGCTTACATTAGCCAGAGTGAACAGAACGTGATTACGGGCCAGGCCTTCACACCTTCGCCTTGCACCAGCCCGCCCACCTAGCATGCCCCGCCATCGCGAACGGCCCAGCACGGGCGAAAGACAAGCTCCTTCCTGGCGCTGCGCCGCGTGCAGTCGGAACAAATGGGATCGACGCCGGTTAACAATCGAAGGGACCGCAAACGAAGCGGTATGATGATGATTGATATTTTTAGCTTCGAACTGGCCAATGCCAGGCTGCGCGTTAAACGGGCCGAGCGCTCGCTGAAGCGTGCGAATGAACTGTTGTTGAACGATGGCTGTGTCGCCGTCAATCTCGCGTTGTGCGACCGCATACGGTCTGAGCAAAAACGCGTGATTGAGGCCCGGGAACGCATGACGAAGATCGATCGGAAGAATTGACCCATGATGCTCGCGACCCTCCACCTTGAAACTGCGAGATACGGCGACGAATATCGCGTCGCAAGGCTAGCGCTGCTGAGGCAGCAAATGATACGGCACATCAAGCGCACAGACGCCTCGGCGCAGAAAGTCGAACAATCGCTGGCAAGATTGGCCGAAGCAAACACGCTCGGGGACCGGCTCGCGCAACAGTAGGTCCGCGCGCTCTACCGTCGTTTGACGATGACCCCGTCATGCTGCGTCGCCAACAACAAGGCTGCATCAACGTCGCACCTGCGCTCGCTGGGCGTCGCGCCCCAAAAGCACAAGGCAGTCGTTTCGGCGAAGATCCAAGAAGTGTCGATATTTTCACCTTCCTGGGGACGCAGGCACAACGCCAAAATGAAGGCGGCGATAAGCAGCATGGCAGGTAGAGGGGCGCGCGAAGGCTACTGAGCGGCTTTCATCTCGCCGCACTCTTGCCTCAGATCAGCCTACAACCAATCGGCCCGCGCTTCACCAGAAGCACGGGCATTGATAGGCTCGGCACTATCGCCGCCCCGTCTACCGCGGGACCGCTGGTATTCCCGAGACTGAGCGCTCTGTTTCGGCGGAGAAAACCACGAAGGCAAAGATCAGCACGGCGACAGCGACAATCATCGAGCCGGTGGCGACGATCGGCTCGAGCGCCGGATTTCCCTGCAGCATCAGGTAAAGCGCCGGCAGCATCACGACCAGGCCGAGATTGTAGACGCCGTAGTGGATCATCGCCGTCCTGCGGGCAGCCTTTACCGGGTTCAGCGCATAATAGCCGCCGAATATTGCACTGGTGACCCACCCCAGCAGGTTGATGTGCGCGTGAGCCGGAAACGCGCCGTGATCGCCTGAAATTGCCATCTGCAGGCCAGCTGCAATTCCCAGAATAAGAAAGACGATGGCTGTCTTGAAAAAAAGCTCCGAAACCTTAGGCATGTCATTCCCCCAAACCCGTTTTGCCGCCGCATCATGCTCTGGTTCCGGCGATCTTGCCAAGGGGACCGTCGGGCCTGCGGCACCATTTGCCGCCGGCCTGACGGCCCGTCGGCAGCCGGGCCTGGCCGGTTGCGAGTCCAGCCGGCAAAAAATATGCGCTCACCCTAATTTAATTGCAATATCACCCGCCAGGCTTCCATGTCGTTCTCACTAAGGAAGTCCTGCACAATCGTGGTGCCATACGCGCCAAAGGTCTGCCCGTCAGTGTTCCAGCAAGGCCTCGCCGAACTTCTCCCACAGCTGAGCGCAATCTGTAGCTCTGAGGCTGGGGGTTCCGAGTGGGCCATATCTGATGACGGCGGCGTGAACATCATAGCCAACGATAGGTGCATTGGCGACAAAGTAGATAGCCTCACCCAATCGGCGAGAGCCAATTGGCGCGTCGGTTTTGTTGGTGATGTCGAAGACACCACGAATGTCCGCTTCCTGGTTCCTGGCTGCCAACGCAGCCGCCATTTCCCTTTCGTGCATCATCGAAATCTCTCCGATCGGTCTAAGTCTAAGAACCGCGGCTTGTGCCGGTCCGGCAGCTGGCAACCGGCAAATTGAAGTGCCTTTTGCAGCATCTCGATTGGCTCTTGCTGCGAGCCACTCCGCCCGCTGCCGCGGCAAGCCGATAAGGCAACTGCCAGCGAAATCCGCAGGCACGTCCACGGTCGCATCAAACACGGCCCACGTGCCAGTCGGCTCCTGAACGGGCAAAAACCTCATAACAGCGCCTGCTAATATACTATGCCGACTGTGAGGACGAGACTTTTTCCTGCATCCACTAAACGAATGAGAGATGGTGTCGAAGTGCCGGGCGACGCTCGTCGAAAACAATCGTCTGCGACATCGCCAGGATCGGAGATGGGCCTGAGCCGGCCGCATTTTGGGAGTCGCCGCAAGGGACAAGCACAAGACGCAGCACACAAACGCGGCCAAATGTTCATCCAGAATCGCGATTTCGTTGCGGATAGATGGTCTCGCCGCGCTTCAGCATCGCCACGAACGCCGCGATCTTCTTCTTGCGCCCGGCTTCGGTCTTCATGTTGTGGATGCGGAAGGCGAGCGCGAAGCGGTTTTGCCCGCTGAGCTTTGCCAGCATCTCTTTCGCCCTGGGCTCGGCGTCTATTGCCGCCTGGAGGTCGTCGGGGATCTTCATCTCCTTGCCGCTCTTGTAGGCGCGCGCCCAGCGGCCGTCGGCCTTGGCCGCATCGACCTGCCTCAGCCCGTGCTCGGTCATCCGGCCCTCCTCGATCAGCCGGGCGACATTGTCGACATTGATCTGGCTCCAGGTGCTCTTCTTGCCGCGCGGGGTGTAGCGCTGCAGATAGCTTTTGCCGTCGAACGCCTTGCGCACCGCGTCGATCCAGCCCCAGCACAACGCCACGTCGATGGCTTGCTTCGGCGTGATCGACGGCAGCCCCGAATCGAGCTTATGGATCTTGATCCAGACTTCGTCCTCGCTGTCGTGATGCTCGCCAAGCCAGGCATGGAAGCTTTCGGCATCCCTGAACTCGCGCACCTTGGCGGGGTCGACCTTCACGGGCGCCATCAGCCGATCCGCCGGTGACCCAGGCGCGTAACCACGCCGAACCGCGCCCTCATATCAGCTCCAAGTCCGATATCCGCAGGCCTGTTGATTCCCGCCGGCACGCATTCAGCCCGCACGATTGGACGCGCCGAGGACGTGGGATTTCCGGCGGCAGCATGACGCCGTCGAATGTCTGCGTGAACATCGCCGCCGCAAAGAAAGCGTCTCTTCGGTGGCGTGGGTGTTGCCAGCCGAGCCGCTTGCCGGACTCGATCTCGTAGACAATGACCGGGGACTGGGTGGTGCCGTGCCCGCCGTAAACCGCGAAAGCGCCGGCCATTTGACCGACGGATCGTCCACTGCCCAAACCGGCGAACGTTCGAGCCTGTCGGATGCGACGACTGCTGTCATGGCTTCGTTCCTCTCAGCGAATTACGAACACGAATCTAGATGATTTTTCTAGTCTGCGTCAGCAAAACTGGCTGGCAACCATTCCCTCGCCCATTGCGCGTGACGATTTGTCGGACCGCGATCCGACCTATTCTACTCTCGGGCCGGATCACTGGGCCGATTCCCCAATGCAACCAAGCCTTTACCCTTTAGCCACTTTTTGAGTTGCCCCTGCGTTGCGTTCGTGGTCCGGTACAACCAGGGCGCTCAATGCGGCATTCGGCAACGGTCGCCTCACCGACCGTCAAGGCAACACACCGTCGAGCCAACACAGGAGATAGCAATGGGCATTTTCGACAGTATCAAAGGTGCGATTTTCGGAAACGCGGTTGCGGCCGAAGCGCCACCGGCGCAACCGTCTCCCGCGCCTGCTTCGAGCACGGCCACCCAGCCGACGGCGCCTACCCGATCCGCCCCGGCTGCAACCCCGGCTCCGGCCGCGCCGGCCGCGCCGTCCTCTGCCCCGGACATCGCTGCCATTCTCGACAAGGCCGTGGCCGCGAAGGGGCAGAAGCTCAACTGGAAGAATTCGATCGTCGACCTGATGAAGGCTCTGAATATCGACAGCAGCCTCGGCGCCCGCAAGGAGCTTGCCCACGAGCTGAACTACACCGGCGATATGAACGACACTGTAACGATGAATCTGTGGCTGCACGACGCACTGATGAAAAAGCTGGCCGAGAATGGCGGCAAGCTTCCGAGCGACCTAGCCGCCTAGAGTCACAAGACAAGCAATTCCAGGAAAACGTGTGAACGGTTTTCCGTCCGGAATTGCGTCAAACAAAAAAAGACAGACCGGTTCGGCGTTTCCGTGAAACGACGAACCGTCCTGGTCCTGCCCGCACGGTGGTTCTTGCTGCGCTGGCTTTCGGGCGCAACCGAGCAGACCACACCGCCAAGCATCAGACTGCCAGTAAATAAAATTGAGACCGATCCCGGCTGCCGGGATTGGGCCTATGGCGAAGTCGCATGGCACAAAAGCGCTGCCGCCTCCCGCCCGGACTGCCTCCCGCAAAACCGACGATTTCGGTCGCTGCCCACGCGCTGGTAGGACCACCATTTTGCTGGCGAAACGCGACGTTCGGCGTATCATTCTCCCCGGAGAGAGTTCATGGTGGGAGGAAGCCAATGAACGTGGTGCAGAGGGTGACTGTCGCTGACTTGACGGCCCAAGAGCTTGTTTCATCTGCGCTTTCACGGTTCGGTGCCGGCGACACCATATCGACGAGGGCGATGCTGGACATCGTTCGCAGGACGGCCCCGGCCTGCGGCAACAGTGACGACGATCTGGTCGAGCTTATCGTCATGACGGCCGTTGGTAGGACCATGGGCGTCGTGTTCGACCATCGGTCCCAATAAAACAATCCGGAACGAATACCAGGCTGCGCCCAGGAGCAGTGGCGGGCGGTTGGCAGCGCCGCCAAAGAGGCCAGCCTATTTGTGCGCGAAGGCCGGCCTGACGCCAAGCCCCTGCTTTGAGCAAAACCGCCGCGCATGCCGGGTCATGCCCGAGGGCAGAGCGACACGCTCGACGGAACTCGCTGAAATCTTGCCCGTTATGCTCTCGTCGAGATGAGGAGAGCTGCCATGGCCGACGACAAAACCAAGACCGACAGTCGCGACCGCTCACGAGTGGCGGGCAGCGAAGACTACGAGGTACGTCACTTCGCCGAGGAAGCGGGCATCACCCCGGATCAGGCACGCACGCTGATCAAGCGTCACGGCACCGACCGCAAGGTGCTGAACGAAATCGCCGAAAGCATAAGAGCGTCGTAATGGCTGACAAGAAAACCGCAATGGCCGACCGCAAGACGCGCGATCCGGACGAAAAGGAGGCTCTGCGTCTGGCCGAAACCACCGACGTTTCGCCGAAGCAGGCGAAGGATCTGATGCGCAAGCACGGCAAGGACAGCCCGAAGGTCGAGAAGGAAGCCAAGAACTTCAAGGCCGAGGGCTGAGCCGCCGAGCCGGTTGGACGCGGCACAGGGTTGTTGCTGCAATCCTGCAGCTTATCGGTTTTCTAACAAATTCGGCCTATCCCTTCCGCTATCGCGGCTCAGGGATGCCATATGCGCGGGATATCTGGTGAGGCGAAGCGGTCGATAGGCGATATACGGCATGTGAGATTGGTATTTTGCCTGCTGGCGGCGGTCGTGATAGCGGCGGCGCTCCTCGCCTTTGCCACCTCCCTCCTGCAGGATCCCGATAGCTGGTGGCACATCAAGGTCGGCATGGATATGCTGGCAAGCCGCACATTCCCTACCGTCGACATCTATTCCTACACTTTTGCCGGCCAGCCATGGATCGCCAAGGAATGGCTTAGCCAGGTTCTCCTTGCAATTGCCTTTGAAGCCGGCGGCTGGAACGGCGTGGTGCTGCTGGCGACTGCAGTAATCGCGCTGACGGTCTTCTTGATGTCGTGGTATCTCAGCGCGTGGTTGAAGCCGACGCTGGCGATAGGACTGACGCTGGTTCTCGCGCTCTTGATCGGGCCAATCTATGTCGCCCGCCCGCACATCTTTACCTTGCCCATCATCGTCGTCTGGACCGCCGGTCTTTTCCAGGCCGCACGCAACGAGAAAGCGCCGCCTTTGTGGCTGCTGACGCTGCTTTGCCTGTGGGCCAATCTCCATGCCACCTTCACCTTCGGTTTCGTGATCGCCGCCTTCGCCGGGCTCGATCTCGTCATGCGCACGCGCTTGTCGAACCCCCGGCTGCTGGCCAAGTGGATCGTTTTCGGGCTGCTTTGCCCGCTGGTCAGCCTGCTCAATCCCTATGGCGTCAAGGCCATACTCGCCACATT
Source organism: Mesorhizobium sp. M0195 (assembly GCF_040322115.1). Taxonomy (NCBI): domain Bacteria; kingdom Pseudomonadati; phylum Pseudomonadota; class Alphaproteobacteria; order Hyphomicrobiales; family Phyllobacteriaceae; genus Mesorhizobium; species Mesorhizobium sp. M0195. The sequence goes on along the minus strand of NZ_JAMYSV010000004.1, from coordinate 165,697 downwards.
CACCGTGGCCTATGGCAATGAGGCGGTGCCTTACATTGCGGAGTGGCAACCCTTCGACGCCTCGCGGCACACCCTCCAGGAGGTGGCCCTGCTGGTGGCGTTTTTCGGGCTGCTCGTGTCGAGATTGCGCATTGGCTGGGCCAAGGCGCTGTTCCTTGTCTTCACGCTGCACGCCTATCTCACCCACATACGGTTCATGTACTTGTTCTTTCTTCTTGTCCCGGTGGTCCTTGCCGTTGAGGTCGCGCAACAATATCCAGCGCTTTCAGCCGAGAAATGGGCGGCGGAAAAGCGCGACGGACTTGAACAATTTTTCGCACGGCAATTTTCCAGGATTTGCGCTGGACTTGCCGTTTTGCTGGTTTTGGCGGCTGCCGCCTTCACGACCTATCCGGTCGCGCCGAGCCAGAAGACCTCGGCCAGCGACGCACTGGCCTTCGCCCAAACCCATAATCTGTCGGGCAATCTGCTGAACTCCTACGATTTTGGCGGTACGCTGATTTTCCATGGCATCAGGACGTTTATCGACGGCCGCGCGGATCAGCTCTTCCTGAATGGCTTTACGGAAACGGATGAGCAGACTGGGCACAGCCGGGGCAAGCCGATCCTGAAAGCCCAACTCGAGAAATATACGATAGGCTGGGCATTGTTGACCGCCGACGACAGCCGCATTCCGTTCTTCGACGAACTGGGCTGGAAGCGGGCCTATGCGGACGACTACGCGGTGATCTACACCCGCGCGGACTGAGCCCCGGCAGCTTCGCTCGCCGGTGCGCACCTCCCTCCTGAAGCTGTGGCCAGCGCCGAGGCGGCGAAATCCTTATGGGATTTTGATTTCTTTGCTCCGCGTCCCGTCTCGAACCTTTATGGCACTTTGATCCATATTCACAGGAGCGGTGTATCCAGCCGCCGATATGATGCGGCGACGCGTTTGGATAGTTTGTTAAAGTAAACAAACAAATACAACATAAGGAAAAATGCGCGGTGGACATAGTTGTTGTCGCGATTGGAATCGCGTTCTTTGCGCTATGCTTCGGCTACATCAAAGCCTGCGACAAGCTGTAAGTTTAGGGGATCGCAACATGCTTTTCGACCATATCCTCGGCGGCGCCGTGACCTTGTTTCTTCTCGCCTACCTGACATACGCCCTCGTTCGCCCGGAACGCTTCTGATCTCCGCTGGCAAGGAGCCAACCCCATGACAATCAACGGATGGCTGCAGATCCTCGTCTATTGCGGGATCGTCGTTCTGCTGGCCAAGCCGCTCGGCGGCTACATGCATCGCGTTTTCAGCGGCGAGCGCACATTCCTGTCGTCAATTCTGGCCCCGCTCGAGCGCGGGCTCTACCGCATATCAGGGACCAGCGAGCGCGAGGAGCAGCACTGGACCTCCTATGCGGCGGCCCTGCTGTTCTTTAACCTGGCCGGCTTCCTGGTGCTCTATTCGCTGCAACGGCTGCAAGGCGGCCTGCCCTACAATCCGGCCGGCATGACCGCAGTCGAACCTGGGCTGGCCTTCAACACCGCCGCCAGCTTCATGACCAACACCAACTGGCAGAACTACGGCGGCGAAAGCACGATGTCCTATCTCGTGCAGATGGCCGGCTTGACCGTGCAGAATTTTCTGTCGGCGGCGACTGGCGTCGCCATTGCGGTCGCATTGATCCGCGGCTTTGCTAGAGCCTCAGGCAAATCGATCGGCAATTTCTGGGTCGATATGACCCGCGGCACGCTCTACCTGCTTTTGCCCTTTTGCATCGTGTTAACTCTGGTCTATGTCTATCTCGGCATGCCGCAGACGCTCGCTGCCTACGTCAACGCGACGACGCTCGAAGGTGCGCAGCAGACCATCGCAGTCGGGCCTGTCGCTTCGCAGATCGCTATCAAAATGCTTGGCACCAATGGCGGCGGCTTCTTCAACGCCAATGCAGCGCATCCCTTCGAAAATCCCGATGCAATTTCCAACCTGATCCAGATGGTGACGATCTTCGCCCTCGGCGCGGCGTTGACCAATGTCTTCGGCCGCATGGTAGGCAACCAGCGCCAGGGCTGGGCAATTCTGTCGGCTATGGGCGTGCTGTTCATCGCCGGCGTTGCCGTCTGCTACTGGGCGGAAGCCGCAGGCAATCCGCTGGTCCATGCGCTGGGCGTCGACGGCGGCAACATGGAGGGCAAGGAGAGCCGTTTCGGCATCGCTCTGTCGGCGCTGTTTGCCGTCATCACCACCGCCGCGTCCTGCGGCGCGGTCAACGCCATGCATGACAGCTTCACCGCACTCGGCGGCATGATCCCCATCATCAATATGCAGCTCGGCGAGGTCATTGTCGGCGGCGTCGGCGCGGGCTTCTACGGTATCCTGATGTTCATCGTCATTGCCGTTTTCGTCGCCGGGCTGATGGTCGGACGCACGCCCGAATATCTCGGCAAGAAGATCGAGGCCAAGGAGGTCAAGATGGCTATGCTGGCCGTGCTCTGCCTGCCGCTTGCAATGCTGATCTTCACCGCTATCGCGGTGGTGCTGCCGACCGGCGTTGCTTCCATCGCCAATGCCGGCCCGCACGGCTTCTCCGAGGTTCTCTATGCCTACACCTCGGCCGCGGCGAACAATGGCTCCGCCTTTGGCGGCCTCAGCGGCAACACGCCCTGGTACAACGTAACGCTCGGCATCGGCATGCTGATGGGCCGGTTCCTGGTCATTATGCCGGCGTTGGCGATTGCTGGCTCGCTAGTTGCGAAGAAGACCGTCCCTGCCTCCGCCGGCACCTTCCCGACGGACGGTCCGCTGTTCGTCGGCCTGCTGGCCGGTGTCATCCTGATCGTCGGCGGCCTGACCTTCTTCCCGGCCCTGGCGGTCGGACCGATCGTCGAGCACCTGGCGATGATTCACGGTCAGACATTCTGAAACGGCCATGCCCTGGTTCAAGATCATACCTCGGAAGGTCCGGCATCGCCCCGAGCCGGAGGGGGAGAAAACGCCCCCTCCTTTCCCGACGCTGTCCACATTCCTCGCTTTTGCGGCAGCCTTGATCATGATCTGGCTGCTGGCTTACGGGCCGCCGCACCTTCGTTCGGCACACGATCGACCGGTCAACAAAATCGACACTGGAGCTACCAAATGAGCCCGTCGAAATCCGTGAGCATCATGGATACCCGCATTCTGTGGCCCGCTATCGGCGGTTCCTTCAGAAAACTGAACCCGCGCACCTTGATGCGAAACCCGGTGATGTTTGTCGTCGCCGTCGTCTCGGCGCTCACCACCGTGCTGTTCGTCAAGGATCTCGTTACCAGCGGCGGCGATCTTGGCTTCACGCTGCAGATCATCATTTGGCTGTGGTTCACCGTGCTCTTCGCCAATTTCGCCGAAGCGGTGGCCGAAGGTCGCGGCAAGGCGCAGGCAGACTCGCTGCGCCGGGCGCGAACCGAGACGCAGGCCAAGCTGTTGAACGATGGCGACCGCAGCAAGTTCAAACTGGTGCCCGGCACCAGCCTGAAGGTCGGCGACATCGTGCTTGTCGAAGCCGGCGACATCATCCCCTCGGACGGCGAGGTGGTCGAAGGCGTGGCGTCGGTCAACGAGGCGGCCATCACCGGCGAATCCGCACCGGTCATCCGCGAATCCGGCGGCGACCGTTCGGCGGTGACCGGCGGCACCCAGGTCTTGTCCGACTGGATCCGCGTGCGCATCACCGCGGCTGCCGGCCATACGTTCCTCGACCGCATGATCTCGTTGGTCGAGGGCGCCGAGCGCCAGAAGACACCCAACGAGATCGCGCTCAATATCCTGCTCGTCGGCATGACGCTGATCTTCGTGCTGGCCACGGCGACGATCCCGAGCTTCGCCTCGTATTCGGGCGGTTATATCTCGGTGACGGTGCTGGTCGCCCTGTTCGTTACCCTGATCCCGACCACAATTGGCGCCCTGCTGTCGGCGATCGGCATTGCCGGCATGGACCGCCTGGTGCGCTTCAACGTGCTGGCCATGTCGGGCCGCGCCGTCGAGGCGGCCGGCGATGTCGACACGCTGCTGCTCGACAAGACCGGAACCATCACGCTGGGCAACCGCCAGGCGACGGCATTCCGTCCGGTCAAGGGCGTCACCGAACAGGAACTGGCCGACGCGGCCCAGCTTGCCTCGCTTGCCGACGAAACGCCGGAAGGCCGCTCGATCGTCGTCCTGGCGAAGGAAAAATACGCCATCCGCGCCCGCGACATGGCAAGCCTGCACGCGACTTTCGTGCCCTTCACCGCGCAAACCCGCATGAGCGGCGTCGATCTGGAAGGCTCCTCGGTCCGCAAGGGCGCAGTCGATGCGGTACTTGCCCACGTCAACCTCTCGACGGTTGCCACAGGCCGTACGCGCAACGACACCGTCCGCGACCTTCAGGCGATCGCCGACGAGATTGCCAAATCGGGTGGCACTCCACTCGCGGTCGAGCGCGACGGGCGCCTCCTCGGCGTCGTCCATCTGAAGGACGTCGTCAAGGGCGGCATCGCAGAACGCTTTGCCGAATTGCGCCGCATGGGCATCCGCACGGTGATGATCACCGGCGATAATCCGATGACCGCGGCGGCGATCGCGGCGGAAGCCGGCGTCGACGACTTCCTTGCCCAAGCGACGCCCGAGGACAAGTTGAAGCTGATCCGCGACGAGCAGGCCAAAGGCAAACTTGTCGCGATGTGCGGCGATGGCACTAACGATGCGCCGGCCCTCGCGCAGGCCGATGTCGGCGTTGCCATGAACACCGGCACGGTCGCGGCGCGCGAGGCCGGCAACATGGTCGATCTCGACAGCGATCCGACCAAGCTGATCGAGATCGTCGAAATCGGCAAGGCGCTGCTGATGACGCGTGGCTCGCTGACCACCTTCTCCATCGCCAACGACGTAGCCAAGTATTTTGCCATCATCCCGGCAATATTCGCCGTCTTCTACATCGCCCCGGGCCAAACTACCGGGCCGCTGCAAGCGCTCAACGTCATGCATCTGGCGACGCCGCAGAGCGCTATCCTCTCGGCCATCATCTTCAACGCGCTGATCATCATCGCGCTGATCCCGCTGTCGCTGAGGGGTGTCAAATACCGCGCGGTCGGCGCCAGTGCGCTGCTCAGCCGCAATCTCATTGTCTATGGCCTCGGCGGCGTCGTCGTCCCCTTCGTCGGCATCAAGGTGATCGACATGGCCATCACCGCTCTCGGTCTCGCCTAAGGAACCACGTCGATGCTCAATCAAATCAGGCCCGCAATCGTCATGATCGTCTTCTTCACCATTCTGACGGGTTTGGTCTATCCGATCGGCATGACCGGCATTGCCCAGGCGCTGTTTTCGCGCCAGGCCAATGGCAGCCTGATCGAGAAGGACGGCAAGCTCGTCGGTTCCGAGCTGATCGGCCAGGCTTTCGAAAGCGACCGCTACTTCCATGGCCGTCTCTCGGCTGCCGGCGACGGCTACAATGCCGCCGCCTCGGGCGGCTCGAATCTCGGCCCGACCAATCCCAAGCTGATCGACCGCATCAAGGTTGACGCCGAAAGGCTGAGGACGGAAAACCCGAACCAGCCGGTACCGATAGATCTGGTCACCACGTCCGGCAGCGGCCTCGATCCGCATATCAGCCCCGACGCGGCCTATTTTCAGGTCGCCAGGGTGGCCAAGGCCAGGGGCGTCGATGAATCCAGGATCAAATCGCTTGTCGACAGCCATGTCGAGGATCGCGAATTGGGATTCATCGGCGAGCCGGTAGTCAATGTGCTGGCCCTCAACCTTGCGCTGGACGATGCGATGAAACGGTAAAGGAACCGGCGCCGGGATCGACACCGAAGCCGGCGCCGTTCATGATTGACCCTTATGCCAGACGACAGCCGCACCGCCGAAACCAGGCCCTCTCCCGACGCGCTGCTCGAGCATGCCGAGCGAGAGGAGCGCGGTCGCCTGAGGATATTTCTCGGCGCCGCCCCCGGTGTCGGCAAGACCTACGAGATGCTGATGTCGGGCCGCGCCAGGCTGGCCGACGGGGTCGACGTAGTAATCGGCATCGTCGAGACGCACGGCCGCAAAGAAACCCAGACGCTGGTCGAAGGCTACGAGGTCATTCCTCGCCTTGAGATCGATTACAAGGGGCGGATCCTTGAGGAGATGGATCTCGACGCCATCCTCGCCCGGCACCCGGCGCTGGTTCTGGTCGACGAACTCGCCCACACCAACGTCGCCGGCAGCCGTCACCCCAAGCGCTACCTCGACGTCCAGGAAATCCTGACGCACGGCATCGATGTCTATACGACCCTGAATATCCAGCACGTCGAGAGCCTGAACGATGTCGTGGCGCAGATCACCCGCGTCAGGGTGCGGGAAACTGTCCCCGACTCCATAATCGACCAGGCCGACGACATCGAGATCATCGACCTCACCCCCGACGATCTGATCAAGCGGCTTGAGGAAGGCAAGGTCTACATCCCCAGCACCGCCCAGCGCGCCATCGAGAACTATTTCTCGCCGGGCAATCTGACGGCGCTCCGGGAATTGGCGCTCCGCCGCACTGCCCAGCGGGTCGACGAGCAGTTGCTGACCCATATGCAGGCCCACGCGATACCCGGGCCCTGGGCGGCGGGGGAAAGGGTTCTCGTCTGCGTCGATGCGCGTCCGGGCGGGGCGGCCCGTGTACGTTATGCGCGGAGGTTGGCCGACCGGCTCCGCGCCCCTTGGACGGCGCTTCATGTCGATACCCCTCGTTCAGCTGCCATGCCCGAGGAGGACAAGGATCGGCTGGCGACGCAGCTGCGCCTTGCCGAGCAGCTCGGTGCCGAGGTGACGACCATTCCGGGTCAGAACGTCGCGCAAGACATCGTTCGGCATGCGACGGCGAACAACTTCACGCATATCGTGATCGGCAGGCCGACCCGATCGCGCTGGCGGGAATTGATCGAAGGCTCGCTCACTTACGATCTCATCCGCAATGCCGGCGACATCAGCGTCCATGTCATTTCGGGAAACGAACGCAACGCCGAGGCGACGTCGAGGACCGTCAAGGCGGCGGACGAGCAGTGGCAGTTCGAGATCTGGCCCTATCTCAGGGCCACGGCCTATGTTGTTGGCTCGCTCGCCTTCGCCGTCCTTCTCGACCAGTTTCTCGACGTCCGCAACCTGGCGGTCATCTTTCTCATTGGGGTCCTGACGTCGGCTGTGACCGGCGGTCTCTGGCCGGCTTTGTATGCCTGCCTCATCAGCGCCATTGCCTTCAACTATTTCTTCCTGGAACCACGCTACACGCTGACGATCGAGGATCCGGAGAGCATCGTTGCGCTGGCTGTCTTCCTAGTTGTTGCGGTCATTGCCAGCAATCTAACAGCGCGCGTGCAGCGTCAGGCGGTCGCTGCGCGCTCGCGGGCACGCGCCACTGAAGATATTTATCTCTTCTCAAAGAAGCTCGCCGGTGCTGGCACGCTCGACGACGTTCTCTGGGCGACTGCCTTCCAGATCGCCTCGATGCTGAAGCTGCGCGTGGTGCTGCTTCTGCCGGAGGACGGTACAATTGCGGTCAAAGCCGGCTACCCACCCGACGACACGCTGGCCGAGGCCGACATTGCAGCAGCCCGCTGGGCCTGGGAGCATAACCGCGCCGCGGGGCGCGGCGCCGACACGCTGCCCGGAGCAAAACGCCTCTATCTGCCCTTGCGAACCGGACGCACGGCGGTGGGCGTTGTCGGCCTCGACAACGATAAGCAAGGTCCGCTGCTGACACCCGAGCAGCAGCGTCTGCTCGATGCGCTCGCCGACCAGGCGGCGGTCGCCATCGAGCGCATCCAGCTCGTCGCCGACGTTGACCGGGCCAAGCTTGCGGCCGAGGCAGACCGTCTGCGCTCGGCCTTGCTCACCTCCATTTCCCACGATTTGAAAACGCCGCTTGCCGCCATCATGGGCGCGGCCGGAACACTCAGGGACTTCGAGGCCGCGCTTCCCGAGCAGGACCGGACGGAACTGCTGTCGACCGTGCTCGATGAGGCGGAGAGGCTTAACCGCTTTATTGCCAATCTGCTCGATATGACCAAGATCGAATCCGGCACGATGGAGCCGAACTACGCCTTTCACTATCTCGGCGACATTGTCGGCTCAGCTCTGCATCGGGCCCGCAAAATCGTCCGCCAGCATAAGACCGAGATCGACATCCCATCGGATCTGCCGATGTTGCGGGTCGACCCCGTTCTGTTCGAACAGGTGCTGTTCAACCTCCTTGATAATGCTGCAAAATACGCGCCGCCAGGTTCGACGATCCGCCTGCAGGCCTGGGCCGATAACGGCTTCATCATCCTGCAGATCATGGACGAGGGACCAGGCATTCCGCCAGCGGACCTGGAGCGCGTTTTCGACACTTTCTACCGTGTGCGCAAGGGTGACCAGGTGCGTGCCGGCACCGGGCTCGGCCTGTCGATTTGCCGCGGCTTCATCGAAGCGATGGGCGGGACGCTCTCGGCGGCAAACAGGTCCGACCGCTCGGGGGCGGTTTTCACGATCAAGATGCAGCTGGTGCCGGCGGAACTGCCCAATCTCGGCGAACCCGAGGCGGGCCATCAAAATATGGACGATCTGCCATGACGAGCCTGGACGTCAGGATATTGGTGGTCGACGACGAACCGCCGATCCGGAAACTGCTTCGCGTCGGGCTTGGCAGCCAAGGCTATGCGATCAGCGAGGCGCCGAACGCCAGGGCGGCGATTGAACTCATCGAGACGGAAAAGCCAGACCTTGTGCTGCTCGATCTCGGTCTGCCCGGCATGAGCGGGCATGAGCTGCTCCGCAAATGGCGGGATGATGGCCTGGACATTCCCGTGGTTATTCTTTCCAGCCGCACTGATGAGGCCGGCATCGTCTCGGCCCTCGAACTCGGCGCCGACGATTATGTAACCAAGCCATTCGGTATGAACGAGCTTGTCGCACGCATCCGCGTCGCGCTTCGCCACAAGTTCCAGCAGCAGGGTGAGAGACCGGTGTTCCAGACCGGCGACCTCTCCGTCGATCTGGTGAAGCGCATCGTCAAGGTCGAGGACAAGGAGATAAAGCTCTCGCCGAAGGAATACGACATCCTCCGCATCCTCGTACAGCATGCCGGTAAGGTTCTCACCCACCAATTCCTGCTGAAGCAGGTCTGGGGCGATTCCACCGACGTTCAATATCTCAGAGTCTACGTCCGGCAGATCAGGCAAAAGATCGAAAAAACGCCCGACCAGCCCCGCTATATCACCACCGAGACCGGCGTTGGATACCGGCTGCGCGAAGTCGATTGACGCGACGAGCATCCGAAGCCGAATGCCTCTTCCAATCCGCTTCAAACCAGCGGCGGCCATGGTGTCGCCGGACAAAAGCCCTATATTACGGAAAGATCGGTTTTGTGCGGGAATGAACGAATGCCACGGCTTCGTCTATTGACGTTTTTAGGGTCGGCAATGCTGACTGCGGCGATGCTGCCGGGCGTAAATCCTGCTGCATCGGCACAGGTCGTCAGTCCCGCCGACCGCAACGTGTTGATCCAGCAGGACCAGTTGCAGATGTTGGAGAACAGGCTGCGGCGCCAGCAATACCAGCAGCAGCAACAGCAGTACCGTGCCCAGGATCGCCAAATCCCAACCCCGCAACGGCAGGAGGTGCCGCAGATGAGACCAACTTGCCAGTTGCTGCCGTCGGGGAGCGGCTTTGTCAGCACCTGCCGCTAACGACGGCCCTTTCATTTATTTAGCCGACTTATATATTGTGGAAACCGCTCCGCTTGCGCCCCATTGAACGCGGCCGACTTTGCAACGCTGCCCTTGCCGTTTGGGCACCGCCTCGACTGGATTATCGAATGGCAGCCAGCAAGAAGAAGGTCGTACGCAAGGCAAGGAAGGGCGACCGGATTCGCCAGGTCGCGGCGATTCCGTTTCGGCTGAACGAGCATGGCGACGTCGAGGTGATGCTGGTCACATCGCGAACGACGAGGCGCTTCATCGTACCGAAGGGCTGGCCGATGAAGGGCAAGAGCAGCCGCAAGGCGGCCACCATCGAAGCACAGGAAGAAGCCGGCGTTCTCGGCAAGACACTGAAACAGCCGGCCGGCACCTATTGCTACTGGAAGCGGCTGGCGAACCGCTTCGTCCGTGTCGACGTCGTCGTCTATTTGCTGGAGGTAACCGAGGAACTTGCCGACTGGGAAGAATCCAAGAGGCGTCAGCGCGCGTGGCTGGCGCCGGCCGACGCGGCGGTGCTCATCGACGAGCCGGATCTCTCGACGCTGGTGAGGAACATCAGGATTCCCGAGCTGGAGTATAATTCCAAAAAACAGAATCCGGCTTTCGGAAAAGATCACGCTCAATAAAAGATCGAGGCTAGCCCGACTGGATCGGGATGGAATTGGCCCCAGCGCCTGCCGCCGTCACACTTGAACCGAAATCTCACTTGCCGCCGTCGCCCTCGGGCAAAGACCGCACCGGCGTGCCGGAATAGGCCCACAGCCATTCGCGCGGCAGCGGCCCCTTGTTGCGGTCGCTTTCCTGCGACTGTTCCCATGCATGGGCGAGGATGCCGACCGAGCGCGACAGCACGAAAAGGCCGCGCGTCAGCGGCGGCGGGAAGCCGAGCTCGCCGTAGATGACGGCCGTGGCGCCGTCGATGTTGAGCGGGATTTTTTTGCCCTTGCGCCGCGCCACCTCGGCCTCGATCGCCTCGGCAATGTCGGCGAAGCGCCCGCTGACGATGCCGCGCGCGGCAAAGTCGCGGGTTAACTCGATGAGGCGGGGCGCCCGCGGGTCGACCGGATGGAAACGATGGCCGAGCCCGGGCACATAGCCGTTTTCCCCGGCAAGGAAACGATCGAGCCGCGCCGACACGGCGTCCGCAAGCGGCATGCCGGCGTCCAGTTCGGCAGCGATGTCTCCGTAGAAGGAAAGCGCCTGTTCGCCGGCGCCGCCATGCACATCGCCAAGCACGTTGACGGCTGATGCCATGGCGCTGTTGATGCCGACGCCGCAGGTGATCGCCATACGGGCGATGGCGATCGACGGCGCCTGCGGCCCATGGTCGACGGCAGCACCCAGCGCGATGCCAAGCAGCGCCGCCTGCTCCTCGCCTGGCAGTTCGCCGCGCAGCATCAGCCAGATCATTGCCGGAAAGCTGACGCGGCCGATCAGATCCTGGATTTCATAGCCGCGCAGCCGGATGACGCCGGGGCGCATCTCGATGATGCCGGTCTGCCACCATTCCTCGCCGCGTGCGCGACCAGTCTTGTTTTGCGTTCCGCTCATGCCTTCGCTCTTTTCCTGGCACGCGGCGGCAGGCCGGCAAAAACCTCGCCCATATGCTCGCCGAGCGCCGGCGGCGGCCTGCTCGGCAAAGGTGCCTCGCCATCGACCATGAAGCCGCAGCGCACCACGGTCAGCGGCTGGTCCATCCCGGACACAGCCGGGAACCGCGCCGTCATGCCGCGCTCGATCACCTGTCGCTCCTGCAGTATCTGCGGGATTGTCAGCACCCGGCCTGCCGGCACGCCGGCGCGATTGAACGTCTCCTCCCAGGCGGCGGCCGAGCCGCTCGTCAAGGCATCCTCGATCAGCGCTTTCAATGCAATGCGGTTCTGCTTGCGCGTTTCTCGCTCGGCAAAGCGGACATCCGACGCCAACTCCGGCCGACCGATCAACCGGCACAGTGTGACGAACTGCTCCTGCTTGTTGGCTGCGATGTTGAGCAAGCCGTCGCCGGTGCGAAACGCGCCAGACGGTGCGGCCGTCATATTTTCATTGCCCATCGGCTGCGGCTCGACGTCCGCCGTCAGATAGTTCGACACCGGCCAGCCGAGCGCAGAAAGCGTGCATTCGAGCATCGAGACGTCGAGGAACGCGCCCTCGCCTGTCGTCTTCTGCTTGACCAGCGCGGCGGTAATGGCGAACGCCCCGACCAGCCCGCCAAGCGTATCGGCGACCGGATAGCCAACACGCAGCGGCGCGGTTTCCGGTGTACCGGTGATGCTCATAATCCCGGAAAGACCCTGGATGATCTGGTCGTAGGCTGGATTGTCGCGCATCGGCCCGGTCTGGCCGAAGCCCGATATCGCACAATAGACAAGGCTTGGCCGGACTTCTTTCAGCCTGGCATGGCCAAGCCCCAGCCGGCCCATTACGCCGGGACGGAAATTCTCGACCAGCGCGTCGGCCGAAGCGACCAGATCGAGGAAGCGTTCGCGGTCGGCGTGCTGCTTGAGATCGAGCGCCACCGAGCGTTTGCCGGCATTCTGCGCCAGGAACGAAGCGCCCATGCCCGCCCGGTTGAGCTCCGGAGAGGCGCCGAGCTGGCGCGCCAGATCGCCGCCTTGCGGCGTCTCAACCTTGATGACGTCGGCCCCGAGCAATGCCAGCTGGTAGGCGCAATAGGGGCCGGCCAACACATTGGTCAGGTCAAGGATGCGGATGCCGGAAAGCAGGTCTGTCATGACGTCACGAACAGCTCAGGCATCGCCCGGCACGTGCTCCGGTCCCCGCATGCGTCTGTGCTCGATGTAGGCCCAGATATGCGGTCCAACCAGCCCGATGAAGGCCAGCGTCAGCAACGTCAGCGACAGCGGATGCTTGTAGAACACCGTCCAATCGCCGTTCGAGATGGTCATCGCGCGGCGGAACTGCGTTTCGGCAAGCGGCCCGAGAATCATGCCGATGATAACCGGCGCGGTCGGAAAATCGAAACGCCGCATCAGGAAACCGGCGGCACCGAGCAGATAGAGGATGACGAGGTCGATCGGCGATTGCGAGATGCCGTAGGTGCCGACTGTTGCGAACACCAGGATGCCGGCATACAGCTGCGGCGCCGGGATCTTCAGCAATCGCACCCAAAGCCCGATTAGCGGCAGGTTAAGGACGACGAGGATGACGTTGGCGATGAACAGGCTGGCGATCAGCCCCCACACTAGGTCGGCCTGCGTCGTCAGCAGCAGCGGCCCCGGATTGATACCGTAGCTCTGGAATGCCGACAGCATGATTGCGGCCGTCGCCGAGGTCGGCAGGCCGAGCGTCAGCATCGGCACCAGCACGCCGGCCGCGGATGCATTGTTGGCTGCTTCCGGTCCGGCAACGCCCTCGATGGCACCGACGGTGCCGAACTCGTCCTTGTGTCTGGAGAGTTTCTTCTCGATGGCATAGGAGAGGAAGGTCGGGATTTCGGCACCGCCGGCCGGCATGGCGCCGATCGGGAAGCCGATCAGGGAGCCGCGCAGCCATGGCCTCCACGAGCGCGACCATTCGGCCGCGGTCATGTAGAGCGACCCTTTCAACGGCACGATGTCGTCCTTGCCGGCATAGCGGCGCGAGGCCATGTAAAGCGTCTCGCCAACGGCGAACAGGCCAACGGCGACGACGATGACGTCGACGCCATCCAGCAATTCGCTCATGCCGAAGGTGAAGCGCGGCTGCCCCGTCTGCAGGTCGACGCCTATCATGCCGACGACGAAGCCGGCGAACAGGCTGGTCAGGCCGCGTACCGACGACGAGCCGAGCACCGCCGAAACCGTGATGAAGGCCAGCACCATCAGCGAGAAATATTCGGCCGGGCCGAAGGCCAGCGCAAATTTGACGACGATCGGCGCCAGAAAGGCAACGCCGATCGTGCCCAGCGTGCCGGCGACGAAGGAACCAATCGCCGAGGTCGCCAGGGCCGCACCGCCACGGCCGGAGCGGGCCATCCTGTTGCCCTCGAGCGCGGTGACGATGGTGGCGCTTTCGCCAGGCGTGTTGAGCAGGATCGATGTCGTCGAGCCGCCATACATGGCGCCGTAATAGATACCGGCAAACAGGATGAAGGATGCCTCCGGCGCCACCTGATAGGTGATCGGCAACAGCAGCGCTATGGTCAGTGCCGGTCCGAGGCCGGGCAGCACGCCGATCGCAGTCCCAAGCGTGGTGCCGACCAGGCACCATATGAGATTGATCGGCGAGAAGGCGACCGAAAATCCGTGCGCGAGATGGCCGAGCGTTTCCATGGCGTCAGCCCCTCAGCATGGTGACAAGCGAATCGACGATCGCGTTCAGCTGGTTTTCGATGAAGCCGGCGCCGATATTGACGCCGAGCGCCCTGGCAAAGCCGAAATAGGCGGCAAGCGCCAGGATCAGCCCGAGCAGCACGTCACGCAGCGGGCGCCGGCTGCCGAAACCGTGGCAGATGAGAACGAACATGATGACAGATGCCGCGGTAAAGCCGAGCGGCTGGATCAGCACGAGGTTGGCGATCAGTCCGAGGGCGACGATGCCCATCGCCTTCCAGTCGGTCGGCGTCGCCTTTTCGTCCTCCGGCTGCCAGCCGCCCCGCAAGGCGGCAATGATGAGCAGCAGCGACAGGATCACCATGCCGGTCATGGTGATGTAGGGAAAGACGGTCGGACCGACCTTGGAATAGAGCGGCGACACCGGGATTGCCAGCGTCTGCCAGGCAACCGCACCCGCACAGGCGAGGAGCCCGACGCCGATCAGCAGTTCGGGCACTGCAAGGCGCGGCGGCGCCGGCTGGTCGCTGGTGCTCATCATCGTCCTCCCAATGTCGGTCCCTTGGGCCCGGTTCTCCTTGGACCGGTCTCACCCGGCCGATCTCGGCGTAGTTTCACCTCCGGCGCCGCGTATGTCCATGCGGCTGGCGAAAGTCGGCAAGGGTTGGCGCAGGCTGCCACCCCTTGCCGAGAGCATCACGCCAGACCGAGGTCCTTGAGTATCGTCCCGATGCGGGCCGTGTCTTCTGCGACGAATTTCGCATAATCGTCACCGGTGAGCAGGATCTGCGTCCAGTTGCGGTTCTTGCATTCGGTGGCCCAGGCGTCGCTCTTGGCCATGGTCTCGATCAGCTTGATCATTGCTGCCTTGTCGGCGTCCGAGACGCCGGGCGGTGCGAAGACGCCACGCCAGTTGAACAGCTCGACATCGATGCCTGCTTCCTTCATCGTCGGCGCATCGATCCCCTCCTGGCGTTTGTCCGCGGAGATGGCCAGCAGCCGCAGCGCACCCGCCTTGACCTGTTCGGCGAACTCGCCGTAGCCGGAGATGCCGGCCGCGACCTGGTTGCCGAGCAGCGCCGAAAGCGCCTCGCCGCCGCCGGCGAACGGCACATAGGAAAGATTGGTGGCCGGAACACCAACGGTCTTGGCGATGAGGCCGAACAATATATGGTCCGAGCCGCCGGCCGAACCGCCAGCAACCGGAACCTGCGTCGGGTCAGCCTTGAGAGCCGCGACAAAGTCCGCGGCCGTCTTGAACGGCGAGGCGGCCGGCACCACAAGCGCCTCGAACTCACCGGTGAGGCGGGCGATCGGCGTGACCTCGGTAAGGTTGTTGGCCGCCTTGTTGGCGATGATGGCGCCTACCATGACCATGCCGGCCACCATCAGCGCATTGCCCTTGCCCTTCCATTGGTTGACGAATTGCGGCAGGCCGACAGTACCGCCGGCGCCGCCGACATTGGTGATCTGCGAGCCGGAAATCAGTTTTTCGCTGCGCAGCACCTGGTCCATGGCGCGCGCCGTCTGGTCCCAGCCGCCGCCCGGCGCCGCCGGCACGAAAATCTGCAGCTGCGGCGCGTCCTGCGCAAAGGCGGGGACAAAATGCGATGCCGTGAGTCCGGCAGCACCTGCTGCCGCGGTGCTCATCAAGAATCGGCGTCTGTTCAGCATGGGATTCCTCCAAATCGCGACACCTCCTCCGGTGCCTGCCAGAAACGTGGCCTGATTTCAGACCCGCTCGATAAAATTCATGCAGAGTTTGCGTCCTCCTGTCAAAGACAGAACACGCCGCATGCGGCACAATCGGACTGTGCGATCTTCAGGCAGGCGAACTTGACGCCGGACGACGTGGCAGGCAGAGGCCAGACGGTGTCCGTCAGGGCTGCCGCTCCAGCAGGATGGTCGGCTTGCCTTGGTAGACGGTTCGAAGCACTTCGCCATAACCACATTTTGCCGCGACGTTTAGCGATCCGGTGTTCTCCGGATCGATGATGCAGACGGTCGTCGCGGCGCCGAACGTTTCGTCGCCCCAGGCAAGCACCCGTGCGACGACTTCGCTGGCCAACCCGTGGCCATGCGCGCCCGAAACCAGAGCCCAGCCGGTCTCCGGAATGCCCTCGATCGACGGCGTCATGTCGCGTTTCAGATCGTGAAAGCCGGCCTCGCCGATGAAGCAGCCGGTCGCCTTATCCTCGATCGCCCAGAAGCCGTAGCCCAGAAGCGACCACAGGCCGGCGTGGCGTAAGAAGCGCATCCAGCTTTCCTCCCGCGTGCGCGGCTTCCCGCCGATAAAGCGGGTGACGACGGGATCGGCCCACATAGCGACATAGGCGTCGAAATCGTCAAGCCGGTGCGGCCGCAGGACCGTGCGCGAGGTCTCAAGCACTGGGGCGACAATTGTATGCGGACTGGCCATGGTCATGTCTCGTTTGTGTTGCCGGTGCCTAACGCAGGTCTTCCAAAAGGGGGACAGCGACACGCACGAGACGGGAAATCCAATCCGTTGTGAAAAACAAGAGCCAAGGCTGTGTAGATCATCTTCCAGGCTGATGTGAATCCTGCCAGGCGGTGTTAGTTTTTCTCCGGTATTGGTTCAGGCGCGTTGGGTTTCGGCGCTGCCGTCCGACAGAGGGAATCCAGCATGGACACCACCGACCTTGTGCTTGCCATCTTCCATCATCTGCTGGTGTTTTCGTTGGCAGGCATCATCGGCGCCGAATTCGTCCTGATCCGCAGCGACTTGTCCGCCGCGACGCTGAAGCGGCTCGTCGGCATCGACCGCCACTACGGCATTATTGCCATGCTGATCATCGTCGTTGGCATCGGCCGCGTCGTCTATGGTCTGAAAGGCTGGGAATTCTACGTCTACAATTGGATGTTCTGGGCAAAGATTGCCGCTTTCGCCATTGTCGGCCTGTTGTCGATTATCCCGACCATCCGTTTCCTATCCTGGAACACGCAGGCGAGCATCAGTCCCGGCTACCAGGTTCCTGCGGCGGAGCTGGCGTCCGTTCGCACCTATGTCCGCACCGAGGCATCGATCTTCCTATTGATCCCGGTGTTCGCGGCGGCGATGACGCGCGGCTACGGCTACTAGAATAGGTTGGAGGAAGGGCATCGCACGGCCCAACCTTGCCACTCATTTGCGCAGAGAAACGTGCGGTTTGCCGTTTGAGCGCGATTGTCATTTGTCGGGTTGCGCTAGTTATTGCTCTATCTACAGTCGGTTTTAGAGGAACCCGCGCAGCGGTTGGCAATCATATCCTGGGAGGAAACACGATGCGAAAACTCATCGCCGCGTTGGCTGCCGCTGCGGCCGCCATGCTTTATCCGTCGGCCGCTGGCGCGCAGACCTACCCCGAACGCACCATCACCATTGTCGTGCCGTTTTCGGCCGGTGGCCCGACCGACACCGTCATGCGTCTTGTCGCGGAAGCTATGTCGAAAGACCTCGGCCAGCAGGTCACCGTCGAGAATGTCGGCGGCGCCGGCGGCACGCTCGGCGCCGGCCGCGTCGCAAATGCCGAGCCTGACGGCTACACGCTGCTCCTCCATCACATCGGCATGGCTACCAGTGCTACGCTCTATAGAAAGCTCGCCTACGACACACTGAACGGCTTCGAATATGTCGGCCTCGTCACCGAGGTGCCGATGACCATCGTCGGCCGCAAGGACCTCGAGCCGACCGATCTGAAGGGGCTGGTCGACTATGCCAAGGCCAACAAGGACAGCATCACCGTTGCCAATGCCGGGATCGGTGCCGCCTCGCATCTGTGCGGCATGCTGTTCATGAGCGCCATCGGCACGCCGCTGGTCACCGTACCCTACAAGGGCACCGGCCCGGCCATGACCGATCTTCTCGGCGGCCAGGTCGATATCATGTGCGACCAGACGACCAATACCACCAAGCAGATCCAGGGCGGCACTATCAAGGCCTATGCCGTAACCTCGCCACAACGCCTCGATGTGCTGCCGGACGTGCCGACGACGATAGAAGCCGGCCTTCCCCAGGTGCAGGTCGGCATCTGGCACGGAATCTATGCCCCCAAGGGCACACCGCCGAGATCACCGAACGCCTTTCGAAATCGCTGCAGGTGGCGCTGAAGGACCAGAATGTCGTCGCCCGATTTGCCGAACTCGGCACCAAGCCGTCGCCGGAGGCCGATGCCACGCCGGCCGCGCTCAAAGCCAAGCTGGAAAGTGAGATCGCGCGCTGGAAGCCGATCATCGAAGCGGCCGGCCAGTACGCCGACTAAAGGTTCTAACGGGGCGCCATCAGCGCCCCGTTTTTTTACACCGGCATCGGCACGCCCATGAGGCGAGCCGGGAGGACGCAATGAAACCTTTCGCAATCGACAGGACCAACGGCATATGCGCCGCGCTGTTGGTCTTTATTGGCGCCTTTTTCGCGCTGCAGTCGCTGGGCCTCGAAATCGGCACCGCCTTTCGCATGGGGCCGGGCTATTTCCCGCTCGTGCTGGCGATCGTGCTGATCCTGCTTGGCGCCGCCATCCTTGTCCAAGCGGTGCGTTTCGAGAGCGAGCCGATCGGTTACATTGCGTGGCGCGGCATGCTGTTTATCCTGCCTGCTCCGATCTTCTTCGGCCTGACGGTGCGCGGCCTCGGCTTCATCCCGTCGATCTTCCTGACGGCGCTGATCGCATCGTTCGGTAGCGGCCGCATGAGGCCGCTGACCGCACTCGTGCTGTCGGCCGGCCTGACGCTGTTCGCATTCATCGTCTTCAGCTACGCACTCGGCCTGCCGTTCCGGCGTTTCGGCCCGTGGTTGCCACTGTCGTTGTGAGGAGATGAAATGGAACTCCTCAACAATCTCGCACTCGGCTTTTCGACAGCCACATCTTTGGCAAATCTCGGTTTCTGCCTGATCGGCGTCCTTCTCGGCACGCTGATTGGCGTCCTGCCCGGCATCGGTGCCACCGCAACCATCGCCATGCTGTTGCCGATCACCTTCCAGATCGGCGACCCGGTTTCCTCTCTCATCATGCTCGCCGGTATCTATTACGGCGCGCAGTATGGCGGCTCGACCACCGCCATTCTCATCAACATGCCCGGCGAATCCTCGTCGGCCGTCACCGCAATCGACGGCTATCAGATGGCCAGGAACGGCCGCGCCGGAGCAGCTCTGGCGACCGCGGCAATAGGCTCGTTCTTTGCCGGCACGGTGTCGACCTTCCTCGTTGCCATCTTCGCCCCACCGCTGACGGCGATAGCGCTGAGATTCGGCGCTGCCGAGTATTTTTCGCTGATGATCGTCGGCCTGGTCTCGTCCGTCGCGCTCGCCCACGGCTCGATCGTCAAGGCGCTGGCCATGGTCGTGCTCGGCCTGCTGCTGGGACTTGTCGGCACCGATATTTACACCGGTACGCCCCGCTTCACGCTCGGCATCCGCGAATATGCCGACGGGCTGAATTTCGTCGCGGTGGCGGTCGGCGTCTTCGGCGTCGCCGAGATATTGCGCAAACTCGAAAACGAGCATGAGCGTTCCGTGCTGATCCGAAGTATCTCCGGCCTTATGCCGAGTAAAGAAGATTTTCGGCGCATGGCGGCTCCCATCGTGCGCGGAACGATCATCGGTTCGGCGCTCGGTATCCTGCCCGGAGGCGGCGCGATCCTTGCCGCCTTTGCGTCCTACACCATCGAAAAGCGCGTCTCGAAAAACCCGGAGGAATTCGGCAAGGGCGCCATCGAAGGCGTCGCCGGACCGGAATCGGCCAACAATGCCGGCGCCCAAACCTCCTTCATCCCAATGCTGACGCTCGGTATTCCGGCCAACCCGGTAATGGCGCTGATGATCGGCGCGATGATCATCCAGGGCATCGTGCCCGGCCCCAATGTCGCCATCGAACAGCCCGCGCTGTTTTGGGGGATCATCACCTCGATGTGGATCGGCAATCTGATGTTGATTGTCTTGAACCTGCCGCTGATCGGGCTCTGGGTGAAACTCCTTACCATCCCCTACTACGTGCTCTTCCCGATTATCATGGCGTTCTGCTCGATCGGCGTTTACAGCGTCAACACCAATGTCTACGACCTCTATGCCGTCGCCTTCTTCGGCTTGCTTGGCTACCTCCTGACCAAGCTGCGCTGCGAACCTGCGCCGCTGCTGCTCGGCTTCGTGCTCGGCCCGCTGCTTGAGGAAAACCTGCGCCGCGCCATGATCCTCTCGCGCGGCGACCCAAGCACCTTCGTGACGCGGCCGATCAGCGCCAGCCTGCTCCTCATCGCGCTCGCCGTGCTCGTCATCGTCTTTCTCCCCGCGGTCAAGAAGAAGCGCGAAGAGGTGTTCGTCGAGGAGAGTTCCTGAACATGGATGTCGCCGCATAACAGGAACTTTAGATTCAGCTAGCGGGCAGTGGTTGCCGCTGCTCGGTCCTGAGCTGCTTCCACTGGCCCGAGCGGCCCGATCTCGACCAGTGGTGCAGGCACGCTGGTCGTCTTTTCCTTGGCCTTGCAGATATCGGCGATGACGCAGGCCGGGCAATCCGGCTTGCGTGCCTTGCAGACATAGCGGCCGTGCAGGATCAGCCAATGATGCGCATGCCGGATATATTCATCCGGAATGATCTTCAGGAAACCTTGCTCTACCTGTTCCGGCGTCTTGCCCGGCGCCAGGCCGAGCCTGTTACCGATGCGGAAGATGTGCGTGTCGACTGCCATCGTGTGCTGGCCGAAGGCGACGTTGAGCACGACATTGGCGGTCTTGCGGCCGACACCCGGTAGCTCGACCAGTTGATCGCGATCCTCAGGCACCTCGCCGCCATGGTCACGGATCAGCGCCGCGGACAGCGCGATGACGTTCTTGGCCTTGTTGCGCCATAGCCCGATGGTGCGGATATGGTCGCCGAGCTTGGCCTCGCCCAGCGCCAGCATCTTTTGCGGCGTGTCGGCAATTTTGAACAGCGCCCGCGTCGCCTTGTTGACGCCGGCGTCCGTCGCCTGCGCCGAAAGCACCACTGCCACCAGCAGCGTGAAGGGGTTGATATGTTCGAGTTCGCCTCTCGGTTTCGGCCGCTGAACGGAAAAACGGCGAAAAATCTCATGCACCTCCGCCGGGCTGTAAAGCGCGCGCGATCTCGCCGGCCGCGGACGCGGCTTGGCGTTCGAGCCATCGCGGCCGGGCAGCAGGTCTTTTTTGAGCGCGGAAGAGTTTTTGGGCTTGGGGCTTGTCATTGCCTTCCTATAATATTCCCCAATGAGCGACACAAACGCCTCATTTCAGGCCGACGAGCCATTCTTCCAGGCGCTGCTGACACCGCACCGGTCGCTGGGCAAGACCGGCTTTGCCATCCTGATGGGCGCACTGCTGTTCGGGTGGCTGGTGACCGGAGCGTTTTTTCTGTCGCGCGGCGCCTGGCCGGTGTTCGGCTTCTTCGGCCTCGACGTGATCGGCGTCTATATCGCCTTCCGTGCGAATTATCGCGCCGCCCGGGCTCGCGAGGAGGTGTCGGTGTCGCGCACCAGCCTCGATATCCGCAAGACTGCCCCGTCAGGCAAATCGGAATCACACCGCTTCAATCCGTTCTGGGCACGCTTTTCGATCGCCCGCCACGCCGAGATCGGCATCACCAGAATGGCGGTCGAGGCGCAAGGAAAAACCGTCTCGATCGGCGCCTTTCTCAACCCCGACGACCGCGAGAGTTTTGCCACCGCATTTTCGCGCGCTCTGGCGACCGCCAAGGCGCGCTGAGCCAGCGTTTCAGAACCGATAGCGCAACAGCCTGCCGATCTTGCGCAATGCTGGAATGTATTTCCAAAAGCGAACAAACAGTTTCGCGAGCCAGCGCATGCGAGCGGCATGTTCCGGCTTATAGGCAGGGATGTCCTCGATGAACCGCAGCTTCGGAACGGCTCGCTCCAATTCATGCGGGTTCTCAATGCTCCAATGGACCTCGGCGCCGGTGGCGCGGAAGGAGGAATTGAGGCGAATTATCTTCAGGCCCAGGCGAGTATAGGCATCGAAAACCAGTTCGCCGCTCGAAAGATGTCCCACCAAACGAGAAAACAGTTGCTGCCCGTCCTCGGCGGCCAGGTAGGGAGTCAGGCCTTCCGCCACGACTATGGCCGGGCGATCCCGAGGTACTTCGTTCAGCCATCCAGGTTCGGTGAGCGACGAAGCGATCAGGTGGTAGCGATCCCGCACGGGATAGAGCCTGCGCCTGAGGTCGATGACTTCGGGATAGTCGACGTCGAACCAGTCCACGCCGGCTGGCGGGTCGATACGGAATATGCGCGTGTCGAGCCCACACCCCAGATGCAGCACGATGGCGTCAGGATTTCGGGCGAGAAAGTCCTGAACGCAGACGTCCAGCGTCTTTGCCCTGATTGCTAGACCGATGCCGAGATTGTTGTCGACCTTGAGCCGTGAGAAATCATAATCGATGTTGCGCACCGCCTCGTCGGCAAAGTAGTCCCTGAGCAGCGAATTGGGCAGCCGGCTCTCCAGCGCCTTGCCGTAAAGTGTCAAAAGCAAAGTCTCCTTTGCCCCGGTCAGGTTTACCTTTTCACCAGCCACGACCGTCCTCCCCATTCAAAGTCAGCTCTATCTGGGTACATGCTGCGGGAAAGCAAGTTTCGGGTGGTGATCGCCGCCGCGAAGGACGATATTCGCACGCAAGGAGATACTGCCATGAACGCCCAAATGCCTCTCAAAACGACAGCAATCCTTCAGAAAGACATCACGCCTGAAGGCGGTGACTACGAAATCGTCCGTCGTGCCATCGAAAAGATCAGCCTCGACTATCGCGACCAGCCTTCGCTGGAAGTGCTGGCCGAGGAGGTCGGCGAAACGCCGACCGGGCTGCAGAAGCTGTTCACCCGCTGGGCCGGCCTGTCGCCCAAGGCTTTTCTGCAGGCCGTTACCCTCGATCATGCGCGCAAGCTGCTCGATGCCGGCATGCCGCTGCTTGAAACCTCGTTCGAGCTCGGCATGTCCGGTCCAGGCCGGCTGCATGATCTGTTCGTCACCCACGAAGCGATGTCGCCGGGCGACTACAAGACCCGCGGCGCCGGGCTCACCATCCGCTACGGCTATCATATCTCACCTTTCGGCATCGCGCTGATCATGGTGACGGACCGCGGCCTCGCCGGCCTCGCCTTCAACGATCCGGGCGGCGAGCGTGCGGCCTTTGCCGACATGTCCAGCCGCTGGCCGAACGCTAGCTATATCGAGGACATGGCTGCAACGGCGCCCTATGCCGCGCGTATTTTCGATCCGACGCTGTGGCGCGCCGACCAGCCGCTCCGCGTCGTCATGATCGGCACCGACTTCCAGGTCCGCGTCTGGGAAGCCTTGCTGCGTATTCCGATGGGCCAGGCCTGCACCTATTCGTCGATCGCCGCGCGCATCGGCGCACCGAGCGCCAGCCGGGCTGTCGGTGCCGCGGTCGGTGCCAATCCGATGTCCTTTGTCGTGCCGTGCCACCGGGCTCTCGGCAAGTCCGGTGCGCTCACCGGCTACCATTGGGGCCTGACCCGCAAACGCGCCATCCTCGGCTGGGAGGCGGGACAGGTCTCTTCGTGAATAGCCAAAGAATGGAACGATAGGAGCGATGTAAGGACCGCTAGGGTGACAAGCAGCGATCTTACGGAGTAGCTTCCCGCATGCGCTAGCGGGAGGCACTTCTTGATCGTCGTCATCGGCTCCATCAATCTCGACCTCATCGCCAGTGTCGACCGCTTGCCCGGTCCCGGCGAGACGGTGCGCGGCTCCGGTTTCGCTACTGCTCCCGGCGGCAAGGGCGCCAACCAGGCGCTGGCCGCCGCCCGCGCCGGGGCCAAGGTGCGCATGGTCGGCGCAGTCGGCAAGGACAGCTTCGCCAGCGAGGCTCTGGCGCTGCTGCGCGACGGCAAGATCGACCTGTCCGGCGTCGGCGAGACCTTTGCCTCTACCGGTACTGCGCTGATCATGGTCGGCGCCGACGGCGAGAACGTGATCGCTGTCGTGCCGGGCGCCAATGATTCGGTCGTGCCGGGTGACCTTTCCAAGGCCTTCCTGAAAAACGGCGACGTCGTGCTGCTGCAACTGGAGATCCCGCTGCAGACCGTCGAGGCAGCACTCGACGCGGCAAGGACGGCCGGCGCGATCACAGTGCTCAACACCGCACCTTTCCACAGCGACGCTGCCGGCTTCCTCGGCAAGGCCGACTATCTCGTCGCCAACGAAACCGAGTTCGACCTCTATGGCGAGGCGCTGTCATTGAGTGGCCGCGACCGCCCGGCGCGGATGCGCGACTATGCCTCGAGAACCGGCCGCACCATCGTCGTCACGCTTGGCCCGGACGGCGTTCTGGCGGCAACGCCGGACGATCTTCTGATGGTTCCGGCGCTGAAGATCACCCCGCTCGACACGGTCGGCGCCGGCGACACGTTCTGCGGCTATTTTGCAGCCGGGCTGGCAGCCGGCCTGCCGCTCGACCAGGCGCTTGCCCGCGCTGCCGCCGCCGGTTCGCTGGCCTGCCTGAAAGCCGGTGCACAGCCGGCCATCCCGCTGGCCAGGGATGTCGATGTCGCCCTGCAGAAATCCGCAGGCTAAAGCGGTATGACAGCCGTGCGCCCGACCACGAAGCATGCGGTACCGCCCGCCGGCGACATCTGCCGCCTGTCTGCCGTGGAGCTTACCGAGAAGATCAGGCACCGGCAGCTTTCGGTGCGCGAAGTGGTCGCGGCATTCCTCGACAGGATCGAGGCGGTGAACCCGCTGGTCAACGCTATCGTTTCATTGCGCGAACATGCCGACATCCTGCGCGAGGCCGACAACGCTGACGCCCATCTGGCGCGAGGAGGAGATACCGGATCGCTGTTCGGCCTGCCGATCGCGATTAAGGATCTTGCGCTGACAAAAGGCCTGAGAACCACCTTCGGCTCGCCGATCTTCGTCGATTTCGTGCCTGAGGAAGACGATTTCTTCGTCGAGCGCGTCCGCAAGGCCGGCGCGATCATCATCGGCAAGACCAACGTTCCCGAATTCGGGCTCGGCTCCAACACCTACAACACCGTGTTCGGACAGACGCTCAACGCATTCGGCCCGGCGCTGACCGCCGGCGGCTCGAGCGGCGGTGCGGCGGTCGCGCTGGCGCTCGACATGGTTCCCGTTGCCGATGGCAGCGATTTTGGCGGCTCGCTACGCAATCCCGCTGCCTACAACAATGTCCATGGCTTCCGCCCGTCGCAGGGATTGGTGCCGGCTGGCCCTGACCTTGATGTGTTTCATGCGCAGATGGGCGTCGAAGGGCCTATGGGGCGTAACGTGCGCGACATGGCGCTGCTGCTCGACGTGCAGGCCGGCTATCATCCTCGCGCGCCGCTGTCGCATGATAAGCCAGGCTCGTTTCTCGAAGGGGTGGAAACGCCGGCGGCCGGAGGGCGTATCGCCTGGCTCGGCGATCTCGGCGGCCATCTGCCGGTTGAAGCAGGCATTCTACAGCTTTGCGAGGCAGCACTCGGCCGGTTCGCGGATGTGACCTTCGAGGCCGAGCCGCTGATGCCGGAATTCGACTTCGAAGCGCTGTGGCAGGCCTTTGTAACGCTTCGGCAGGCGAGCAGCGGTTGTGCGCTCAAGGTGCACTACGATGATCCCTTGAAACGCAGTCTGCTGAAGCCGGAGGCCGTGTGGGAGGTGGAACATGCGCTTCGCCTCACCGCGCCGCAAATCCATGCCGCAACGGTGAGGCGCTCGTCGTGGCATCGAATGCTGCTATCGCTCTTCGAGCGTTTCGACCTGATTGCGCTGCCAGCCGCACAGGTCTTTCCCTTCGATGTCGCCACCCTCTGGCCAAGGGAAGTGGCCGGGCGTGCCATGGACAGCTATCACCGCTGGATGCAGGTCTCAGCGCTCGCCACGCTGGGCGGCTGCCCGGCGATCAATGTGCCGGCGGGCTTCGACTCCAGGGGCAGGCCAATGGGCATGCAATTGATCGGGCGGCCGCGCGGTGACCTCTCCGTGCTAAGGGCGGCTGCCGCCTATGAGGCAACGCTGCCATGGCAGGCCGGCGCCTGCTGAAATCAGCTCCGCATTGTCGGCGCTTGGCCGGCTTGCACACAACTCATCGCCATGCATTGATCGCGACAGCGCGCCGCACGAGCGGCATTCTGTGGAGGGAAAAATGTCGCTGGAACTCTACGCCACCTATGTCGTCGCCTGCATCGTCATCATCCTGGTGCCGGGGCCGACGGTGACGCTGATCATCGCCAACAGCATACGCCATGGCTCCCGCGCCGGCCTCGCCAACGTCGCCGGCACCCAGGCCGGGCTAGCCATCATGATCGCCATCGTCGGCATCGGATTGACTTCGCTGATCGCCGGCATGGGCCACTGGTTCGAATGGGTCCGGCTGATTGGCGCTGCCTACCTGATCTGGATGGGCGTGCAGATGTTTCGCTCGAAAGGCAAGCTGAACGCCGACGGATCGGCAAAAAGGCCGCGCGGCGGCTTCTTTTTGCAGGGCCTGCTGGTGGCGATCAGCAATCCGAAGACGCTGGTGTTCTTCGGCGCCTTCTTTCCGCAGTTCATCGCGCCTGAAGGCAATTACGCGTTACAGATCGGCGTCATGGGTCTCACCGCGATGATCTTCGCCGCCGTCTCGGATTCGACCTACGCGCTGGCCGCCGGCCGCGCCGGGCGCCTGCTGTCGGCCGGCCGCGTCAAGCTGCTGTCGCGGATCAGCGGCAGCTTCCTGGTCGGCGGCGGCCTGTGGCTGGCATTTTCCAAGGCGAAGTAACGGCACCTTTCCCTTCTCCCCTTATGGAGAAGGTGGCCGAGCGAAGCTCGGTTGGATGAGGGGTGTTCCAGCTTGGCAATGACAGCACTCCGCCCAACCCATCAAGGGGGAATGAAAGACGGCCTTAAAGCCGCCCCAGCGTTTCCAGCAACAGCGCGAAAAACGCATCATGGTCGATGTCCCGCATCACGATGGCGTTCTTCGGCCGCTTGGTCACGCCCCACCAGTCGATCACGGTCATGCCCATGGTAAGTTCTGATGCGGTTTCCACAGTGACATTGCAGTTGCGGCCCTTGAACAGCTTCGGCTTCAACAGGTAGGCGATGACGCAAGGATCGTGTAGCGGGCCGCCATCTGTGCCGTATTTCTCCTCGTCAAAGCGTTCGAAGAATTCCAGCATGTCCGCGGTGGCCGTGCCGACCCGGGTGCCGAGCTTGCGGAAGGCCTTCGTGCGCTTGGCGGTGGTCAGCGCCTTGTGGGTGACGTCGAGCGGCATCATAACGATCGGAATGCCGGATTTGAACACGACGTCGGCGGCATGCGGGTCGACATAGATGTTGAATTCCGCGGTCGGCGTGACATTGCCGCCCTCGAAGAAGCCGCCGCCCATCAGCACGATCTCCTTGATCCGCGGTGCGATCTTGGGCTCGCGGATCAGCGCCAGCGCAACATTGGTGAGCGGCCCGAGCGCGCACAGCGTGATCGTGCCGCTCTCCTCCCTCATCAGCGTCTCGACGATGAAATCGACTGCATACTCGTCCTGCAGCTTCATCTTTGGTTCGGGCAGTTGCGGTCCGTTGAGGCCGGTCTTGCCATGCACTTCCTCGGCGGTGACGAGTTCGCGCGCCAGTGGCCGGATGGCGCCTGCATAGACCTTGACGTCCGTCCGGCCGGCCAGTTCGCAGATCTTGCGGGCGTTTTTTTCGGTAAGTTTCAGCGGCACGTTGCCGGCCACCGCGGTGATGCCGACGATCTCCAGCTCGGCGCTGCCGAGCGCCAGCAATATGGCGACGGCATCGTCCTGGCCGGGGTCAGTGTCGATGATGATCCTGCGGGATTGGGGCATTTCAATTCCTTGTTTTGGCAAGTCTTTTTGGGCGGGACGTGTGACGGCTTGAAGTCTGCCGGGCGGCGGACCATATCAAGACCATCGGGAAAAATGCCATCCGGGTTTTTCCACTTTATGTCGCTCTTGAGAGGACACTGTAACATGAGCCGAATGACGCCTTTTTCCAGCCCGCTTCTCCTCGGTTTCGATTCCATGGAAAAGACGCTGGAGCGCTTGGCAAAGTCCGGTGACAGCTATCCTCCCTACAACATCGAGCGCCTCAGCGGTGCCGACGGCAAAACCGAAAGGCTGCGTATCACGCTCGCCGTCGCCGGTTTCGCGGAAAGCGATCTCGATGTCACAACGGAGGAGAACCAGTTGGTCGTGCGCGGCCGTCAGAACGACGACACCGAGCGCGAATTTCTCCACCGGGGCATCGCCGCGCGCCAGTTCCAGCGCTGTTTCGTGCTGGCCGACGGCATGCGGGTGATTGCAGCGGAATTGAAGAACGGCCTTCTGTCGATCGATCTCGATCGGCCGGAGTCCGAACGGCTGGTACGAAAAATAAACATATCGGTGAAAGACTGATTTTTGCCGATAGCTCTCATGCGGGATGGCCTTGAGCGGCGTCTCGCGGCAAGGAGGCTTGAAATGACCAGAACTAACGAAAATATCATCATGACCAGCGGCGAATTCGCCCATCTCGGCGAAGGTTCGGTCGCCTATCTCAGGAAAGTGTCGAGCGACGATCTGCGCGGCCGTTTCCCGGGCCTCGGCGAAATCGCGCCCGGGCTGGAACTGTGGGCCCTGTTTGCCGCCAATGGCCAGCCGATCCTGCTTTCGGACGCTCGCGACCGGGCACTGGCTGGCGCGCTGGAAAACGATCTGACCCCGGTCGCTATCCACTAACGTCGTTATCCACTGACAACGGCGCCATCAACTGACAAATATGGCGCGGCGATCTGGTTGGAAACGGACAGGGCCGTACACGGCGGCCCTTCAAGGGATTTAATCAAAACCTCAGGCGGCGTGCGAGGCCTGCGTGTCCGACAGCAGCGCGTGGATGGCTACGGCGTCGCGCGTGCCTCTGATCTTGGCAACCGTGTCGGCATCGCGCAGCACCCGCGCGATGCGCGACAGCGCCTTGAGATGGTCGGCGCCGGCACCTTCGGGAGCCAAAAGCAGAAACACCAGGTCGACCGGCTGATCATCGAGGGCCTCGAAGTCCACCGGTGTCTCCAGCCGGGCAAAGACACCGGCGATCCGCTTCACCCCAGCCAGCTTGCCGTGCGGAATAGCGATGCCGTTGCCGACGCCGGTCGAGCCGAGGCGCTCGCGTTGCAGGATGGTGTCGAACACCTCTCGCTCCGGAATACCGGAAATCGCCGCCGCCCGTTCGGACAGCAATTGCAGCAGCTGCTTTTTGGAGTTCGCCTTCAACGCCGGCATGATTGCCGGAACGCTGACGAGATCGCTCAGATCCATGCTTGAAATCCCTTGTTCGCCTGCCGTCGCCAGTCCCCACGCTCGCGTGCAGCTGGTTTTTACCCCTGCGCGACCTTGGCCGTGGACGGGTCGATCCAGCCGATATTCCCGTCCGGCCGGCGATAGACGATATTGAGATGGTCGTTTCCGGCATTGCGGAAGACCAGGACCGGGCTGTCCTTGGTGTCGAGTTCGATCACCGCTGACGCCACCGACATGGTCCGCAGCGTCATGGTCGATTCGGCGACGATGGCCGGCGCGAAATTCTCCGGTATGTCCTCCTCGTCGTCGGTAAGCGGCGCCATCACCGTATAGGCGACGTCGGTGAGCTCGCCGTTGCTATTGCCTGAATTGTGCGACTTCAGCCGGCGTTTGTAGCGCCTGAGGCGTGTTTCCAGACGGTCTGCCGCGGTATCGAAGGCAAGCGTTGGATCCTGGGCATCGCCGGTCGCCTGCAGCGAAGCACCGGAGTCCAGCCGGATCATGCAATCGGCCGTGTAGCGCGACCCCGATTTGACGACTACGATTTGCCCTGAAAAGCCCCGATCGAAATATTTCCCGATCACTTCCCCGACACGGTCGTTGATGCGCGTACGGAACGCATCGCCGATATCCATGTGTTTTCCCGATATGCGCAGTGTCATCTGAAAACTGACCTTCCTTGCTCAGGCTTCAAACTGTCCCGAGTTTATACTCGTGGTCCGCGCGCACAAGCTTTTGCGGCGTCACTTGCGCCGATTTTAGATCCGAACTTTCCGGTTGATCACAAGCCGCCTTCTTGGCCGTCCCGTGGCCTACGTCGTGACGGACCATCTCTCGTGCGGGCATCGGCGAACTCAAATCCACTCGCTAGCCCGTCTCATGCGGGCGGGCTTCTAGCCACTTCGTTGCCGCTTGTCAATGAACTGCGAAAGCTGTGGAAATTCCGTCGGAGCTCAACGGCCGGCGCTGGCCAAAGCGCGTTTTTCGCGCCGCCGCTGCACCGAAGAGGGTATGTTCATGCCTTCCCGGTATTTGGCCACCGTGCGTCTGGCAATGTCGACGCCGCTTTCCCGCAGCATGTCGACGATGGCATCGTCGGAAAGCACATCGACGGCTTTCTCCTCGTCGATCAGCTGCTTTATGCGGTCGCGCACCGCTTCCGACGAATGCGCATCGCCGCCACCTGACGAAGCGATCGAGGCGGTGAAGAAATAGCGCAGCTCGAACACACCGCGCGGCGTCAGCATGTATTTGTTTGCCGTGACCCGGCTGACCGTTGATTCGTGCATGCCGATGGCGTCCGCCACCGTACGCAGGTTGAGCGGCTTCAGGTGCCGCACGCCGTGGACGAGAAAAGCGTCCTGCTGGCGCACGATCTCAGAGGCCACCTTGAGAATGGTCTTCGCCCGCTGGTCGAGGCTGCGCGTGAGCCAGTTGGCGTTCTGCAGGCATTCGGCGAGGAAATCCTTTTCCGCCTGGTTTTTCGCATGTGGCGTGACCTGGGCGAAATAGATGTGATCGACCAGCACGCGCGGCAGCGTCTCGGCATTGAGCTCGACCGTCCAGCTGCCGTCATTGGCTGCGCGCACCTCGACGTCGGCCACGACTGCGTCGCTGGCACCGCACGAAAATGCCATTCCTGGCCGCGGGTCGAGCGCCCGGATCTCGGCCAGCATGTCGAGCAGATCCTCCTCGTCGACGCCGCAAATCCGCTTCAGCGTCTGGAAATCGCGCCGTGCCAGGAGTTCGAGATTGGCGATCAGCGCCTTCATCGCCGGATCGAGCCGGTCGCGCACGGCAAGCTGCAGCAACAGGCATTCGGCGAGGTCGCGGGCGAAGATGCCGGCGGGCTCGAATGTCTGGCAGACCGCCAGGACCCTTGCCACCGCCGTGGCGTTCGTGCCGAGGCGGGCCGCGATCTCGGCCATGTCGGCACGCATGTAGCCGGCCTCGTCGAGGCCGTCGGCAAGCTCGCTGGCGATCAGGCGGGCCGCCGGATCGGCAAAGGCGAGCGCTACCTGCTCGCCGACATGGTCGCGCAGCGTGATGGCAGCCGCCGCCATGTCCGCGACGTCAAAGCCGTCGGAGGAAGAGGTGGAACCGTTGCCGGACGCCGATTTCCATTGCGCCGTCAGGTCGGGCCCCAGCCGCTCGCTCGTACCAGGATCATCGGGAAACAGGTTTTCCAGCGATGTATCGAGCTTTTCCGAGATCGCCTCGGCGCTCCACGCCGTCTCCGCTTCGAACCAGTCGCCGTCGGCAGCTGGTTCTGGTGCAGCGTCGCCCTTCTGCGCCTGGTCGCTGGCGGCGTCCTCCTGCGGTTCGGCACGTTCCAGCAGTGGATTGCGTTCGATCTCGTCGTCGATGAAGCGTTCCAGCTCGAGATGGGTGAACTGCAGCAGGCGGATTGACTGCATCAGCTGCGGCGTCATCACCAGCGACTGCGACTGTCGTAGCTGTAGTTTTGCCGCCAACGCCATGGTTCGGTTTCAAACGCTCCGTCTACACACCCGCACTGCTGGAAGGAATTTTCCAGGCCAGCATAGAAACTGGCCCGGCTTTTGCTTGTCAAGGCGAGGAGCGGTAAAACTCGCCTGCCGACACGTTTTCAGGCAGAAAATTGAAGAAAAAGCTGCTGGACTACGCCGGAAATCCCGCTCGAACCGGAATTTCGCACTTAGAGCGTAAATCCCTCGCCGAGATAAAGCCGCCGCACATCGGCATTTGCGACTATCTCGTCGGCCCGGCCATGGGTCAGCACCTGACCGGCATGGATGATGTAGGCGCGGTCGATCAGGCCAAGTGTCTCGCGGACATTGTGGTCGGTGATCAGCACGCCGATGCCACGTGCCGTCAAATGGCGCACGAGCTGCTGGATGTCGGCGACGGCGATCGGATCGATGCCGGCGAACGGTTCGTCGAGCAGCATGTAGGCAGGGCGGGTTGCCAACGCACGGGCAATTTCGAGGCGTCGCCGCTCACCACCGGAGAGCGACAGCGACGGAGCCTTGCGCAGATGGCTGATGTGAAATTCCTCGAGCAATTCGTCGAGCAGCCGCTCACGCTCCTTGCGGCTCTTTTCGACCACTTCGAGCACGGCCCGGATGTTTTGCTCGACATTCAGGCCGCGAAAAATTGACGCTTCCTGCGGCAGGTAGCCAATGCCGAGACGGGCGCGGCGATACATCGGCATCGATGTGACGTCGAAACCGTCGATTTCGATGGTGCCTTCATCGACCGGCACCAGGCCGGTCACCATGTAGAAACAGGTCGTCTTGCCGGCGCCGTTGGGGCCGAGCAGCCCAACCGCCTCGCCGGCGCGCACGCCCAGCGTCACGCCGCTGACGACTTTGCGGCCCTTGTAACTTTTGGTCAGCCCTTTGGCGATCAAGGTTCCCTTGAACTTTGCCGCTTCGACGGTGACCCTGGCCGGTGCCGCAAGTTTGCTGGCGGCGCGCCCTGGAAGACGCGCCAGCAGCGACGATATGCCGGTCATCAGGGTTTCGCTGCTCCAGACTTCGCCGGCGGCGTGATCGACATCATGACGCGGCCGCCGCAAGCGTCGACCTGGGCAAGGCCGCTCTTCATCTGCACGGTAAGCTTGCAGCCGACAAGCACGTTGTCGCCTTGCGAGAGCACGACCTTGCTGCCCGAAAGCACCAGCACTTCGGTCTTCATGTCGAAGGTGCCGCGGTCGCCGGTGGCAACCTGATCGTCCGATTTGATGTAGACCTTATCGTCGACCTCGAGATGGTCGATGTTGGCGGATCCGGTCATTGCCGCGGCACCCGCGGGCTGGGCGCCTTTGGCGG
Organism: Mesorhizobium sp. M0195; assembly: GCF_040322115.1. Classification (NCBI taxonomy): domain Bacteria; kingdom Pseudomonadati; phylum Pseudomonadota; class Alphaproteobacteria; order Hyphomicrobiales; family Phyllobacteriaceae; genus Mesorhizobium; species Mesorhizobium sp. M0195. The sequence goes on along the minus strand of NZ_JAMYSV010000004.1, from coordinate 132,652 downwards.
CGCCTGCATCCCTGACGTAATAGACCGTCATTTTGCCGGCCTTGAGCACGGTTGGACCCTGGACGACGTTGACGTTGCCGGTGAAGACGGCGACGCTTTCCGCCTGGCGCACCTCGAGCTTGTCGCTTTCGATCTGGATAGGCTTGTCGCCCGACAGCCTGAGGCCGGACATTTGGCTGGTGGCACTGGATTGCGCCAGCGACGGCGCCGTCCCGAAGGTCAGCCCCAAGGGCAACCCAAGCGTTAACGCCGAGATCGCGGCGAGGCGCCGTGCCGAACTACTGAACCGCATTGGTCTCTCCGCTCTTTGCCTCTGCCGCCTTCAAACTGGCGGGATCGATGTCGACGCGCACCTTGTTCTCGAAAATCAGGACCTTGCCATTGTCCTGGACCGACATCGAATCCGCCCTGATCCGCGACCCGCCGCGGCTGACATCGACAGGTTCGCTTGTCTTCATAGTGCCTTCGGCCATGTCGAGATAGACTGATTTAAATTTTGCCACCACGCCATCCGTGGTCGACACGGTCACGTCGCTGGTCAGGCTGAATGTGTTGCCGTCGCGATCGTAGGTGCCGTGCGCAGCACCGATGGCGGCGGTGTTGTCGGCCGCAATCGGCAGCTTGGCCTTGATACCTTCCAGATCGATGATGCCCTGTTTGCTGACATCCTGTATGGCGCGGAGCGCTGTCATCGAATAGGGCAGGTTTTGCTTGGTGAAGCCGTTGAGCTTGGGATTGGCCATCACCAGCTTGCCATCGGCAAAGGCGCCGCCGTCGGCCTGCACCTCGATTGCAGCGGGTGCCATGAGATAGGAATAGACCGGAAACGCGACCGCGATCACGGCGGCGACCAGCGGTACGGCCAGCTTCAGGATCCGGACCCGGCGCGAATGACGCTGCGCAATGTCAAACGCGTCGACCCGCGCCCGGCCTGCGGCCTTGGGAGCCAACTCCGTCTCGGTGTTGGTCGGTTCGATTGGTCCCGCTAACATGACTGCTTCTTCTAAACCCCTGCCCGCCAGGCCGCCCTATAGGTGGGATGCCGGCGCCCTCAAGCAAGCAAAAGCCGAGGAAAACCGCAAAAATGTGACAGCCGCCCCTGTACAACGAAAATGGCCCCAGCGCAGCCTGTACCTCATACCAGATATAGGCGCACAGTGTTAGAGCCTGTGGAACGCGACAGGTTGAGGCTTGCCGCGAATGCCTGAGGCCTTTGTCGCAAGCCCGTCAGGAAACGGTAGCCGGGCGCGAATGGTTGCTTTAAAAGCATCTGCTCCCACCGACTACGAGGCTGACCATGGCATTGAGAGCCGACGACCTGATCGACCGCCGCCGCTTGCGCCGCAAGCTGACATTCTGGCGTACCGCGGCGATTATCGTCGCCGCAGCCGGGCTGATCGCCTTTTCGGCGTGGATCTATGGTGACGACTTCACCAGCGCGGCAGTCGACCACATCGCCAAGGTCAAGATCGAAGGTACCATCACCGAAGACGAAGAACTGATCAAGCGGCTGGAGGCCATCCGTCAGTCGCCGCGCGTCAAGGCTGTGATCCTGTCGATCGATTCACCCGGCGGCACCACCGTCGGTGGCGAGTCGATCTATGAGGCAGTGCGCAAGCTCGCCGCCGACAAGCCGGTGGTGGCCGAGGTCGGCACGCTCGCGGCTTCGGCGGGCTACATGATCGCCACCGCGGCCGACCATATTGTCGCACGCAAATCCTCGATCGTCGGCTCGATCGGCGTGCTGATCCAGTACCCGGACGTCAGCGGCCTCATGGACAAGCTCGGCGTCAAGCTGGAGGAGGTGAAATCCTCGCCCTTGAAGGCGTCGCCTTCTCCCTTCAAGCCGACCAATGACGATGAGCGCGCCATGGTCCGCAAGCTCATCCTCGACAGCTACGACTGGTTCGTCGGCATCGTCGCCGAGCGCCGCAACATGACCAAGCCGGAGGCGCTGGCGCTCGCAGACGGGTCGATCTTCACCGGCCGGCAGGCGGTCGCCAACAGATTGATCGACGCGGTCGGCGGTGAAGCCGAAGCGATCGACTGGCTTGCAGGCAAGGGTGTCGATGCCAAGCTCAAGGTGCTGGAATGGAAGGACACGGAAAAACGCGGTGGTTTCCTGTTCTCCAAGGCGATGGCGCAGACCGTCGGCGCTGCGCTTGGCCTGCCCGGCCATGGCGGCGACGTCCTTCACGAAATTGGAGCGGACCGCTTGTTTCTTGACGGTCTCGTTTCCGTCTGGCACCCTTGAGGAACCGCTTGGGACGAGTGAAAAACCAAATAAAATCATTCTGATAATTTCGGCGGCACTGCTTTCACGGGGAGCCTTTTCATGATCAAATCCGAACTTGTTCAGATCATCGCCACGCGTAATCCGCATCTTTTCCTGCGCGACGTCGAAAACATTGTCAGCGCTATCTTCGATGAAATCACCGACGCGCTTGCCGAGGGCAACCGGGTCGAGTTGCGCGGCTTCGGCGCGTTTTCGGTGAAAAACCGCCCTGCCCGCACCGGCCGCAACCCGCGCACCGGCGAATCCGTGGAGGTTGAGGAGAAATGGGTACCGTTCTTCAAGACCGGCAAGGAATTGCGTGAAAGGCTGAACGGAGGCAAATAGGCGCGGCACGCGCCACCGCTCCTGCCTTTTCTTCCGAACGGAAAAACATGTTCAATCGCTTCATTCTCATCGTGGTTTTCGTGCCGCTGGCCGTCATCCTGATTGCGCTGGCCGTCGCGAACCGCGAACCGGTAGCCTTCACACTCGATCCGTTCAATCCCGGCAATCCGGCGCTGACGCTGACCGTGCCGCTCTTCATTTTCCTGTTCCTGGCGCTGGCTATCGGCATGATCGTCGGCAGCCTGGCGACCTGGATCAAGCAGGGCCGCTACCGCAAGCTGGCGCGCCAGCGCGGCGCCGAGGCCGAGAACCTGCGCCAGGCGGTCAGCCGCGCGCCCACCGCGTCGCAGAGCCCAGTCTTGCCGAAGCCGACGAACTGAGCCGCGGCTCGGGCCTGAGGCACAACCGGCCTAGTCCTCCACGGAGCCTTTCATGCTGACCATTTCCGCCGCCGAGGTCGACCGCGCGCTGACCTTTTCCGGGCTGGTCGAGACGTTACGCACCGCCTTTCGCGATGGCGCCGTGCAGCCGGTCAGGCACCATCACACTGTCGAGCGGCCCGATGGCGCCGCCTCGACGCTGCTTTTGATGCCGGCCTGGACCGACTTCAACGCAGCCGGCACCTCGGCCGATGGCCATATCGGCGTCAAGATCGTCACCGTGTCGCCTGACAACAATGCTGTCGGCAAGCCCGCGGTGATGGGGCTTTACCTCTTGCTCGACGGCGCCACAGGCGAGCCTCAGGCCTTGATCGATGGCCAGAGGCTGACACAGTGGCGCACGGCCTGTGCCTCGGCGCTGGCTGCCTCCTATCTGGCCCGCGAGGATGCATCGCGGCTGCTGGTGGTCGGCGCCGGCGCGCTGTCGCCATTCCTTGCAAAGGCTCATTCGGCGGTGCGTCCGATCAAGAACATCCGCATCTGGAACCGCACGTCGTCGAATGCCGAAAAGGTCGCGGCAAAATTGCGTGCCGAGGGTTTTGCGGCCGAAGCAGCAGGCGATCTCGACGCCGAACTCGGAAAGGCCGATATCGTATCGTCGGCGACCATCACCACCATGCCACTGATCAAGGGCGCACTCTTGAAGTCCGGCACCCATGTCGATCTGGTCGGCGGCTTCACGCCGGCGATGCGCGAAAGCGACGACGACGCGATTGCACGCGCCCGCGTCTATGTCGACACCCGCGCCGGCGCCACCAAGGAAGCCGGCGATATCGTCCAGCCGCTGGCCTCCGGCGTTCTGAAGCCGGAAGCCATTGTCGCCGACCTCTATGAACTGGCGCGCGGCCAGAAAAAAGGCCGGCAGAACGACGACGAGATCACGCTGTTCAAGTCGGTCGGCGCAGCCCTCGAGGACCTCGCCGCCGGCATTGCCGTGTATCGGGCAAGCGAAAGGGGAGTAGGGGAGTAGGAACCGCACTGATCGTGCGGCGCCGCGCCAGCTATGTTTCCTGTCACGTACTCCCCTACTGCCCTACTGCCCTACTCCCTTTGCCAATAAACCCGCAGCCGGTGGCTGTCGGGATCAAGCGCGACGAAGGTGCGGCCGAAATCCATGTCGGTCGGCGTCTGCAGAATTTTCAGCCCGCGGCCGGCCCACTCGGCATGGGTGGCGTCGACGGCACCCGGCGTGTCCAGCGCAAAGACGATCTCGGCGCCGCCGCCCGCTGCCGCGGCAGCCGGCTCCACGGTGTGACGCGACCAGAGGCCGAGCTTGAAGCCGTTGTCGAGCACGAACAGCACGAAGGTCGGCGAGGTCTCGACCGGTTGCCGCCCAAGCAGCGCGCTATAGAAGGCGCCGCTTTGCTCAGGCTTGTCGACATAGAGGATGACGAAATTGGGCGGTGTCATGAATTGCTCTCCAGATGGTTTCGACTGGAGGACATAGCGTATGCCACTGCCAGATTCTGGCAGCAGTCTCAACTGAGCAGCAGCCTTAGCTTGGCGTGTCGAGCGTCGCCCGCCATTCTTTGAGCAGCACCTGACGGCGGCGCGGATAGCGCATCTCGGTGGCGTTGAGGCCGGATATCCGATCGGCGCGAAAGTGCCTGAAATCCTGGCGCATCTCGCACCAGGCCGCGACGACGCGCACCTTGTCGAAGAAGCCGAGTGCGAACGGCCAGACGGTGCGCTCGGAGGCAGCGCCGCCGGCGTCGCGATAGACAAAGCTCAGCTTGCGCTCCTCGCGGATGGCCTGCCGCACCACGCCGAGATCGATGCCTTCTGTGACCTCGGTGCGCGACCCGACCAGCAGCGTCGAGGCATCGAGTTCCTCGCGCAAATCGTCCGGCAGCACCGCCGCGATCTTGGCCAGCGCGTCGGTGGCGGCGTTCGCAAGCCGCCAGTCCGGCTGCTTGGCCACCCAGCGCGAACCGAGAACGATCGCCTCGATCTCCTCATCGGTGAACATCAAGGGCGGCAGCATGAAACCTGGCCTGAGCACGTAACCCAGCCCCGCCTCACCCTCAATCGGCGCACCCTGCCCCTGCAGCGTGGCGATATCGCGATAGAGCGTGCGGATCGACACACCCATTTCGTCCGCGAGGCTGCGGCCGCTGACCGGCCGGCGATGCCGGCGCAGGATCTGGATCAGGTCGAGCAGGCGTTCGGCGCGGGACATGGATCGCAACCCGGTTTGATGGATGCCCAATTTGAATGGACGATAGTGCGCCTGCCCTTTCGACGGCAAGCAAGACGATCGCCGACCGGAACGTCTGCGCCCTGACGCCGTTGTCTGGCCATTATGGATATACGCGGTTTTCTGTTGTTCTGGTCGGTTTTGACCGCCATCGTCGCGGCGCTCAGCCTTGGGCCGTCTTTCGCCCATGTGCTGGAATCGGTGCCGCGGCTGACCAGATGGCGGCCTTCGCTCTGGCGTGAAACCACTGTCTTTAACGCTCAGTTCCAATTCTTCGCGATTATCGGCGCACCGCTGGACCTGGCGGCAATCGTCTGTCCGGGCCTCCTCGCCTGGATGCTGCGCAGCGATCGTCCGGCATTCTGGTGGGTCTTGGCCGCCACCGTGCTCTACCTGCTAGCGCTTGGGGCGTGATTTGCGCTGGTCAAACCGGCAAACGATGTCCTGGCCACTTGGGTACCTGGACCGATCCCAGGCAATTTCGAAACCATCCGGAGCCGCTGGGAAACCGGCCATATGGTCGTCACCGGCTTCAAGGCCGTTGGTTTCATAGCGCTCGCAATCGGCCTGCTGTCGATCAGGCGCGGCTGATCCGGCTGCGCACGTCGGCAGCCCTTTTGTTGCGCCGGTCAATGTGCTGTGGCAGAAGCGGCCAAGCCGCCGTCCGGAGATGCGCCTTCTTGAAACCTTTTCGCGACAGACGCCGCGACAGCCGACCGCCCGCAAAAGGCGGGGCGGAGCATGTCCGGCGGCGCGACGCCAGCCCAACCGCCGGTCCGGAGCCTAAACCGCAAGACCGGTCCGAGCCAAAAGCCGCGCCGCGCATGCTCTCGCGCCGCGATGGCGCGCTGCCCGCCGAACATCTGCCGCTGATCCTCGAAGTCGGCCCCAATCAGGACTACGCGCTGCTAGACAGTGGTGCCGGAGAAAAACTCGAGCAATACGGCCCCTACCGCATCGTTCGGCCGGAGGGCCAGGCGATCTGGCAAAAGGCATTGGCGGCCAGGGACTGGGAACGCGCCGACGCCATCTTCACCGGCGATACCGACGAGGAAGGCATCGGCCGCTGGCGCTTCCCCAAGACGCCGCTCGGCGAGACCTGGCCGATGAAGCATGACGGCATCGACTATCTCGGCCGCTTCACTTCGTTTCGCCATGTCGGCGTCTTTCCCGAGCAGGCCTCGCACTGGGACCACATGGCCGGACTGATCGCGGCGGCAAAACGGCCGGTGAAGGTGCTGAACCTGTTCGGTTACACCGGCCTTGCCTCCCTGGTGGCGGCGCATGCCGGCGCCGAGGTCACCCATGTCGATGCTTCCAAGAAGGCGATCGGCTGGGCACGCGAAAACCAGGAGATGGCGGGCCTATCGAAAAAGCCGATCCGCTGGATCGTCGACGATGCCGTGAAATTCGCCGAACGCGAGGAGCGCCGCGGCAGCCGCTACGACATCATCCTGTTCGACCCGCCCGCCTATGGCCGCGGACCGAAAGGCGAGGTCTGGCAGTTGTTCGAGGACCTGCCGGCGCTGACCGATATCTGCCGCGCGATCCTGACGCCGAAGCCGCTCGCCGTGGTACTGACCGCCTATTCGATCCGCGCCTCTTTTTTCGCGATCCATGCCCTGATGCGCGACACCTTCGCCGGCATGGGCGGCACGGTCGAGTCGGGCGAATTGATCATCCGCGAGAAATCTGCCGGTCGGGCGCTTTCGACCTCGCTGTTCTCGCGCTGGGTGGCCTGAATGAGTGCGTACGAACGGCACGCAGGCGCGCCAGGGCAGGTGAAGGAAGTCACCAGCCTCGCCAACCCGCTGATCAAGGACATCAAGGCGCTCGCGCTGAAGAAATTCCGTGACCAGCAGAATGCCTTCATGGCCGAAGGCCTGAAGCTGGTCATCGACGCGCTCGATCTCGGCTGGTCGATCAGGACATTGGTCTTCGCCAAGGCCGGACGTGGCAACGCGGCAGTCGAAAAGGTCGCGGCGCGCACGGTCGCCGCCGGCGGCACGGTACTTGAAGTCTCGGAAAAGGTGCTGGTCGCCATCACCCGCCGTGACAATCCGCAAATGGTCGTCGGCGTGTTCTCGCAGAAATTGCTGTCGCTGAAGGACATCCGCGTCGAGGACAGCGATGTCTGGGTAGCACTCGACCGCGTTCGCGACCCCGGCAATCTCGGCACCGTCATCCGCACGGTCGACGCTGTCGGCGCCAGGGGCGTCATCCTGGTCGGCGAGACCACCGATCCCTTTTCGGTCGAGACGGTGCGCGCCACAATGGGCTCGATCTTCGCCGTGCCCGTCGCCAAGGCGTCGCCCGAGGCTTTTCTCGCCTGGCGAACGAGCTTTCCCGGCCTCGTCGCCGGCACTCATCTGAAGGGTGCGGTCGACTACCGCTCGGTCGATTTTTCAAAAGGCCCGGTGCTTTTGGTGATGGGCAACGAGCAGCAAGGCCTGCCTGACGAGCTTGCCGCAAGCTGCGACAAGCTGCTGCGGATACCGCAGGCCGGCCGCGCCGATTCGCTCAACCTTGCGGTGGCCACCGGCGTCATGCTGTTCGAGATCCGGCGCGACGCGCTGAAGCTCGGCCCGGAGGACGCCAGATCGTGACATCTCAAACCGTGAAACTGCAAACCATGAAGTCCTGGAGGCCGTACGCTCTTCTGGTCGTCGCCGCGATAGCGCTCGACCAGTGGCTGAAATACCTGGTCGAAACCGGCCTCGCCTTTCAGGAACGGCTCGACCTGCTGCCGTTCCTGGCGCTGTACCGCACCTACAACACCGGCATCGCGTTCTCGCTGTTTTCGTCCTTCGGCGACACCGGCCTGGTGGTCGTCGCGGTTCTGGTGGTCGCTTTCGTGCTCTATCTTGCGGCCCGCACGCCGCCCGGCCACCTGCTTGCCCGCATCGGCTTCGCACTGATCGTTGGCGGCGCGCTCGGCAACCTGATCGATCGCGCAATCTACGGCCATGTCATCGACTATGTCCTGTTCCATACGCCGGTCTGGTCCTTCGCCGTCTTCAACCTCGCCGACGCCTTCATTTCCGTTGGTGCCGTGCTGGTCGTCTTCGATGAGCTCATTGGTTGGCGGCGCGGAATGTCGAGCGATTGACCTCACTCGCCTGGCGCCGCACATTCTGATCTGCAAGCCCGAGGAGAAAACATGCCCGAAACCTTCAAAGCCATCCTCGTTTCGCGCGACGCCGAGAAAAACCAGTCGGTCGCGGTGACCGAGCTTACAGAGGCAGACCTGATGGAGGGCGACGTCACCGTCGCGGTCGAGGCGACGACGGTGAACTACAAGGACGGCCTTGCAATTACCGGCAAGGCGCCGGTAATCCGCCGCTGGCCGCTGGTGCCGGGCATCGATTTCGCCGGCACAGTCATCTCGTCCTCCAATCCTGACTGGCGCAAGGGTGACAAGGTCATATTGAACGGCTGGGGCGTCGGCGAGACGCATTTCGGCGCCTTTGCCGGGCGCGCCCGTGTCAAAGGCGACTGGCTGGTGCCGCTGCCGGACGGAATGAGCCCGCACGATGCGATGGCGATCGGCACCGCCGGCTACACCGCCATGCTTTGCGTCATCGCGCTGGAGCGCCACGGCATCGTGCCCGATCGTGGTCCGGTGGTGGTGACCGGCGCTGCCGGTGGCGTCGGCTCGGTCGCGATCTCGATCCTGTCCAGCCTCGGCTATCACGTCATTGCCTCGACCGGCCGCGCTGCCGAAAGCCCCTATCTGATCGACCTCGGCGCCGCGGAAGTGATTTCACGCGACGAGCTTGCGCAGCCGGCAAAACCGCTCGCCAAGGAACGCTGGGCCGGCGGCGTCGATGCCGTCGGCAGCCACACGCTGGCCAACGTTCTGTCGATGACCTCCTATGGCGGCGCCGTCGCCGCTTGCGGCCTCGCCGGCGGCATGGACCTGCCGGCCAGCGTCGCCCCCTTCATCCTTCGCGGTGTCTCGCTGCTCGGCATCGATTCGGTGATGGCGCCCAAGGCGGTCCGCCTCGAGGCCTGGCGCCGCATCGGCACCGATCTCGATCACGCAAAGCTTGCCAGTCTGTCGACGAGCATCGGCTTCGACGGCATCATCGGCGCCGCGCATGACATCGTCGAGGGCAAGATCCGCGGCCGTGTGGTGGTGGACATGTGAGCCTCTTGGGGAAAAAGAGCGCGACCGCTAAAATTCGAACGATCAATCACAACCTTCGATAAGCTCTGTCTGGCAGGAGTTCCGTATGATTGCGGAACCCGGCATCAGAGCGGCGGAACCAGCCGAACGGGCCGACGGGACGGCCCCCGATACGCCAGCACGGCAGCTTGTCGCCGCGCCACCGCTGGCGCCGGAATTGCCCGACGCCAACCGCGAAGGCCTGTCCTTCCTGACGCTGGTCGCCATCGTCGTGCTGGCGGGCCTGTCGCATTTGACCGGAGCGCCGATCTTCATCACCATCGGCCTTTTGGCGACAGCCATGGCCGGGCTCGCCATGCATCTGCGCAACAGGCGCACCGAGCGCCGCGCAGTGGCCCTGCTCGATGCCACCACCGCCCGCAGCCGCGCCGAAATCGAGACGCTGGCCGACCGCATGTGGGAGATGCAGGAGAGCGAGGAGCGCTTTCGCGGTCTGATCGATGCACTCGGCGATCTCGTCGTCCACCGCGACCGCGACGGCCACATTGTCTACGCCAACAAGGTTTTCGCCGACCTTGTCGAAACCGACCAGCGCGAGCTTGCCGGCAAGGCCCTGGCCGAACTAGGCATCGATGTCGGCATCGTCCCCGACGCCGCCTTTTCCGACCATGAATGCCTGAGTTCCACCGACGTCGCCATTCGCACGCCGGACGGTCCACGCTGGTTCTCTTGGATCGAGCTGTCGGTGCGCGACAAGGACAGCGGCGCCGTTTCGCATCGCGCCATCGCCCGCGACATCACCGCCCGCAAGCGCGCCGAATCCTCGCTGATCACCGCCCGCGAGCGGGCCGAATATGCGAGCCAGGCCAAATCGCGTTTCCTCGCTACCGTCAGCCACGAGATCCGCACGCCGATGAACGGCATCATGGGCATGGCCCGGCTTCTCGCCGACACCAGCCTTTCGCCCGAGCAGCGGACCTATGTCGGCGCCATCTCGACCTCGGCCAGCGCGCTGCTGGCGCTAATCGAGGACCTGCTCGACTACTCCAAGATCGAGGCCGGCCGCTTCGATCCCGAACCGCAGCCGATGTCGGTGCGTGAGATCGCCGACAATGTCGTCGAGCTTTTGGCGGCGCGGGCTTTTGCCAAGGATATCGGCCTCGGCTGTCATGTCGAACCCGACGTGCCGCAGCTGATCACCGCCGACCCCGGCAGGGTCAGGCAGGTGCTGCTCAACCTCATCGGCAACGCCGTCAAGTTCACCGACAGCGGCGGCGTCCTGGCAAGCATCGCCCGCGTCCGCACCGAAATCACCGACCGCATCCGCTTCACCATCACCGACACCGGCCCCGGTCTGCGCGAGGAGGACATGGAGCGTATCTTCGAGGACTTTGAACAGGCTGACGGCACCTCGACCCGTGCGCATGGCGGTGCCGGCCTCGGTCTTGCCATTTCCAAGCGCCTGGTGACCGCCATGGGCGGCACCATCTCTGTGTCGAGCCGCCTTGGTCAGGGATCTGAATTCGTCTTCGAGATTCCCGCTATTTCCGCCGTCGAGGCGCCGCAGATCCGCGAGAACCCGCTGTCGGGCCGGCATGCGGTGATCGTGTCGAAGAACCCGGTCGAGGCCGAAGCCATCGCCCGCACCATTCGCGCCAATGGCGGCACGGTCGATCTGGCCACCGCCGCCGCCCAGGCCACCGCTTTCGCCGAGGGCTGTGACGTGCTGCTGATCGATGCTGCCATGGAGCAAAGCGACGGCAGGCTGCTCAGGCGCCTGCGCCAGAGCGGATTTGCCGAGTGCGAGGCAGTGACGCTGATCGCGCCGACCGACCGCGGCATGCTTGGCGAATTCCGTGCCAATGGTTACGCCACCTTCCTGGCGAGGCCGGTGCGCGGCGAGACACTGCTGCGCGTGCTTTTGACCAGCCACGCGCCGGTCATCGCCGAGCCGCAACTGCAAAGGCGCGGCGCGCAGGCGGGGCATGCCATTGGCGCCCGCCAGCAGGGCCTGTCGGTGCTGATCGCCGAGGACAACGACATCAATGCCATGCTGGCCCGCGCCACGCTGCTGAAGGCCGGGCATCGCGTGAAAGTGGTCGGCAACGGCAAGGCCGCGGTCGAGGCGGTCATCAGCACCGGCCACAAGCACCGCTACGACGTGGTGCTGATGGACTTGCACATGCCTGTCATGGACGGCCTGGACGCCATCGCCGCCATCCGCCGCCATGAGGAGGAGACCGCGGTGCCGCCGGTGCCGATCATGGTGCTGTCGGCCGACAGCCAGGAAAAGACCCGCCACGCCGTGCTCGCTCACGGTGCCAGCGGCTTCGTCACCAAGCCGCTCGACCCCGATGCCCTGGTTCATGCCGTCGAGGGGCAAGTGGCCGCCTGAGGCACAACATAGACGGTTGATAGATTACCCAGCCGACGAAGTATTGCCCGCAGAGCCGTATCACGGTACTGTCACAATCCTGTTGCACCTACACCGTATCCCCGTGCCAAGAGGGATGGCTCGAAGGAGAATCACTCGTGCATACAGTCATGCCGGAATGTGATGCTCGGCCGAACGCCAGCGGGCCTTTGCTCGTCGGCCGGAACGCCGATGCCGTCATAAAAGGCGCATCGCTCGGCCGCATCGGCAATCTCGAAGTGCGGCTCGCCCGCAACGAGGCCGAGATCGCTGCCGCGCAGGAAGTGCGCTACCGGGTGTTCTACGACGAGCTTGGTGCCAGGAAGGACCTGTTCCAGATGCAGGACCGCCGCGATGCCGATCGCTTCGATCCCCTCTGCGATCATCTGCTTGTGTTCGATACTTCGCTTTCCGGCCCCGAGCATCGCCGCATCGTCGGCACCTACCGCCTGCTGCGGCAGGAGATTGCCGCAGCGGCCGGCGGCTTCTATTCCGAAGGCGAATTCGAGCTGACCAAGCTGATCGCGCGGCATCCCGGCCAGCGGTTCCTCGAGCTCGGCCGCTCCTGCGTTCTGCCGGAATACCGCTCGAAGCGCACCATCGAGGCGCTGTGGCAAGGCATCTGGGCCTATATCAACCATTACGGCATCGGCGTGATGACCGGCTGCGCGTCGTTCCACGGCACCGTGCCGGCGGCACATGCCGAGGCGTTGACCTATCTTGCCCACCACTGCCGGACGAATTCATCCTGGGACGTGCGCGCCGTCGCCGGGCGCTATTGTTCCATGGACCTGATGCCGATCGAGGCCGTCAACACCAAGGCGGCGATCGCCGCGATGCCGCCGCTGGTCAAGGGCTATCTGCGCGTCGGCGCGCGCATCGGCGACGGCTGCGTCATCGACCGTGAATTCTCGACCGTCGACGTGTTCGTGGTGATGCCGGTCAAGGAGATCGGTGCCCGCTACGTCAATTATTATGGCGGAGAAGCGCAGCGGTTTGCGGCCTGAGTAGGGGAGAGAAGGCAACGGCCGGAGTAGGCAAGTGCTCTGCTCTATTTTACCCGACGTAGCGGTATTCCCTACTCCCGTACTGCCTATTCCCCTACTCTCCTAACTTACGCATCCTTCTCAGCTTGCTCATTCACCGGCCCCGGCTCCACCGGCGCTTCGCTCGCCACATGCTTGGGGCCGCCCTTGGCGACGCCGACCATGGCCGGCCGCAGCACACGCTCGCCGATCGAATAGCCGGGCTGCACGACCTGCACGACTGTGTTGGCCGGTACGTCGGGATTGGGCACCTCGAACATCGCCTGGTGGAAATTCGGATCGAATTTCTCGCCCTCGGGCTCAAGCTTCTTCACGCCGTGACGTTCAAGCGCCGACAGCATGGCGCGCTCGGTGATCTCGACGCCGTCGATCAGCGCCTTGAAACCGGCATCGTCCGAAGCCTTGGCCTCCTCCGGGATGGCATCCAGAGCGCGGCGCAGATTGTCTGACACCGAAAGCATGTCGCGGGCAAAGTTGGCAACCGCATAGGCGCGCGCATCGTGCACGTCGCGGGCGGTGCGGCGGCGCAAATTCTCCATGTCGGCCGCGACGCGCAGCGCGCGATCCTTCAGCTCTTCGTTTTCCTTCAGAAGCCGCACAAGCGCTTCATAGTCGCTGTCGACGCCGCCTTCCCTTGGCTCCGCGGCAGCCTCGGTCTTCTCGGCTTCATCGGGCGCGCGTTCGTCTTTTGCCTGGTCGCTCATCGCCGTTTCCCGTCATTTTCGAATGGTGTGGATTTGCGCCCGATATCGAGGTTTGGCGGCCAAAAATCAAGGGGCAAGCGATACTGCAGCCGCTGGCCACGGCTTGAGGGCGAACAGCGGAGACTTTTCGATTTTAATTCAAACTTTACCGTATCCGACGGCTTTGCTTGCCAGGCTACTACAATGCGGGAACCATTCCTCCTGTGGAAGAGTTTCGAAGCCGACACAGGATTTTGGAAGATGTCCCGCACCAATGGCGAAAAGCACGACGCGCTCGCCGTCGATATCCGGCGCCAGCTCGGCAATGAGACCACCAAGCGCTTCCTGCGCACCCTGCCGGCATTCCGCACGGAGACGGATATTCCCGACCGCCTGAAGAAATTGCTCGACCGCCTGGATGGCATCGAAACCAACATGGTCGCAGGCGGGCGCCGTCGGTAGGCGCCGTTGCCGGCGACGCGCCCGGCGACTGTGGCCGGGATTCGTCGCATCGCGCGACATTTACCCGCAGTAACTTTGCGTGATCTCCGTCTTGCGGCAGCGCCCTGCTCCGCCTATGTTTCATGATGAACATGATTTCCCCCGAAGCTGTGGCAAACAGCAAGCGCGCCTGGTTGAAAATCCTGTCGCGCTATAAAAAGCCCGACAGGCGTCGCAGCGCCGTCGAACTCGCCATCACCCTCATCCCTTTCGCCACGCTGTGGGCATTGTCCTCGGCCGCCTATGCCTATGGCCATTGGTGGGGTCTGGTCCTCATCCTTCCGGCCGCCGGCTTTCTGGTGCGGATCTTCATGATCCAGCACGATTGCGGTCACGGCTCCTTCTTTGCCAATCGCTATGCCGACGACTGGATCGGCCGTGTGCTTGGCGTGCTAACGCTGACGCCCTACGATTGCTGGCGCCGCGCCCACGCAACCCATCACGCCAGCGCAGGCAATCTCGACGAGCGCGGCACCGGCGACATCAAGACACTGACCGTCGCTGAATACCGGCAACTGTCGTGGCGAGGCCGGCTCGCCTATCGCCTCTATCGCCATCCGCTGGTGATGTTCGGCCTTGGCCCGATATGGATTTTCATGTTCGAGCAGAGACTGCCCTTGGGCATGATGCGGGGCGGTTTCACCCCCTGGGTGTCGTCGATGTCGACCAACCTCGCCATCGCCGTCATCGCCGCGCTGCTTATCTGGTTCGTTGGCCCCGGCGCGTTTCTGGTCGTGCATCTGCCGATCGTCATCCTCGCCGGATCGGCCGGCATCTGGCTGTTCTATGTCCAGCATCAGTTCGAGGAGACGGAGTGGACAAAGGACTCAGAGTGGGAATTCCAGCACGCTGCCCTGCACGGTTCGTCCTATTACGACCTGCCGCCGGTGCTGAACTGGATCACCGGCAATATCGGCGTCCACCACGTGCACCACCTTTCGGCCAAGGTGCCGTGCTACCGGCTTCCGGAAGTGCTGAGGGACTATCCGGAATTGCGTGAGATCGGCCGCGTCACGCTCCTCGACAGCCTGCGCTGCGTCAAGCTGGCGCTGTGGGACGAGACCCGCAGCAAGCTGGTATCGTTCCGCGAAGCGCGGATGGCCGTGTAGGCGCACCGCCGCACCTAAGGCGCGTCGCGCTCGACCAGCCTCATGCGACGCGCTCTTTATCGCAAAACCGCTGAACACACTTTTGCGCGACATGCGTTAGGGGTGCGGCAGGCTCCAAATTCCGAGCTTAAGCCGCCTGGCGTTGGTCGCGCATCAGGATCTCGCCTTGGCGGATCTCGGTGGCCAGCACTTTCAGGCATTCGCGCATGAACGCGGCAAGGCCCGGCCAGCCCTTGGCCGACACCAGATTGCCGTCGACATGGGCGCCGGTCGGCGCAACATCGATATAGATGCCGCCGGCCAGCGTGACTTCCGGCTCGCAATATTGCAGTGCCGCGACTTCGCGGCCGCGCACCACGCCGTCGACTGCGATCAGGATCTGCACGCCGTGGCAGATGGTGAAGATCGGCTTTCCCGTCTCATGGAAATGCCGCACCAGCGCCTGCACGCGTTTGTCGATGCGGATATATTCCGGCCCGCGCCCGCCCGCCGCGTGGACGGCATCGTAGTCGGCGGGATTGACCTCGGAAAACGTCTTGTTGAGGATGTAGTCGTGGCCGAGCTTTTCCGTATAGGTCTGGTGGCCCTCGAAGTCGTGCAGCGAGGTCTTCAGGATATCGCCCGCCTTCTTGTCGGGGCAAACGACATGGACGGTGTGGCCGACCGCATGCATGGCCTGTTCAAAGACGAAAATCTCGTACTCCTCGCTGAACTCGCCAACGAGCATCAATATCTTCTTGCCAGCCATATCCTCCCTTGTGGCCACATTTATTCGGATCACGAAACAATGGGCCTATCCTAAGGCGGAGAGGCGCAAAAAGGCTGAATCGGGAATGTGGTCCGACCAGACAGGCTTCTGGCCCTCTGGAGCAGATCAGCCGGGGCGCACCCGCCGCCAGGAATATTTCGGGCCTTTGGGCTCCGGCTTCACCGCCGGCTGATAGAACAGCGGCAGTCCGCCTGTGCGGCCTTGCTCGAGCCGCTTCAGCAGCACCGGGTGCGAGATCTCGAATTCGTCGAAGCCGAGGCGCAGCATATGCGGCAGCTGGTCGATAAGCACCTGCCCGGTGGCGCGCATGGCGCCGGTGAAGTGGTAACGGCTGCGCAGCAATTCGCCCTTGGAGAACGAGCGGCCGTCATTGAACGCCGGAAAGGCCAGCGCCACCAACGACAGCTGGTCGAGCAGGCCGGCGATCTTGTCGAGCTGGTCGCCGGGCTGCAGCAGCACGCCGATGCGTTCCTTCGCCGACCGCCGCACCTCCGGATCGAGGCCGAGAAACGCCTGCAACGGCAGGATGAAACGGCCATTGCCGACCAGCGCCTCGGCGCTTTCGGCATGAACCCACTCGTCCTCGCGGAACCCATCCGGTGTCCACAGCCGCGTGCCGTTTTCGGCTATCAAGTCGCTCATCAAGAAAATTCCCAAGTCCAAAGAGTCTAAAGTGCGAAGCACCTCAGGGTGCGTTGAGATTCAGGTCAGGCCGAGCCGGAGCCGAAGGCGGGCGCGAAGCGACCAAACTGCGTTGCTTCCGAAAACCGGAGCGGAGCGTACTCTTTGGTACGCGAGCACCGGAAGCGCAGGAAGCCGCCATTTGCAGGCCGGCTGAATATCAATATGCCCTAAAGTGAGGCGTCAGTCAGCGACCTTTCCAAACCCGACAAGTGGATGCCGCATTCGGTCTTGGCGTGCCCGGCCCAGCGGCCGCTGCGCGCGTCGTCGCCCGGTTGCACCGGCTGCGTGCATGGGAAGCAGCCGATCGACAGATAGCCATAGGCGACCAGCGGGTTTTCACGCAGCGCATGCGCGCGCATGTAGCCGGCCTGGTCCGATGTCGTCCAGTGCGCCAGCGGATTTATGCGGATGCGCGAGCCGACCGCCTCGAACACCGGGAGCGCTGCCCGGGTCGCCGCCTGGAAGCGCTTGCGGCCGGTGAACCAGGCGCGGAACGGCTCGACGCCGCGCGCCAGCGGCTCGACCTTGCGCACGTCGCAGCAGGCGTCGGTGTCGGTCTCGTTCAGATTGCCGGTCGGGTCGATCCTTGCCAGCGCCGCATCGTCGGGCCTGATCACCCGGATATCGGTCAGCCCGAAATCGGCGGCCAGCGCGTCACGATAGCCGAGCGTCTCCTCGAAATGCTTGCCGGTGTCGAGAAAGATCACCGGCAGCGTGCGGTCGATCTCGGCGATCATGTGCAGCAGCACCGCCGAATCCGCGCCGAAGGACGAGACGGCGGCGATTTCGCCGTGAAAGAATTCCCGGGTTGACCGCTCGATGATCTCCAGCGGCTTCAGATGGCCGTAGAGCGCGTCGAGACCCGCCGCTTGGGCGGCGATGCCGGCCTCGACGTCGACAATACGGTCAAGCGGCCTTGGCTTCGCCAGCATAGAGCGCCTCCTTGAACGGCGCAGGACCGACACGGCGGTAGGCGTCGATGAATCTTTCGTTTCTGTCCAGCCGAAGCCCGAGATAGGTCTCGACGATCTGCTCGATGGCATCGGTGATCTCTTCCGAACTGAAGCCGCGGCCGATGATCTCGCCGACCGAGGTGTTCTCGTCGGCCGAGCCGCCGAGCGTCACCTGGTAGAGCTCGGCGCCTTTCTTCTCGACCCCGAGGATGCCGATATGGCCGACATGGTGATGGCCGCATGCATTGATGCAGCCGGAAATCTTCAGCTTCAATTCGCCGATCTCGCGCTGGCGCTCCAGTGAGGCGAAGCGCCGCGAGATTTCCTGCGCCACGGGAATCGAGCGCGCCGTCGCCAGCGCGCAATAATCGAGGCCGGGGCAGGAGATGATGTCGCTGATCAGGTTCGAATTGGCCGTCGCCAGCCCGATATCGACAAGCGCGTCATAGACCGCCTTGAGGTCGGCCCGCGCGACATGCGGCAGGATCAGGTTCTGCTCGTGGCTGACGCGCAGCTCGTCGAATGAATATTTTTCGGCAATGTCGGCGACCGCTTCCATCTGGCTGTCGGAGGCATCGCCCGGCGTCTCGCCGATGCCCTTGAGCGAGATGGTCACCGCCGCGTAGTCGGGATGGCGATGGGTGACCACATTCTGGTCCAGCCATTCGGAAAAGCTCTTGGAGTCGAGGCGGGCAAGCTTGACCGCCTCGTCGCCTTCCGGCCGATCGACAAGCGGAGGCGGCGCGAAATAGGCGTCGATGGCGCGGATGTCTTCTTCCGGCAGCCTCAGCTCGGCGTCCTTCAACGCCTGCCATTCGGCCTCGACCTGGCGGGTGATCTCCTCGACGCCGGTCTCATGGACCAGGATCTTGATGCGCGCCTTGAACTTGTTGTCACGACGGCCGTAGAGGTTGTAAACGCGCAGGATCGCCGTGCAGTAGGACAACAGATCCGCTTCGGGCAGGAAATCGCGGATCTTCTTGGCGACCATCGGCGTGCGGCCCTGGCCGCCGCCGACATAGACGGCGAAACCAAGCTCACCGGCGGCGTTCTTCTTCAGGTGCAGGCCGATGTCATGCGTCTGGATGGCGGCGCGGTCGCGCTCGGCGCCGGTCACCGCGATCTTGAATTTTCGCGGCAGGAACGAGAATTCCGGATGCACCGACGACCATTGACGCAGGATTTCGGCATAGGGGCGCGGATCGGCAACCTCGTCGGCGGCGGCGCCGGCGAAGTGGTCGGCGGTGACGTTGCGAATGCAGTTGCCGCTGGTCTGGATGGCGTGCATCTCGACGCTTGCCAGATCCGCCAGGATCGCCGGGATGTCCGACAGCGCCGGCCAGTTGAACTGGATGTTCTGGCGCGTCGTGAAATGCCCATAACCCTTGTCGTATTTGCGGGCGATGTGGCCGAGCATGCGCAGCTGCTTGCTGTTCAGCGTGCCATAGGGCACCGCGATGCGCAGCATATAGGCATGCAGTTGCAGATAGACGCCGTTCATCAGCCGCAGCGGCCGGAACTGGTCCTCGGTGATCTCGCCGGCAAGGCGCCGCGCGACCTGGTCGCTGAACTCGGCGACGCGGGCTTTGACGAAATCGTGGTCGAACTCATCGTAACGGTACATATTCAGATCTTTCCGGGCGCGTCCGCCCGTTATTTTCTTCGTTCGAGCATGATCGGGATCATGCTTGTGTCATCTATGCCGCGCGCGCGGCATGCGGACGGGCCTGCTTGCCCAGATCGTTGCGGGTGGTTGGGCCGGCGGCACGGATCTTTTCGCGCAACCGGACCGCTTCGACCGTGCCGTTGGCCACGGTCACGTCTATCAGGTTGACGTCGACCACTTCGTTGGCGGCGGAGGCCTTGGCGCCGATCGCCTCCAGCCGGTCCTCGGCCGCCTTGTCATGGGCGATGTCGGCATGGTCGATGGTCTCGGCCCAGCCGCCATTGGCGTACCAGACGGCTATGCCGTCGGCGAGGCGGTTCGCGGTCAGCACTTTCATTGGCTCACTCCTTGCGCCGCAGCACGGGCCACGCTTTGCTGCCTGTGTGCCGCCAGCGGCTCGGACCGTTCGAAATTGGCGCCGGCCACCGCGTCGCCGATGATGGTCATCACCGGGCCGCTGAGGTCGGCGCGCGCCTCCAGCGACGGCAGGTCGGCGAGTGTGCCGTGGAAACGGCGGCGGTTGGCAAGGCTGGCATTCTCGACCACGGCGACGGCCGTATCCGGCGACAGGCCGGCTTCGATCAGCCGGCCGGCGACCTCGGCGGCGACCGAGCGGCCCATATAGACGGCGACCGTCGCGCCGGAAATGGCGAGCTTTGCCCAGTCGGGCAGCGAATTGCCCTTGAGGTCATGGCCGGTGGTGAACACCATCGACGACGACACGCCGCGCAGCGTCAGCGGCAGCTCGAAATCGGCGGCGGCGGCGAAGGCGGCGGTGACGCCCGGAACCACTTCGTAGGCGACGCCGGCATCGCGAAGCGCCGCCATCTCCTCGCCGGCCCGGCCGAACACCAGCGGGTCGCCGGACTTCAGCCGCACGACACGCTTGCCGGCGTGGCCAAGCTCGACCAGCAGCGCATTGATCTCGGCCTGGCTCTTGGAATGGCAGCCCTTGCGCTTGCCGACCGGCAGGCGCTCGGCATCGCGGCGGCCCATGGCGACGATCGCCTCCGGCACCAGCGCGTCATGGACGATCACGTCGGCTTCCATCAGCAGGCGATGGGCGCGCAGCGTCAAAAGGTCCTCGGCGCCTGGACCGGCGCCTACAAGCGCGATATGGCCCGATGCCGGTTCTTTCGAAAGCAGCAGGCCGACGGCCGCATCATGCGCCTGCGAAAGCTCGCCGGCCTCGACAGCGCGGGCTGGCGCGCCGCCAAAGAAATCGCTCCAGAAGCGGCGGCGGGCATCGCCCTTCGGCAGCAGTCTTTCGGCGGTATCGCGAAACGAGGCGGCGAGCGCTGCGAGCGGACCGAGCGACGGCGACAGCATGCGGTCGATGCGGCTGCGCAGCATCTGCGCCAGCACCGGGCCGGCACCTTCCGTGCCGATGGCAATGGCGACCGGCGCGCGGTTGACCAGCGCCGGCGTGAAGAAATCGCATAGCTCCGGCCGGTCGACGGCATTGACCGGAATGCCCAGCCGGCGCGCATCCCCGGCAACGCGGCGATCGAGCGCCTCGTCGCCGCTGGCGGCAAACACCATCACCGCACCATTGAGATGTGCTGCATCATAGGCGTCGGCGATGTGGGCGGCCCCCGTCTCGGCGATAAAGGCCAGCAGCTCCGGGCTTGTTTCATCGCTGATGATGCGCAGCACAGCGCTCGACTGCCCGAGCAGCCGCGCCTTGGCCAGCGCTTCCTCTGCGCCGCCGACAATGGCTATGGCTTCGCCCTCGACCCGCATGAAGACGGGAAAGGCATTGAGCTTGGGCGTGGCTTGCGGCATGACGAGCGGAATCCTGGAACCTTTTGTCAGTTCTACGCGGGGGCGCGAAAAACCAGAAGGCACCCACTCGCGCATCGCTTCGTAGCAGGCAATCTCTTTTCTGCAAGCATGAAGGCCAAGAGAAAAATATTCCACATTCAAATGCGGAGCAGATTGAAGCTGCTGTTGCAGCCCTTGATCCGCTGCCTTTTTAGCGGCCGGAGGAGCTAACCACAAACCAGATTTTTCTAAATTCTATCAATTTAGTAGATTAAGCCGCCGGATGCTGACCGAGCGATCGACGGCAGCCCGCGCTCTCGCCGACCCTGTCGGAGCACCGGGTCCGAGTGCCGGAACATTCCCGCCTCGGTACGCGTTTGCCCTATGGACCCGGGCCGGTCACACCCCTGCGGCAAAGGCCCGGCGGTGGGTTCGAAAATCAAAAAAGGAGCGCCCCATGAGCAACGTCAGACTGAAACGCGGACTGTGGATCGTGGTGGCAGATGGCGAAAAGGCGCTGTTCCTCGAGAACCGTGGAGACGTCCAATATCCCGACCTTCAAGTCGTGCACGAGATGGAACAGGAAAATCCGGCAACCCGAGAACAAGGCACGGACCGCCCCGGCCGCTACAGCGACGGCCCTTCAATCCACCGCAGTGCGGTCGAGGACACCGACTGGCACCGTCTCGGCAAGGAGCGTTTTGCCGAAGAGATTGCCGACAGGCTCTACAAGCTCGCCCATCGCGGCACATTCAAGGAGATCGTGCTGATCGCGCCGCCGCCGGTGCTGGGCGACATGCGCAGGAAACTGCACAAGGAGGTCACCGACAAGTTAACGGCCGAAATTCCAAAGACGCTGACCAACCACAGCATATCCGATATCGAGAGCCTGCTGCAGGCGAGCTGATCGGGCATCGGCGGCGTGCAATTTCCTTATTAATCCCAGGCTGGAGCAGGTCCTCCCGTCAAGGATGGGGAGAGGGGGTCGCCAGCGCTGGGGATCCCCCTTCTCCCCGTTCTTCACGGGGAGAAGGTCCCGGCAGGGAATGAGGGGCAGCGCCGACGATTGACAAAACTCAGCCGCTCAAACGTGCTGGCCGCCGTTGATGTGAATTTCCGAGCCGGTCACGTAGGACGCCTGCTGCGAGCACAGGAAGAAAATGATGTCGGCAACTTCCGCCGTGGTGCCCAGCCGCCTCAGCGGGATCGTCTCGACGATTTTTTCCGTGCCCGGCGACAGGATCGCCGTATCGATCTCGCCCGGCGCAATCGCATTGACGCGGATGCCGTGCGGGCCGAAATCATGCGCCATTTCGCGCGTCAGCGAGCCGAGTGCCGCCTTCGATGTCGCGTAGGCGGTGCCGGCGAAAGGATGCACGCGGGTGCCGGCGATCGAGGTGACGTTGACGATCGAGCCCTTGGCCGAAGCCAGCTCCTTGAACAGACCGCGCGCCAGCATGATCGGGGCGAAGAAATTCACCTGGAAGACGTCGCGCCAGACATGCATCGGCGTGTCGATCGAGTTCATGCGGCTGTTGCCGTCCTTGAGCTTCGGCGAGATGCCGGCATTGTTGACCAGCGCGTGCAGCTGCCCGCCATGCGCCTCCAGCCGGTGGCGGATCTCGGAGATCGCGATGCCGACATCCTCCTGGTCGGCGAGGTCGACCTTGATATGGTCTTCCGGGCCGGCCGGCCACGGGCAGTCCTCGGCAAAGGCCTGGCGCGAGCAGGTGATGACGCGCCAGCCCTCGCGTGAAAAGCGCTTGACCGTGGCATGGCCGATGCCGCGGCTGGCGCCGGTCAGCACGATCGTCTTTCTGGTGTCGAGTTCAGCCATGTCGCTTGTCTCCAGGCGGACATGTAGCCGAACACGGTCGCGGTTGCGAGGGGGATCAGCCTCAGCCGCCTGTCAGAATATCCAATATCGAGGTCTGCCGCTTCTTGACCGGGCCGCCGACTTCGCCGGGCGGCACCCGGTGCTTGATCGATGCGGTGGCGCTGTCGACGCCCGGCATGGCCAGGCCGCCGGCATCGACCGTCTCGGCAGGACGCACGGGACGCGAGTCCGGCTGGGTAGCTGCTGTTGGCGGCGCCGATTGGCCGACGGAAGCAACCGGCGCCGGCGGCGCCGTGTCGGACGGTATGTCATCCGGGACGATGGTGTCGGGCGGCGTCGATTTCCAGGTTCCAGGCAGCGGCCGCACCGGCACGCCCTCATGCGCGGCGACCATGAACTCGTGCCATGCCTGCGCCGGCAGCGCGCCGCCGGTGACCTTCTTCATCGCGCTGCCGTCATCGTTGCCGAACCAGACGCCGGTGGTCAAATTGGCTGTATAGCCGATGAACCAGGCGTCGCGCGAATTCTGGCTGGTGCCGGTCTTGCCGGCCGCCGGCCAGGCGAACGCCGCCTTCCTGGCAGTGCCGATCTCGACCGTGCCGGTCATCATCGAGTTCATCATACCGACGACATCGGGCTTGACGACGCGCGGCGCACCGCCGCCATTGTTTTCGTAGAGCACCTTGCCGTCACTCGTCGTGACCCGGCGGATGAAATGGATGTCCGGCTTATACCCGCCATTGGCGAAGGGAACATAGGCCGAGGTCAGTTCCAGCGGCGTCACTTCCGAGGTGCCCAGCGCGATCGAGGTGTTGGCCGTCAGCTCGGACTGGATGCCCATGCGGTGCGCCGCCTCGACCACCGCATTCGGCCCGACTTCCATGGTCAGCTGCGCGGCAACCGAGTTCAGCGATTTTGCCAGCGCCGTCGCCAGCGTCACCTTGCCGAAATATTTGCCGCCGTAATTGTCGGGCGTCCAGTTGCCGATCTTGATCGGCGCGTCGTTGCGCACGCTGTCGGGCGTGCGGCCGGATTCGAGCGCCGCCATATAGACGAACGGCTTGAACGCCGAGCCCGGCTGCCGGCGCGCTTCCGAGGCGCGGTCGAACTGGCTGGTCGAATAGTCGTAACCGCCGACCATCGCGCGCACCGCGCCGGAATTGTCGATCGACACCAGCGCGCCCTGTCTGACATTGAGTTTCTTGCCGCTCTGGTCGATCAGCCGGCGGATCGATTGCTCGGCGAGCTTCTGCAGCGTCAGATCGACGGTCGTGTCGACGACGATATCGCGGCGCACGTCGCCGATCAGATCGGGCAGTTCTTCCATGATCGTATCGGCGACGTAGTTTTCCGAGCCGGTCCAGTAGGACGGCGCGCGTGTCGCCGGCGCGCTCATTGCCGTGGTCTGCTCCTTGGCGCTGATCTTGCCCTCGTCGCGCATCGCGGCGAGCACCAGCTGCGCGCGCTGCTCGGCCGCCTTTGGATCGCGCGCCGGCGACAGCCGCGACGGCGCCTTGAGCAGGCCGGCGAGAAGTGCCGCCTCCGACAGCGTGACGTCACGCGCGCTCTTGCCGAAATAGCGGCGCGAGGCCGCTTCGACACCATAGGCGCCGGAGCCGAAATAGACCCGGTTGAGGTACATTTCGAGGATCTGGTCCTTCGTATGCTTGTGCTCCAGCCACAGCGCCAAGAGCACTTCCTGCACCTTGCGTTCCAGCGTGCGGTCCGGCGTCAGGAACAGGTTCTTGGCCAGCTGCTGGGTCAGCGTCGAGCCGCCCTGCGAAAAATGCCCGCCCAGCACATTGGTCACCATGGCCCGGGAAAGGCCGATCGGGTCGATGCCGAAATGCGAATAGAAGCGGCGGTCTTCGATGGCGATGACGGCCTCGGGAATATAGGGCGACATTTCGTGCAGGCCGACGGCCTCGCCGCCGCTCATGCCGCGATTGCCAAGCAGCTGGCCGTCGACCGAGACGATCTTGATGTTGGGGGCGCGATCGGGAATGGCCCAGGTGGTGGCCGCCGGCATTTTCGCGCCGTAATAGACGACGATGCCGGCAGTGGCGATGCCGCCCCAGATGGCCAGCACGAAGCACCAGTAGAACAGCCGGCCAAGCACGGCGAACACGCCGCGCCGGCCTTTGCCGCGCCCGCCGCGTGACGGCTTGGCCTTGGACGATTTGCGCTTTGCAGCGGCTTTTCGGTTGCTCGGCACGACGCGGTCCTCCTCGCTCACCGAATAACCGGCCGAGGATCTCGCCCCCGGCGATGCCTCGAAGCTGGGCTCGATGCGGTTGTCTTTCCGGTTCGCCATGCGCTGTGCTGTCTTCCCGATGCTTATGGCGTTGGGGTTGAAGACTAGATGCGGCGATTTAAGGGCGGGTTAAGTCGGGAAAAATCGAAGTCAAGTGTATTCAACCGTTTGCGGAGCAGGCGCGGCCCGCGACAGCGCCAAAGCCGGAAATGAAAAAACCCGCCTCGGCGGGCGGGTTGTTGGAGCCAATGAGCACCATAGCGACATTAGTAGCATAGTTGCCGGCACAAAGCAAGAACAAAATACGCGTTGCCGCACAATAGTCGTTCGGTTGCGCTGCCCCTCACCCTTACCCTCTCCTCGTGAAAGACGGTGCGAGGGGAGATCGCCGGCGTTGCGGCCAAGCCCCTTCTCGCCGTTCTCACGGGGAGAAGGTCCCAGCAGGGGTTGAGGGGCAGCGCCGAGTTCGACCGTTGCGACAACCCTCAGTCGTCCGCGTCCGGGTCGTCGGAGGCCGGCCGCCAGCTGATTGGCTCGATCTTCCTTTGCGTATGGCCGTCCGTATAGGCCCACCAGCCGGCATCGCTTTCGTCCCAGTCGCCGCCGGCCGCCTTCAGCCGGTCGAGCGAACGGTATTGCGCGATGCTCTCGTTCATCACGCCGTCGCTGTCCTGCCAGTAGACGGTGATCTTGGAACCGTCCTTGGGTGCCGTCTCGATTGGTTTTCGCGCAGCCATTTCAATTCCTCCCGGCCGACGGCGTTAAAGTGCCAGAAGGCCATTAGCTGTGGGCGAAGATGTCCTCTTCATCCCAGCCCATCAGGTCGAGTTTCGCACGCGTCGGCAGGAAGCGGAAGCAGGCATCGGCCTCCCTGGTCCGGTTGTCGCGCGCCAGACGCGCGCTCAGTACGTCGCGCAGCCGGTGCAGGTAGAGCACGTCGGAGGCGGCATATTCGAGCTGCTCAGGCGACAGCGTCTCGGCTGCCCAGTCGGATGATTGCTGCGCCTTCGACAGGCCGACCCCGAGAAGCTCGAAGCAGATGTCCTTCAACCCGTGCCGGTCGGTGTAGGTGCGCGTCAGCCGCGACGCGATCTTGGTGCAGAACACCGGCTCCGGCATGACGCCGAAGGCGTTGTAGAGCACGGCGAGATCGAAGCGGCCGTAATGAAAAAGCTTGGTAATGCTGCGGTTCTTGAGCAGGCTGACGAGGTTCGGCGCCTTCTTCTGGCCGGGCGCAATTTGGATGACGTCGGCCGAGCCGTCGCCCGGCGAGATCTGGACGACGCAGAGCCGGTCGCGATGCGGGTTCAGCCCTAGCGTCTCGGTGTCGATGGCGACCGCCCCGACATCGTAATGCAGCAGGCCGGGCAGATCGTTTTTGTGGAAACGTATGTCGCTCATCGTCTTCTCCGGTCGCGGCCCCGTGCAGCGATGCGCGACGGACCGTGCCCGTCCTTGCCGCGATCCGGCGAAAAATCAACAAAAACTTGAGTCTGGCGCAATTTCAGCGTGTCAGCGCCTCGAGAAGGCGCGCCCAGGAGCGCTGGCCCTTGTGGAAGGAGCTCATCTCGTACTTCTCGTTCGGCGAGTGGATGCGGTCGTCGTCGAGGCCGAAACCGACCAGCAGCGATTCCATACCGAGATAGGTCTGGAAATCGCCGACCACCGGGATCGACCCGCCGCCGCCGGTCACCACCGCCGGCTTCGGCCATTCGTCGGACAGCGCCTGCTTGGCCTTGGCCAGGAAGGGCGAGTCGTAGGAAAGCTGGATTGCCGGCGAGCCGCCATGCGGATGAAATTCGACCGAGCAGTCCGCTGGCACGCGCTGCCTGGCAAATGCCTGGAAAGCGGCGCGGATTTTTTCCGGATCCTGTTTGTGGACCAGGCGGAAGGAGACTTTTGCCGAGGCTTGCGCGGCGATCACCGTCTTGAAGCCCTTGCCGGTATAGCCGCCGATAATGCCGTTGAACTCGGCCGTCGGTCGCGCCCAGGTGAGCTCGAGCACCGAGCGGCCCTTTTCGCCGGACGGAATCGACAGGCCGATCGGGCCGAGGAAGGTCTCGGCCGTCTCGCCGAGCGACAGCCACGATTGCAATATCTGCGACGGCGTTTCCTCGACGCCGTCATAAAAACCTGGAATGGTGACGTGACCATCCGCATCGTGGATGTCGGCCAGGATCTTTGCCAGGATGCGGATCGGATTGGCGGCCGCACCGCCATAGAGCCCGGAATGCAGGTCGCGGTCGGCGGCAGTCACCGTGATCTCCTCGCCGACCAGCCCGCGCAGCGAGACGCAGATCGACGGCGTATCACGGTCCCACATGCCGGTGTCGCAGACGAGCGCGAAATCGGCCTTGAGCTCATCCGCATTCGCCTCGAGAAACGGCTTCAGCGACGGCGATCCGGACTCCTCCTCGCCCTCGAACAGGATTGTGATTCGGCACGGCAATCCGCCATGCACCTGCTTCCACGCGCGGCAGGCCTCGACGAAGGTCATCAGCTGGCCCTTGTCGTCGGCCGCGCCGCGGCCGGTGATCACCTTGTGGCCGGGCTCGATCTCCTTGACCGCCGGCGCGAACGGGTCGCTTTCCCACAGCTCGATCGGATCGACCGGCTGGACGTCGTAATGGCCATAAAACAGCAGATGCGGCGCGCCCGCCGGCCCATCGTGATGCGCGACCACCATCGGATGTCCCGGCGTGTCGCGCAAGCTGGCGTCGAAGCCGATCAGCTTGAGCTCGGCGACTAGCCATTCGGCGGCCTTGCGGCAGTCGGCGGCGTAGTCCGAATCGGTGGAGATCGACTTGATGGCGAGCAGGCCGAACAGGCGTTCCAGGCTCTGGTCGAAGTTCTTGTCTAGGCGGTCGAGAACAGGGGAAACTGCGGACATCTGGCGGGCCTTTCGATTCTGGCGGCGAATCTAGAGCCCATGCGGTGAAACGGAAAGCCCGCGACCGTTGGGCCACAGCTTCCTGTCCAACGGCAAAAAAATGCCGCCGTGGTGGAGGGGAACCACGGCGGCCTTTACTCGAAACGATGCGGCAGCCCGGAGAGGGGGGATAGGCTGCCGCAAGTGTCCGGGATAGGCGGGGGACGGGCCTTGCTCCGGACTTCGGCGAAAACTGCCGATGGCGTTTATCTGTGTCTGCGAACGTGGCGATTCAAGGGCACAAAAATTACACTTTTGTAACATAGGCGTGAGCGAACAAAGCTGCGGCCAGGCCGGCAGGGCCGGCCAAGCTCGCACGCCATTTGTCAGGGTGTTGCCGGAACCCTTGGCGCAAGCCGCCTTTGGCATGGACCGCGGCGCTGCGCCGCGCTATCCCTCGTGCCATGAAAAAAGGCGATCATCTCTTCCTTGTCGACGGCTCCGGCTACATCTTCCGTGCCTATCACGCGCTCCCGCCACTGTCCCGCAAGTCCGACGGGCTGCCGACCAGTGCCGTGCTCGGCTTCTGCAACATGGTCTGGAAGCTGACGCAGGACGCCCGCAACACCGATGTCGGCATCGTGCCGACGCATTTCGCCGTGATTTTCGACTATTCGTCGAAGACCTTCCGCAACGACCTCTACCCCGAATACAAGGCCAACCGCTCGGCGCCGCCGGAAGATTTGATCCCGCAATTCGGCCTGATCCGCCAGGCGACCAGGGCATTCAACCTGCCATGCCTTGAGACGGAAGGCTACGAGGCCGACGATTTGATCGCCACCTATTGCCGGCTTGCCTGCGAAGCCGGCGCCGACACCACCATCATCTCCTCCGACAAGGACCTGATGCAGCTGGTCGGCCCGACGGTTGCCATGTACGACCCGATGAAGGACCGCCAGATAGGCGTTTCCGAGGTGATCGAGAAATGGGGCGTGCCGCCGGAGAAGATGATCGACCTGCAGGCGCTGACCGGCGATTCGGTCGACAATGTGCCGGGCGTACCCGGCATCGGGCCAAAGACGGCGGCGCAATTGCTCGAACAGTTCGGCGACCTCGACACGCTGCTCGCCCGCGCCGGCGAGATCAAGCAGGACAAGCGGCGCGAATCGATCATCGCCAATGCCGACAAGGCGCGGATTTCGCGTGACCTGGTGAGGCTGAAGAACGACGTGCCGGTGACCGAAGGGCTTGACGAGTTCGTGTTGCATGCGCCGGACGGCCCCAGGCTGATCGGCTTTCTCAAGACCATGGAATTCTCGACGCTGACCCGCCGCGTGGCCGAAGCGACCGGAACCGACGCGGGCGATGTTCCAGCCACCCCCGTCACTGTAGAGCGTGCCGATACCGCGCACGGCCCCGATATGGGTTTTGGCCTGCCCGCGGCCGCCGAGAGCGCACCGCCGCCGGACGAAGCGGCGCTCGAGGCTCCGGCTGCAGCCAAGCAAGGCGACACCCCATCGCTGCTTTCGGCGCTTCGCCTGGAGGCTGCGACCACCCGCAAGATCGACACCAGCGCCTACGCCTGCATCCGCGACGCCGCGACGCTGAAGGTCTGGATCGCCGAGGCGATGGAGAGAGGCATCGTCGCCTTCGACGTTAAGGCCTCCTCGCCCGATCCGATGCGGGCCGAACTGATCGGCCTTGCCATGGCCGTCGCGCCTGGCCATGCCGCCTATGTGCCGCTTGCCCATAAAAACGGCAATGGCGACCTGCTCGGCGGCGGCGCGGTCGAAAACCAGATCCCGGTCCGCGACGCGCTGGCGTTGCTCAAGCCGCTGCTCGAGGACAAATCCGTCCTCAAGATCGTGCACGACATGAAATACCGCCTTGTCGTCATGAGCCGTCACGGCATCGAGGTCGGCCCCTATGACGACACCATGCTGATCTCCTACGTGCTCGAGGCCGGCACCCACGGTGGCCACGGCCTGGAGGCGCTGGCCGATAAATGGCTCGGCCACGCGACCATTCCGCTGAAGGAACTTGCCGGTTCGGGAAGAAGCTTCGTCGGCCTCGATCAGGCCGACCTCGGCAAGGCGACGGCTTACGGCGCCGAGCACGCCGACGTCGCGCTCAGGCTCTGGCAGGTGCTGAAGCCACGGCTTGCCGCCAAGGGCCTGGTCTCGGTCTATGAACGGCTGGAACGGCCGCTGGTGCCCGTATTGGCGCGGATGGAACAGCGCGGCATCTCCGTCGACCGGCAGATCCTGTCGCGGCTCTCCGGCGAACTGGCACAGGGTGCCGCACGGCTTGAGGACGAAATCTACCAGCTGGTCGGCGAACGCATCAACATCGGCTCGCCAAAACAGCTCGGCGACATCCTGTTCGGCAGGATGGGCCTGCCCGGCGGTTCTAAAACCAAGACCGGCCAGTGGTCGACCTCGGCGCAGCTTCTCGAAGACCTCGCCGCCGAAGGCCATGAATTGCCGCGCAAGATCGTCGACTGGCGCCAGCTGACCAAGCTGAAATCGACCTATACCGATGCGCTGCCCGGCTTCATCCATCCCGACACCAAGCGCGTCCACACCTCCTACGCGCTTGCCGCAACGACGACCGGGCGGCTGTCGTCCTCGGATCCCAATCTGCAGAACATTCCGGTGCGCACCGTCGAAGGCCGCAAGATCAGGACGGCCTTCATTGCCGACAAGGGCAACAAGCTGGTTTCCGCCGACTACAGCCAGATCGAGCTGCGCGTGCTCGCCCACGTCGCCGAAATCCCGCAGCTCAAGCAGGCCTTCGCCGACGGCGCCGACATCCACGCGATCACCGCGTCTGAAATGTTCAACGTGCCGGTCGAAGGCATGCCTTCGGAAGTGCGCCGCCGTGCCAAGGCGATCAATTTCGGCATCATCTACGGCATTTCCGCTTTTGGCCTCGCCAACCAGCTGTCGATCGCGCGCGAGGAAGCCGGCGACTACATCAAGAAGTATTTCGAGCGTTTCCCCGGCATCCGCGACTATATCGATGCGACCAAGGCCTATGCCCGCGAGCACGGCTATGTCGAAACCATTTTCGGCCGCCGCATCCATTACCCGGAGATCAGATCGTCAAATCCCTCGGTCCGCGCCTTCAACGAGCGCGCCTCGATCAACGCCCGCCTGCAGGGAACCGCCGCCGACATCATCCGCCGCGCCATGATCCGCATGGACGAGGCGCTGGAAAAGGCCAGGCTTTCTGCCCGCATGCTGCTGCAGGTGCATGACGAACTGGTTTTCGAGACCGTCGAAGCCGAGGTCGAGGCGACGATCCCGGTCGTCTGCCACGTCATGGAGAACGCCGCCATGCCGGCGGTGTCGATGTCGGTGCCGCTGCACGTCGACGCCCGCGCCGCCGACAACTGGGAAGAGGCGCATTAGCGTGCGGACGTCCGCGGCCGACCAATTGTAATCTGTAGCGATCTTTCGCGCCCCCTCTGTCCTGCCGACATCAAAAGGTCGCCACCGCTATGTTGCGGCCTAACCGGCCTCAAGCCGCCTCGGCCAAGCACTTCGCACATGTCCCACGAAACTCGATCACCGCCTTCTTGGCGGCGAAGCCGGTCGAGCGCACCCATTCGTCGAGCCGGTGGCCGACATCATGGTCGGAGAACTCGGTCACCTGGCCGCAGGTGTCGCAGATGGCAAACGCCGTCATCGAATGGCTGTGGTCGTGCGGCTCGGCACAGGCGACGAAAGAATTGAGGCTTTCGAGCCTGTGCACGAAGCCGGATTTCACCAGCGTGTCGAGCGCCCGGTAGACCTGCAGCGGCGCGCGAAAACCGCGCTCGCGCAATTGGTCGAGCAACGTATAGGCGCTGAGCGGTCCGCTGGCGGCCTCGAGTTTCTCGAGCACGCAAAGCTGGTTCTTCGTCAGTACATCCCTTGCCGCCATGATCCCGTTCCAAGCCGCTCCGTGCCGATCGCTGCCATTAGGCATGCAATCCGGCCTCTTCCACTGAGATAGCGACGAACTGCCTTTTTTGCTACTGTTTGTATCGCAGCCGATGGTCGGCAGACCGGCGACGCCATATTCAAAATACTGACATCCTCGGCCAGGCTGGCCGTGCTTGGAAATTCGATCGGGCTTGGGGAAGCAATCATGATCAAAGTGACGCGGCGGACGCTGCTTGCCGGCACGTCCGCGCTGGCCGCTGCCGGCCTGGTGCCGTTTCGGGCATTCGCAGCGGCGCGCACCTACCATGCGCTGCTTGTTGCCTGCACCGATTATCCGAACCTGCCGAAGAAGAACTGGCTGATCGGACCGAAGAACGATGCCGGCCTGGTGCGCGATTACCTCCTGAAGTACACGCCCGCGCCGGTGAAGTTTTCAGCCGAAAACGTCGCGCTGCTCGCCAAGGATGTCGAAGGCGCCAACGGACCGCCGACACATGCGGCGATCAAGGCAGCACTCGCCGATCTTGCCGCCAAGGTCCAGCGTGACGATTTCGTCTACCTGCATTTGTCCGGTCACGGCGCGCAGCAGCCGGCGGCGAACAAGGGCGACGAGACGGACGGCCTCGACGAGATTTTCTTGCCGTCCGACATCGACAAATGGGTCAACCGCGAAACGGGCGTGCCCAATGCGCTGGTCGACAACGAGATCGGCACCGCACTTGACGCTATCCGCGACAAGGGCGCCTTTATCTGGGCCGTATTCGACTGCTGCCATTCCGGCACTGCGACGCGCGCCGCCGAGGCCGATGACGAGCTGGAACGCAAGGTCGAGTTCGCCGATCTGGTCGGCGGCGACGACGCTGCCAGGGCGGCTGCGGTGAAAGCCTATGACGAGATTGCGTCGGCCGCGCCACGCGGCTTTGACGAGGACGGGCAGCGCAAGCCGGCCTTCAAGCTGACGCCGACCGGCGCCGCGCCGACCACCAAGGGCAAATTGGTCGCCTTCTACGCGGCGCAAACGGTGGAGACGACGCCCGAGATGCCGCTGCCCAAGGGCACGGCCGATGCGCCTCGATTCGGGCTGTTCACCTTCACCATCCTGTCGAAACTGGCCGAGAATCCCAACATCACCTACCGCCAGCTCGGCCAGGCCGTGCTGCAGCAATATTCGGCGGACGGCCGCACCCGGCCGACGCCGCTGTTCGAAGGGGAACTCGACGCCCGCGTCTTCGGCACCGACAAGACAGACGCGGTCATGCAATGGCCGATCGTCATCGAGAACGACAAAGCCACGATCGGCGCCGGACTGCTGCATCGGCTCACCCCTGGCAGCAGGCTCGCAATATTGCCCTCGGCGCTGTCGCCGCTGTCCGACGCGCTTGGCTATCTCCAGGTACAGTCGGCGAAAAACCTGGAAAGCCGGGTCAAGCCGGTCGAGTTCGGCGGCAAGCCGGCGATCAAGCTGGCCGACATCCCCGCCAATGCCTATGCCCGGCTCGCCGAGCTCGCCGTCGACTACAAGCTCGTGATTGCGCGGCCGGCGGCGACCAACGGCCTCGAGAAAGAGGCCGCGCTGGCGAACTCGGTTCTCGACGATCTGGCGGCCAGGGAGAACTCAGGGTTCCACATCGCGCTGGTCGAGCCGGGCAAGAGCGCAGATCTGCGTCTCGCCGTGCTGCGCGAGAACGCCATTGCCGGCGCTGCAGAAGATGCCACCGACGCGTCGGCACTGTGGTTCCTGCCGGCTTCGGGCGACATGACGCTCAAGGACGGCAGCAAGCCGCCGCTGATCGTCATTCATCCGGACGGCCGCGAAAAGTTGGTCGATGCAGCGGCCAAGAACCTGACGAAAATCTTCCGCGCCATCGGCCTGTCGAGGCTGGCCGCCGCTTCCGATTATCGGCCGGAAGAGGTCAGCGTCGAGTTCCGGATCAAGCGTTTTGACACCGACACGCTGCAGCCGATCGAACCGTCGAAGGTGCCGCGTGTTTCGCCCGACGATCAGGTCCACGTGCTGGCCAGGAACGGTTCGACCAACCTGGTCGACATCAACGTGCTCTACGTCGGCTCCGACTATTCCATCCAGCATTTTCTTGCCGAGCGCCTGACCGAAGGCGCCGTGCTCGAGGAAGGCCTGTTCAAATTCACCGATACCAGCTTCGGCATGGAGCGGATGATCGCCGTCTTGACCGAGGCGCCGCCGCAGAGCGAGAAGCAGGATCTGAGTTTCCTGGCGCAAGAGGGGGTTGTCTCTGTAACGCGCGGACTTGGACAGCCAAGCTTCTCCGATATGCTGGCCGATATCGGCATGGCGCCGGCGACGCGTTCGGCCATGCGGCTCACCGACGACAAGGGGTCGAAGGGCGCCGTGATGATCTTCCCGATGGAGACGGTGCCGCGCGCCTGAGGCGGGGTCAGGTGCCCGGCCGGGCCTCTTGCCTAATCGGCTGATAATGAACATTCTTCGACCGCCGTTGTCGGCGGCCGAACGGAACGGATGAGGGCGTTCGTGAACAGGACCGTATTTTCGTGGCGCGCAACAACCGCCGGCCTTGTCGCCGGGCTGTTGCTGGCCGCCAATGCTTCGGCGGACGAGGCTTGCGGCCTCTGCGCCAAGGAGGTCGTCATCAATTCCGAACTGGCGAGCTGCTTTCTCGACCAGTACGACCAGATCGCCAAAACCGGCAACGCCGCCGTCATCGTCGATCTCAGCAGCTGCACCTCACGCGGCGTGGTCGAACCATTGCCGTCGCCGGGCAAGGCGCAGGTGGCGCCTGACGTGCAGTTCATTGTTTCGCGGGCGCAGCTGGATTGCCTGAAGAAGAAGCTGGAGACGCCGGGCATCGTGCTCGACCCGTCCGCCACCATAGAACTGGACAGCTGCGGATGACGAAAGCGGGGGGCAACGCAACGCAGCAGGCAGTGACCGCGCCGGTACCGCAAAAGAAGCCGGTGTCGCTGCCGGAAACCGTCGAAGGCCTGCCGTGGGTGAGCAATCACGAGGTCAAGAAGGAGGCGAACCCATTCACCGATCGCGACTGGCGCATGCTCGTCTATGCCTGGTCCGGATTGCTGGTGCGCCTGGCGATCATCCTCACCTTGATCTTTTCGGTCTACCAGTTCCTGGCGAACCAGGAGCAGAAGCGCGTCGAGCAAACGATGTCGCTGGTCGAGCTCTGGGAAAGCAAGGATTACCAGCAGGCGCAACGGGCCCTCAAGCAACGCCTGGCGGCGCTCAACGCCAAATACGGCAATCTGCTCAATGCCAATCCGACGCCGACCGAGGAACAGGTGTTCAGACAACGCATCGGCATCGAAGCGATGAGCGCAACCGGCGGCGACATGCCGCTTGCCGAGTTCAGCGACAATTTCGACCGCATCGTCTATTTCCTCAACCGCCTGTCCTTCTGTGTCGAAGGCGGGCTGTGCTCGCGTGAGGTCGCCGACTCCTATTTCCGCGACTATGCCGCTTCCTTCTGGAGCTATTTTGCCGGCTATATCGACAGGGAGCGCAAGGCCGGTTCACCGACTTTCGCCCAGCCGATCGAGAACTATGTCCGCCAGGCGCCACCCTCGGCCTAGTCCAGATAATCCCCGAAAAATGCGAAGCCAGCGACGGAAATGCTCCGCCGCCCCTTTGATTGGAGCATTTTGCAGCCAAGTGTGATCACACTTGGCGTCGCAGAAATGCAGCTGAATAGATAACCCACCCCCCGACGATCGCGGCGGAAACTCTGCAGGCCTATTTGTACAGGCTGTTGATCCACTGGACGTTGATGGCGTTCAGACGCACGGCGGTGTTGGCATCCGGGCTCTCAGCCACGTTCACGCCGGTGATGACGCGCTGCTTGGAGCCATTGTCATAGGCGTAGACCGAGCTGCCGCTCGATCCCGGATAAGTGTCGCAGTCATACTGGAAATACTCGATGGCGATGTGTTCGGCGAGCACTTCGCAGGTCGCCTTCCACATCGTGCCCATCGGCTTGTCGCCAGGATAGCCGACGATGTTGGCGGTGAAGTCGCCGAGATCCACATAATTGGCATAGCCCAGCCAGCCGAGATTGGTGCCGACATCCTGCTTCAAGGTGACGATGCCGAGATCCCATGGCACGACCGAGCCGTAAAAGCCCTGATAATTGTCGATGAAGCCCTGGACGATATAGGCGCTTTCATAGGTGAAGGCGCCGAACGGTGCGTCGTCGGCAGTCTTGCCGTTGAGAGCCGGCACGAACAGGATATCGTCCAGCCAGGCCTTGTCTTCGTGGCTGTAGAGGCAGTGCGCCGCGGTGAGCACCGTGCGCGGGCCGATCAGCGTCGCCGAGCAGCTGCCATAGCTGCCGCTCTTCGATTTGCCTTCGAGGTAGCCGATCGCGGTGAACGGGTAGGTCTTGGTATTCTTGATCTGCTCCCGGTCGTCCGTCCCGAACACCTGGCGGCCTGCCTCGTCGCCTCCGCTCAGCCCGGAATTCTCGGACTTCTGTCCCTCGGCGGGCGCGTTCATTTCCTTGATGACAAGGTCCTTCAGCGTCTCGTTCGGATCGATCTTGATGTCCTTGCCATCGGCGGAGCGGCCGACGATGCCATAGGATTTGACGGCCGTTGCTTCGTCGGTGAGCGGCGCGGCACGGTTGGCCTCGTCCTCTGTCAGTTTCGGCGGGGCGATCGGTTTCGCCCGGCCAGGCTTGTAACCGCCCGATGTTACGTCACGCATGCTTTCGCCGTTGCCGGCATTGGCGGAACCTGGCTCGGCAGCCAAGGCAGGAACCGCCCACATTGCGGTGGAAAGCAACGCAGACGCAATAATGCACTGTGTCAGTTTTGTCATGGTGAGACTCTCCCAAAAGTCAGCAAGGACTGGATCAAGATACAGAAATATTGTCTAGATCGTGGTGGCGCCGAAAAATGAAATGGGTTGCCGGCGCCTTTACCAGGCCATTATTCAGTGCAGCCAGTTTAGGTCCCCGCCAAAAATGCCCGCAACGTATACTGCCTAAAATAATCCAACATTGGCAACGATAAATTGCCTCCACATAGCCCGTGGGGGATTATAGATTTGGGCGGGTTTGGCTCGACACCACGATTTAGCAAAAGTGGTACTCGGTTTTGTGACGGATCACGCTCCACATCGGCGCATGATCGGCTCACCGGCCGGTTCCCATTTCAGTGGATCGCGCGTCGAGGCCGATCTGTCGGAACATCGTCTCAGGGGGTTCGAGGTGAAGATCATCCACAGGTTCAGACCGATTGCTGCCGCCTCGCTGCTTGCCATCGCGGCGGCCTTGCCGGTCGTCAATTCCGTTCATGCCAGGGACGCGGCCGCCCGGCCCGAGGCGGCGATCTCGCCGATGAAACGCGTGGCCGAGGCCAGGGCAAAAGCCAAGGCGGAGAACCCCGGCGGCGCCGATCGCGTCTACGGCGGCAAAGAGGCCGAGAAGGGCGCCTACCCGTTCCAGGTGGCGTTGCTGACCACCGGCAAACTGGACGAAAGTCCGGCCTCGCAGGCGAATGCGCAGTTCTGCGGCGGCAGCCTGATCGCGCCGCAATGGGTGCTGACGGCGGCGCACTGCCTCAACGACGACGGCGAGCCGATTTCGCCTGACGTGGTCACCGTGCTCACCGGCGCCACCGATCTCAGCGAGGGCAAGCGCTACAAGGCGGTGGAGATCATCGTCAACGAGGGCTACAGCGAGCAGACGCTGGACAACGATCTCGGCCTGATCCGGCTGGCCGAGCCGGCCGATGCCCCGACCATCAAGATTGCCCGTGAGCCGCCCCCCGACGCCGGCAAGACCACGGTCACCGGCTGGGGCAAGATGCAGGACGGAACATTTCCCACCGCGCTGATGGTTGCCGACCTGGACCTCCAGCCGAACGCAACCTGCAACAACGGCATCAAGGCGATTTATGCGCGTGATTTGAAGGCTGCGCTCGGCGAGCTCGCCCGCCGCATGCGTTACTCGGAAAGGAGCATCGAGGCGGCCGCCAATGCAATTGCTGCTGATATGGCCGATCCGCTGACCGGCAACATGATCTGCGCCGGCACCGCCAGCGGCGAGCGCGACGCCTGCAATGGCGACAGCGGCGGACCGCTGTTCATGACCGGCGCCGATGGTCCGGTGCAGGTTGGCGTCGTCAGCTGGGGCGAAGGTCCGGCCGACGGCAGCACCGCCTGCGGCCACAAGAACGCCTACGGCATCTACACGCGGCTGGCCAATTACACCGGCTGGATCGAGGAGAAGATGAAGACGGCAGCGCCTGCAGCGCCCAAAGCCCTCGGCACGGCGCAGAAGCCCGCCACGCCCTGACCGGTGTCATTTGCTGAATGACGGGGGAGCAATCCCGCCGTTTCTGCCCGGAACCTTAGGTTGGGACTAGAACCAGCGATCGCGGCGCTGGTCTGTGGCGGCCAAGGTGAGGCCCAGTAGCGCCCCTACGGCCGCTCCGAGTATGAATGCGGACGATACCGTGCCGGGATTCTCCTGGACGACCCCGGACACCGTCTGCGCCCTGTTGCGCAGGGCTTGTGCCGTCCGAGAGGCGCGCTCGGCAGCGCTGTCATACCAGTCGCCGGCGTCTTCGATCGCCTCTTCCGCGCGTTCGGCCAAGGTCCGATTGATCTTGCTGATCTCGCGCTTCAGCTGCGCGACCTGCTTCTCCAGGGCTTCCTGAGCTTCACGTTGAGTCATCTTCGGTGTTGCGGATTCGTTCGGTTCGTCGGCCATGGTAATCTCCTTTGCTCAGGTTCGGCTCAACGGCCGGCCCGCTATCTAGGTTCCTCCGCAAAACGCATCTGTCCGGTGTTTGTTCGATGAGAGACCGGGTTTTGTCCGGCAGTGTGCGAAATCGGCCTGAACATAGGATCGTTCCGGCGCTCCCCGCGTTGGTGAAAACGCCACAAGGGAGGAACCGTCATGGACAACGATCGGCATGAAAAGATTCGGCAGCGAGCCTATGAAATCTGGATGCGCGAGGGCCGCCCGGATGGCGCGCATGAGCGTCATTGGCAGCAGGCGAAGCAAGAGCTTGGCTACGATGAGACGACGACCGGCCAGGCTGATGATGACGCGGCCGAGCACGGTCCCACTGGAACGATCGCCAGTTCCGACGTTCTGACGGTCGAGGCACTGGCGATGCGCACCGGGATAACCGGTGATCAGGCGCAAGAGCTGATCGACAGGCTTGGCAACGACAGGGCGACGCTCGAGCAAGCCGCGCGGAACATCAAGGCAGCCGAAAATTAGAGCCTGTTTGAGGAGAAATCCCCAACGTGCCTCTGGCGTGATTCATCGCACGCTCTTAGCGGCGCTCGACACCCTTTGCCGCCAGCATGTCGTCAACGGCTGCCGACATCAGAAATTCCGACAGCCGCTCGGCAGCTTCTGCGTTCGTTGAACCGGCACTGATGCCAATGGCGAAGTCGACGTAACTTTGGAGTTCTGCCGGAAACCGACCGACAAGCACGACCTCGGGAGCGGCCGCGAAAATCGAAGTCACGGGAACGACCCCCAACTCGGCTTCCCCACGGCCCACGGCTTGCGCTGTCTGTCCTCCTGGTATGGCTACCAGCTTGGGCTTCACCTCATCCGCTATCCCCAAACGTTCCAGCAAACCGGAGAAGTAGCCACCGCTGGTTCCTTCACTGGCGTAGGCGATCGATCTGGCGCTCTTCAACGCCTGTTCGAATGCTTCCACGGACCCGATATCGAGCGGTCGACTGCCTGCCTTGGCTGCCACCCCCATTGCTATCCGGCCAAACGCCACCTGGCTCCCCGCCTTGACCTTTCCCGAGGCAGTCAGATCCTGAACCAGGTCCGGATTGGTGATGACGAGGTCAAAAGCTTCCCCAGCTTCAATCTGCTTCTTTACTGTCGGATTGAGCTCCCACCTGACCGCAACCGTGAATCCTGTGGCCGTTTCGAACTGGGGTATGAGGGATAGGATGGCGGGGCGGACCGCAATAGCGCCAAAAAGCCGGGTTTCCTGATTCATCGCCTAACCCCGAATCGGGCGAAACGACCTTCTTGCAATACCCATCCAGCTGCCCGGCCATTCCATGCTCAGCGTCCCGGAAGCCGTCGCCCTTCGGCCACCGGATACCGTCGTCGCCTACTTCCTCGGCGGCCCCTTGCGCTCGGCCGATGCCGCCCAGAGGTTGATGTCGGACTCGCGGGCAAAGGTGTCGATCTCGGCGAGCTCGGCATCGCTGAAGTCGAGCGCCTTCAGCGCCCCGACGCAATCCTCGACCTGTTCCGGCCGGCTGGCGCCGATCAGCGCCGATGTGACCCTGCCCCTGCGCAGCACCCAGGCCAGCGCCATCTGCGCCAGCGTCTGGCCGCGGCGGCGGGCGATGACGTTCAGCGCCTCGATATTGGCGATCGATTTGTCGTTGATGAATGCCGGGCGCAGCGACTTGCCCTGGCTGGCGCGGCTGCCATCGGGGATGCCGCCGAGATATTTGTCGGTCAGCATGCCTTGCGCCAGCGGCGAGAACACGATCGAGCCGACGCCAAGCCCCTCCAGCGTATCGAGCAGGCCATCATCCTCGACCCAGCGGTTGAGCATCGAATAGCTCGGCTGATGGATCACGCAAGGCGTGCCGAGCTGCTTCAAAATGTCGGCGGCCTCGCGGGTGCGCTGCGAATTATAGGAGGAAATGCCGGCATAGAGCGCTTTGCCCGAGCGCACCGCGTGATCGAGTGCGCCCATCGTCTCTTCCAGCGGCGTGTCGGGGTCGAAGCGGTGCGAATAGAAGATGTCGACATAGTCGAGTCCCATCCGCTTCAGGCTCTGATCGAGGCTGGCCAGCACATACTTGCGGCCGCCCCATTCGCCATAAGGTCCTGCCCACATTTCGTAGCCGGCCTTGGTCGAGATGATCAGCTCGTCGCGATAACCGGCAAAGTCCGTCCGCAGGATCTCGCCGAACGCCCGCTCCGCCGAGCCGGGCGGCGGGCCGTAATTGTTGGCGAGATCGAAATGCGTGATGCCCAGATCGAAGGCCCTGCGCGTGATCGCCTGCTTGGTTCTATGCGGCGTGTCGTCGCCGAAATTGTGCCACAGCCCAAGCGAGATCGCCGGCAGCTTCAGGCCGGACCGCCCGCAGCGATTGTAGACCATCTTTTCGTAGCGGTTTTCGGCGGGAACATAGGGCATGGGAAATCCTCATATCGAAACGAGCCGACAGCTGCCGCCGCGATGACGGGCAAGTCGAGGCCGGCCCACCCTTAGCCTCTCCCCGCGCAAACGGGGAGAGGCTTTTTGCGGTGCTTGGGA
Source organism: Mesorhizobium sp. M0195 (assembly GCF_040322115.1). Taxonomy (NCBI): domain Bacteria; kingdom Pseudomonadati; phylum Pseudomonadota; class Alphaproteobacteria; order Hyphomicrobiales; family Phyllobacteriaceae; genus Mesorhizobium; species Mesorhizobium sp. M0195. The sequence goes on along the minus strand of NZ_JAMYSV010000004.1, from coordinate 91,516 downwards.
GGTGCGCCGCCTACTTGGTTTTCTTCTTCGCCAGCAGCTCCTTCGCCGCCTTGACGCCGAGTGCCGCGGGCCGCTCGCAGCTGGTCTGCATGGCGACGAACTTTCCGGTTTCGCCCGAACGCAACAGGCCGGTCATGACGTCGACGGCATGCAGCGCCAGTTCCATCGAGCAGCGATGCGGCCGGCCTTCTCTGATCGCGATCGCCATGTCGGCCAAACCGGCGGTGCGGTAGTTGGCCATCATGCCTTGCGAATGCATCTCGTTGGGCACGCCGAACGGATGCGGCCATTTCGGCAGCTTCTTCACCGGCTTGGCGGCTTCGGTGTAGCGCACCTCGCCGCCGAAGAAGTTCGGATCCGGCACGAACACCGTGCCCGCCTCGCCATAGAGCTCCATCGGAGCGTGGCCGTGGCTCCAGACATCCCAGCTGGTGTTGAGCGTCACAACGGCGCCGTTCTCGAATTCCAGCACGCCATGGATCGTCGTTGGCGTGGAGACCGGTATCTTTTCGCCGGCGCGCGGCTTCGAGCTGATGATGCGTTCCGTCATCGGGATCGAAGCGAAGGCAGCGACCCGCTTCACCGGCCCGATCAGCTGGATCAGGTTGGTGATGTAATAGGGTCCGATATCGAGCACCGGCCCGGCGCCCGGCTGGAAGAAGAAGTCCGGATTGGGGTGCCAATGCTCCATGCCATGGCTCATCACATGACAGGTGCCGCTGGTGACCTTGCCGAGCCTGCCGGTGTCGATCAGGTCGCGGACAAGCTGGTGCGCGCCGCCAAGGAAGGTGTCGGGGGCAGAGCCGATGCGCAGCCCCTTGTTTTCCGCCCGTTTCTTCAGGTCGAGCCCTTCCTTGACCGACAGCACGAAGGGCTTCTCCGAATAGACGTGCTTGCCGGCGTCGAGGATCTGCTTCGACACCTCGTAATGCACCGCCGGAATGGTCAGGTTGACGATGATGTCGATATCGTCGGCCTTGAGCAGCCCCTCAACGGTCTCGGCGCGCAGCTTGAACTCCTTTGCCCGCGCTTTCGCCGCTTCCATGTTGATGTCGGCGCAGGCGCGCATCTCGATGCCGCGAAACAGCGGCGCCAGCGAGAAATACGCCTTCGAGATGTTGCCGCAGCCAATCACGCCGATGCCAAGTTTTGTTGCCATGCTGATGTGCTCCTAATAGGTCTTGGCGGCTGCGATGGAGCGGCGGGCGAAGCGCTCGATGTCGTTGGGATTGTCTTGTTCCATGACGTAGTATTTCGCAGCGCTTTTGGCGCGCAGCGCCTTGATCAGGCCGGGCCAGTCGATGGTGCCGTGGCCGACGTCGGACCAGCCGTCCTCGTCGAGGCCCTCGCCCGGCTTGGCCAAGTCCTTGACGTGGACGGCTACGATGCGCTTGCCGTGCTTCTCGATCCAGGGCAGCGGATCGACGCCGCCCCGCACCACCCAGGCGACATCCATCTCCCAGCCGATGTCGGGCGCGGAGGACAGGATATGGTCCTGCGGCACCGAGCCGTCGGCGAGCGCCTTGAATTCGAAATCATGATTGTGCCAGGCAAAACCATAGCCGGCTTTCCTGGCCGTCTCGCCGACCTTGGCCAGGCGTTCGCCGAAGCCGCGCCAGCCGGCCGCGTCGGCCGGCCTGAACTCGGCGTTCAGGAAGGGGCAGATGAGCAGCGTGATGCCGAGCGCATCGGCCGTCCTGCGCACGCCGTCGAAATCCTTCTCGAGCGCGTCGATCGAGAAATGCCCGGTCGGCATGGCAAGGCCGTTCTTGTCGAGCTCGGCACGGAACGCCTTGGGATCGTCATAGACGCCACCGAACCCTTCGACTTGGCTGTAACCAAGCTCGCCCAGCATTTTGAGCACGCCCTCCCAGGGCTGGAAATTACGCGCGCTGTAAAGTTGGAATGACCAGTTCATCGTCTCTGTCCGTTTCTTGGGGATGGTTAGTCTTGGGGGGAAATGGAAAAGTCTTGGGAGGCTAAAATCAGGCTCTAGAGGCGGTTACCTGTGGCGGCGTCGAACAGCGAGGCCCGCATCGGGTCGAAACCGATGCCGACCGCCTCCGCGTTGTTTGGCGTACGCTCGGCTGTCACCCGTACCGTGAAATTCTGGCCGGCGAGCTTCAGCCAGACCAGCGTGTCGGAACCCATGGGCTCGACGACCTCGACATTTGCCGTGGCTGCGAACGGCCATCCCGTGCCGCTGTTGAACGCCACGTGCTCGGGGCGGATGCCGAACACGGCCGGCCCTGGCACCGGGTCCTTCTCGAAAGCATAGGTGGCCAGCGGTATCCGCACATCCTCGGCGACGAAGTGCCAGTCGCCTGCCGCTTGGTCAAGTCTGCCGTCGAGGAAGTTCATTGCCGGCGAGCCGAGGAAGCCGGCGACAAACCGGTTGACCGGCCGGTTATAGATGGTCTGCGGCGCATCGAGCTGCTGGATGACCCCGCCCTTCATCACCGCGATACGGTCGGCCAGCGTCATCGCCTCGATCTGGTCGTGGGTGACGTAGATCATGGTGTTCTCAAGCTTGCGATGCAGCAGCTTGATTTCGACGCGCAATTCTGCGCGCAGCTTGGCGTCGAGGTTGGAGAGCGGTTCGTCGAACAGAAAGACATCGACGTCACGCACAAGTGCGCGCCCGATCGCCACACGCTGGCGCTGGCCGCCGGACAGGGCCGCCGGCTTGCGATGCAAAAGCGGTTCGATCTGCAGGATCTCGGCGGCCCGGGCGATGCGCTTGGCGATCTCGTCCTTGGCGAGACCGGCAACGCGCAGCCCAAACGACAGGTTCTTCTCCACCGTCATCTGCGGATAAAGCGCGTAGGACTGGAACACCATGCCGATGCCGCGATCCTTGGGCTCTTCCCAGGTGACGTTCTTGCCCTTGATGAAGATGCGGCCTTCGGAAACGTCGAGCAGCCCGGCAATGCAGTTGAGCAAGGTCGACTTGCCGCAGCCGGACGGGCCGAGCAGCACGATGAACTCGCCTTCGGCGACATCGAGGTTGAGCGTCTGCAGCACTGATATCGCGCCGAAATTCAGCGACAGGTTCTGGATCGAGACGCTGGTGCCGTTTGCCCCGTTGCTGCCGTTTGCCGCAACGCTGCCGTTTGCGTTCATCGCCATCATCCTTTCACCGCGCCGGCGGCGATGCCGCGCACAAACAATTTTCCGGACAGGAAATAGACGATCAGCGGCACCAGGCCGGTCAGGATGGTGGCTGCCATGTTGACGTTGTATTCCTTCACGCCTTGCACCGAGTTGACGATGTTGTTGAGCTGCACCGTCATCGGATAGGTGTCGGGGCGGGTGTAGACGACGCCGAACAGGAAGTCGTTCCAGATGCCGGTCACCTGCAGGATGATGGCGACGACGAAGATCGGCAGCGACATCGGCAGCATGATGCGGAAATAAATGCCCCAGAAGCCGGCGCCGTCGACACGCGCTGCCCGGAACAGCTCCTCCGGCATGGAGGTAAAGTAGTTGCGGAACAACAGCGTGAGGATCGGCATGCCGAAGATGGAATGGACGATCACCAGGCCGCTGAGGCTGCCGTAGAGGCCGACTTCGCGCAGGATGATGACGATCGGATAGATCATCACCTGATAAGGGATGAAGGCGCCGACGATCAGGATGATGAAGAAAGTGTCGGCGCCTTTGAAGCGCCAGTTGGCAAGCGCATAACCGTTCACCGAGGCGAGCGCGATCGACAGGATCACCGACGGGATGGTGATGCGCACCGAATTCCAGAAGCCACGCGACAGCCCGTCGCAGTTGAGCCCGGTGCAGGCGCTCGACCAGGCCTTGACCCAGGGCTCGAAGGTGATCTCCATTGGCGGCGAGAAGATGTTGCCGAGGCGTATCTCGGGCATGCCTTTGAGCGATGTCACCACCATCACGTAGAGCGGCAAAAGATAGTAGAGCGCCACCACGATCAGCGTGCCGTAGAGGAAGATGTTACGGCGCGAGAATGTGTGGCGCGGCTTCGGCCCGCTCGGCCCGTAGGCTTCGAGCCCGCCGGCGCCGGCAATGGCGGGCAATGAAACGGTATGGTCAGACACGCTTCTTGCCTCCGAACTCGAGATAGGCCCACGGCACGATGACGATGATCACCGACAGCAGCATCATCGTCGAGGCGGCGAACCCTTGGCCGAGGTTCTGGGCGAAGAACATGTAATCATAGACATATTTGGCCGGGACTTCGGAGGCGATGCCGGGCCCGCCGCTGGTCTGGGCGACGACAAGGTCGTAGACGCGAACGATGTTGGAGGCGACGATGACCAGCGTGGTGATGAAGACCGGCCGCATCATCGGTATGATGATGAACAGATAGGTCTTCCAGGTCGGTATCCCGTCGACCCGCGCGGCCTTCCAGATATCCTCGTCGATGCCGCGCAGGCCGGCCAGCATCAGGCACATGATGAGCCCGGTGCCTTGCCAGAGAGCGGCGATCAATATGCCGTAGATGACGATGCTGGAATCATAGAGCGGATTGAAGCTGAAGCTCGTCCAGCCGAGGCTGCGCACCACTGCCTGGACACCGAATTCGGGGTTGAGCAGCCACTGCCAGACCAGACCGGTGACGATGAAGGACAGGGCGAAGGGATAGAGGAAAATGGTCCGGAACGTGTCCTCGAACCGGATCTTCTGGTCGAGCAAGGCAGCAAGCAGGAAGCCGATGACAAGCGAGAACACCAGCGACAGCACGCCGTAGATCAGCAGGTTCTCGATCGAGATCAGCCAGCGCGGCGTCGCCCACAGCCGATAGTACTGGTCGAGACCGACGAAGTGCAGCCGCGGCAGCAGCTTGGAATTTGTGAAGGAATACAACACCGTCCAGAGGGTGCCGCCGACAAAAATCACCAGCGCGGTGAAAATCATCGGGATCGAAGCGACTTTCGCATTGAGGTTGCGAAAGAGTTGGCTCGGGCGTTCGCTCTTGCTCATCTGCACAGCCGCGCTGGATCGGGGAAGGGCCGGAGGGTCAAGAGGCCTTGACCCAAGCTCCCGACCCTGCGTTCGCAGGGGCGGGAGTGAGGCGGTTGGTCGATCGCTCAATCGGCCGAACCGACGATGGCGGCGAAGCGCTTCTGCGCATCTTCCACGGTCATGTCCTGCTTGGCGAAGAACTCGGAGAACAGATCCTCCTTCTGCTTCTGCGTATCCTGCGAAAGCAGCTGGTCGGTCCAGGGCATGACATTGCCCTTGGCGAGAATTTCGAGCCCCTTCTTCATGCAGTCGTTCGCCGCCTTGAGGTCGACGTCGCCGCGCACCGGCAGCGAACCTTTCTTGAGATTGAAGGCGACCTGCGTCTTGGGATCGAGCAGCGTGTGGGCCAGCACTTCCTGTGCCTTCGATTTTTCGGGATCCTTCAGCAGCGGAAAGTAGAAAGCGTCGCCGCCGGTGGCGATGACCTCGTTGAGACCGAGGCCCGGAAGGCAAGTATAGTCCTTGCCGGCGGTCTGGCCGGCAACCTGGAACTCGCCCTGCGCCCAGTCACCCATGATCTGGCCGCCCGCCTTGCCGGTGATGACCAGATTGGTGGCCTGGTTCCAGTCCTGCACATTGGTGTTCTTCGCCATCTTGCGGGCGTCGTCCGCGGCCTTGAAGACCTTGGCGACTTCGGGCCCGGCGGCGAATTCGGCGTCCTTGTCCTTGTAGACCTTGAGGAAGGCGTCGGTGCCGCCGACCGCCGCAAGCAGCACGTCGAAAGCGCCGGAGGCCTGCCAGGGCTGGCCGCCGACCGCGAGCGGCTGGATGCCTGCCTTTTCCAGCGCGGGCGCCGCAGCGACGTATTCATTCCAGTTCTTCGGCACGGGCACGCCGGCCTTTTTGAAGGCGGCGTTCGACAGCCACAGCCATTGCCAGGAGTGGATATTGACCGGCACGCAATAGATCTTGCCGTCGAGGGTACAGCCGTCGAGCAGGCTCTTCGGCTGCACGATTTCCGTCCACTTTTCCTTGGTGGCGAGATCGGTGAGGTCGCGCATCAGCCCGGCCTGCACCAATTCTTCCGCCTGCCGGCCGTGATTGAACTGGGTCGCGCCCATCGGGTCGCCGCCGGTGATGCGGCTGATCATGATCGGCCGCGCCGTGCCGCCGGAACCGGCGATGGCGCCGTCCACCCAGTGATTGCCGGTTGCGTCGAAAGCCTTGGCGAGTTCTGCGACCGCTGCCGCCTCGCCGCCGGAGGTCCACCAATGGGTGACTTCCAGATCCGTCGCGGCCGCCGGGCCGGCGAATTGCAGCGCGACCGTCGCAGCCAGCGCAGCAGTCATGAGTTGGTATCGCATTTCGTTCCTCCCAGAATCTGAAACGTTACAGATTTTCGATACGGCAATTGCTTGAGGCGCGCAACCCCTCAGGCGAAGGTGGCATCAAGTTTTTTCGAAGCGCGAATAAAATCGCGCGGCTCGCTGGCCTACCGCATCGCAACCAGAGAGGTTGCACTGCAAAATAGAATGCTGCGGCGCCGAAAAATCGGAAAATCCCGTTCCAATCGCTGTTTTGCGCCGATTGCAGCGCCGCTCGTTCTGCATCTGTCACCAGTGGTGTGGCAATGGTCGTGACAATCTGTAACGTTTCAGTATATAGCGGTCTCATTCGGTGAAGGCCGCGGCGTGCCCGCGGCCGGCCGATTGCCGGGCTGTCCGGCAACTGCTATGCGCCTGACGGGGCGGGACGAATGAACAGGCATCAAAAAGAGAAGGCCGACGACGCGTCGGGCCAGGGCCGGCCGACGCTGAAGACGCTCGCCTTCATGACCGGGCTGGGCGTCACCACCGTGTCGCGTGCGTTGAAGGACGCCCCCGAGATCGGCGCCGAGACCCGGCGGCGCGTCCAGCTTGTCGCCAAGCAGATCGGCTATCGCCCCAACCGTGCCGGCGTCCGCCTGCGCACCGGCAAGACCAATGTCATCAGCCTGGTGCTCAACACCGAGCACGAGATCATGAGTTTTGTCTCCGACATCATCTACGGCGTTTCGGAAGTCATCGCCGACACGCCCTATCACTTGATCGTGACACCCTATTCGCGCTCCCAGGATCCGCTCGACCCGATCCGTTACCTCGTGGAAACCGGTTCAGCCGACGGCGTCATCATTTCGCGCACGCAGCCGAACGATCCGAGAGCCCGCTATATGCTGGAGCGCGGCATCCCCTTTGCCACGCATGGCCGCACAGACATGGGGCTGATCCATCCCTATCACGATTTCGACAATTACGCTTTCGCAGCCGAGGCGGTGCGCCATCTGGCCGGCCTCGGCCGCCGCCGGATGGCTCTGTTGGCGCCGCCGGTCGAGCTGACCTATCACGGCCACACGCTCGCCGGCTTTGCCGATGCGCTGAGCGAGGTCGGCGCCAGCGAGATCCCGTTCAACACCGTTTCGATCGATCATTCGATCGAGCAGATCAGAATGCGGACGGCGCAGTTGATGCGCCGCGATGTCAGGCCGGACGGTTTCATCAGCAGCGCCGCCGCCGCGACGCTCGCCATCGTCGCCGGCATCGAAGACGCCGGCCTCAAGCTTGGCCGCGATGTCGATGTGGTGTCCAAACAATCGTCGGAGCTTCTGCACCTGTTTCGCAGCGAATTGCTGGTCGTCAACGAGAACTTCCGGCTGGCCGGCGCCGAACTCGCCCGCTCGGTGCTGGGCTGGATCGGAGGCGCCGCACCTGGCACCCTGCAGAGCCTGAGCGAGCCAGGCGAAGTCCAGGCCTATCGCCGCCCCGACTAGGGCGGGATATGTTCAAATTGAAATGGGCTCCATCTATTTGCCTTAGCCGCATTTCTGCGACGCCAAGTGATTCCACTTGGCTGGAAAATGTGCGCTGCCGACGGCAACCTTGGGACCGAATGCTGTCCGTCCGATATGGGGACGAGATCACCAAAGAGCGGCCGTAGGAGCACGCGGCAGTCACGTTTCGGGACTAAGGGGCTCATCACTCTTAATACCACGATGCAACAGCAGCTTGGACCGGCCATATTTGTTACGAATAGTGTCGATGTCGGATTGATCGCCCCGGCCTCGTCGTTCCAGAAAATGAAGGAGCAACGATATGTCTGAAAAGGAAGTCTTGTCTGTCATCCGGGGCCAGGAAGACGCAACTGCCAAGGGGGACGCCCGCGCCAACGTCGATGCCATGGACCCGGATGTCGTGGTTTTCGATCTGCCGCCGCCGCTCGCCTATAGAGGCGAACAGGCACGCGACATCGAAGGGATAAATGCTTGGTTTGCAACTTGGCGCAACGGCGTCACCGTTCACATGGCTGACCCGCAGCTCATGATCGACGGCGATCTTGCAGTGGCCTTCGGGCTGTCGCGCATGACTGGCATTAAGACGGATGGCACAGAGGTCGACTCCTGGAGCCGGCGAACCATCGTGCTAAGGCGCATCGGCGGTTCTTGGAAAATCATCCACGAACATGCCAGCTTCCCTATGGCAATGGACGGAAGTGGGCGCGCTGTGACGGATCTCTTGCCGTAGTTCCGGAACGCCTAACGTCCTCAACAGGGATGTCGGCTTCACGTGGCAAGGGTTCGTAGGCGAACGGTCGAATTGGCGGCCCGTTGCTGACAGTCAATCTTCGGGCCGAAAGCGGATTGGCAGCTCCGGGCCGCAGATCTTTAATTGCGGACATTTAGGTCGGCGTGGGCATCGTCGTGACCTGGCCCGAAGCGGTCACGGGTCCGGTTGAGAGGCAACTGCCGCGAACAAGCGGTAGGGATAGATGGGACTCGCTCGTCAGTGGCGCTGCGCAGGAGAGCCAAGGCGTCGCGCGAGTCATACTCTCAAGAAGCGTGATCTGTGGTATAGAGGCCGGTGAGGGCACGCCGGAGGCGCCGGTCCTACCTGCCTCTGACCTGCGCCTGGCGTGTCGCGAATCTGAACTGAGGCTCAACATGGAGCGGAAGCTCGCTGCCATCCTTGCCATTGATGTTGTCGGTTACTCGGCGCTCATGGAGGTGGATGAAGCGGGCACCTTCGACCGGCTGAAACGGGGCCGCAAAGAGTTGTTCGAGCCGGAAATCGCGACGCGACACGGGCGAATCTTCAAGCTTATGGGAGACGGCCTGCTGGCGGAGTTCGGTAGCGTGGTGGATGCGGTCGAATGCGCGGTCACGCTTCAGCGCGGCATGACGGAACGTAACGCGAGCGTCGCCGAAGACCAGCGCTTCGAAGTCCGGATCGGAATCAACCTTGGGGAAATGATCGTCGAAGGGGACGATCGCTATGGCGAGGGCGTGAATGTAGCGTCGCGCCTCCAACAACTCGCCGAGCCCGGTGGCATCTGCGTTTCGGAGAAGGTGTCCAAGGAGGTCAGGCAGAAGCTGGCGTTTGCGTTCGAGCCTATGGGCGAGCAGCGGGTGAAGAACATAGCCGAGCCGATATACTGCTATCGCGTCAACCTGCAGCTTCCGAGAGCCGCTCAGGTCGGGCGACTGGCATCGCTGGAATTGCCCGACAAGCCCTCGATCGCGGTCTTGCCTTTCACCAACATGAGCAACGATCCGGAGCAGGAAACCTTTGTCGACGGCTTGACCGAAGACCTGATCACCGACCTATCTCGCTGCGCCGGCCTCTTCGTCATCGCACGCAACTCGACCTTTGCTTACAAAGGGCGGTCGGTCGATGTGCGTTTGGCCGCGCGTGATCTTGGGGTGCGCTATGTGGTTGAAGGCAGCGCCCGGCGCGCCGCGGGGCGCGTGCGCATCAATGCGCAGCTGATCGACGCGATCGGCGGCGATCATATCTGGGCCGAGCGCTACGACAGCAGCCTCGAGGATATCTTTGCAGTGCAGGACGAGGTCACGGCCAAGATCGTCGAAGCCCTGGTCGGCCGATTGGCCGGACAGCCGGCGCGCAAACGGCCGACGAGTCTCGAAGCCTATGACCTCTGTGTACAAGCCCGCGGCGTCAGTTTTCAGACCGGGTTAGGCGCGCAGGAAGCGCGCATGCTGCTGGAGAAGGCGATCAGACTCGATCCCGACTATGCCGAAGCGCATAGCTTGCTGGCCCTCAATCTTTGGCTCGGCTGGCTGTTCTGGAACGAGCCGAAGGAAACCAACCAACCTCGCTCGCTCGCGGAAGCGCAGCAGGCAGTGGCGCTCGACCCTAACGATGCCGGGAACCGGTGGGTGCTGGGCATCATACTTGGTCACGAACGGCGTTTCGCGGAATCGGATGCAGAGTTCGAGGCGACTTTCAAGCTCGATCCCAATCATGCCGATGCCTGGGCGATGCGCTCGGATCTCATCACCTTGAGGGGCGATGCGGTCAAGGGCGTCGAATTCGTGAAGCGGGCGTTGCGGCTCAATCCGCGCCCTCCGGGGTGGTACCATTGGATGGCGGGCCAAGCCTATTATGCGCTCGGCGACTATCAATCCGCGGTCGAGGCTTTACGCAAGCCGGAAACCTACCGCACCACGTCGCGGCGCATGCTTGCGGCAGCCCTCGCGCAGCTCGGACGCCTGGATGAAGCCCGTCAGGAGGCGGAGTTCTTCATGATGAGCAATCCCCATTTCAGCATCAGGCACTGGGCGACATCGCAGCCATTCGACGACGAGGAAGTGCTCCAGCGCTTCGTCGAAGGCTACCGCAAGGCTGGCCTTCCCGACTAAAGAGCGCATCGCTTTGGATCGCCGGCTTGCTCTCGTCAGGACATAGGCTCGTCTTTTGGCTGTGAGGGCAAATGCCCGTGGGTTCCCTCGATCAATGTCCGTTGATGGCGCAACCACGATCTCCAGCGTGATCGCCAGCAAGGTCCGCTTTCAAGAAACTGCGAAGCCGATCTCTACGGCCGAGACCGGGCGCTAACCAGCCGCCCCACTTCCCCACGGGCCATGGAAAGCGCCCTGCCCATCGATGCGCTCGAAGCCGTGCGCGCCGAAGAAATCGCGCTGCGCCTGGATCAGGTTCGAAGTGCCGCGGCCCTGCCGGTAACTGTCGAAATAAGCAAGTGCGGATGACAGGGCCGGCACCGGCGAGCCGGCTTCGGCCGCCCTTGCCACGACACGGCGAAGCGACGGATGTGCCTCCTGCATCAACGAGACGAAAGCCGGCGCCATCAACAGGTTGGTGGCCGCGCCGCCGGCGCCGAAGGCCTCCGCCATCGTATCCAGCAATTGCGAGCGGATGATGCAGCCGGCCCGCCAGATCTTGGCGATGACCGGCATCGGCAGGTTCCAGTTGAATTCCTTCGACGCGCCGCTCATCACCGCGAAGCCTTGCGCGTAGGCGGCGATCTTGCCGGCAAACAGCGCCAGTTCGAGATCGGCGAGCAGGGCGTCCCTGTCTCCGGAAATCTTGCTCACGCCGGCGCCATAGACCTTTTCGGCGGCCAGCCGCTCGTCCTTGATCGACGACAGCACGCGTGCCGCCACCGCCGCTTCGATCGCGGTGGCCGGGATGCCTAGCTGCTGCGCCTCGATCACCGACCATTTGCCGGTGCCTTTCTGGCCGGCGCGGTCGAGGATGATGTCGACCACCGGTTTGCCGGTCTTGGGATCGTCGGCGGCGAGCACCTTGGCGGTGATCTCGATCAGGTACGAATTGAGCCGGCCCGTGTTCCACTGCAAAAACACCTCGGCGATCTCTTTCGGCCCCATGCCCAGGCCGTCGCGCAATATGCCGTAGATCTCGGCGATCATCTGCATGTCGGCATATTCGATGCCGTTGTGGATGGTCTTGACGAAATGGCCGGCGCCGTCGGTGCCAAGCCACGCCGCGCAAGGCTCGCCCTTGAACTTGGCCGAGATCGCGGTCAGCACCTTTTCGACGCGCTTCCAGGACTCTTCGGTGCCGCCGACCATGATCGAGGGACCGTGGCGTGCGCCCTCCTCGCCGCCGGACACGCCCATGCCGATGAAGGTCAGGCCCGAATCGGTAAGCTCTGAGAAGCGCCGCATCGTATCGCGGAAATTGGCATTGCCGGCGTCGATGACGATGTCGTTGGCCGACAGCACGCCGCGCAATGCCGCGATCTGCTCGTCGACCGGCTTGCCGGCCAGCACCATGATGATGATCGGCCGCGGCGGCCGGATCGCGGCGGCCAGTTCTTCGAGGCTGTAGCAGGGCACCACCCTATCCCTGAGCGCGCCGGCATTTTCGACAAAGGCATCGGTGCGCGCCGCGGTGCGGTTGAAGACGGCGATGCGGTGCCCCTTCTCGGCGATGTTGAGCGCCAGGTTGGAGCCCATCGTGCCAAGGCCGATCAGGCCTATTTCGGCTTTTTCCATCGTTTCTTCCCTGCTTTCGGATCTTGTTGGTTGAGCCCGCGATTGGGTTGGACGCCCATTCTTGATGGCGATGATTGACGGGGGTTCTCGGCCGCGTCAACCGCCTCGCCGAATTGTCTTGCGTGGACCAGCGCTCTCGTCACGGCCTGATGTCGATCGGCGCCTCAATCTTCACCATCTCGAAATCCGAGACCAGGATATCGAGCCGCGCCGTCCACCGGCCGGCGACCGGAATGACGAGATCGTCGACGCGCCAGGTGCCGTCGCCAAGCCTCGTCGCCGGGCGCTTGATGGGTTCGATGCCGGAATCGGGCTTTGACAGCACCAGTGTTACCTGCTTGGCGTCGAGCGGGCCGAAATCGCCGGTCATGATGAAGATCGAAGCGGCAACAGGCCCGGCATGGCCGGGCGCAATGCTGAGGTCGGCCATCGCTTGCAGCGTGTGGATATGCACCGACGCCGGCTGTGCCGCGGCGATCGCCAGCGCGCGCGGCGGCGGCGTGAAGCGCCAGCCGGCGGCAACGCCGAAGATCGCCAGCACGATCAGCACCTCGATGGCGATCGAGCGGGCCAGCCGCCGCTGGACTTCCGTTTCGCCCGCCTCAGCCGGGGCCGTAAGCTTGAAGCGATTGACGGCGGCGAGCGTGAACAGAAAGACGAGCAGCACCAGCTTGAGCAGCAGCAGCCGGCCGTAAGCGGTATGGACCAGCGCCGACGGCGTTTGCACCTGGATGACGGCGAGCACGATGCCGGCTGCCGCAAGCACCGCCACGACGAACAGGATCGCTCGTGAAAACCGGCGCAGCAACGGCCCGGCTTTGTCCGGCTGCCGTTTCAAGGCAAGACCGAGCGGCGCCAGCGCCCCGGACCAAATCGCGATACCAGTGGCGTGCAGAAACACCATCGGCCGGGTCAGCCATTGCGGCTCGGCGGCACTGGCATGCCCGCTGGCGGCAAGTGCTGCGCCAACGCCAACCAGTCCGGCCAGGGCGAGCGGCCTTGCGTCGGCGCGCGGCACGACCAGCGACAACAGGCCAAGGCCGAGCGCCATCAGCGCGATCAGCACTGTCCAGCCGAAGCTGGTGCCGAGCCCGGTCTGCCAGATGACCGGCTGCGCCAGCCGGGCAAGCGGCGCGCCAAGCGCATCCAGGCCCTGGAAACCAAGCGACAGCGGTGCGGCGGCCAGGCCGCACAGGATCGCAGCGACGATCATGTTCTGGCCTGATCGGCCGCCTTGCGCCAGCCAGGCCTGCGCAAAGGCACCGCCGACCCCGAAAAACAGGCCGACATACAGAAAAACCTTGCCGATCCAGATCGCCGTTCGAAGCCCCCGGTCAACGGCATCGGAGGCGGCCGGCGCGGCACTCGGTGTGCCGACCGAGAACAGCACCGAGCCGCCGACCGGATGCCCGTCGGCGGAGATTACCCGCCAGCTCAGCACATGCGTGCCGGATGTCAGCGCCTGCGGATTGTCGATCTCGACGGCCTGGCCGCTGAGCCGGAAAGAGCTCAGCGGGATCGACGTGCCGTCGGGCCGCACCAGCGTCAGCACCAGCGGCGAAACCGGCTCGCTGAAGGTCAGCGACATCTGCGACGGGCTCTGCGCCAGCACCGCACCGTCAGCCGGCTCGGCCTTGATCAGCGCTGCATGGGCGAAGGCGGGATCAGGCATGGCGATTACGGCGAGCAGCACGATGGCGGCCAGCAGGCCAGCCACAAGCCGGCCAGAACAGTTGCCGGCCATGCAAGCTTGCCGCAGGAAGGATGGCGCGCTCATATCACCGCCAAGAGCAGCGGCGCGCCCATCCGCCAAAGCGCGCCGCCGGAGCTCACTTCTTCGGCAGCAGCTTGAGGCCGGGCGCCGGAAATTCCAGCGCATCCTCAGCCTGCCCGGCCGCCGGAATCTCGATCCAGCGATCGGCAACGCCGTCACATTCCTGTACCACCGGAAAATGCAGCATCTGGCCTGCCGGCAGGTCGGATGCCAGTGTCGCGCGAAAGACGAATTCGTCGTAGAATTCGTCCGGCAGGCTGCCGGCGCTCCAGTCGATCTCCTTGACGCCGCTGGTCACTGCCTGGCCGTAGAGCTGGTAGGACTTCTCGTATTTGCCGTTCTTGACCTGCAGCGTCCAACCCGGCTTCGGCATCGGTTTGACCGAGAGCACCCCTTCCGGGATCTGCACGCGCACGGCGGTCGTCGCCTTGCCCTCGCAGCCATGCGGCACCCGAAGAACCGCCTTGTAGGTCGAGCCCACCGCCGCCTCCGGCGTTTCGAGCGTGATGTGGGCAAAGGCCGCGCCGGTCCCGAGGATAAGAAGCACGCAGCCGGGCAAAAGAGATTTCTTCATGATGGTACCTCTCGAAGCGGCCAAGTCAGTGGTCGTCCTGCGGCGCCGCGCTGCCGATGCCTTGCACGGCGAATTCAATCTGCACGGGCCCGGCTTTTTCGAAGGTCAGCGTGGCGGAGAACATTTCGCCCTCCTTGGGCTGCCGCTTCAAATCCATGAACATCAAATGATAGCCGTTAGGCGCCAGCGCGACCTTGCCGCCAGCCGGGATTTCGAGGCCGCCGGTGACCGGCCGCATGGTCATGACGCCATTGCTGACGCCCATCTCGTGCAGTTCGGCCTTGGCCGAAATGTCGGAGGTGATCGACAGCAGGCGATCCGGCGCACTGCCGGTGTTGGTGATGGTAAAGTAGCCGCCGGCTACCTTGGCGCCGGCTGGCGTGGCGCGCGACCAGGGGTGCCCGATCTCGAGATCGCCAAGCTTGAACTCGTGTGCCAACACCGTCTGGGCGCTGGCGAACAGGAGGGCAAGAACGCAAAGGGCGATGCCGAGACGCTGCTCGAAACGACCCAGTGCGAAGCGCCTGCGGCTGGATGCGGCGGCGCGAAAAGAGTGAGACATGATTGCTCCGTGGACTTTAAGGGACCGCGCCGACGGCCGGTCGCGAACGATGTCGATAAACGCGCCGGCAAAGGGTTGCGCGGCGCGAACCAGAACGGATCAGGCCGTCGCCGGTGGTGCGCGCGGATTGGACGGAGTGCGGGCGCGGGCGAAATCGCGATGCCGGAAGGCCGGCAGAAAAAAGGCGATGGTTTCGACGGAGAGGCTGCGAGACAGGCTCCCGGTGGCATCGGGCGGCGCGTAGACCGCCGAAACGAGGTTGCAGCCAAGCATGCAGCAAGCCGGCATGTGCTGCTGATGCGGATCCCCGGCCGGGAGTTGCGCCGCACCGTCATGGGTGCAGATCGTGTTGCCGAAAGCATCGAATTGCGAGGCGTTCGGCTCGCCGCCTGAAGCAAACGCGCCGAACATCGACTGGAGCACGAAAAGCCACGCCGCGGCGAACGCGACCGGCATGCTCCATCGTCTCCGGCGTATGGTCAAGAACCAGCCTCTTCACGCAGCAACGTCAGTTCTCTAGCACGGAGCCGGCGGCCGGAAAATCGCCAAAACGTTGCTGCGGCAACGCAACACAATCACGCGCGTTGCGGCTGCCTGCCCTCGGGAATGGACGTCAGCAGCGTGTGGCGGGCCGATTTCAGGTGCTTGCGGCAGGCGGCGTCGACCTTGGCGAGATCGCGCGATTTGAGCGCGGCGATATAGGCGAGATGCTCCTGGACCGCGACTTCGTTGCGCTCGCGCTCCTGCGCCTTGTTCCACTGGTAGTGGTAGTGGAAGATCATGGCGATGACGTCGTAGAAATCGACAATGAAGCGGTTGTGCGACGCCCGGTGGATAAGCCGGTGAAAGCGCTCGTCGAGCTCGGAGAATTCGTTGAACCGCACGGCGATCTCGCGCGCCAGCAGGCGATGCTCGTCCTCCAGGCGGTCGAGGTCGGCCCACACCGGGCTGTCCTCGGGCAGAGCGGCAAAGGCTGCGGCCGAGCGCAGTTCGAACATTTCGCGGATCTCGGTCAACTCCAGCGCGAAGGCGCGGGTAAAGCCTTTCAGCACCCAGTGGCTGTTGCGGCGCTTCTCGATCAGGCCAAAGCGCGAGAAGCGGATCAGGAATTCGCGCACGCTGGTGGTGCCGACGCCGATCTCTCGCGCCAGCTCGAGCTCGTTGATCTGCATTCCGGCTTCGGCACCGCTGGCAAGCAGCCGCCGCATGAAGGAACGCTCGATGATCTCGGCCAGCGTGTCGGTTTCTTCCTCGGGGAAGAAATCATCCGGCCGCGGCTCGCGCAGAACCGTCTTGCTGCGCTTGTTCCAGTCTATCAGCCCGGTCTCTTCCATGCGCGCAAGGATAGTGCGGACCGTCGTGCGGCTGACGCCGAGCAGCGTACCCAGCTCCGGCTCCGAAGGCAGGCTCCTGGTTTCGTCGAGCAGCCTCAGACCGCGATTATAAGCGTCCTTGTAAACGTTGTTGCTCTTCGACATCCCCTGCCCCGTGGCGCATTGGCGATTGCGGCCGGATTGAAGCGTTTCGCGCGCATGAAATCGGAATCGCTTCGCAAAATACCATGCGCAACGCTAGTCTTGGTTGTAGAGCCTACTTCTCGCATCCAAAAGACGCGTCGCGCTCTGGCGAAAAAACAATTGACGCAAAAATGTTTTTTCACGATAAAAGACATTATATGTTAAGAGCCGCGTGTCAATCCGCTCGCGCACCCAGGAACACACCCAGGAAGCTCCCGTGAACGCCGCAAACAGCATTCTTCTGTCTCCCGCCGACAATGTCGCGGTCGCCAATGGCCGCATCGAGATCGGCACCGTGCTGCCGGGCGGCGCCGTCGCCGCCGCGCTGATCGAGCCGGGCCACAAAGTGGCGATCAAGCCGATTGCGGCTGGCGAAGCCGTGGTCAAATACGCCCAGGCGATCGGCCGCGCCACGCAGGACATCGCGCCCGGCGAGCATGTCCATTCGCACAATCTGGTCTTCGAAAGCGGGCGTTTGCCGGTGGTGCCGCCGAGCGAGGCAGTGCATGCGACCGAGGCCGACCGCGCCCGCACCTTCATGGGCTACCGCCGCGCCGACGGCCGCGCCGGCACGCGCAACTTCGTCGGCATTCTGGCCAGCGTCAATTGCTCGGCAACCGTCTGCCACGCCATCGCTGACGCGGCGAACCGCACGCTTCTGCCGCAATATCCCGGCATCGACGGCTTCGTCCCGATCGTCCACGGCCAGGGCTGCGGCATGAGCGCCACCGGCGACGGCATGATGGTGCTGCATCGCACGCTGGCCGGCTATGCCCGTCATCCGAATTTCGGCGGCGTGCTGATGGTCGGGCTCGGCTGCGAGGTCAACCAGCTCACCCTCTATGGCCAGAAGGGCGTTGCCGCGGGAAAACGTCATTTCAACATCCAGGAAGCCGGCGGCTCGCGCAAATCGGTCGAGAAGGCGCTGGTCGTGCTGGCCGAGATCGCCGAGGAGGTCGGCAAGCTTCAGCGTGAGCCGATCCCGGTCAGCGAGATCGTCGTCGGCCTGCAATGCGGCGGCTCCGACGGCATGTCCGGCATCACTGCCAATCCGGCGCTGGGTGCCGCGGTTGACATCCTGGCCGGCGTCGGCGGTGTCGGCATCCTCTCCGAGACGACGGAGATCTACGGCGCCGAGCACCTGCTTGCCTATCGTGCCGCCACCCCCGAGATCGCCGCCAAGCTCGACGGTTACGTGAAATGGTGGGAAGACCATGTCGCCAAGCATGGCGCTTCCATCGACAACAACCCCTCGCCGGGCAACAAGCGCGGCGGCCTGACCACCATCCTGGAAAAGTCGCTCGGCGCGGTCGCCAAGGGCGGCCAGACGCCGCTCAACGGCGTCTTCGGCTATGCCGAAAAGGTCACCGGGCACGGGCTGGTGTTCATGGACACGCCCGGCTACGACCCGGTCTCGGCCACCGGCCAGGTGGCGGGCGGCGCCAACGTCATCGTCTTCACCACAGGCCGCGGCTCCTGCTTCGGCTGCCGGCCGACGCCGTCGATCAAGGTCGCCAGCAACTCGACCATGTATCACACGATGGAGGAGGACATGGACGTGAATTGCGGCGTCATCGCCTCGGGCGAAAAGACCATCGCCGGCATGGGCCGCGAGATCTTCGAACTGATCGTCGAGACGGCTTCGGGCCGCAAGACCAAGAGCGAAGAGTTCGGCTACGGCGACAACGAGTTCGTGCCGTGGCACCTCGGAGCGACGCTCTAAGCCGGTCGCAAACACCTGACGTGATTGCCAGGTGTCACAGTTCGTACACCCCGAAAAAGAATGAACATTCCATATTGACTGTATGATGGAATTAATATTCCATGCGACATATTGGAGGAGATTGGCAGCGGAGTTCCGAGGGAGCAAGCTTTCCCGCCCAGCCATTCGAGCGGCCATCAAACATCGCTTGCGCCGACCGAGGTGATGCACTATCAAAATGCGGTAAATGTTTTTTATTGATAAAGTTCCGTTTGGGCCGCGCCATCCGAATGGAGCTTCCGTAACATTCACCGGGCGACTTAGGGAGGACTCCTAATGAAATTCGTGACCAGCATTCTCAATCGCCGCGCCTTCGTGGCACTCGCAGCCGCCTCGATGCTTGCCGGCGTGATGCACTCGGCCCCGGCATCCGCGGCCGACGCGACCATTCCGATCATCGTCAAGGACACCACGTCCTTCTACTGGCAGATCGTTCTGGCGGGAGCCCGCAAGGCCGGCAAGGACCTCGGCGTCAACGTGCCGGAGCTCGGCGCCCAGGCCGAGACCGACGTCAACGGCCAGATCTCGATCCTTGAAAATGCCGTCGCCGGCAACCCGGCGGCCGTCGTCATTGCGCCGACCGAAGCCAAGGCGCTCGGCAAGCCGATCGACGAGGCCGCCACCAAGGTCAAGATCATCGGCATCGACTCTGGCGCCGACTCCAAGGCCTTCACCTCGTTCCTGACCACCGACAACATCCAGGGCGGCCGCGTTGCCGCTGACGGCCTTGCCGCAGCCATCGGCGAAGCCAATGGCGGCAAGGTCGAGGGCGACGTCGCCCTGATCACCGCTCTTCCGGGCGCCGGCTCGCTCGAACAGCGCGCCCAGGGTTTTAAGGAACAGCTCGCTGCCAAATATCCGGGCCTCAAGCTGGTCGCCGACAAATACGCCGACGGCCAGGCCACCACCGGCCTCAACATCGCCACCGACCTGATCACCGCCAACCCCAACCTCAAGGGCATCTTCGCCTCCAACCTGATCATGGCGCAGGGCGTCGGCCAGGCGATCGCCGAGAACAGTCTTGCCGGCAAGGTCGGGCTGGTCGGTTTCGACAGCGACGAGAAGCTGATCAAGTTCCTCAACGACGGCGTCATTTCGGCTCTCGTCGTCCAGGATCCGTACCGGATGGGCTATGACGGCATCAAGACGGCGCTCGCCGCCTCGAAGGGCGAGAAGGTCGAGGCCAATGTCGATACCGGCGCCAATTTGGTTACCAAGGCCAACATGAAGGATCCGAAGATCGACGCGCTGCTCAACCCGAAGCTCGACTGAGCATAGCCGCAAGTGAACTGTTTCCGGGGCCTTTTCGCCCCGGAAACATCCCACTCGTGCCAATCGCGAGGCCAATCTTTGGGGGCCAATCTGGGAGGATTGTCATGATGTCGACGGCGCAGGAACTCCATCCGGCCCCAACGCTTGAACCGGGCAGGACCATCCTCGAACTCCGCGGGCTGGAAAAGCGCTATCCCGGCACCCATGCGCTGAAGCCGGTCGATCTCGCCTTCAAGGCCGGCGAGATCCACGCCATCGTCGGCGAGAACGGCGCCGGCAAATCCACCCTGATCAAGCTTCTGACCGGCGTCATGCCGCGCACCTCCGGCGACGTCATCTGGGAGGGCAAGCCTGCCGCATTGGCAACGCCGCATGAGGCGATGGCGCTCGGCATCAATGCCGTGCATCAGGAAGTCGTCCTATGCCGCCATCTCACCGTCGCCGCCAACATGTTCCTCGGCGAGGAGGATTCCCGCTTCGGCATCCTGCAGCAGCGGGCGATGGTCAGGCAGGCGCAGAAGATCATCGACGATCTCGGCTTCGACCTGCCGGCGCATGTCATGCTGGGTGACCTGACCATCGGCCAGCAGCAGTTGATCGCCGCCGCCCGCGCCACGGTGCGCGGCACCAAATTCCTGATCTTCGACGAGCCGACCGCCTATCTTACCCGCAAGGAGGCCGACCAGCTGTTCACGCTGATCCGCCGGCTGAAGGGCGAAGGCGTCACCATCATCTACATCAGCCATCGCATGGAAGAAGTGTTCGAGCTCGCCGACCGCGTCTCGGTGCTGCGCGACGGCACGCTGGTCGGCACCAGGAACATTGCCGAGACCAATGACGCCGAGCTGGTCAAGATGATGATCAACCGCTCGATCGAGCAGGTCTACCACAAGGAGCATTTCACCCCCGGCGCGACCATCGTCGAAACCAGGAACCTGTCCGGCAAGGGTTTCGAAAATGTCTCGATGTCCGTCCGCGCCGGCGAGATCGTCGGCCTCTACGGCCTGATCGGCGCCGGGCGCAGCGAGTTCGTCACCACGCTCTATGGCCGACACCGCAAATCGGCCGGCCAGATCCTCTGGGAGGGCAAGGAGGTCAAGGTCAATTCCGAACATGACGCGATCAGGCTCGGCATGGCGCTGGCCCCGGAAAGCCGCCGCGACCAGGGCCTCTGCCTCAACCTGCCGGTCGGACTCAACCTCAATCTGCCGATCTACAAGCGCATCTCGATCAATCTGCTGATCTCCCGCGCGCAGGAAAAGGCGCAAGCCGATCGCCAGGTCGCCGACCTGCGCATCAAGACGCCGACGCGCGGCGCGCTGGCCTCCAGCCTGTCCGGCGGTAACCAGCAGAAGATCGTCATCGGCAAATGGCTCGCCCATGGCGCCAAGCTATTCATCTTCGACGAGCCGACTGTCGGCGTCGACGTCGGCACCAAGGCCGAGATCTACCGCCTGTTCGGCGCGCTGTTGTCCAAGGGAGCCGGCATCATCCTGATCTCGTCCTACCTGCCCGAGGTCTATGAACTCGCGGACACGCTGCACGTGTTCCGGCGCGGCAAGCTGGTGGCCACGCACGGCTTTCGTACCGCTGATCACGAGGAGATCCTCACCCAGGCGCTGGCCGAGAAACAAGAAAGACCGGGAGGGAAGATATGAGCACCGAGGCGATCGCTGCCGAAAGGCCGAAACGCAACTACAACGCCCTGTTCGGGCTGACACTGCTGGCGCTGCTGGTTCTTTTATGGATCAT
The DNA here is from genome assembly GCF_040322115.1 of Mesorhizobium sp. M0195. Lineage (NCBI taxonomy): Bacteria > Pseudomonadati > Pseudomonadota > Alphaproteobacteria > Hyphomicrobiales > Phyllobacteriaceae > Mesorhizobium > Mesorhizobium sp. M0195. Next base: position 70,062 of record NZ_JAMYSV010000004.1, on the reverse strand, counting down.
CCTGTCGGTGGCGACGCCGAGCTTCGCCTCCGCCAACAACATCTCCAACCTGTTGCGGCAAGGGTCGATGATCGCCATCCTGGCGGTCGGCCAGACCTTCGTCATCATCACCGGCGGCATCGACCTTTCCGTCGGCGCCGTGGTCGGCTTCGCCACCGTCATCGTCGCGATGCTGATCAACGCCGGCACACCGGTTTTCCTCGCCATCCTGATCACTTGCTGGTCGGCGTCGCCATCGGCATGTTCCATGGGTTCGGCATCGTCAAGATGGGCCTGCCGCCCTTCATCATCACCCTGGCAACGCTGACCTCGCTGCGCGGCATCGGTCTGTTGATGACCAATGGCAACTCGATCTCGATCAACAACGACGCCTTCCAGACGTTCTCGCGCAGTTCCTTCGCCGGCGTCCCCAATCTGTTCTGGATGGTGATCCTGGTCGGCATCCCAGCCTACATCTTCCTGCACCACAGCCGCTGGGGCCGCTATCTGTTCTCGGTCGGCTCCAACGCCGAGGCGTCGCGCCTGTCAGGCGTCAACGTCCAGCGCACCATCTACATGGCCTACACGCTGTCGGGCCTGTGTGCGGCCTTCGTCGGCGTGCTGCTTGCCTCGCGCATCGGCATCGGCAATCCGACGCAGGCCGAGGGCTGGGAATTGCAGGCGATCGCCTCCTCGGTGATCGGCGGCACCTCGCTGTTCGGCGCTGTCGGCTCAGTGCACGGGCCGCTGCTCGGCGCCTTCATCCTTGCCACCATCAACAACGGCGCCAATCTGCTCAACGTCAACGCCTTCTGGCAACGCATCATCACCGGCGTGCTGATCATCGTCATCGTCTATTTCGACGGGCTGCGCCGCCGCGGCAAATAGACCGCCTCCCCACAACCGCCGGCCTCGCGACAGCAGAGCCGGCGGTGCCATGAACCGACTGGATTGAAGCATGAAAGCCGTCGTCTGCCGCTCGCCCGGCGAACTTGTCCTCGAAGATCGTCCGGCGCCTGGCGCGCCCCCGGCCGGCTGGGCGCTGGTCGCCGTCAGCCATGTCGGCATCTGCGGCACCGACTATCACATCTTCGAAGGCAAGCACCCGTTCCTCGCCTATGCCCGCATCATGGGCCACGAAGTTTCCGGCACCGTGATCGAGGTTGGTGAGGGCGTCGATCTGGCAATCGGCGAACCGGTGGTCGTCAATCCCTATCTCGCCTGCGGCAAATGCATCGCCTGCCGGCAAGGCAAGCCGAATTGCTGCGTTAAGATCGAGGTGCTCGGCGTCCACCGCGACGGCGCCATGTGCGAGCAAATCCTGGTGCCGGCGCAAAATCTTTATCCGGCAAATGGCCTGTCGCTGGCCGATGCTGCTGCCGTCGAATTCCTGGCGATCGGCGCCCATGCCGTACGGCGCTCGCTCGCAGATCCAGGTGCGCGCACGCTGGTCATTGGCGCCGGCCCGATCGGGCTCGGCACGGCGCTGTTCGCCCGCATCGCCGGGCTCGACGTGACGCTGCTCGACATGAGTGCGGAGAGGCTGGGTTTCGCCGAAAGCGAACTCGGCTTCGCGACCCTCGACGGCTCGCAGGGCGCTGCTGCGGACCTGGTGCGGCAAGCAACCGACGGCCATGGTTTTGACATGGTTTTCGATGCCACCGGCAACACCCAGTCGGTGCAGTCGGCCTTCGCCCATGTCGCGCATGGCGGGGCGCTGGTCCTGGTCAGCGTCGTCAAGGACGACATCGCCTTTTCCGATCCCGAATTCCACAAGCGCGAGATGATGCTGATCGGCAGCCGCAACGCGCTGCGTGCCGATTTCGACCATGTCGCCGCCTCGATCCGCAACGGCGCGGTGCCGTTGGCAAAGCTCGTCACGCACCGCACGACGCTTGGCAAAACGCCGCACGACCTCGCCCGCTGGGCACATGAGAAATCCGGCCTGATAAAGGCCGTTATCCAGGTCGGGTGATGCTGGCGCACCTCAAGGCGCCGACAGTTTGAGCTCGATCCGCTCGGCCGGGAAGCGCGCCTCCGAAAACTGGATCGGCTGACCGTCGGGCGTGACGTTGACGGCGACCGTCACCAGCACGATGGCGCCGGGCTGCAGGTCGAGGTCCGCAAGGTCGGCGGCATCGGCATGGCGCGCCGACAGCACCGTCGATTGCCGCAGATAGTCGTCGATGCCGAAACGTGCCAGTGATGCCGTGATCGAACCGGTTTCCGCCATGGCGGCATCGATGCCGGCAAAGCGCCTGGCATCGAACCAGCCGGCAGCGCGCGACACCGGCATTCCATCGGCTTCGCCCCGCGTTTCCAGACGTATCACGTCGGCCCCCTTTGCAAGGCCTAAGCTCTCTGCGACACGACGGTTGGCAGGCTCGACCGATGACGCAAGCAAGGTGATATGCCGCTCGGACGCCTGTCCTTGCAATCCTTCGGAAAAGCGGGTGCGGGCGCCGATCGGATATGACAGCCGCCTGCGCGACAGCACGAAGGTGCCGCGCCCCTGCTCTGCCCTGAGCACACCCTCCTGCACCAGCGCTGCAATGGCGCTGCGGACGGTGTGGCGGTTGACGCCATAGCGCTCGGCAAGTGCCACCTCCGGCGGCAACGCCGCATTTTCGGGAAAATCGCCGACGGAAATCGAATGCAGTATCTGATCGGCGATCTGCCGCCACAGCGCGACACCGCTGCGCCGCTCGATGCTGTTGGCTTGTCCGATCATTTTCTGCCCCAACCTTTGCGCCCCCTCTTCTCGCCCTTGTCATGCACCGTCATAGACACGCATTAGATAATAGGTATAATTTGTATAATTGTCTATATCAATAGACAAATTTCGATGCAAGGGAATGTTAACCATGCGAGGACAGGAAGCCCGCGATCAGGCTGGGCGCAAGGCCGTTATGGCAACGCTGGCGCAATCGACCGGCGACGATATCGTCCGTCTGTGGAACGAAGCCGGCCTGCCTTCGGAGGCGGAACTCCTGCGCGGCCCCGAAACCGGCCTGGTCACCGTGCGTGGCCGCATCGGTGGCGGCGGCGCGCCGTTCAACGTTGGCGAGACGACGGTCACCCGCGCCACCGTCCGGCTCGCCTCCGGACAGGTCGGCCACTGCTATGCGCTCGGCCGCGACAAGCAGAAGGCAAGGCTGGCGGCAATCGCCGATGCGCTGTGGCAGGACCCGGCTCACCGCAACGAGGTCGAGACCAGGCTCGTCGCGCCCTTGCAGGCGGCACTGGCCGAGGCCCGTGACCAGCGCCGCGCCGAGACGGCGGCGACCAAGGTCGATTTCTTCACCATGGTACGCGGAGAAGACTGATGGACATCGTAACCCAAGCGATCGAAGGCGGCTTTGCCGATCCGGTGTTCGACGCCCAGACGGTCTTCCGGGCAGTGATGGACGCGATGGCCCGGCCGGGCACACTGCAGCCCCTGCCGGTCTTTACCCGTCCACCGACGCCGCTGTCAGCCACCGCGGGCGCCATTGCGCTGGCGCTGTGCGATAACGACACGCCGCTCTGGCTCGACCCCGCCTTGCAGGCTTCAGCGACGGTGAAATCCTGGCTTGGCTTCCATACCGGCGCGCCGCTGGCCAACACCCCGGCCGACGCGCATTTCGCGCTGATCGCCACGCCGGCCGAGATGATGGCGCTCGACGGGTTTTCGCAAGGCACCCAGGATTATCCCGATCGCTCCACGACGCTGATCCTCGAGATCAGCGATCTTGTCTCCGGCGCTCCGCTGCTGCTCGAAGGCCCGGGCATCGAGAAGACGGCGACGATTGCGCCGGCGCAAATGCCGCGCCATTTTGTCGAGCAATGGAAGCAGAACAACCAGCGCTTTCCGCGTGGCGTCGACATCATCCTCGCCACGTCCGAAGCAATTGCCTGCCTGCCGCGCACGACGCGCATCAAGACGATGGAGGCATAGGATGTATGTCGCGGTAAAGGGTGGCGAAGCGGCCATTCGCAACGCCCACAAACTGCTCGCCGACCGCCGGCGCGGCGATCGTTCGGTGCCCGCACTTCGCCTCGACCAGATCGTCGAGCAACTGGCGCTCGGCGTCGACCGGGTGATGAGTGAAGGTTCGCTCTACGACAGGGAATTGGCGGCACTCGCCATCGTCCAGGCGCGCGGCGACATGATCGAGGCGATCTTCCTCATTCGCGCCTATCGCACCACGCTGCCGCGTTTCGGCTACACCAAGGCGGTCGACACCGGCACGATGCTGGTCGAGCGGCGGGTGTCGGCGACCTACAAGGACCTGCCCGGCGGCCAGTTGCTCGGCCCGACTTTCGACTACACCCACCGGCTGCTCGATCCCGAGCTTGCCGCAGGCGGCGAAGTCGCCGAGCCGGAGCAGCGTGCAGGCGAGCCGGAAGCCATGCCGCGCGTGTCGGCCATCCTCGCCCGCGAGGGCCTGATCGAATCCGACGGCGACATGCCTGAAGACCATGTCCCCGGCGACATCACCCGCGAGCCGCTCGAATTCCCGATGGCGCGCGACATCCGCCTGCAGGCGTTGTCGCGCGGCGATGAGGGGTTTTTATTGGCGCTCGGCTATTCCACCCAGCGCGGCTATGCGCGCAACCATCCCTTCGTCGGCGAGGTCCGTATCGGTGAGGTCGAGCTGGAGCTCGACGTGCCGGAACTGCCTTTCGCAGTGCCGCTCGGCAGTATCCGCGTCACCGAGTGCCAGATGGTCAACCAGTTCAAGGGCTCGGCCAAGGCGCCGCCGCAATTCACCCGCGGCTACGGCCTCGTCTTCGGCCAGAGCGAGCGCAAGGCGATGGCCATGGCGCTATGCGACCGCGCGCTGCGGGCGGCGGAGTTGGGTGAGGATGTCGTCGCCGCCGCCCAGGACGAGGAGTTCGTCATCTCGCATTCCGACAATGTCCAGGCGACCGGCTTCGTCGAGCATCTGAAGCTGCCGCACTATGTCGATTTCCAGGCCGAGCTCGACCTCGTGCGCCGCATGCGCGCCGAGCACGACGCCCGCGAGAACGCCGGCAAGGCCGAAGAGAAGAGAGAGGCCGCGGAATGACCGCACAACCAACCGACATCGCCACCTACAACTTCGCCTATCTCGACGAGCAGACCAAGCGGATGATCCGCCGGGCGATCCTCAAGGGCATCGCCATCCCTGGCTATCAGGTGCCGTTCGCCTCGCGCGAAATGCCGATGCCCTATGGCTGGGGCACCGGCGGTGTGCAGGTCACCGCTTCGATCATTGGCCCCCTCGATGTGCTCAAGGTCATCGACCAGGGCGCCGACGACACCACCAATGCCGTCTCGATCTGCGCCTTCTTCAAGAAGGTCGCCAATGTCGCTGTCACCACTGAGACGGCGAAGGCGACCATCATCCAGACTCGCCACCGCATCCCCGAGCATCCGCTGAGTGCGGGTCAGGTGCTGGTCTATCAGGTGCCGATCCCCGAGCCGCTGCGCTTCCTCGAGCCACGCGAGACCGAGACGCGCAAAATGCATGCGCTGGAGGAATATGGCCTGATGCATGTAAAACTCTACGAGGACATCGCCAAACATGGCCGCATCGCCACCACCTATGCCTATCCGGTCAAGGTCGAGGGCCGCTATGTGATGGACCCGTCGCCGACGCCGAAATTCGACAACCCGAAAATGCACCGTTCGCCGGCTTTGCAATTGTTCGGCGCCGGCCGCGAAAAGCGCATTTATGCACTGCCGCCCTTCACCGACGTGGTCAGCCTCGACTTCGAGGACCATCCGTTCGAGGTGCAGACCTTCGACCAGCCCTGCGCACTGTGCGCGGCCGAGAACGTCTATCTTGACGAAGTTATCCTCGACGACCATGGCGGCCACATGTTCGTTTGTTCCGACACCGACCATTGCGAGAAGCGGCGCGAGCAAGGCCATCGCGGCCACCTTGCGCCTGAAACCCCTCTTGCCCTGGAAAAAACGGAGCCGGCGCAATGACCGACGAACCGCTGCTGCGCGTCTCTGCGCTGTCCAAATTCTACGGCTCGCGCGTCGGCTGCGAGAACGTCACCTTCGATCTGTGGCCGGGCGAAGTGCTGGCTGTCGTCGGCGAATCCGGTTCCGGCAAGACGACTTTGCTCAACTGCCTGTCGACAAGGCTACTGCCCAGCTCCGGCACCGCCAGCTACCGCATGCGCGATGGCCAATTCCGCGAGCTCTACCGCATGAGCGAGGCCGAGCGCCGCTTTTTGATGCGCACCGACTGGGGCTTTGTCCACCAGAACCCCGCCGATGGTCTGCGCATGACAGTGTCGGCCGGCGCCAATGTCGGCGAGCGGCTGATGGCGGTCGGCGACCGCCACTACGGAAAAATCCGAGCCACGGCGGTCGACTGGCTGTCGCGCGTCGAGATCGACGAGGACCGCATCGACGACGAGCCGCGCGCCTTTTCCGGCGGGATGCGCCAGCGCCTGCAGATCGCCCGCAACCTCGTTACCGGCCCACGGCTGGTGTTCATGGACGAGCCGACCGGTGGTCTCGACGTGTCGGTGCAGGCACGTCTGCTCGATCTGCTGCGCGGGCTGGTCACCGACCTCGGCCTGGCGGCCATCGTCGTCACCCACGATCTCGCGGTGGCGCGGCTGTTGTCGCAGCGCATGATGGTGATGAAGGACGGCCGCGTCGTCGAAAGCGGCCTCACCGACCGCGTCCTCGACGATCCGCGCGCCCCCTACACCCAGTTGCTTGTCTCCTCGATTCTGCAGGTATGACGATGATTGCTCCGGCGTACCCCCCTCTGGCCTTCCGGCCATCTCCCCCTCAAGGGGGGAGATCAGCAGCTTTTATGTCCCGCCCGTTCTGCGACACAGGAGAATGGCGAAACCGAATGCGACAGCCAATCTCCCCCCCTGAGGGGGAGATGGCCGGCAGGCCAGAGGGGGGTGTTGGCCCGCAGACGAATGACGATTGGAGAACCCTCTGATGGTAACCCCGCTCGTTGTCTCCGATGTCGCCAAGAGCTTCACCATGCATCTGCGCGACGGCATCAAACTGCCGGTGGTCGCCAGCGTCTCGTTCGCGATCAGGGCCGGCGAATGCTCGGTGCTCGGCGGCCCGTCCGGCGCCGGCAAGAGCTCGATCCTGAAAATGCTCTACGGCAATTATGCCGCCGACGAAGGCCAGATCATCGTCCAGCACGAGGGCGGGCTGATCGATCTCGCAACTGCCAGCCCGCGCACCGTGCTTGCCGTGCGCCGGCTTACCATCGGCTATGTCAGCCAGTTCCTGCGCACCGTGCCGCGTGTCTCGGCGCTCGATGTCGTCGCCGAACCGCTGGTCGAGCGCGGCGAGGAGCGCGAAGCTGCGCGCGGCAAGGCACGCGACTTGCTGGCCCAATTGAACCTGCCGGAAAAACTCTGGGCGCTGCCGCCGGCGACGTTCTCCGGCGGCGAACAGCAGCGCGTCAACATCGCGCGCGGCTTCATCACCGAGCATCCGATCCTGCTGCTCGACGAGCCGACCGCTTCGCTTGATGCGAAGAACCGGGACGTGGTGATTTCCCTGATCGCCGCCAAGAAGGCGGCGGGCGTCGCTTTGCTCGGCATCTTCCACGATTACGACGTGCGCGAAGCCGTCGCCGATCGCATCATAGACGTGACCGCCTTCGCCGCTGGGAAAATCGCCGCATGACCAGGAAATTGTCGGAGGCCCCGCTGGTCCACGAGACGGCGGAGATCGAGAACTCGACGCTCGGCCGCTGGACCGAGATCGCCGACCGAAGCCGGGTTTCGGAAAGCATGATCGGCGACTATTCCTACATGATGCAGGACTGCAGCGTCTGGTGCGCGACAATCGGCAAATTCGCCAACATCGCCGCCAGCGTCCGCATCAATGCCACCAATCATCCGACCTGGCGGCCGACGCTGCACCATTTCACCTATCGCGCCTCCGACTATTGGGACGACGCCGAGCACGAGAGCGAATTCTTCGCTCAGCGCCGCGCCAAACGCGTCACCATCGGCCACGACACCTGGCTCGGCCATGGCTCGACCGTCCTGCCCGGCGTCATCGTTGGCGACGGTGCGGCGGTCGGTGCCGGCGCAGTGGTATCGAAGGACGTCGCTCCCTACACCATCGTCGGCGGCGTACCGGCCAAGCCGATCCGCGAGCGCTTCGACCGCCGCACCGCGGAGCGCTATCAGGCGCTCGCCTGGTGGGATTGGGATCATGCAAGGCTGCGCGCCGCGCTCGACGATTTCCGGGAGCTGTCGGCGGAGGCTTTTCTGGAGAAGTATGGTGGCTAAGGATCGTGAATGGTAATGGCGGGCAGCGAATAAATTTCGAGGCTCAGGAAAGCCTTTCTTATCACCATTCACCATTCGAGCTTCTCGCGCCGAGTTGATCCCGCCCCGCTCCAGGCTGTGGGCGGTAACAAAACTGACATCAATCAGACACCGCAGGTTCACGTAGCTGCGCTAGCGAGGGTTAACAGACCTTCAATTGCGATTGGACTGGAGCCTGCACCATGTCAGCTACGCTCGAAATCCGCGGCGTCACCCGCCGGTTCGGCAAGAACACCGCCGTCAGCAATGTTCACATCTCGATCCCGCAAGGACAGATGGTCGGCGTCATCGGCCGCTCCGGCGCCGGCAAATCGACCCTTCTGCGCATGATCAACCGCCTCATCGATCCCAGCCAGGGATCCATCCTGTTCGACGGCGTCGAGGTTTCCGGGTTGCGCGGCTCGCCGCTCCGGCGTTGGCAACGCGACTGTGCCATGATCTTCCAGCAGTTCAATCTGGTGCCGCGCCTCGATGTGCTGACCAATGTGCTGCTCGGCCGGCTCAACCACCGCTCGACCCTGTCCAACCTGTTCGGCATGTTCTCCCGCAACGAATGCGCCGAGGCGGTTGCAGCCCTCGAGCGCCTGGACATCGCCCGCACCGCGCTGCAGCCCGCCGGCACGCTTTCCGGCGGCCAGCAGCAGCGCGTTGCGATCGCGCGTGCCATGATGCAGCAGCCGAAGGTGTTGCTCGCCGACGAGCCGATTGCCTCGCTCGATCCGCTCAACGCCAAAGTGGTGATGGATTCGCTGCAGGATATCAATTTGCGCGAGGGTATCACTGTCATCACCAATCTGCATACGCTGGATACGGCCCGCAACTATTGCAACCGCATCATCGGCATGGCCGCCGGCAAGGTCGTCTTCGACGGCCCGCCCGAAGACCTCAATCGCGAGGCGGTGCGCATGGTCTATGGCGCCGACAGCAATGGCGGCGAAATCTCCGAGGCCATCACCTCGACCAGTGTCGCCATCAAACAGAAAATCGCTGCATCCGCCGGACCGCTCGAGCCAGCGTTTCCTGGTTATTGAGAACGGCCTGATCGCCGCCCGCGTCAAAGGCACTCGTCAAAATTCGATCGCAACCGGCGCGAGGCCGGATCAAAGGAGAGAGACCCAATGTTCAGGAAGATGGTTTTTGGCGCGGTTTCATTGCTCGCCATCGCGGCCAGTGCCGCTCACGCCCAGGATATCAAGGAATTCCGCATCGGTATCCTTGGCGGTGAAAATGAAGCGGACCGGCTGCGCAATTTTCAGTGCCTCGCCGATCACCTGACGTCCGAATTCGGCTTCGAGAAGGTCTCGCTGTTCCCGGCCGCCGACTACGACGGCGTCATCCAGGGCCTGCTCGGCGGCACGCTCGATTTCGCCGAGCTTGGTGCGTCGGGCTATGCCAGCGTCTACCTCAAGGATCCGAACGCGGTGACCCCGATCCTCACCACCCAGCAGACCGACGGTGCGACCGGTTATTATTCGATAGGCCTGGCGCTGAAGTCGTCCGGCATCACCGACATCAAATCGGCCAAGGGCAAGAAGCTCGGTTATGCCGACCCGGATTCGACGTCGGGCTATCTGATCCCGCTGACCCAGATCCCGAAGGACACCGGCGCTTCGAACGAAACCTTCTTCGCCTCGACCCAGTTCAATGGCGGCCACGAGAACAACCTTCTCGCCGTCCGCGACGGCAAGGTTGACGTGGCGGTTGACGACTCCTCGGGCATCGGCGACTTCAAGAACGGTTACACGTCCGGCACCTTCCACAAGGAAGTCGCCAAGGGCGCCGTCGACCCCAACGACTTCGTCGAAGTCTGGCGCTCCGGCCTGATCCCGAATGGCCCGCTGGTCGTGCGCACCGCGCTCGGCGGCGATATGAGCGCCAAGCTCGCCAACTTCTTCACCAGCTTGCCGGCCAAGGACAAGCCTTGCTTCGAAGCCATCGAAGGCGGCGATTTCACTGGCTACGTTCCAGTGAAGCCGGACTTCTACAGCGTCATCGTCGAAGCCCGCAAAGCGGCGATCGGCGGGTGAATGCAATTGAAAAGGGCGGCCTTACCAGCGCCGCCCTTTTTGCATGCCGATCATGACCATCTCAGCCACGATCCGTTCAGACGCGACCCGGCGGACGGCCGACACCTGGCGACGCCAGACGTCCTTGCGCCGGTTCTACACCGCGCTCGGCATCGGCTTGCTGCTTGTTGCCATGTGCACAGCCATGTGGTTCGCCGACGAGGCCAATGCCGGACATTTCTTCGATCGGCTGCCGCACATACTGGATTTCCTTAGCTGGCTTGTTCCCAAGGACTGGAATGACGTCTGGCGCGCGCTGTTCGACATCGCATCGCCGCACGACAAAGGCAGCCAGGAGTTCAACTTCCCGCTTGGCCGCGTCTATCTCTGGCGCGGCTTTTATCTACCCGAATATTTCGAGCTGATGCTCACCACGCTCAACGTGGCGCTGGTTTCCACTTTCATCGGCTTCGTCTTTGCGGTGCCCTTCTCCTTCATCGCGGCGCGCAATTTGACGCCCAGTCCGGTGCTCAGGCTCGTCGTCAAGCGCTTCATGGAACTGCTTCGCGCCTTCCCGGAGATCGTCATTGCCGGCCTGTTTGCAGCCATCCTCTCGACCGGCCCGGTCGCAGCCATCATCGCCATCGGCCTGCATTCGATCGGCGCCCTCGGCAAGCTCTTCTACGAGATCAACGAAAACATCGACATGCGCGCCGAAGAAGGCCTGCGCGCCGTCGGCGCCAACTGGTTCGAGCGCATGCGCTTCGCTGCCCTGCCGCAGGTGCTGCCCAATTTCACGTCCTACACGCTGCTCAGGATCGAGATCAATGTCCGCATCTCGACCATCATCGGCGCGGTCGGGGGTGGTGGCATCGGCGAGGAGCTGAAGCTCTCCATCTCGCGCGGCTTCGGCGCCAAGACGCTGGCTCTGGTGCTGCTGTTGTTCACCACCATCTTCCTCGTCGATCAGTTCTCTGCCTGGCTTCGCCGCAAGCTCGTCGGCGAGCAGGCTTTCATGATGGGCGCCTGAGCATGGCCGCAATGACCGCCGATGAGATGCAGTCGATCGAGGAGCGCTTCCCCCATGTGTTCCGGCGGCCCCTGTACAAACGCTTCGGCCCGCTGGTCCTGTTCGCCGGCATCCTGCTCTACCTCGTCTACACCTTGTGGTTCTTCAGCCTGCCGCAAGTTCTGAGGGAATCCCACTGGGAGCGCCTGCCGCTCTTTCTGACGCAATGGATCAGCTACGATCTGCAGCCGGAATTCCGTCTCGATCAGCCTCAGATCACGCCCAAATACCCGCGTTTTTCCGCGCTCGGCGAAGATCCTCATCCCGACTGGGTCATCACCAGTGCGAACGGCTCCTACACCATTCTGATCGACGGCCGGGCCAAATCGGTTACCTTCGACAAGACCGAGGCGATGCTGGTCGCCAATGGCCAGACGGTGCCGGTGTCCCTGGCCAGCGGCAAGCCGGTGATATCCGGCCTGGTGCCGGACTGGATCACCGCACACGACGACGAAATCGTCGCCAGGATGGGCTTTGCCGGCGAGGTCCGCATAACCGTCGATCGCGTCAAGGTCCGCAAGCGCTTCCTCGGCTGGGCGAATTTCGTCTTCGACACACGCTCGCCCTTCTTCGGCAAGTCGCCCGGCGAGGTGGTCTCGTTGCTGATGTCCGGACCCCAGCTCAAGCCGGGCACATCTAACATCACGCTGGCCGCCGACAATATCTGGTACAACGCCCAGTGGCAGCATGGCGATGTCTGGACGAAGCTGTTCCAGACCATCGTCATGGCATTTCTCGGCACCTTGCTCGGCGGCATCGTCGCCTTCCCGCTCGCCTTCTTTGCCGCCCGCAACATCACCCCGAGCGGCGTGATCAGTCAGGTGCTCAAGCGCTTCTTCGATTTCATGCGTTCGGTCGACATGCTGATCTGGGCGCTGTTCTTCACCCGCGCCTTCGGCCCGGGCCCGCTTGCCGGCAGCGCCGCGATCTTCATTACCGAGATCGGCACGCTCGGCAAAGTCTATTCGGAAGGCCTCGAGAACATCGACGACAAGCCGCGCGAGGGCATCCAGTCGACCGGCGCCAACGGCTTGCTGGTGCAGCGCTATGGCGTGCTGCCGGAAGTGATTCCGGTCTTCATCAGCCAGACGCTCTACCAGTGGGAATCCAACACCAGGGGCGCAACGATCATCGGCGCCGTCGGTGCCGGTGGCATCGGCCTGAAGCTCTGGGAGGCGATGCGCACCAACTCCAACTGGGCCAACGTCTTCTACATGGTGCTCTTGGTCCTGCTCGTCGTTTTCATCTTCGACAACATTTCCAATTTCCTGCGCCGCCGCCTGAGCAGGACGATCCACGACTACAACAGGATCCAGGCCGGCCAGGGGTGACGGCCGCGTTGCGCCGGCGGCAGTTAGGCCGCCTTCTTCCAGCCGCTCCTGATGTGCCTGTAGCCGTCGCGGTAAACAGCTTCCGGGCCTTCGGAAAAGTCGCGCCACACCTTGGTGGCCGCGGCCAGATCCTTCAGCGAGCGGCCGAACGCCTCGATCGTCAGCCAATCGTCATAGTCGCTCTCGCGGATGGCGGAGAAAGTCTCCTTCCAGGGGATGTGACCGCGGCCCGGCACGCCGCGGTCGTTCTCCGAAATGTGGATATGGACGACGTTCTTGCGGTTGCGTGTATAGGCGCCGATCGGGTCGGCCTCTTCGATGTTGGCATGGAAGGTGTCGTACATCGCCTTGATGTGCGGCCGGTCGATCGCGTCGATATGCTCCGACAAATCGTCCATCGTGTTGAGCAGATAGCATTCGAAGCGGTTGAGCGCCTCCAGCCCGATGGTGACGCTCTTGTTGCCGGCATGGTCGCCAATAGCGCGTTGCGAAGCGATCGAACGTTTTTTCTCGGCCGCCGTCGGCCCGCTGCCCGAGAAGGCCCCGAGCGTCGAATGCAACGGGCCGCTCAACGTGTCTGCGCCAAGCGCCTGCGCGCAGTCGATCGCCGATTTCATGTAGTCGATACCGGCTTTGCGCGTCGAGGCATCCGGCGAGATCAGGTTCATCGCCGGATCGCCCATGGCCGAGACGGCGGTGCGTTGCAGCCCGATACGGTCGAGCAGTTCGCCGAGTTTCCTGTAGTTGTCCGGCGTGCCGGAGAAGACCGGTATTTCGACGCCGTCGAAGCCGGTCGCCTTGATGTCCCTCAGCAACGGCTCGTGTTTTTTCGAGACACTGGTCGTCCACAACAACATGCACATGCCGATTTTCATCGACGCCCCCTCCCTTCATTCGCCCGATCGCCGGAGGGGTGGTGAGATTCAGGTCAGGCCGATCCGAAAGTGGTGGGTTCCAAGAGCCGGAGCGGAACGTACTTTGGTACATGAGCACCGGAAGCGCAGGAAACTGGCATTTGCCAGACCGGTCTCACCTGACTATCACCACCACCCTTCAGAGCTTCGTCCATGCCCCATTCTTCTTCGACGACTTCACGCAGGCCTCGATGAAGGCCATGCCCTCGACGCCGTCCTGCACTGTCGGGAAGACGACATCCTTAGCCGGCTTCCCGCCCTTCCGGCGCGCTGCACGAATCGCCCGCGCGGCTTCCTGATAGATGTTGGCGAAACCTTCGAGATAGCCTTCCGGATGCCCTGGCGGAACGCGGCTGACGCGCCCGGCGACGGGGAGCGCGCCGGCGCCATTACGGGTAATCAACTGCTTCGGCTGGCCGAACGGCGTGTACCAGAGATAGTTCGGGTCGGCCTGCACCCATTCGAGGCCGCCCTTCGAGCCGTAGATGCGCAATTTCAACCCGTTCTCGTGGCCGGGCGCCACCTGGCTTGCCCAGATCATTCCCTTGGCCGGGTGCGACCCGCCGACCGGCTTGAAGCGCAGCAGCACATTGATGTTGTCGTCGAGCAGCCTCCCCGGCACGAAGGCATCGAGATCGGCCGACAACGAATCGAGCTCCAGCCCGGAGACGAAACGGGCAAGGTTGTAGGCATGCGTGCCGATATCGCCCAGTGCACCGCCGGCACCCGCCTGCTTCGGGTCAGAGCGCCACGCAGCCTGCTTCTGGCCGGTGGCGGCCAGGTCTTCGGTCAGCCAGTCCTGCGGATATTCCGACTGCACGATGCGGATATCGCCGAGCTGTCCCTTGGCCACCATCTCGCGTGCCTGCCGCACCATCGGATAGGCGGTGTAGTTATGCGTCAGCACGAACACCTTGCCGGTCTTTTCGACCAGCGCCGCCAGCCTCTTTGCCTCGGCTAGCGTCGTCGCCAGTGGCTTGTCGCAGATGACGTGGATGCCGGCCTCGAGAAAAGCTTTGGCGGCCGGCACGTGCACATTGTTCGGCGTGACGATGGCCACCACTTCGATGCCATCCGGCCGCTTGGCCTCCGCCTTGGCCATCTCGGCATAGGAGCCGTAGCTGCGTGCCGGATCGAGCCCAAGCTCGGCCGCCGAGGCCTTGGCGCGCTCCGGATTCGACGAGAGGGCGCCAGCAACCAGCACGAACTCGTTATCCATGCGTGCCGCGATGCGGTGCACCGCGCCGATAAAGGCGCCTTGTCCGCCGCCAACCATGCCGTAGCGGATCGGACCGCCTCCCGTTTCCGTCTTCGATGCGCCAACCACGATTTTCTCCCTCGTTGTCTGAGATACCCCTCCCCCTTGAGGGAGGGTGGCCCGAAGGGCCGGGAGGGTCGGTCAATGCCGAGCTCAACCCAGCGACCCCACCCCGATCCGCTGCGCGGATCGACCCTCCCCTCAAGGGGGAGGGAAAGCTGTGTTAGATCCCCATCATCCCGCGCAGCACCTTTTTGTCGGTCGTGCCGCCGGCGAAATCGTCGAATGCCTTTTCCGTAACCCTGATGATGTGGTGCTGGATGAAGGGAGCGCCTTCGGCCGCACCATCCTCCGGGTGCTTGAGGCAGCATTCCCATTCCAGCACCGCCCATGAATCGTAATTGTATTGGGTGAGCTTGGAGAAGATGCCGCCGAAATCCACCTGCCCGTCACCGAGCGAGCGGAAACGCCCGGCACGGTTGGTCCAGCTCTGGTAACCGGAATAGACGCCTTGCCGCCCGGTCGGATTGAACTCGGCATCCTTGACGTGGAACGCCTTGATCCGCTCGTGGTAGATGTCGATAAATTCGAGATAATCGAGCTGCTGCAGCAGGAAGTGCGACGGGTCATAGTTGATGTTGCAGCGCTTGTGGCCGCCGACCGAATCGAGGAACATCTCGAATGTCGCGCCGTCGAACACGTCCTCGCCCGGATGGATTTCGTAGCCGACATCGACGCCGTTCTCGTCATAAACGTCGAGGATCGGCGTCCAGCGTTTGCCCAGTTCGGCAAATGCTTCCTCGATCAATCCCGCCGGCCGCTGCGGCCAGGGGTAGAGGTATGGGAAGGCCAACGCTCCGCAAAACGACACCGACGCCTTGAGCCCGAGATTCTTCGACGCCTTGGCGGCGAACTTCATCTGTTCGACCGCCCATTGTTGCCTGGCTTTTGGATTGTTGTGCACCGCAGCCGGCGCGAAGCCGTCGAACTGCGCGTCATAGGCGGGATGCACCGCCACAAGTTGCCCCTGCAGATGCGTCGACAGTTCGGTGATCTCGACGCCGGCATCGGCGCAGATGCCCTTCACCTCGTCGCAATAGGCCTTGGAGGAGGCTGCCTTCTCGAGATCGAACAATCGGGCGTCCCATGTCGGGATCTGCACGCCCTTGTAGCCCAGACCAGCCGCCCATTTGGTGATCGACGCCAGCGAATTGAACGGCGCGGCGTCGCCCGCAAACTGCGCCAGGAACAGACCAGGCCCCTTCATCGTCGTCGGCATCAGCATCTCCCTATGTTTCACGACCAAGCATAGCGCCGATTGAAAACAGGGCCAGCGTCTTTGGTCTCTTTGCACAGCGCGCTCAGCGCCGCTATTCTGGTATTACCAAATGCCGAAATCTGGTCAAGCCATTTGACGCGCTGCCGCAGTCCTGCAACCATGCCGAGTTAAGCCACATGTTTAAGTATAATCAATAGCATAGGCAGGAGCCAACGCTTGATGGCAGCACTTCTTGCCGTCCAGATGAAATTACTGTAGACCTCCCATCAAGCCCAATTGGTCGAACCAGTTTGCAAAAAATGCTGGGACGCCTTGGGGAGGAACCATGCGGCGGCTTCGGCAGAGTGCGCCGCAGGCAAACTGGTACAGGCGATTCTGGGAAGGATAGACCATGCATCTTTCGACGCACAATTGGATGCGGGCGGAGCCGCTGGAAACGACGCTCAAGCGCATCAAGAAATTCGGCTATGAGTCGATCGAGATTTCCGGCGAACCCGAACAATACAAGCCCAAGGAGACGCGCGCACTGTTGAACGAGTACGGCATTCGCTGCTGGGGAGCGGTGACGCTGATGCTGGGCGAGCGCAATCTCGCCGCCAAGGACCAGGGCCAACGCGAGCGCTCGGTGCAGTACGTCAAGGACGTGCTGACCATGGTCAGCGAGCTCGACGGCGAGATTATCACGCTGGTTCCCGCCACCGTCGGCAAGGTCGTGCCGGACGGCACCGAGGAAGAGGAATGGAAATGGGTGGTCGATGCCACCCGGGAATGCTTCACCCACGCCAAGAAAGTTGGCGTCAAGATCGCGGTTGAGCCGCTCAACCGCTTCGAGACTTATCTGTTCAACCGCGGCGCCCAGGCACTGGCGCTGGCCGATGCGGTCAGCCCCGAATGCGGCGTCTGCCTCGACGCCTACCACATCCACATGGAAGAATTTAACGTCTACGACGCCATCCGGCAGGTCGGCAAGCGCCTCTACGACTTCCATGTCGCCGACAACAACCGCTTCGCCGCCGGCCTCGGGCAGATCGACTGGCCGAAGATCGTCGGCACGCTGAAGGAGATCGGCTATGACGGCGCGCTGACCAATGAATTCGTCGCCCCCGTCGACCGCACGCCGGCTGCTCCCTATCCCGACATGGTCGAACGCAACCCCGTCGACATCTCGCCGGAGCAGTTGAAGTTCATTCAGGACCACGGCTCCAGCGTGCTCACGGAGAAATTCTACACCGACCAGATGCGCATCAACGCGGAAACGCTGCTGCCGCTGATCAAGTAGCCGAGCCATTTGGAAAGAGCCCTTCCGCCTCACCGCGGCCGGGCCGAGGATGAACATGCGCATCAAGACGGTCCAAGCCTGGTGGGTCCGCATACCGATCGAAGTCGCGAAGCAGCACCGCAGCGACTTCGGTCAGGTGGCGACGTTCGACGCCGCCATCCTGCGCATCGAAACCGACGACGGGCTGGTCGGCTGGGGCGAAGGCAAGAATGCCGCCGGCAGCGCCGGCAGTTACGGCGCTCTCGTTCATTTGCTGAACTACGAGGTCGGCCCGCAGCTGGTCGGCCGCGACCCGGCCGACATCGGCGTCATCTGGGAGATGCTCTATAATGGCACGCGCCACGACAGTGCCGCTCGCGCCGGCCATGCCATGCCGCAACTGGCACGACGGGGCATGAGCATCGCCGCCATCAGCGCCGTCGACATCGCTTTGTGGGACATTCTCGGCAAATCGCTCGGCGTTCCGGTCTGGCGGCTGCTCGGCGGCCGCAAGCTGGACCGCATGCCGGCCTATGCTTCCGGCGGCTGGGCCACTGCGGAAGCCATCGGCGACCAGCTGCAGTCCTACATCGCCAAGGGCGGCTTCAAGGCGCTGAAGATGCGCGTCGGCGCGATGGACGGCGCCCCACATATCTCGGCCGCTCGCGTCCGCGCCGCAAGACAGGCGCTCGGTCCCGATATCGACCTGATGGTCGACGCGCACGGCACTTACACGGTGGCCGAAGCCAAGCGCTTCATCCATCTCGCCGGCGACCTCGATCTCGCCTGGTTCGAGGAGCCGGTGATCGCCGACGACAAGCCCGGCATGGCCGAGGTGCGCGCCTGCGGTTCGATCCCGATCGCCACCGGCGAAAGCGAGGCGACACGCTATGCCTTCCGCGACCTCGCCGTGCTCAAATCCGCCGATATCTTCCAGCCGGATCCGGCCTTTTGCGGTGGCATCAGCGAGGCGATGAAGATCGGCACCATCGCCAGCGCCTTCAATCTGCGCTTTGCGCCGCATCTTTGGGCCGGCGCGCCCTGCTTCTTTGCCGGGCTGCATGTCTGCGCTGCTTCACCGGCGAGCTTCACCGTCGAATATTCGCTCGGCGCCAACCCGATGATCCACGATCTGATCGAAGAGACTGTCGAAGCAAAGGACGGTATGGTAGCGATCCCTGATAGACCCGGGCTGGGATTCACTATTTCGGAGCGGTTCCTGGAGGCGCACGCGCAACACGGCTGATATGAAAGAAAAGAACCTTCTCGCGGAACTCGCCGCCTATCTGTTCTCCCATTCCGACAAGGAGACGGGCCGCACGCCGTCGGAGCGCGAACTGGCAGAGCATTTCAGCGTCAGCCGCGGACAGATCCGCGAGGCGCTGGCCATTCTCGAGGCGATGCGCATCGTCGAGCGACGGGCGAAATCCGGCATCTACATCGATACGAAGCAGGCGAGCGTCGAGGCGATGGCGCTGTTCGCCCGCGCGGGCCTGCCGCTCGATCCCGTCCAGATCTACGAGACGGTCGAGTTGCGCAAGATCCACGAGATCAAGGCCGCCGAACTGGCCTGTTCACGCGCCACCGAGGAGAATTTCGAGCGGCTGCGCGAGATCCTGAAGGCCTCCGAGGATCGCATCGCCGCCGGTGAAGGCCTTGCCCGGGAAGACCGCGAGTTCCACCTCGAGATCGTGCGGGCGACCAAGAACAGCGTCTTCCACAATATCTGCAGCGTCTACTACATGATGGGTGAGCTGCGCCTGCCGATCTATTTCAACGATCCCGAACGCAGCGTGCGCTCCCATGCCGAGCATATCCAGATCTACGAGGCGCTGCTGCGCCGCGACGGCAATCTCGCCCAGGCGCTGATGAGCGCCCATCTGCAAGGCGCCGAAAGCTACTGGAAGGGGCTGATCGAGGGGCGTGGGGCGGAACCACAAAGCCCAGCGCTCGAAAAGGCCTGAAATGCCCAAGATCCTGTCTACACACAGACTGCACCCCCGTGCCTCTTCCATGCTGACAGGGGCCGGCGAACTCGTCGTTGCTTCCGCCCTCGATGCGCATACGCTTGCCGCCGAGGCAAGGGACGCCGATGTCATCATCGTTCGCGCTCCCTTGCCTGCGTCGCTTTTCGAAGGAGCGAGGAGGCTCAGGGCCGCGATCCGCCACGGCGCCGGGCTGGACATGGTACCTATGGAAGCGGCCAATGCGGCCGGCGTGCTGGTGGCGAACGTACCGGGGGTGAACGCGCGATCCGTCGCCGAATACGTGATGTTCGCGGCGCTGGCGCTGCTTAGGCGCTTTCGTGTGTTGGACCGCGACCTGCGTGCGAAGGGCTGGCTGGCCGGCCGCGAACACACTGTGGTGGCCAGCGAGCTAGCGGGCAAGACGATCGGCATTGTCGGTCTCGGCGCGATCGGCCAGGCGGTTGGCCATATCGCGGCACATGGGTTCGATCTGAATGTGGTGGCGACGACGCGCAGCATGCGGCCGGCGCCGGACAGGGTCGGCTTCCTGTCGATCGATGCGCTGATCGAACAGAGCGACATCATCGTTCTGTGCTGCCCGCTGACGCCCGAAACACGGGGGCTGATCAGCCGCGAGCGCATTGACCGGATGAAGCCGGATGCGCTGCTGATCAATGTTTCGCGCGGGCCGGTGATCGACGACGACGCGCTGATCGAGGCCTTGCAGAAGGGCCGTATCGGCGGCGCCGCACTCGATGTTTTTGCAACACAACCGCTGCCGCCCAACCATCCTTATTTCGGCTTCGACAACGTCATCGTCACCCCGCACATGGCTGGGATCACCGAGCAGTCGATGATGCGCATGGGCGTCGGCGCGGCTGGCGAAGCCTTGCTGGTGCTGGCCAACAGATTACCGGTCAATCTGCGCAACCCGGAAGTGGTCGAGCACTACCGGCGACGGTTCCCTGTCGATCTCTGAGCGCCTCAATTTTCCCGAACTCGCCGGCGATGGTGCCGGCATGGTAAACGTCACAAAATTCCTGCTGACCGCTGGCTTCTGCGTGGCGACGGCGCAAGTCTTCGCCAACGGACAGGGCAGCTACGTGTTCTGCGACAACGGCTTGCGCTGCGTGGCGGCACCCTGTCCATCGAACAGCGCACTCGACCTCGCTGCTGGTAAGCTCATCAAAGGCGTTTCAATCGACATCGATCGCCTGCCGCAGCAAGACAAAGCCCTCGATCTTTCGGACAAGCTCTAAGCCGGCGAGGTCGTTGTTGTCGGATCGATCGAGAACCGCACCCGGACCTTCAACGGCAAGCGGTACACCCTGCCTTGGCTGGTTGCCACCGGCATCGAACGCGCCGCCAAGGACAGCGAACGCGGCCACTGCTCGTCGCGCTGACACGCGCTGTCGGATCAATTTGCAAGCAGCGCCTCCACGCCGGCTGCGATGCGCAGCAGGTGGTGGTCATGACCATTGCGCGCCACCAGCATCAGCCCGGCCGGGCGCGCCTTTCCCGGCATGGGCAGCGAGATTGCTGACAGATCGAACTGGTTGGCGACCTGCGTGTTGCGCAGCAGAAGACCCTCGATCCTGTTGCAGAGGGCCTCGTCGCCGGTCATCGAGACGATCGTCGGCGCCGTCACCGGCGTGGTCGGTAGGGCCAGCACGTCTACCCCTGCCAGCCGCTCATCCATTGCGGCGGCAAGTGCTGCGCGACGGCGCATTGCCCTGATATAGATCGTAGCCGGAATGGCGGCGGCGCGCGACAATGGTCCGCTTACCCGCGGGTCGACCGGCGTCGGCGCTCCCGTCGCCAGCCAGTCGGCATGGATCTCCGCCCCTTCCATCGCCGCGATCGAGGCGCGCTTGGTTGCCGCGCGCAGCTCGGCAAGCAGGTCGTCGATCGACAGTTCCGCAAGCCGTGCGCCGCTAAGCTCCATCTTGCGAAGACACCAGTCGAACGTCGTCGCGACCTCTTCCTGCGTATCATCGAACAGCACGCCGCGCGCAATGCCGATGCGCAGGCCATCCAGTGGAAGCGGCAACAGTGCCGCCAGGTCTTCGCCCGACATCACTGCATCGGCCGCCGCACATTCGGCGACGGTGCGGGCCAGCGGACCGATCGAGTCCAGCGTGGCCGATAGCGGAAACGCACCCGCGAGCGGCACGCGCCGCGCGGTCGGCTTGAAACCGACGACGCCATTCAGCGATGCCGGAATGCGCACCGAACCACCCGTATCGGAACCGATGGAGATTTGGCTGGTGCCTTCGCCGACCGAAACGGCGGCGCCTGAGGACGAGCCGCCTGGAATACGGCTGGCATCGCTTGCATTGCCGGGGGTGCCGTAATGTGGATTGACGCCGATCGCGGTGAAGGCGAACTCGGTCATGTTGGTCTTGCCGAGGATGACTGCACCGGCCTGACGCAGCCGTCGCACGACAATGGCATCCCGCAGCGCCGGCGCTGCGGTGGCGAGCAGCAGAGAGCCCGCCGTGGTCGGCTCGCCAGCGACATCGAACAGATCCTTGATCGAGACGATCGCCCCATCGAGCGGCCCGAGCGTGACGCCGGCTTTTCGCCGCGCATCGGCGGCGTCGGCCGCCGCCCGTGCGGCTTCCGGGTAGAGCTTTACGAAAACGCTTTCGTCGTCGACGCGAGCGGCAAGACGCGAAAGAATTGCTTCGAGGCTATCACGGGCTGATTGCATTTTCGGTGTCGGACTCCGCACGCTTGCAACGTCTTAAGATAGCTGCCGCAACTGCCGCAGGAGACATAGCCCGGCACGGTCGGATTTGCACCTGTCGAACCGAAGGAGGAAGGCCCGATGTTCTACCAAGGCAGCTGCCACTGCGGCAAGGTCGCGTTCGAGGTCGAAGGCGAGCTGACCGGAGCCGTACGGTGCAATTGCTCGATCTGCTCGCGCAAGGGTGCACTGCTATGGGCAGTGCCGCATGGAAGCATGCGGGTGCTTGCCTGGGGCGATGATCTCGGCCGCTACAGCTTCGGCAACCATGTCATCGCCCACCGCTTCTGCCGCAGCTGCGGCATTCACCCCTTCGCCGAGGATGTCGGCGAAGGGAGCGGGCGAAGTGCCTATATCAATATTCATTGTATCGAGGCGTTGGACGTCGCCGCCGTGCCGGTCTTCGACTTCGACGGCCGTTCCGTTTGATGCATGTCGCGCAAAACTGTGCAGCGGTTTTGCGATAACGACATGCATAAAAACAAGAATCTAAGGCGCATCGCGTGAGGCCGATCGAGTGCGATGCGCTTTAGGCCTTGGGATCGTCGATCGGCTTGGGGCCAAGGAAGAACGCCGCCAGTGCCGCAAGCAATGTCGCCGCCGCGCAATAGGCGAAGGCGCTGGCAACGCCGGCATTGTCGACCAGCAGGCCGCCGAAGACGGCGCCCAACGCGATGGCGACCTGGAACGTCATAACCATGAGCCCGCCGGCGCTTTCGGCCTGATCGGGGGCGGCCCGCACCAGCCAGGTCTGCAGTCCGACTGGGACGGCGCCGAACGCAAAGCCCCAGCTAGCCACTGCTATTGCCACCACGGGTGAGCCTCCGACGACCAGCAGCAAGAGCGCCGAAAACGCGATCAGCAGAGGCGCCAGGCTGACGGCTGCCTTGAGGCTGCGTTCGGCAATGAAGCCGCCGGCAAAATTGCCGAAGAAGCCACCAATGCCGTAGGCGAGCAGCACAAGCGAGATCGTCTCGATGTCCAGCGCGGGCACCTTCTCGAGAAACGGGCGGACATAGGTGAAGCCGGCAAAATGTCCCGAGGCGACCAGCAGCACCACCAGCAGTGCCACCCTGATCATCGGCCGCTTCATCACCTCCAGCAGCGTGCGAAAACCTGCCGTACCTGCAGGCGGCAGCTTCGGAATGGTAGCCACCTGCACCAGCAGCGCCAGCGCACCGACCACGGCGGCGATCATGAACGCCGTCCGCCAGCCCCAGATGTCGCCGACATAGGCGCCGACCGGAGCCGCGCAGACCGTCGCCACCGAAACGCCGGTGAGAATGATCGACATGGCGCGCGGCATCAGCCGCATCGGAACGAGCCGCATCGCCATGGCTGCCGACATCGACCAGAAGCCGCCAAGACTGATCCCGAGCATGATGCGGGCAATCAGAAGAACGGGAAGCGAGGACGCAAACGCGGCCACCAGGTTTGACAGCACAAGCAGCACCGTCAGCGCCCACATGACCAGCCTGCGGTCCAGCCGCTTGGTGACAATAGCCATGGTCGGCGCCGCAATCGCGCCAATGACGGCGGTGGCCGTTACCGCCTGCCCGGCGGCGCCTTCGGTGATGCCGAGATCCTGCGCAAGCGGCGTCAGCAGGCTGGCAGGCAGAAATTCCGCGGTCACCAGGCCAAAGACTCCGAGCGCCAGGGAGACCACCGCCCCCCATGCGGGCTCGGATCGTTCGCCGGTTTCCGATGGGTCGAGAACGGCGTCCATGACGCCTGTCGCGGGTTCGGTCATGAGGGATCTCCGATCTGGTTGCAGCGCAGCATCTGGCTGCAGTGCAACATAGGGAGTGACTGTCTGGAGTTTCCATGCTAGAAACACCATTATGCTTGACCGTTCGTCCAAAATCCCCGTCACCGGTGATCCGCTGACAGACATATTGCGCGGATTGCGCCTCGAAGGCGTCGATTACGGCCGTTGCGAGATGAAGGAACCCTGGGGCATCCATTTTCCGGCTCAGGCGGCGGCACGGTTTCATTTCATCGGCCGCAAAGGCTGCTGGTTGCTGCAGCCGTCCGGCGAATGGGTGGAACTGAAGGCGGGCGACGCGGTATTGTTGCCGCGCGGCTCAGCCCACACGCTGGCAAGTGAGCCGGGCACCGAGGCGGCGCCGATCCACGGCTATGAGGTCGAGGAAATCTGCAAGAATGTCTATTGCATGTCGAATGACGGCGTGCCCGGCTGCCGTCCGGGGACCTTGCTGTTTTTCGGCAGCATGTATTTCAATCTCGATGGCTTGCACCCCTTGCTCGGCATGATGCCGGACGTGATGCGCGCGCATGAGTTGGAAGCCTATGAGCCAGGCATCCCGCATTTGCTGGAGGCGATGGCTCGCGAGGTGACGATGGAGCGCGTCGGCTCCGGCGGCATCCTGGCGCGGCTGGCCGATGTGCTCGCCGCGACCGTCATCCGCTCATGGGTCGAGCGCGGCTGCGGCGACTCTTCCGGATGGATCGCGGCGGTGAGGGACCGCGAGATCGGCCGAGTGCTGGCCGCGATCCATCTGGAACCGAGCCGCGACTGGACGGTAGACGCTCTGGCAAAGATGATGGGCTCCTCACGATCAGGTTTCGCCGAGCGCTTCGCAACCATTGTCGGCGAAACACCGGCAAAGTACGTCACGCAGGTGCGGATGCACCAGGCGAGGCAATGGCTGGTCCGCGACCGGCTCAAGATTTCCGTCGTCGCGGCTCGTCTCGGCTACGAATCCGACGCCTCCTTCAGCCGCGCCTTCAAACGGGTCATCGGATCGCCGCCCAGCCATTTCCGGGCCGAGGAACAGGCGCAGAACCGCTAGGCCAGCTAAACGTTGGCCGGCTTATTGCTCGGTTTATTGCTCGGTGATGCAGGCCGAGCCGGCACTGCTCTTGCAATATTTGCCGGAGGCCCCGCACCTGCCATCCGAGACTTCGACGACGGTGCCGCTCAACAACAGTTTGCAGTCGCTGGTGGACAGATTGACCGTGCCGTTGAGGCCCTTGATCTTCTTGGCGTCGACCTTCGCACCGGCGACGACTTTCTTGGCTGCCTGAGCCTCGCCCAGATGCGCCGCCAACAATCCCATACCGGCGACAAGCAGGATCATCGCAAAACTGCGGAACAGATTTCCCATAGCCAACCCTCCATTTCGGGCCTCCAAAATTGGGCTTGCAAAGCCCGTTTGGGACCAAAGGATCAGCCTATTCGACAAATCGGAGCATCCGCATCCCCCGCACGGGGGATGACGGGAAGACTCGAGCATTTCGCACCAAATGGAGTCACGTAGCGTCGCACAAATGCGGCTAAAACACATAGATAGAGCGGGATACACGGTTCGTGTTGAACGCATCCCGCTCCAGCTGCAGTAAAGAGGCTTGTACTTAGCCGGCGTGACGCAGGCTTATTCCGCTGCCCTTGTCGAACAGCACCACCTTGTCCGGATTCCAGGCAAAGCGCACCGGCTGCTCTATCTGGACGTCGGTCCTGGCCGGCACGGTGGCGCGCAGCATGGCGTCGCCGACCCGCAGCGTCAGGATCTTCTCGACGCCATGGTTCTCGACATCGTGGACCCGCGCCTCGACCGGCGCGCCGGTCTCGAGATAGACGTCTTCGGGACGAATACCGAAGACGAGCGGGCGACCGTCGGTCGCCCCGCCCGTCTTGGCACCCCCGCAAGTCTTGGCACCCCCCGCAAACGGGAATTCGAATTTGAGCGGCGCCATCACCGCACGTCCGTTGACGAGCTTGCCGTCGATGAGGTTCATCGGCGGCGAGCCGACGAAGCTTGCCACGTAGGTGTCGCGCGGATTGTTGTAGATCTCGTACGGCGTGCCGGTCTGGACGATGCGGCCATGGTTGAGCACGCCGACCTTGTCACCCATCGACATCGCCTCGATCTGATCGTGCGTCACGAACAGGAAGGTGGCGCCAAGCTGCATCTGCAGGTTCTTCAATTCGGTGCGCAGCGCCTCGCGCAATTTGGCGTCGAGCGCCGACAACGGCTCGTCCATCAGGAATACCCGCGGCTTGCGCACGATGGCGCGGCCGATCGAGACGCGCTGCATCTCGCCGCCTGAAAGCCTGTCGGTCTTGCGGTCGAGCAGATGCTCGATGCGCAGCGTCCTGGCCGCGCGGTCGACACGATCCTTGATCTCGGCATCGGGCAGCCGGCGGATCTTCGGCTTCAGCGGAAATTCGAGGTTCTGGCGCACCGTATAGCGCGGATAGAGCGAATATTGCTGCAGCACCAGCGCCACGTCGCGCTCGGCCGCGCCCCAGTCGGCGACATCGACGCCATCGATGAAGACCTGGCCTTCGCTCGGTTTTTCCAGGCCGGCAATCATGCGCAGCGTCGTCGTCTTGCCGGCGCCGGTCTCGCCAAGCAGGACGAAGAACTCGCCATCGGCGATGTCGAGATCGAGCCCGGTCAAGGCGGTGTGATTAACGAACTTCTTTGAGATGTTCTTGAGCTGGATGTGGGCCATCAGAGTCTCACTCCCAGCGATTTGCCGCTCGCCGTGTCGAAGAAATGCGCCTGGCTGGGATCTATTCTGACGAAGACCCTTTCGCCGGGGCCGCTGATGAAGCCGCTCTTGGTGCGCGCACGCAGCATCTTGGAGCCGACCTTGAGGTCGACGATGTCGAAGGACCCGAGCGGCTCGACGATCTGCGTCTCCACCGGCAGGAACCCCTCGGCGGCTTCGCGGCGGACGAGGACGCCTTCCGGCCGTATGCCGAGCGCGAGTTGGCTGCCGGCATGGCCGTTGAGCTTCGACAGCAAGGCGCGCGGGAATTCGAAGCCAGCGGCCGCATCGCCGACCGTGACCGAGGCCGATGAGGGTTTCTCGGTCACCGAAGCGTCGGCGACGTTCATCACGGGGCTGCCGACAAATTGCGCGACGAAAAGATTCGCCGGATGCGAATAGACCTCGTCCGGCGAGCCGACCTGCTGCAGTACACCTTCATGCATGATGACGATGCGGTCGGCGAGGCTCATCGCCTCGATCTGGTCGTGGGTGACATAGATGCTGGTCGAACCCTGCTTGATGTGCAGCCGCTTGATCTCGGCCCGCATCTCCTCGCGCAGCTTGGCATCGAGCGCCCCGATCGGCTCGTCCATCAGCATCGCCTTCGGCCGCCGCACCAAGGCCCGGCCGATCGCCACGCGCTGCATGTCGCCGCCGGACAGCGCCGACGGTTTCTTGGCGAGGAGATCGCTGATCTGCAGGGTTTTGGCGACCGAGCGCACCTCGTTGTCGATCTCGGCCTTGCTCTTGCGCGTCGCTCTCAGCGGAAAGGCGATGTTCTCGTAAACGCTCATATGCGGATAGAGCGAAAACGATTGGAAGACCATGGCGATGTCGCGGTCGGCGGCCTTGAGGTGCTGGACCGGCTTGCCGTCGATGAGGATGTCGCCGCCGTCGATCGTCTCCAGTCCGGCAACGGCCCTGAGTGTCGTCGTCTTGCCGCAGCCCGACTGGCCGAGCAGCACGATGAACTCGTTATCGTCGATCTTCAGGTTGAGGTCCTTGATGACCTGGACGGCGCCGAAATATTTCTGGACGCCGCGAAGCTCGATCTGGGTCAATGCTGTGCCCCCGGATTTGCCCCTTGCCCGGTGCCGGCCTTCTCCTCCGGCGCGATCTTGGAGGTGATGTTGAAGCCGACCAGGCCCATCAGGATGATGGTCACGCCGTAGCTGTGCAGCAGCATGTTCCACGGCTGGCAGAGCGCGATGATACCGAGCACCATCAGCACCTGGCTGCCCGGTTCGAGATATTTCTGGTTGATGTCGCGAAAGCTCATTTGCGGATCGCTCCGAAGGACATGCCGCGCAACAGGTGGTTGCGGAGCAGGAAGGTGAAGATCGCGACCGGCAGCAGGAACAGGAAGGTTCCGGCGGCGATCACCGTCCAGTCCGGCAGGCCGGAACCGACCTGGCTGGGGATGAAGGGCGGTGCCGTCTGGGCACGGCGGCTGGTCATGATCAGTGCGAAGGCATATTCGTTCCACGCCGTGATGAAGCAGAACACGGCGGTGGCGGCGATGCCGGTGGCGGCCTCGGGCAGCACGATCTTGAAGAAGGCCTCCATGCGCGTGTAGCCGTCGACGAGCGCCGCCTCTTCATACTCCTTCGGGATTTCGTCCATGAAGCCCTTCATCAGCCAGACCGAGAAGGACAAGTTGAAGGCGGTGTAGAGAATGATCAGGCCGACATGGGAATCGTTGAGCCCTACCGCCCGGTACATCAGGAACATTGGGATGGCGACGACCACCGGCGGCAGCATGCGCGTCGACAGGATGAAGAAGAGCAGATCCGCCTCTCCCTTCACCTTGAAGCGCGAGAAGCCATAGGCGGTGAAGGTGCCCATGCCGACGGCCAGGACGGTCGAGGTTATGGCGACGATCAGCGAGTTCATGAAACGGCTCGGATAGCCCGACCACTGCACCTGGCCCTTGCCGTCGCGCACGATCTTTTCGCCGCCATTGAAGACGACGCGCTCCCACCACGGCGCAGCCGCGTACTCCTCCGGCGACGGCGGGCTGCGCAGCTGCGAACGCTTGGTGAACAACTTGACGAAGGGCGATATCTCCGGCTGGAAAACCACCGTCGGCGGAATGGTGGTGGCGAGGTTGCGCGGCTTGAAAGCCGTCGAGGCGATCCAGTAGATCGGCGCCAGGAAGATGATCGTCACCAGCAGGACAGCGACGATGGCGACCCGGTTGAAGGTGATTTCGGAAGAAGTGCGGACTGCGGCCATCTCAGCGCTCCTTCACCTTGTTGAGGTATTTGACATAGATGTTGGTGATCGCCAGCACCATGATCAGCACGATGTAGGCGAGCGCGCAGGAACGCCCGGTCTGCCATTCCTGAAACGCCATCTTATAGAGCCGGATCGAGATCAGCTCGGCCGTCGGCTGGCTGGTGAGAATGTAGGCGAGGTCGAAGGTCTTGAACGCCTCCATGGTGCGGAAGATGACCGCGATCATCAGGATCGGCGCAACCAGCGGCAGCGTTATGCGGAAGAAGGTGTAGAACGGCCCGGCCCTGTCGATCGCGGCTGCCTCGTAGAGATGCTTGGGCACAGCCGACAGGCCGGCCAGCGACAACAGCATGACAAAGGGCGACCACATCCAGATGTCGGTCAGCGCGACCGCATAGAGCGCCATTTTCGGATTCGACAGCCATTCGAAGGTGCCGAGGCCCAGCGCATAATTGATGATGCCGAAGGACGGATCGTAGAGCAGCTTCCAGAACAGGCCGACGACGGCCATCGACAGCATCATCGGCAACAACAGAAGCGTCGTCAGCAGGCCCTTGAGCGGAATGTCGCGGTTGAGCAGCATGGCCACGCCGAAGCCGACGAGCAGCTGGCCGGCGACCGAGATGAT
This sequence comes from Mesorhizobium sp. M0195, assembly GCF_040322115.1. Classification (NCBI taxonomy): domain Bacteria; kingdom Pseudomonadati; phylum Pseudomonadota; class Alphaproteobacteria; order Hyphomicrobiales; family Phyllobacteriaceae; genus Mesorhizobium; species Mesorhizobium sp. M0195. The sequence continues at coordinate 40,561 of NZ_JAMYSV010000004.1, read as the reverse complement.
GACGTATTTCGCGGTGATGGCGAAGTTGGACCAGACATAGGGATCGCTGAGCAGGTCGCGATAGTTTTGCAGCCCGACGAAATTCGCCGCCGCGCTGGTCGAGGCGCGGAAATCGGTGAACGAATAGCCCAGCGAATAGATCAGCGGGAAGATGTTGAAGACGATCAGAAACAGGATCGTCGGGATGATGAAGAGATTGCGGATCGAAATGTCGCTTAGACCGCGAGCGGCGGCCCGCGAGGACCTGTCCAGCGTGGTGATCATTGTGGTCGCCAAGACCCTGCTCCCAGTTCAGAAATCAGAAAGATTTCAAAAATCAGAAAAAGAAACGGAGGAGGCACGAACGCCCCCTCCGTGAAACTTCATGCTTATTGGCCGCGGCCATATTTCTTGAAGGTCGCGTTCCAGTCGGCTGCCAGTGCGTCCAGCGTCTCCTTGGCGGTGCCTTCGCCGCCGATCATGTAGGGATAGATGCGCTGGTTGAGCTGCTGCAGCAGTTCGGCATATTCCGGAACCGCCCAGAAGTCCTTGACCTTGAACATGGTCTCGTAGAACGCCTTGTTATAGGGCGTGGCGTTCTGGAATTCGGGCGATTTGAGCACGGCGGCACTGCAGGTGTAGCCGCCAAGCGCTGCCCATTTCTTCTGGGTCTCGTCCTTGATGAACCATTCCAGGAACTTCGTCGCCTCTTCCTGCTTCTGCGAGTAGGAAACGATGGAGATGCCCTGACCGCCGAGTGCGGCGAACTGGTCGCCGCCAGGTCCGGCTGGATTGGCGAAGAAGCCGGTGTTCTTGGCGTTCGGGTTCGACGCCTCGTTGATCAACGAGGGGAAGAACGCGAAGTAGTTCATGCTCATCGCGGCCAGGTTTTCAGTGATCGCCTGGTTGTCCTCGACGAAGAACGACTTGGCCCAGCCCGGAGGCGTGAACTTGTAGAGTTCCTTGTAGGCGTCGAGCGCCGCGATCGCCTTGTCGGAGTTGATGAAGCCATCGACCTTGTAGGTCTTATAGTCACCCAGCTCGCCGCCAAAGGAGAACAGCGCGTTTTCGAAGCCCATCGCCATCGCGTCATAAGAATTGTCGGTGTAGATGGCGATGCCGTATTTTTTCTGGTCCGGCCGGTAGAAGAATTCGGCGATGTCGCGTAGCGCCTTGAAATCCTTCGGCACGTCGAGATCGTAGCCATACTTGGCCTTGAAGGCTTCCTTTTCCTTGGGGTCTTCGAACCAGTCCTTGCGATAGGACCAGCCGACGGCGTCGCCTTCGAGCGGAATGGCCCAGTACTTGCTGCTGCCGCCCGGATATTCGGCATAGTATTTCACCGTGGCCGGTGCCATCACTTCACCGACCTTGTGCTTGTTGAAGAAGTCGGTCAGGTCGACATAGTGGCCACCGGTCGAGCCGGCACCAAGCCATTGCGAGTCGCCGACGACCATATCGTAGGCGTCGCCATGGGCGTTGAACTCGGTGAAGGCCTTGGTCTGGAAGTCGGGCCACGGTGTGGTTTCCACCGTGATCTTGACGCCGGTCTCCTTCTCGTACTCGTTGCCGAGTTCCTGCAGGTAATTGGCCGGATCCCATTCCGCCCAGAAGATTGTAAGTTCCTTTTCCTGCGCGTAGACGGACGTTCCGCAGGCGAGCACTAGGCCGATACCAGCAAGCAAGCTGGTCATTGTCTTGCGCATAATGATTTCCTCCCTTGTGCGCATTCTACCGCGTCATGCGAGCCGGCGGCGAGGCCGGCCCTGGTAGTCCTCCCGTGACGGCACCGTTCCGGTTTTTGAGCCTCCTCGCTCGACCGAAACGGATCTCAGCCTTCACCTTTGATCCGCTTTATTTGTCCTGATCTGGTATTACCAATTTAAGAGGAACGTCAAGCCCTTTCTTGGACGGTGGCGGACACGCAGACAAGTTGGCTTCTGCGATATCTGCCTGTTTTCCCTGAATTTTCCTACTCCTTGATACATGAATGCCTTACTTGGGCCGCTGCATCGCTAGTAGCATGAATAGCCAGGTTGAAAATCTGGTCGAACCAGATTGGCGTCATCTCACGGCGGTCGTCGGCGCGATCCCATCTCCTTCAATCATCGATTCGGTCATAGCCGCGCGCACAAGAGCGCCGGCCGCCCATTGCGCAACCGACATCATACTGCGGCTATCCAATCCCCATATATCCTTTAAAACGATCAGCACCTCAACACCGAAGATCAATGACAGCGCCTGCGCGAGCCGCTTGAATTCGCGCGGCGGCAACCGGCCTTTGAGTGGCGCGATCGCATCTTTCAAAAGATCGACGCGATGGCCGCGCGTGAAGGCAGGTTCGCCGTCAAGCGTGCCTGCCTGTCGCTGCGCCCACTGGTCGAGCGACAGTTTCAGCGCCGCCTTGAACGTCGCTTCGAAGACCTCGATGCGCGGCATGGCGGTCTCGAACAGCTCGGCGACCCGGCGCTCGGGATCGGCAGAGCTCGATTTCCACGTAAGGATCGGCCCAAGCCCCTCATCGACCACCGCCTGCACCAACGCCGCTTGGCTCGGAAAATACCGATAGGCGGTGGCGCGCGAGACCTCCGCTGCCTCCGCCACCTCGCTGACGGAGGGCGTGGCGCCCGCCTGCATCAGCTTTGTCGCCGTCTCAAGCATGAGACGCCTGGTGCGCGCGCGGGCCCCGCGCTCTACTTGGGGGTTCGGCCCTTGGCTGGCATCGTCGTCCATTGCCGCTTGTTGACGTGAGACATTCATGTCAATACGATACGCGTGTCTCAAAAAATTGCAATGGCCCTTCGCGCCGTCGAACGGCCGGGCAAAAAGGGGCGGCAGCGCCGAGCACGCCCAAGACCGGGGAAACGCGATGAAGCGCATCTATGTGGTGGGCACCGCCGACACCAAGGGCGAGGAACTCGCATTTCTGGCCGATGCGGTCGCGGCTACCGGCGCTTCGATTGCCCGTGTCGACATCGGAACACGCGGCGCGACCGTGCCGGTCGATGTTTCGGCAGACGAGGTCGCCAGCCACCATTCCGAGGGTCGCAATGCCGTGCTCGGCGTCGACGATCGCGGCACCGCTGTGGCGGCAATGGCTGCCGCCTTTGCCCGGTTTGTTCAATCGCGCAGCGACATTGCCGGGATTGTCGGTATCGGCGGCGGTGGCGGCACCTCGATCATCACCGCAGGCATGCGCACGCTGCCGCTCGGCCTGCCCAAGATCATGGTTTCGACCTTGGCTTCCGGCGACACCGGACCTTATGTCGACATCTCCGACATCATCATGATGCCGTCGGTGACCGACATGGCCGGCCTCAACCGGCTTTCCCGTGTCGTGCTGCACAATGCCGCCCAGGCGATATCAGGCATGGCGGCAAAGCCGGCGCCGCCGGCCGACGGCAGACCCTCGATAGGCCTGACCATGTTCGGCGTCACCACGCCATGCGTGACCGCGATCGCCGATGAGCTTCGTTCGACCTATGACTGCATGGTCTTTCATGCCACCGGAACCGGCGGCCGCACCATGGAAAAATTGGCCGACAGCGGCCTGTTGTCCGGCGTCATCGACATCACAACAACCGAAGTCTGCGACTTGCTGCTTGGCGGCGTGCTGCCGGCGACCGAAGATCGCTTTGGTGCCATCGCCCGCACCGGGCTGCCTTATGTCGGCTCGGTGGGCGCGCTCGACATGGTCAATTTCTGGGCGTCGCCGACAATTCCGGAACGCTATCGCGGCCGGCTGTTCTATGAGCACAATCCAAACGTCACACTGATGCGCACCACTGCCGACGAAAGCAGAACGATCGGCGAATGGATCGGTACAAGGCTGAGCCTCTGCCCGGGTCCGGTTCGTTTCCTCATTCCGGAGAAAGGCGTGTCGGCGCTCGACATCGAAGGCGGCGCCTTCTTCGACCCTGAAGCCGATGCCGCATTGTTCGAGGCGATCGAGCGTACCATCAAACCCGCCAAAACGCGGTGCGTGCTGCGCCTGCCGCTGCACATCAACGATCCGGAATTCGCCTGGGCCGCCACAACGGCCTTCCTCGACATCGCCAGACAGTGAGACACCAAGACATGGCCGCCATACCGCGCAAGAAAATCCTGGAGAAATTCCGCATGATGATTGCGGATGGCGTGCCGATCGTCGGCGGCGGTGCCGGCACCGGCCTGTCGGCCAAGGCCGAGGAAGCCGGCGGCATCGACCTGATCATCATCTACAATTCCGGCCGCTACCGCATGGCCGGGCGCGGCTCGGCCGCCGGCCTGCTCGCCTATGGCAACGCCAACGAGATCGTCAAGGAGATGGCCTACGAAGTGCTGCCGGTGGTGAAGAAGACGCCGGTGCTGGCCGGCGTCAACGGCACCGATCCCTTCGTCATCATGCCGCTGCTTTTGGCCGAGTTGAAGACGATGGGCTTTTCCGGCGTGCAGAATTTTCCGACCATCGGCCTGTTCGACGGCCAGATGCGGCGGAGTTTTGAAGAAACCGGCATGGGCTTCGGGCTCGAGATCGACATGATCGCCGAGGCTCACAGACTCGACCTGTTGACCACGCCCTATGTCTTCAACCCAGACGAGGCGCGCGCCATGACAACAGCCGGCGCCGACATCGTCGTCGCCCATATGGGGGTGACCACTGGCGGCTCGATCGGCGCGACGGCGGCTAAATCGCTGGACGACTGTGTCAGCGAGATCGACGCCATCGCCAAAGCGGCACGCTCAGTGCGCGAGGATATAATCCTGCTTTGCCATGGCGGGCCGATCTCGATGCCGGACGACGCCAGATATATTCTCGAGCGCTGCAAGGGCCTGCACGGGTTCTATGGCGCCAGTTCGATGGAGCGGCTGCCGGCGGAAGCCTCGATCGCCAGGCAGACGGCGGATTTCAAGGCCGTCACATTCGGCGCCGCATAGAGACTAGCAAAAGAAGGTGGGACGATGACCGACAGCAGCAAGGTGTTCGTATATCCAAAAGACGTCAGTGCCTTCGGCTTCGACTGGGGCAGGCTGTCGCTGACGGTCGCTCCCGAAGTGAACGGCGCAAAGCGATTTTCCGGTGGTGTCGTCGACCTCCCGTCGGGCAAGGGCCATACGCGTCATAACCATCCGGGTTCGGAGGAGATCATCTTTGTCATCTCAGGCGATGGCGAGCAAATGGTCGAGGACGAGAAAGGCAACCCGGTCGTCGAGAAAGTCGGCCCCGGCTGCACCATCTATGTGCCGGAAAGCCGCTTCCACTCGACGCTCAATACCGGCGATGGGCCGATGCAGCTTTTCGTCGTCTATTCGCCGGCCGGGCCGGAACTGGCGTTGCGGGAGTTGCCGGATTTCAGGTTGATCCCGCCGGGCGGGGATAGAAGCGCCTAACCCCCGCCCGCGTTCCAGCCCCGGCCCCGATCGCCGAACATAACGTACCCTGTGTCGGTGACCGCCACCGTGTCCTCCAGCTTGATGAAGCCGCGCGTCGGGTGGAGCATGGTCGTCTCGACCGAAAGCACCATGTTCTTCTCCAGCGGCTTTGCGGCATAGGTGCCTTCATAGGTCACCGGATGGTTGGTCATCAGGAACGGCGCTTCATGCGTGATCAGCCCCATGCCATGCGCGAAGAAATCGGTGTAGGGCGCTACCTTCGACTTCTTCAGCACGCCTTCGGCATGAGAAATCATGTCACCACCAAGCGTGCCCGCCTTGACCTTGGAGAAGGCCGCCTGCTGCACTGTCTCGATCTCGGCCAGCAGATCTTCGAGTTCGGCGTCAGGCTCGCCCAGCACGCCCATGCGGCAAAGGTCGCCGATATAGCCGTGGTAGTTGCCGCCGGAATCGATCGACATTACCTCGCCCCTTTTCCACGCCTGCGGCGAGGCGGCCCGGTTGTGGCTGGAGCCTAGCGTCAACAGGCAATATTCGAAATGCGCGCCGCGATTGGTCTCCTCGCGCCTGAGCTGTTCGATGATCTCGCTCTTGGTCGTGCCTTCGCGTGCCCAGCCAATGGTCGCCAGCATGGAATCGGTGATCAGCTCGGAGGCGATGCGCAGCTTCTCCAACTCGGCCTCGGTTTTGATTGCCCGCATGCGCTCCAGCATATCAGTCGCATCGATCAGCTTGGCATTCGGCAGCGCGTCGCGGATTAGCATATAGGCGTCGGACGGCAGGAAGGCGGGCTCGATGCCGATGCGGGCATTGCCCTTGCCGATCTTTCGCAAATGCTCGACCGCCAGGTTGGCGGCATCGAGCGTGCCCCAGCAGGCGGCATGCAGTGTCGGCGTCCAGAATGGATGGTTCTGGTGCTCGCCGCCTTCCATGCGGTTGCCGATATAGGCGGCATGCTCCGGCCCACCCTTCTCATAGACGACGACAGGCAGATAACGGCTGTGGCCGATCGCATCCATGGCGGCGAAGAAGATGAACTTGTAGCCACCAAGCAGATATTGCGTGTTGTGCTTGGAGGTGGCGAGCAGCACGTCGATGCCGGCCTCCTCCATCAGCCCGTCCACCCTGGCCTGGTCGAACGGCACGCTGCCGACGGCATTCTTGCCTGGGGCAATGTTCATGTCTCTCTCCCTGAAATCCTTAGCTGGCCGCTCGCCGGCACCGGCTTTTCCGGCTCTGAACCTCGGCTATGCTTAAATCTGCATCATTTTGCCCGATCTGGTCCAGCCAGAACGGGCGAACCGGCCCAAAGCTGGTCCACCTGCTGCACTTTACTCCAGTCTGGGTCCTGCCAGAACCGCGCATCGAACCGTTTCTGTACAACTGGTCCAACGGACGGAAATTTCAAAGCCACGTGAGGATGCGCCAATTCCGTCTTTGGCGAAACCCCGCACAAGGCCCATAATCAGCCGTGCAGGATGCTTACGAGCGTCCGAGGGGTACGGCGGACCCGGCCGGGTCCGCGGAGAGGACGGAGTTCGATCATGCCAGAGTTCACCATTTCCAGACGTACGATGCTTGCGGGTTCGGCATTGCTGCTGGCCTCCACCGCCATGCCGACGATCGGCTCGGCGCAGACGCCGAAAAAGGGCGGACGACTGGTCGTCGCCGCTGATTCCGAGCCGCGCAATCTCAATCCGGCGATCGTCGCCTCGAACGGCGTCTTCTTCATTTCGAGCAAGATCGTAGAAACCTTGGCTGAGGCCTCCTTTGACGGCAAGGACGGGCTCGATCCGCGCCTGGCGCTCAGCTGGGAAGGTGCCGCCGACGGCCTGTCGGTGACGTTCAAGCTGCGTGAGAGCGTCAAATGGCATGACGGTAAACCCTTCACCTCCGCCGATGTCGCGTTCTCGGCGCTGCATATCTGGAAGCCGCTGCAGAATCTCGGCCGCACCGTGTTCAAGGATCTGGAGGCGGTCGACACGCCGGACGAAGCCACCGCCGTGTTCAAATTCGCCAAGCCGACACCGTTCCAGCTGATCCGCAACGCCTTGCCGGCGCTGAGCAGCGTGGTGCCCAAGCACATTTACGAGACCGGAAAGATCGAGGACAACCCGGCCAACAACGCCCCGGTCGGCTCCGGTCCGTTCAAATTCGCCGAATACAAACCCGGCGAATATTACCGGCTGGAGAAGAACACGGATTATTGGGGCAAGGACGAGCTCTATCTCGACGAGATCATCTATCAGGTGCTGCCGGACCGCACAGCAGCGGCCAGCGCGCTCGAGGCCGAAGAGATCCAGCTCGCCGCCTTCTCCGCCGTGCCCCTCGCCGATCTCGACCGCATATCCAAAGTGCCCAGCCTCAAGGTGATCACCAAGGGTTATGAAGGGCTGACCTACCAGCTCGTCGTCGAGATCAACCATCGCCGCAAGGAGCTGGCCGACCTGAAAGTGCGCCAGGCGATCGCTCACGCCATCGACAAGGATTTCGTCGTCAAGACGGTGTTTCTCGGCTATGCCGCCACCGCCACTGGCCCGGTGCCGAAAAACGACCCGCAATTCTACACCGCCGACGTGCCGACGTACGCCTTCGACGTCGCCAAGGCCAACACCTTGCTGGACGAGGCCGGCTACAGCCGAGGCGATGACGGCAAGCGTTTTTCACTGAAACTGCTGCCGGCGCCCTATTTCAACGAGACCAAGCAGTTCGGCGACTATCTGCGCCAGGCGCTCGCCGCCATCGGCATCGACGCTCAGCTGGTCAACAACGACTCGGCCGCGCATATCAAGGCTGTTTACACCGACCACGCCTTCGACCTTGCGGTCGGGCCGCCGGTGTTCCGCGGCGATCCTGCGATCTCGACCACCATCCTGGTGCAGAGCGGCATTCCAGACGGCGTGCCCTTCTCCAACCAGGGCGGCTACAAGAACGCCGAACTCGATGCCCTGATCGCCAAGGCATCGGAGACGCTCGACACCGCCGCCCGCACCGAACTCTACAAGGAGTTCCAGAGAAAAGTTGCCGCCGACCTGCCACTGATCAACGTCGCCGAATGGAGTTTCATCAGCGTCGCACGTGATACGGTCAGGAACATCGCCAACAACCCGCGCTGGGCGGTATCGAACTGGGCGGACACTTGGCTGAAGGGGTAAGGAAGTCTCTCCAGACTTGCGCCCCGCTTGTGTGGGTGCTCAGCTTCAACGATGAGAGCTTTTTCGCGCCCCCCTCTGTCCTGCCGGACATCTCCCCCACAAGGCGGGAGATCGGCTGTCATTGTCGCTTTCGCCAATCTCCAGCGTTGCAAGACGGCCGGCAACGCCGAAGCTGCCAATCTCCCTCCTTGTGGGGGAGATGTCCGGCAGGACAGAGGGGGCGCCGTAGAGCGCGGCACCGAAGACTTGGCTCTCCTATCGGCGTTACGCCATGACCCGCGCTGTCATCCTGCTTCGCCGCCGTCTCGTCGGCAGCATCTTCGTGCTGCTGATTGTCGTCATCGGCACCTTCCTGTTACTCGAAGCCGCTCCCGGCGACGCGGTCGATGCCTACATCGTCTCGACCGGCGGCGACGCCGGCATGATCGAGCTGTTGCGTCACCGCTGGGGTCTCGACCAGACGGAGCTGACGCGGCTCGCCAATTATCTTTGGGCGCTGCTGCATCTCGATCTCGGCCAATCGGTCACCTTTTCGCGGCCGATCCGCGACGTCATCCTCGAGCGCCTGCCCAACACGCTGCTGTTGATGGGCAGCGCCACCGCGCTCTCCTTCGGTCTCGGCTCGGCGCTCGGCATCTATGCCGGCGCCAGGCCCGGCAGTTTTCGCGATCGCTTTCTGTCCGTCGGTTCGCTGGCGCTCTATGCCGTGCCGGGCTTCTGGCTTGGGCTGGTGCTGATCATCGTCTTTGCCGTCGACCTGCGATGGTTTCCGATCGGCGGCATCGAGAGTATCGCCTCGGCCCGGACCGGCCTCGATCGCGCCGCCGATATCGCCCGCCATCTCGTCCTGCCGGTTTCGGCGCTCGGCTTCATCTATCTCGCGCTCTATCTGCGCATGATGCGCGCCGGGATGGCCGAGGTCTGGCGACAGGATTTTGTGCTGGCCGCCCGCGCCAGGGGACTTTCCCGCCGCCGCATCGTGCTCGCTCACGTCGCCCGCAATGCGCTGTTGCCGCTGGTCACCATGCTTGGCCTGCAGTCCGCGCAGATGTTGGGCGGCAGCGTCGTTATCGAAAGCGTCTTTTCCGTGCCAGGCCTTGGCCGGCTGGCGCAGGAAGCGGTGGCGGCACGCGACACGCCGTTGCTGCTCGGCATCATTCTCATCAGCGCCGTCCTGGTCGTCATCATCAACCTTCTCGTCGACATCGCCTACGCCGTACTTGATCCGCGCGTCGGGGCCAGTGAGGCCGGCGCGTGAGCCCGCTTCGCCGCTTTCTTCGCACGCCGGAAGCGATCGCCGGCGCGGTCATCCTGACGGCGCTGTGTGCCGTGGCGCTTGCCGCACCTTTGTTCTTTCCGAGCGATCCGCAGGCCATTGCCGGGCCGGCATTGCTGTCGCCGTTCCAGGACTGGTCGCTGCCACTCGGTACCGACCGCCTCGGCCGTGACGTGCTGGCCGAGCTTTTCCACGGCGCCCGCACCTCGCTCGCGGTCGGCCTGGCAGCAGCAGCCACCGCGCTTGTCGTCGGCGCCGTAATCGGCACGTTGGCCGGTTTTGCCGGCGGCCTTGTCGACGAGGTGCTGATGCGCATCACCGACGCTTTCCAGACCGTCCCAGCCTTCCTGCTGGCTTTGGCTTTCGTCAGCATTGTCGGGCCGTCGCTCGGCGTCGTCGTCACTGCGATCGCGCTGGGCGCCTGGACCGGACCGGCACGCGTGACGCGGGCCGAAGTGCTGTCGATCCGCGAGCGCGATTTTGTTGCCGGCGCCCGCGTCATCGGCATGCATCCGCTGGAGATCGCCTTTCGCGAGGTGCTGCCCAACGCGCTGCCGCCGGTACTGGCCTTGTCGTCGGTGATCGTCGCCGCGGCTATTCTCACCGAAGCGGCATTGTCTTTTCTCGGCCTCGGCGACCCCAACCGCGTGACCTGGGGCGGCATGATCGCCGAAGGCCGCGCCGTGCTGCGCACCGCGCCCTTCCTCTCGATCGTTCCGGGAATAGCACTCGTGCTGACCGTGCTCGGCGTCTATCTCGCCGGCGAAGGCGTCGTCGAGACGACATCGGTGAGGAGGAGCCTGTCGTGACGGCGCTTGCTTCGATCCGCAATCTGACGGTGACCTATCGCCGCGACGGCGCCGAGGTGGCGGCGCTGAAACATATCAGCTTCGATGTCGCCGCCGGCGAGCGCCTCGCCATCATCGGCGAGAGCGGCTCGGGCAAGAGCACGTTGGCGCTGGCGATTGCTGGGCTGCTGCCGGCCAGTGCCAAGATCGGCGGAGCGATCGAGTGGCAGATGACGGAATTTCGATCGTCTCATTCGAAAGATCATCAATCTTTCCTTGTTCTCAATAGCCTTCCTCTCGGAGGCCGTGATATCGGCTTCGTTTTCCAGGACCCATCCGCCAGTCTCGATCCGGTCATGCCAATCGGCAAGCAGATCGCGGAAGTCGCGCGCACGCATCTCGGACTTGACTGGCGACACGCCTATGCCAGAGCAAAAGCCTTGCTCGAACGCGTCCGTCTGCCCGACCCCGATGCCGCTCTGCGCGCCTTTCCACATCAGCTCTCCGGCGGCCAGAAGCAGCGCGTGGCGATCGCCGCCGCGATCGCGGCCGGGCCGAAACTGCTGATCGCCGACGAGGCGACCAGTGCCCTGGACACCATCGTGCAGGCCGAAATCGTCGGGCTGATCCGGCGACTCGTGACCGAGGACGGCATGACGCTGCTGTTCATCAGCCACGACATCGGGCTGGCCGCTGAGCTTGGAGAGCGCATCGCCGTGTTCCGGCATGGCGAGCTGCTCGAGCTCGGTGCGACGGCGCAGGTGGTCAGTGCGCCGCGTCACGCGTACACAAGGGCGCTGCTCGACGCCAATCTCGGCCTAGACGCCGAGCCGCTGCTGCAGCGAACATGACCAGTCCGCTGCTCGCCGTTTCCGGCCTGACCAAACGATACAGTAGCGGCGGCAAGATCATCGCCGCGGCCGACGATGTTTCCTTCCACATCGAGTATGGCGAGACGCTGGCGCTGGCCGGACCTTCCGGCAGCGGCAAATCGACGATCGCTCGGCTCATACTGCGGCTCATCGAAGCCGATGCTGGCCGAATCGAATTTGAAGGCAGTGATTTCCTGTCGTTGAACGGCGCTGCGTTGCGCGACCGGCGCGCTCGTCTGCAGACGGTGTTTCAGGATCCGCTCGCCGCCTTGAACCCACGCGCCACGGTGGCACGTGTGCTCGACGACCCCTTGCGCATCCATCACATCGCCTCTCGCGCCGAACGCCCGCGCCGTATCGTCGCTCTGCTGGAACGCGTCGGCCTCAGCGCCGGTCTCGCCGGCCGCGCCATTCACGAAATCTCCGGCGGTCAGCGCCAGCGCGTTGCAATCGCCCGCGCCATCGCCACGAAACCGTCGCTGGTCGTGCTCGACGAGGCGGTGTCGGCGCTCGACGTTTCGGTGCGCGCGCAGATCCTGCGGCTGCTGCTCGACCTTCAACGCGAGGAGCGCATCGCCTATCTCTTCATTTCGCACGATCTCGGCGTCGTCCGTGCCATCGCCCACCGCATCGCCATTCTGGACGGCGGGCGGATTGCCGAGAGCGGCGATGCCCGCACCGTCATCGACGCGCCGCAATCCGCGATCGGCAAGGCGCTGGTGGCGGCAGCGCCAAGACTGTCGAGGATCGAACGGGACGCATCATGACCGACGCCGAAGCCCGAGCCGAAAAACTGTCACGCGAACTCGATTCCGCCTTCCGCAACCGTGCCGATCTCTATCGTCTGTTGCTCGACGAGCTAACCGCGGAAGTTGGCGCGGAAAAGGCTGAGGCGATCATGATCCGCACCATTGAACGGCGAGGCAGGGAGGTTGCGGCGGCGGCCTTCGCCGATTTCGGCCCCAACGACGCACCGGCGATCGGCGAGGCGTTCCTGGCCGTCAGCCCGGATGGCGGTCGCATGTATCCGACCGACGTCGAACGCGGTCCGGACCGCATTGCCTTCAAGGTCAGGCGCTGCCCGCTGAAGGACGCCTGGGTCGAAGCCGGCGTCGACGACGAGAAACTCGCCACGCTCTGCCGCATCGCCGGCGCCTTCGATCGCGGCCTGTTCGAGGCTACCGGGGTACGCTTCGACAATGTCACCTGGACACCGGGCCACGGTTTCGGCTGCTGCCACATCGCTTTGACCAACCGGGATGCCGGTTAGAGCTACAACTCGAGCCATGTCGGCGAAGACGTAGAGTTCCGTTCCGTTGGGCAGCACAGAGCCAACAAAAACTCCCAGCGGCGTAAGGCCACGGCAATCAAATCAATCCGAGACTTGTCGGAATTGCGGCATCCTTGTTCGTCTTCCGTAGGGAGTTCCTGGAGGTGAATTATGAGCGAATTGCCGGTGGTCAAAACGAGACGCAAAGGCAAGACCCTTATGCAGAGCATGCTGATCCCAACCGAGAAAATGGTCGCTGACGAGCTCCGGGCTGCACGACCTGGCCACTTATCGGACCTTGCAGAGTTGCGACGTAAGCTCGCGGCAAAATACGGAGCAGACGCCTGCTGCCGGTGACCGTGCGGCGGCATTTGGTGCATATCAGTCAAGACGGCAGCGCGCCCTTTTGGCGCGTCGTAAATCCCGATCGGCCATTCGCCCGACGTATGAGAGGTGGATCGGAGCACATACGCGAGAAATTGGCCGCGGCATGCTAAGTGTCCCGTCGCCGCACTTCAGCGCATACGAAAACGGCCCGCACAAGGCGGGCCGTTTTCGAATTTTGGTTGCGGGGACAGGATTTGAACCTGTGACCTTCAGGTTATGAGCCTGACGAGCTACCGGGCTGCTCCACCCCGCGTCAACCCTAAAGGTAAGCCTTGGCTCACCGAATTCAAGCTTCCGCCAAATGAAAGGGCCGCTTGCGCGGCCCGGAGTCCCGTTGGCGGGCCTGTTCGTAAGGAGAAGATTAAACAACGTGCGCTTGGCAGACCTGGCAGCGACCTACTCTCCCGCGTCTTGAGACGAAGTACCATCAGCGCTGGAGCGTTTCACGGCCGAGTTCGGAATGGGATCGGGTGCAGCCGCTCCGCCATAACCACCAGGTCGGCAAAACGCACGTTGCTCGAGAAGCTGTTTTCTGTGCCATCCATCTCGGCGCAATCCAGGGATTGTCGCCAAAAATGGGCATTAGGAATGAGAACGATCAAGCCGATCGAACTATTAGTACCGGTAAGCTTCAAGCGTTGCCGCTCTTCCACACCCGGCCTATCAACGTGGTCGTCTTCCACGGTTCTCAGGGAATACTCGTTTTAAGGTGGGTTTCCCGCTTAGATGCCTTCAGCGGTTATCCCGTCCGGATATAGCTACCCTGCTATGCGGCTGGCGCCACAACAGGTCCACCAGAGATCCGTCCATCCCGGTCCTCTCGTACTAGGGACAGATCCTTTCAATATTCCTACACCCACGGCAGATAGGGACCGAACTGTCTCACGACGTTCTGAACCCAACTCACGTACCGCTTTAAATGGCGAACAGCCATACCCTTGGGACCTGCTCCAGCCCCAGGATGCGATGAGTCGACATCGAGGTGCCAAACAACCCCGTCGATATGGACTCTTGGGGGTCATCAGCCTGTTATCCCCGGCGTACCTTTTATCCGTTGAGCGATGGCCCTTCCACGCGGGACCACCGGATCACTATGACCGACTTTCGTCTCTGCTCGACTTGTCAGTCTCGCAGTCAGGCAGGCTTATGCCATTGCACTCAGCGAACGATTTCCGACCGTTCTGAGCCCACCATCGCGCGCCTCCGTTACTCTTTAGGAGGCGACCGCCCCAGTCAAACTACCCACCATACATTGTCCCGGACCCGGATAACGGGCCGCGGTTAGACATCCATAGTGATAAGGGTGGTATTTCAAGGGTGGCTCCACCTGAGCTGGCGCCCAGGTTTCAAAGCCTACCACCTATCCTACACATGCCACTACGAATGCCAATGTAAAGCTATAGTAAAGGTGCACGGGGTCTTTCCGTCTAACCGCAGGAACCCCGCATCTTCACGGGGAATTCAATTTCACTGAGTCTATGCTGGAGACAGCGGGGAAGTCGTTACGCCATTCGTGCAGGTCGGAACTTACCCGACAAGGAATTTCGCTACCTTAGGACCGTTATAGTTACGGCCGCCGTTTACTGGGGCTTCGATTCAGAGCTTGCACCCCTCCTCTTAACCTTCCAGCACCGGGCAGGCGTCAGACCCTATACGTCGTCTTGCGACTTCGCAGAGCCCTGTGTTTTTGATAAACAGTCGCTACCCCCTGGTCTGTGCCACCCTCCCATGCTTGCGCATGAAAGGGTCACGCTTCTTCCGAAGTTACGCGTGCAATTTGCCGAGTTCCTTCAGCATAGTTCTCTCAAGCGCCTTGGTATACTCTACCAGTCCACCAGTGTCGGTTTCGGGTACGGTCTATAAGGAGGAGCTATTTCCTGGAACCACGCAGCAGCCCTTTCAATCCGATAAGATTGGACTACCTCAATGATCCGTCACTTCCTCCAGGCCCACGAATATTAACGTGGTTCCCATCGTCTACGCATTTCTGCCTCGACTTAGGGGCCGGCTAACCCTGCTCAGATTAGCTTTAAGCAGGAACCCTTGGACTTTCGGCGGGGGAGTCTCTCACTCCCCTTACGTTACTCATGTCAGCATTCGCACTTCTGATACCTCCACCATCCCTCACGGGTATGGCTTCATCAGCTTACAGAACGCTCCGCTACCGCTTGCATTGCTGCAAACCCTAAGCTTCGGTGTATGGCTTTAGCCCCGTTACATTTTCGGCGCAAAGACCCTTATTTAGACCAGTGAGCTGTTACGCTTTCTTTAAATGATGGCTGCTTCTAAGCCAACATCCTGGTTGTTTTGGGATCCTCACATCCTTTCCCACTTAGCCATAACTTGGGGACCTTAGCTGTAGGTCAGGGTTGTTTCCCTTTTCACGACGGACGTTAGCACCCGCCGTGTGTCTGCCGACTATTACTCCCAGGTATTCGGAGTTTGGTTAGGTTTGGTAATC